>JAWKSZ010000002.1:0-224440 GCA_041402045.1 Planctomycetota bacterium | reverse complement strand
GTCGGCGCTGAGCAGCTCGACCAGGACGTCGGCGCTCGAGCTCGAGAGGCGCAGGTCCAGGGTCTGGCCGGTCTCGACCAGGACCTGGAAGTAGTCGTCCTCGCCCGGGGTCAGGGTGTGGGAGTAGGTCCCAGGGCCCATGGGCTCGGCGGTCGCCACGCTGTCGTTCGGGTCGGGCGGGGTCAGCCAGTCGAGCAGGCCGCCGGTGTTGGCGCCGGAGTCGCGGATCATGCTGACCGCGATCGAGCCCTTGGAGCCGGTGCTCGGCACCCAGTCCAGGTCGTCCTCGTCGAGGCCGGCGTCGTCGAGGACGTCCATGACCCGGTCCTCCTTGAGCTTGGCCACGAAGGTCAGCATGTTGCGGTACTGCTCGAACACGAAGCGCGCGCCGGCGAGGGCCTGCTCCAGGCCTGCGACGGTGTAGGCCGGGTCGTCCTTGACCTCGAGGGTCAGGCGCTCCACCGCGAGCCAGCGGGTGAACTCGTCGGCGGCCAGGGCCTGCACCGCGCTCTTGTGCTCGGCCAGGTAGTCGTTGAACGGGATCAGGCGGTTCTGCAGCTCGTCGTCGTCGAGGGCGGCGAGCTCGTCGTAGAGCGCGCGGAAGCCGGCCTCGTCCTGGGCCTGGCCGCTGGCGCTGGCCCAGCGCATGAACTGCCGGGGCAGCTCGATCACCGAGGCCAGCTCCTTGATCCGGTCGGTGTACTGGGCGCTCGAGTCGAGCTCGATCTGGACCTCGTTGACCAGGGTCGAGTGCATGAGCTTCTCGACGTAGGGCGAGCGCGAGAGGTCGACCGCGGCGGTCTGGTCCTGGGGCGCGACGCCGGCGAACACCGTGGGCTGATACATGGCGGCGAAGTCCATGGTGTCGATCAGGAAGTTGCCGGTCGAGCGGCGCGAGCTGGGCACGTAGAACTCACGCGCCTCGTCGAACCAGAGCCCGAGGGCCATGGTGCCCGCGGTCTTGATCTGGCGGTTCCAGATCCGCACCTGCTCGTTGCGCAGGTGGAAGCGCAGCGCGTCCCAGCCCTGGGCGTCGAGGGCCTCGAAGTCCTCGAAGTCGTTCTCGCCCGCCGCCTTCTGCGCCTCGCCGTAGGCGTTGTAGCGGTCGCGGGCGGCGGCGTCGCCGAGCATGCCCTCGTGCAGGGCCACGTAGCGGTCCAGGGTGCGCTGGGGGCCGAGGGTCGGGTCCTCGGAGCGCGCCCAGAGGGTGAACCACTCCACCGCGTCCTCGTCGGCGTCGCTGCGCTCGAGGCTCTGGGTGATCACCCGACGCAGGCTCTCGCTGTCGCCGTCGTCGAGGAGCTGGTTGAGCTGGTGGTAGGCGGCGCGGGTGGCCTCGGCCACGACCTTGCGCTGGTTCAAGAACACCTCACGCGCCGCGATGTCCTCCAGGCTGCGGGAGCTGCCGAGGGTCGCGCTGGCGGGGAGCAGGCTCTGGATCTCGGCCACGCTCGCGGTCACGCCGAGGTCGGCCAGGCCGGGGCCGGCGATCTCGGCGATCCGCACGCCGTCGAGGGTGTCCTGGGCCATGGCCTCGAAGGCGCGCACCTCGTCCAGGCGGTTGTTGGGCACCGCGCCGCTCATGCGCGCCTCGCGGGCCATGGCCAGGAGCGCCTCGATCCGCTGGCGGCCGAGGTCGAACACCTGGCGCAGCTGGGTCTCGCTGAGCTCGTTGAGGTGGTAGCGGCTGCGCACGGAGCGCAGGAACGCCTTGGGCTCGAGGACGAGCACGTCCTGGTAGCTCTGGGTCGAGCCCAGGAGCCCGCGCCCGCGGAGGTCGTTGTAGACGCGCTCGAGCGCCGACGAGCGCCCGCCCCAGCTCACCTGGCCGCGGGTCACGGCCTCGTGCAGGGTGCGGATCGCCTGCTGCGAGGGGCTGTCCGAGCGGCTGTCCATCTTCGCCGCGCGCTTGATCCCGAACTCGTCGACGCCGCCCTCCTTCTTCATGGCGATCAGCAGGCGGCGCATGACGTCGAGGGAGTCCCAGCGCTTGCGGGCGCGGACCGAGAGGTCGTTGCGCAGCAGGAGGAACTCGTCGTTGTCGTAGTAAATGTCGTCCATGATGTCGGTGCCGAGCTCGAGCTTGCGGCGGTTGTCGTCCTCGTCGATCGGGAACTTGTCGCGCTCGATCGTGAGCCACACGTAGGGGGTCACCGTGGGGCTGCGCTCGCCCGGGACGATCCCCTCGCGCACGTCCTCGGCGTCGCTGGTCCAGGGGACCTCGTTGAAGTCGAAGCCGAGGGAGAAGGCCTCGACCTCCTTCGCGCGGCGCACGCGGCGGAAGTTGCGCCGGTCGCGGGCCTCGAGGATGCGGAACAGCTCCTTGCCGTCCACGCCGGTGACGGTCATGGCCGCCTCGAGCTCCACCGCGTCGCGGCCCCACGTGCTGGAGAGGCTGCTGTCGATGAAGGTGGTCGAGTGCATGAACAGGGGGACCTTCTCGCCGGTGGCGGGGTCCTCGCGGAAGGGAAGGTCGGCGTCGTCCGTTGGTTGGGCCCAGGCGGCGGCAACGGCCAGGGACGCGACCAGCAACAGGTGGCGGGTCATGAGGGCTCCTCTCGTAGGGCTTCTCGGCAGCAACTCGCGGGCCAACCCAGGCCGGCCCGAAGGACGCAGTCTAGCGTGGGTGCCGGACCTGGACCACGTCTCGACCCTTAAGCGGGCCAAAAGCGTTTCAGCCCTCCGCCGGGGTGTTGCTCTCTCCGGCCGCGGCGCCGATCAGCTCGCGCGCGATCTCGCGCCCGCGCCCCTGGGCGCCGGCGGTGTCCAGGGCCTCGTCGGGGGAGTCGCTGGGCCGCGTGAGGTAGAGGGTCTGCGAGGGGAACGCGATCTCGACCTCGAGCTTCTTGGCCAGGCGCAGGATCGCCAGGATCATGTCGTGGCGCGCGCGCAGCTCGCGGCCCCAGTCCGGCGTCTGGAAGAAGGTGTAGACGAGGATGTCGATCCCCGAGGCGGCCATGCCGGTCACGTAGACCTGGAAGTAGTCCTTGCGGGTCAGCTCCGCGCGCCGGATCAGCTCGCGGATCCCCTCGCACAGCGCCTCGAGCCGGTCCGGCGGGGTGGCGTAGGTCACCTGGACCACGGTCTTCCAGCGGCGGTAGTGGCGCGCCCCCATGTTGTCGACGGTCGCGGTCAGGAGCTTGGCGTTGGGGAGCGAGATCATGGAGTTGTAGAAGGTCCGCACCCGGGTGCTGCGGAAGCCGACCTCCTCCACGCTGCCCTCGACCCCGTCGATCAGGACCCAGTCGCCGACCTCGAACGGGCGGTCGAGGACCACGGTCAACGAGCCGAAGAAGTTCTTGACGGTGTCCTGCGCGGCGAGGGCCACCGCCATGCCCGCCAGGCCCACGCCGGCGAGCAGGCTCGAGATCGAGAACTCGAGGGTGTCGGCCACGAACACGAGGCCGAACATGACCACGAACACCTTGGCCGACTTGCGCACCAGGGGCACGAGCAGGTCGTCGAAGCGGCTCGCGGTGCGCAGGCTGCGCCGCTCGAGGGCCGAGCAGATCACCTCGACCACGCTGTAGGCGGCCCACACCCCGGCCACCGCGGCCACGAAGCGCACGGCGAGGATCACCACGTGGTCCACGTTCGCGGGCAGCTCGAGCACCCCCACCGCGGCCCACCAGTAGACGCTCATGAGCAGGAACCCGAACGGGCGGGTGCTGCGGCGGACCACGTCCTTGTCCACCCGGATCTGATTGCGCTTCAGCGCGCGCAGGGTGATCGCGAGCAGGATCGCCATGCTGACCCGGTCGAGCAGGATCCCGCTCAGCCAGATCAGGAGCAGGCCCAGCCACTGCCAGTGCTCGAGCAAGAGCGCGCGGCCCTGGAGGGACTGGGGCACGTGGGGCATGAGCCAGTCGTGCAGCGTCTTGGGTGCCTCGTCGGCGGCCTCGACCTCCTCCACGGCCCGGGTCTCGGCGAGGTTCGCCCACAGCACGGGCAGCGCCTGGAGCGTGGTCTCGTTGAAGCGCCAGGTGTCGTCGGCGGTCAGCTCGAGGATCACCGCGCCCCGCCCCAGGGGGTCGGCGTAGAGCACATGGGGTGCGCCGACCTGGCTGTCGGGCACCTGGGCCGACTCGGGGCGCACCTGCTGCAGCACGTCGAAGAGCTGGAAGGCGTAGACCGGGCCCAGGCTCTCGCGCTGTTCCTTGGGCAGGCCGCTCAGGTCCAGACAGTCCAGCGCGCGGGACATGGCCCGCCCGTCGCGCGCCTCGGCCGCCACCTCCATGAGCTGCAGGAAGCTCTCGAGGCACTGGCGGGGAGTCTCGCGCCGCGCGGGCTCCTGGGCGGTCACCACCCCGAGTCCCAGCAGCAGCCCGACCCCGATCCACGCCAGCTTGTTCACGTCGCCCTCCTCGAAGCGGGGGAGTCTACACGGAATGCCTGCGGCTCGCGGGTCGGCCTGGGAGGCCGGCTCCAGGGCGCCGGTGCGTTCGGCGCGAAATCTCAGGCGGACTAAACGCTCGAGTGGAGACGCACAAGCTGGGCGTAGGGGGGTGGCTCATGGACGGAGCGGTATGCACGAGCCCAGAGGAACACGGAGGATACGGACGTCCTGCGGGCCGTGGGCGTGCTCCGTGGGTTCGACCCAGACCCGGAGGCTTCGCCCACGCGTGCCCGCCCCGACGGTCGAACCCCGGGCACGGGAGGCTGGTGCGAAACCGCGCCGACAGGAGCAGGCAACCAAACCGCGAAGGACGCCACGGACGCCAAGGCTCCGCTGATTCGGTCACCTCGCGCAGGCAAGGGACGCGACGCGAACCGACGTCCTGCTGCTGCCTCACGTGCCAACCTGGAGGAGGGGCCGACAGGGCGGAGCCTTGGCGCTCTTGGCGGCCTTGGCGGTTCCCTGCTTCCTCCGTTTACCCACGGCCGCACGGGCTCCAACCGGATGGCTTCCCAGAATCGATCGGGGTCAACCCGTGCGAGCGCCAAGGGTTGAGGGCGGGGTGCGCACTCGGTTCGCCCCCTCAGCGCACGGTGTGCTCGGCCACTTCGTCCCAGGGGCGACGCCGGGCTTGGGGACAGCGCGCGCAAGCGCTTGCAGACGAGCGGCTTGAGGGTGCTTCGCAGGTCGCGCTGGCGAAGCGTGCGCCTTTCGTACGCGTTTCGTACTCGCTCCTAACCCGTGCCCCCGACGCACCTCGGCCGACGCGGCGAGGGCTTGGCACCCCGCTTGTTCAGGGAGGGTCGGAAGAGAAGGGACGAAGGGTGCTCGAGCGGAGGTTGTGCGGCCTCCTCCTGGTGACGATCGTGCTCGCCGGCTGCGGCGGCCACGCTCCCTCCGCGGGGAACGCGCGTCGAACGACGCACGCTGTGACCGTCGGCGACCTGCACGTCGCCGCGGCGACGCGCACCGCCACGCAGGTGGTGCTGACCCTCGACGCGCCGTTGGCGCCGGGGGCGGATCCGCACGCGATCCGGGTCTACGTCGATCGCGACGCGAACCCGGGCGGGCGCTTCGAGCGGGTCGAGGGCCGCTGGACGGTGGAGGGCGCCAAGCTCGCGTTCTCGCCGCGGCTGCCGCTGCCCGACGACCGCGAGCTGCGCGTGAGCCTCCCGGCGCTCCAGGGCGTGGGCGGGAGCTTGAGCGCCCGCGGGCTGGCCCCGGTGAGCTTCCCGGGCGACGGCCAGGCGCTGGGCGAGGTGCGCCTGGGCGCGGAGGTCGCCGCCGGGACCCAGGGCGTCGACGACCACGGGGACGCCTTCGCCGACGCCACCGCGCTCGCGCAGAACCAAGGGCTGGCCGGCGAGGTCGAGGTCGCAGGAGACCGGGACTGGTTCCGGGTCGACCTGCGGGCCAACGTCGAGGTCGAGGTCTCGGTCGAGAGCGCCGACGACACGACCCTCGGGGTGTTCGACCCCGGCGGGGCGCGGATCGCGTTCAACGACGACGACCCCCAGGGCGGGCTCGACTCGCGGCTGGTGCTGACGCCGAGCCGCAGCGGGGCCTACGGCCTCGAGGTCCGGGCCTACGGCTCGGGGACCGCGAGCTACCAGGTGCGGGTGACGCCGGTCAAGGCGGTGACCGCGGCGACGCCGGCCCAGCCGGCGGCGGACGACCACGGCGACGACGCGGCCAGCGGCACCGCCTGGAGCGGGGCCGCGATCCGGGGCGCGATCCAGGCGCCCGGCGACGTCGACGTGTTCCTCCTCGACCTGAGCGCGGGGGAGGCGACGACGGTGCGCACCGAGACGACCGGGGACACCACCCTGCGCGTGCTCGACCCCCAGGGCGCGCAGGTCGCGTTCAACGACGACGCCCCGGGCGGCGGGCGGGAGTCGCGGGTCTCGTTCCGCGCGCCGCGCGCCGGGACCTACGCGGCGGTCGTGGCGGGCTACGGGGATCAGCAGCCGAGCTACACCCTCGTGGCCCGGGCCGAGCCCGAGCTCAGCCCCGAGGCCTTCGTGGCCCGGGACCGCAGCGACGTGTGGCAGATCGACTTCGAGCTCAGGCGCGACCTGTTCGACGCCGACATGGACCGCCACGGGCTGCGCTCGGGGGACCCCGAGACCGACCGCCTCGTGCGCCGGCGCATGATCGCGCTGATCCTCAGCGAGCTCGGGCAGAAGTACGGCCTCGACGAGCGCGGGACCCCGGTGGTCGGGCGCAGCCTGCGGGTGAGCTTCGTGAGCGAGCGCCCGGCGGGGCGCGTCGGGCGCGACTACTCGCGCGAGGCCGTCGGCGGCCGGCACGAGGACACCACGAGCACCCTCGGCGTCTCCTACCTCGACCCCGGCAACCGCCGGGCCGAGGACAACAGCCGCCTGGGCCAGCTGGGGATCTTCACCGAGGTGATCTACGGCAGCGACAGCCGGCTCAGCCCGCGGCTGTCGGCGGGGGACCGGCGTTACCTCGACGGGAGCTACGCCCTGGGCGACGGGACCGCGAGCGAGGACCGCCGCTTCCGCCGGGTGCACGACGTGACCGCCGACTGGGCCCACGCGATCTCGGTCGTGACCGCCCACGAGGTCGGGCACTCGGTCGGCCTGAACCACGACGAGAGCGACCGGCGCGGGATCATGCAGGCGGCGCTCAGCCGCTTCGTGCTCTCCGACCGGCGCACGGCCTTCGGGGCGGGCTCCGCCCAGATCCTCGAGCAGAACCTGGGGGTGCACTGATGCGCGGCGCGAGCTGGGCGCTCCTCGTCCTGAGCGCGAGCCTGACCCAGGCGAGCGTGGTCGAGCGCGAGCAGGTGACCCTCGGCGCGCTGAGCGACGCCGCCCACGGGGTGTTCGAGGCCGAGGTCCTCGGCGTCGAGCCGACCCGGGTGCGCCTGGAGGTCGGGGCGGTGCTCAAGGGCCAGGTCCCGCAGGCGCTGTGGCTGCCGCGGGGCGAGGCCGAGCTGGCCTGGGCCGTGGGCGAGCGCTGGCTCGTGTTCGCGGCCCACGACGGCGCGAGCTGGCGCCCGCTGGCCAGCGGCTGGCAGCGGATCGCGGGCGGCGGCCCGGCCTACGCCGCGGCGGTGCGCTCGCGCCTCCCGCGGCTCGACGGCGGCGACGGCGCGCTGCAGGCGGCGCTCTGCGACCAGCTCGGCGCGCCCGAGCCCCGGATCGCGGTGGACGCGGCCCTGGACCTGCTGCGCTTCCGCGACCTGACCCTGAGCGGCGGCGAGCTGGGCCTCGTGCAGCGCGCGGTGGACGCGCGGCCGAGCCCCGAGCTGTTCGCGCTCTGCGCGCGCCTCGGGCACCCCGGCCTGGGGGCGAGCGTGCTGCGCGCGGCGCGGCAGCTCCCGGCCGGTGACGCGGCGCTCAGGCCCGCCGCCGCGGCGCTCTCGGCCGGGGACGCGACCGGCGCGATCCAGGCCCTGGCCGGCGACCTGCACGGCGCCGAGCTGGACGCGCTGCGCGCGGTGGAGCTCCTGGGCGGCATGGGCGCTCAGGCCCACCCCGAGCTCGGCGCGGGCCTCGGCGACCCGCGGCCCGCGGTGCGCGCCGCGACGATCCGCGCCCTGGCCCGGAGCGGGGTCGCGCTCTCGGGGGCCCAGGCCAGCGCGCTCCTGGTGCGGGTGCGCGAGGGCGACGCTCAGGAGCGGCGCCTGGCCCTGGCGGCGCTGACCCGGGTCGGGCCCGCGGCCTTCGTGCGCGCGGTGGCCCGCGAGCACCCGGACCCCGAGACCCGCGCCCTGGCCGAGCGCCTGCGGCGGGACCCCAGCGCGCTGGCCCGGAGGATCCTCGGTGAGTGAACCCCGCCCGAGCGAGCGCGGGGCCACCGCGCGCCTGAACAGCCTGCGCTTCGAGCCCGTGCGCTCGAGCGGGCGCCTGGACGCCGCGCCCAGCGCGCGGCTGCGCGGGCGCCCGAGCCACGAGACCCAGCGCCTGACCCCGCTGCAGGCGGACCTCCTGGGGGAGGTGCGCACCGTGCGCGGGCGCTCGGCGCGGATCGGGGCCCGGCTCCCGCAGCAGGAGCGCGCCGGAGACGGCCTGGCCGTCGCGCGCGCGCGCTCGCGCTCGGTCAGCGTGCGCCTGGTGGCGGCGGTCAGCGCCCGGCTGGCGCACCCGCTGCAGTCGGTGACCCGCGAGGAGCGCTTCCTCGCGCGCTGGACCCTGGCCCTGAGCGCGGTCTCGGCGCCCCTGGCCATGCTCGCGTTCACGGTGCTCGTCGGGCTGGACCTCCCCCGGCGGCGGGGCGCCGCCGAGGGCGCCGCGGCCCAGGTCGCGGCCCGCGACGCGATCGAGCCCCTGCTCACCGAGCCCCGCGCCGCGGCGGTCGCCGCCCCGGTCGAGGGCGCGCGCCCGCTGTCCGAGGCGCCGAGCCCGACCCTGCGCCCGGCGGCGCCCCGCGACCTGGCCCGCGCCCCCGGCGGCGGCGCCCTCGCCGCCGCGGCGCGCCGCGACCGCGCCCGGGAGGGCACGAGCCCCTCAGCCGCCCCGCGGGGTTCCGGCGCGAGGCGTCGGGGCCCGGGCGCTGGCCGTGGCCCAGGGCGGGTTCGCGGCCTGGGTCGGCACCCCGGGGGCGACCGGCGACGGCGCCCGGCGCCTGCCGCTCCAGCTCCTGGCCCTCGACCGCGCGTGGCGTGAGCTCGAGCTCGAGGTCGGGCTCCCCGAGGGCTGGCGCGTGCGCGAGGTGCTCCCCGGGCGCGCGCTCTACGAGGCCGGTGCCGAGCTGGTCACGGTCCGCCGCGCGGGGGGGCTGAGCCTGCGCGTGCTGCGCCCCGAGGGCGCGGACCCCGTGGGCGACGGCGAGGTCGCCGTGGTCGTGGTCCAGGCGACCGCCGCAGGCGCGGTCGACGTACAGGTGCAGACGCCAGGAGCGGCCGAGGCCGTGGCGCACGTGGAAAGCAGGGTGGTCCTTGACTGAGACGGCGACGAAGCTCGCGGGGGCGCTCCTGGCGCTGGCCGTCAGCGCCAGCGCGCAGAGCTACCGGGTCGAGACCTTCCCCCGCGGCATGCAGGAGCTGCCCGACACCGCCTTCGTGGTGTGGGACGGGGCGCAGGCCCCGGTGGACACCGCCGACGTCGAGCTGACCCTCCCCTTCCGCTTCCCCGGCTTCGGCGGGCACGAGCGGGCCACGCTCCACGTCGACGGCACGCTGAGCCTGGGGGACCAGGGCCGCGTCGACCTGTTCGCCGCGGACCTCGCGGTGCGCAACCAGGGCCGGGCGGACCAGGTGCGGGTCGGGCTCGTGGGCCAGGCTCCGAGCCGGGTGTGGGTGGTGGAGTTCGACTCGGTCTCGCCCCAGGCGGACCCCCGCGGCTACGTCTACGGGCAGGTGCAGCTCCACGAGGACGGGACCGTCGAGCTCTGCTACGGGAGCACCCAGAGCTGGAACGGGCTCCGCGCCGAGATCGGGCTGTGGGCCGGCGGGCGCCGGGTGGGCCCCGGCGCGAGCGGGCTCCCCGACGCGAACCTGCGCTTCGTGCCCAGCCAGGAGCCGGACCTCGCCCTGGAGCGGGTGCGGGTCGAGGGCGACCGCGTGCTCGTGACCGTGGCCAACCAGGGCTTCGCCGCCAGCGCCCCCGGGACCTTGAGCCTCTACCGCTCACGCAACGACACGATCAGCACCCAGGACCCGCTGCTCCTGCGCGGGACCGTCGCGGCCCTGGCCCCGGGGCAGCGCCGCGAGCTGAACCTCGGGCTGGACCTCAGCGGCGCCGCCGACGGCGCGTGGCTGATCGGGGCCCGGCTCTCGGGGCTCGGCGCCGACGCCGACGCGCAGAACGACGTGGGCTACGACCCGCGCCCGGTGTGGGTCGGGGCGGGGAGCGACCTGCGGGTCGACGCGGTCCGCGCCTCCAGCCACGAGGTCCTGGCCGGGGTGGCCCTGGACGTGACCGTCGAGCTCGAGGGCCAGGGCGCGCCGAGCGGCGCCTTCGACTACGCCGTGTTCCTCTCGGAGAACGACGAGATCACCGCCGGCGACCGCGAGCTCGCCCGCGGCCGCGTGGCCGCCGGGCTCCGCGGGCGCGCGACCGAGGCGCTCAGGATCTCGCTCCCCGCCGACGTCGCGCCCGGGACCTACGTGCTCGGGGTCGCCGTCGACCTCCGGGGCGAGGTGAGCGAGGTCGACGAGTCCAACCAGACCGCCCGCGACCCGCTGGCGCTGCGGGTCAACGCCGCCGCGCCGCCGGACCTGCGGCCCACCGCGGTGTCCCTCGACGTGGCCCGGGCCGCGGTCGGGGACGAGGTGTGGATCACCCGCACCGTGGAGAACGCCGGCCTCGCCGCCGCGGGGGCCTTCAAATACGCCGTGCTCCTCAGCCAGGACGCGACGCCCTCCGCCGACGACGCGCGCCTGCTCGAGGGCAGCGTGACGTCCCTGGTCGCGGGGGCGGTGTCGGGTCCGCGCCGGGTCCCGGCCCAGGTCCCCGCGCTCGCGGCGGGGAGCTATCGCGTGCTGCTCGTGGTCGACCCCGAGGACCGGGTGGGCGAGGACGACGAGGGCAACAACGTGCTCCTCGCCAGCGCGCCGTTCGAGGTCCAGAGCGCCGGGCTCCCGGACCTGAGCGCCGAGTCCGTGCGCGTGCGCTACCGCACGGCCCTCGTCGGCGGGCAGCTCGAGCTCTCCCGCGCCGTGGCCAACCTCGGGCGCGGGGCGAGCGGGGCCTGCGAGTACGCGCTCTACCTCTCCACCAACGACCAGATCACGACCTCCGACCGCGAGCTGCACCGCTTCAGCTTCGCCGCCGGCCTCGCCGCCGGGGAGCGCGACAGCTCGAGCGTCACCGTGGACGTCCCGAGCTCGGTGGCCGCGGGGGCCTACTGGGTGGGGCTGATCGTGGACCCCGACGACCGGGTGCGCGAGGCCGACGAGGGCAACAACGCGGCCGCGAACGCGGTGTTCGTGCGGATCGACCGCGGGACCACGATCGTGCGCCCGACGCCGAGCCGGGTCTACGCCAACGACGGCGACACGATCCGGGTGGACGGCCAGACCTACCGCTTCATTGGCGCGGACACCCCCGAGAAGCGCAGCGGGACCTTCGACGCGGACCAGGAGCCGTATGCCTCGGCGGCGAGCGAGTTCACCCGCGGCAAGCTGCGCAACGCCCGCGAGGTGGCGATCCACCACTCGGCGAACCCCGACGTCTACGGGCGGCTCCTGGCCCACGTGTTCGTCGACGGCGAGAGCCTGTCCCTGCTCCTGGTCGAGAACGCGCACGCCTACCAGACGGTCAGCGTGTGGGGGAGCAACGGCTTCACCGAGCTCGGCCGGGAGATCCGCGCGGCGGCCCAGGGCACGTCCTTGCCCTTCGAGGAGCCGCGGTTCTGGCGGCAGCGGCACACCGTGCGCTAGCGAAGCGGGGCGCGGCGGTGCGGGGGCGGGCCGTGACGCGGCGGTGCGGGGGCGGGTAGATGCCTTTTGAACCGCAGAGGCGCCGAGAGCGCAGAGGGTACGCAGAGCCGCGGGATCCTGGACGTTGAGTGGAGACCGAGAAAGAGAGAGAGAAGGGTAGCTCCGCTCGCGCGACGGCGAGCGCTGCCGCGGCGGCGCGCGGGCGCGCCGGCACGGAGGTTCTACCGCCAAGGACGCCAAGGACGCCAAGGCTCCGCTCGACGTCACCGTTGCGGGTGAACCGCGGAGAGAGGTGAGGTAGCTCCGCACGGTCAGGCCTGTTCGAGGGCCCTGTCGCGACGGGCTCGCCTCAGCGAAGCACCCCTCCTCTCTGGCTCCGTGCCGATCGACGGCGCCTCTGCGGAGCCTTGGCGTCCTTGGCGTCCTTGGCGGTTCCTGCCTTTCAGGCCCTCGCCGCGACCCCTGCCACGCGAGGGACCCTCAGAAACGGTCCGACCCTGCGGAGCCTTGGCTCCCTGGCGGCCTTGGCGGTCGAACTCTGGCGCCGGAGACGACGCGCCTCGCGAGGCGCGGACGACGTCAGTCCTCGGGGGCCTCGTCCTTGGCGTCCTTGGCCTGGGGCTTGGTCCGCGCCGCGCCCTCGCCGGTGAGCTGGCGGTAGGCGGCGGCCCAGGCGCCCAGGGTGAAGGGCAGGGCCGCCGCGTAGAGCGCGATCCCCACCCCGGGCACGATCATGAGCAGCCCGGGGAGCAGCGAGAGGAGCGCCAGCAGCGCGTGCTTGCCGATCCCGCCCTTGCGCGCGAGCGCCCAGCTCGTGCGCAGCGCGTCCTTGACCCCCAGCCCGCGCTCGGCGATCAGCGGCAGGGTGTAGCCCAGCCCGCCGTTGACCACCAGCGCGCCGACCAGGAGCAGGGGCAGGCTGGCCACGGTCAGCGCAAACACGGCGAGGGTCGCGAGCAAGAGCGCCACGTACTTCCCGGAGTGCGCGAACAGCTCCCCGACCCGCCCGGGCTCGTCGCCGCACAGGGTGCGCAGCGTCGCCGACCACAGCCCGGCGCCGGTCAGCCCGCTCACGAAGAACGCGACGGCGGAGGAGAGCACGAGGTGCAGCCCGGCCATGACGAACAACGGCAGGTTCTGCTGGCGGTAGAGGGTCTTGGCCTCGGCGTAGGCCGCGCCGAGCTTCAACGGCGGGACCGCGTCCAGGTCCAGGGGCGCGAGCCGCCCGGGGCCCGGCTGCCCCACGGTCAAGGGCGTAGCGTGGGCGCAGCTCGCGCAGCACCCGTGCTCCTCCCAGCAGCCGGCGTGGTGCCGCCCCAAGCAGCGGGCGCACACGGTCCAGGCCTCCTCGTCGACCTGCACCGACTCGTGGCAGTAGGGGCAGCGGGTGGCGGCGCCCTCGACGGCGACCTCGGGCGCGCCCCGCGGCGGCGCGACGTCCTCGCGCTCGGTCTCGCTCACCTACTGCCCTTCGTCGCCGAACACGATCCCCACCTCGCGCGCGGCGCGCACGAGCTGGCCCTGGGGGTCGACGCGCTTCGGCCGCGAGACGGCCTCCGCGATCGGGACGCTGGTCATGTCCGGCGTGCGCAGGCTGACCATGTGCCCGAACTTGCCCTCCTCGATCAACTGCACCGCGTGCACCCCGTAGCGCGTGCCCAGCACCCGGTCGAACTCGGTGGGCGAGCCGCCGCGCTGCAGGTGGCCGAGCACGAGCACGCGCACCTCGTGGCTCACGTGGGGCTCGATCGCCGCGGCGAAGGTCGCGCCCGCGCCGAGCAGGCGCTGGGTCGCGCCGAGCTGACGCTCGCCGGCGAAGGACTGCTTGCCCGCCACCGCCCGCGCGCCCTCGGCGACCACGATCACCGAGAACGGACGCCCGTCGAGGTCGCGCCGGCTGATGAGGTCAGCGATCGGGTCGATCGAGTAGGGGATCTCGGGGATCAGGCAGGCGTGGGCGCCGCCGGCGATCGCCGACTGCAGCGCGATGAACCCGGCGTCGCGGCCCATGACCTCGATCACCATGATCCGGTCGTGGCTCTCGGCGGTGTCCTGGATCCGGTCGATCGCGTCGGTCACGGTCTGGACCGCGGTGTGGTAGCCGAAGGTGTAGTCGGTGCCCGCGAGGTCCTGGTCGATCGTCTTGGGCACGCCCACGATCTTCAGGCCCTTCTCCAGGAACTTCTGCGCGATCTGCATGGAGCCGTCGCCGCCAATGCTCACCAGCGCGTCGAGCCCGAGCTTGTGGTAGTTCTCGACCACCTGCCGCGAGACGTCCTCCTCGCGGGCCGCGCCGTCCTCGCCGCGGACCACGTAGCGGAAGGGGTCGCTGCGGTTGCTGGTCCCGAGGATCGTCCCGCCCTTGACCAGGATCCGGTCGACGTCGGCGGTGGTCAGCCAGCGGTTGCCGTGGGGGCGCTTGTAGTCGAGGTCGACCAGGCCCTCGGTGGCGTCCTCGATCCCGAGCACGTCCCAGCCGCGGCGCTTGCTGGCGTGGACGACGCCGCGGATCACCGCGTTCAGCCCGGGGCAGTCGCCCCCGCCGGTCATGACCCCGATTCGCTTGGCCAGTCGCTTGGTCGCCATGCGCCCCCCTTAGGAGCCCCGACCCTAACCCTCGCCGGTCACCCTTGCACGGGGAGCCCGGTCGGCGAACCATCGGGCCGTGAGCGACCTCGACGAGAACGTGATCTTCACCCCCGGCGACCCCGGGGTCCCGATCCTGATCACCTGCGAGCACGCAGGCAACGCGGTCCCTGCGGACCTCGAGCTGGGGATCCCCCGCGAGGTGCTGGACGCGCACTGGGGCTGGGATCGCTGGGCCTACGAGACCCTGCAGCGCTTCGCCGGGGAGCTGGGGGCCACGACGGTGGCGACGCGGGTCTCACGGCTCGTGCTGGACGCGAACCGCGGCGTAGAGGACGCGACCCTGATCGTCCCCGACGCGGGCGGGGTCGCGATCCCGGGCAACCAGGGCCTGTCCCCGGACCAGGTCGCGGCGCGGGTCGCGCGCTTCCACACCCCCTACCACGCCGTGGTCGACCGCGAGCTGAGGGGCATGGTCGCGCGCTTCGGCCGCGAGCGCGTGGTGTTCTTCACCTTCCACAGCTTCACCGGGAGCTGGGCCGGGCAGGACCGCGACTTCGACGTGGGGGTGCTGTTCGACGCCCACGAGGACCTCGCGGCGGGGGTCAAGCGCGCGCTCCAGACCCGCGGGCTGCGCACCCGGCTGAACGAGCCGTACTCCGGCTACCGCGGCCAGATCTACTCCGCCGCGCGCCACGGCGAGGCCCACGACGTGGCCTACTTCGAGCTGGAGCTCAACCAGGACGTGCTCGAGGACCCCGCCCAGCGCGACCGCTTCGCCCGCGTCCTGCGCCAGGTGGTGCCCGCGATCTTCCCGCACCTGCCCTGCTACTGAGGTATCTTTCCCGCGTGACGACGCGCACCCTGAGCACCAAGAAGAAGGTCCGCTTCGCCGGCGGCTGCTTCGGGCTGCTGCTCCTGGGGATCCTGGGGACCGAGGGCGCGCTGCGCCTCGCGGGCTACCCCACCGGGATCGTGCGCACCTTCGGCAAGCTCTGGAACCACGACCCCGAGAGCCTGGCGGCGCACCCGGGGCTGTTCGCGCCCAGCGCCGAGCGGCGGGTGGCCTACCCCCCGGAGCTGGCCTACGACGTGCGCTTCAACGCCCAGGGCCTGCGCGGCCCCGAGCTGCGCGAGCCCAAGCCCCGGCTGCGGGTGCTGGCCCTCGGCGACTCGGTGACCTTCGGCTACCACGTCGACGACCCGGAGACCTACCCCGCCTTCCTGCGCGCGCAGGTCGGGCCCGAGGTCGAGGTGCTCAACGGCGGCTGCGGCTCGTTCACGATCACCGACGAGCGGCGCTACCTCGAGGAGCGCCTGCTCGCCCTCGAGCCCGACGTGGTCGTGCTCCAGTTCTGCGCCAACGACGTGGTCTCCGCCGAGCTCGACCGCACCCCCCTGCGCTACGAGGAGATCCTGAACCCCAGCGAGGGCGGCGACTGGTTCCGCAGCACCGCGATCGGCGAGCTCCAGCTCCGCGCGCACATCGCGCTCAAGCGCTGGCAGAAGGGCCCGCCCCAGAACCTGGGAGACCCGGCTCAGCCGGTGGACCCTCGGCTGTGGGCGCGCTACGCCGAAGAGCTCGGCGCGCTGAAGGCGACCCTCGACGCGCGCAAGATCCCGCTGGTGCTCGTGGCGTTCACCGACCTGGACGTGGTGCGCAACGGCCAGCCCTCGCCCTACGACGGCGAGCTGGAGCGGATCACGGGCGAGCTGGGGGTGCCCTTCGCCTCGACCCTGGCCGCGTATCGCGCCCACGGCGAGCCCACCGAGCTCTACCTGTATCCGCTGGACGGTCACCCCTCGGCCACGGGCAACCGCGTGCTGGCCGAGGTCGTGCGCGGGCTGCTCGCCCGCGCGGGGGTCCTGCCATGAGCCTCACCCGCCGTGAACGCGAGCGCCTCAAGGCTGAGGGCTACCTCGAGCCCGACCCCACGATCGCCGCCGAGGGCGACGTCGGCCCCCGCGCCCTGGCGGCGCTCCTGGGGGCGCTCGTGGGCTTCCTGGTGGGGGTCCCCGTCGCTCCAGGGCTGGGCTTCGTGCTCGTGGTCCTGGGCGGCGCCGCGGGCTGGTTCGCCGCCGGCGCGCTGGGCGAGGCCGTCGAGTCCGCCGTCGACGCGGTGTGGACCGTCGACCCCGACGCCGAGGAGCCCGAAGCCAAGGACGCCCCCGCGGGCGAGGCCACGCCCGACGAGGCCAAGGACGCCCCCGCCGACGAGGCCACGCCCGACGAGGCCAAGCCCGTCGACGAGGCCAAGCCCGACGACGAGGCCAAGCCCGACGACGAGGCCAAGCCTCAGGCCTGAGGCCAGTGCTGCACGTCAGACGTTCCGCTACAACTCGCTTGCCCTCGCCGCCCCTGGCTGTGTTGTTCGTCGGTCACACTGGCCCCGATCGCTCCCTCCTCGCGCCTTGCCAGGGACGACGCTGGGTGCGCGACCTGAACGTCCGCCGGACCCCTAGTCCTTGAGCCGGGAGCGCGCGCGCAGCTCCTCGAGCTCGAGCTCCATGTCCCGCCGCTCCTCCGCCACCGCGCGCTCGAGGGTCGCGCTCAGCCTGGGCGAGAACAGCCGGTGCGCCGAGTGGATCCGCGCGGCGTCGAACCCGCGGGAGAACTTCGAGCGGCTGAGCCCGGCCCCGGCGTAGAAGCGCTGCCAGCCCGAGGCGATCGCGAGCTCGATCGGGGCGTAGAACGCGAGGTTGAAGTAGAGCCCCGAGAGCCGCTCCGTCGCCCCCCAGTAGCGCCCGTAGAGCGTGTCCCCGTGCTGGAAGCAGAGCGAGGCCCCGACCCAGGCCCCGTCGCGCTGGGCCCCGGTCAGCACGAGCCGCTCGCCCCAGCTCGCGAACAGGGCCTCCCAGGTCTCGGGGCCCAGGTAGTCGCTGCCGGTGCCGTGCTCGGCGCAGGTGGTCAGGTAGAAGCGGCGCATGGCCGCCGCGTCCTCGGGCCCCAGCTCGGCGCCGCGGCGGGTGACGAGGGTCAGCCCCTGCTCCTCCAGCCGCCGGCGGTCGCGCTTGATCTTGACCCGGTCCTTGTGGCGGAAGCGCTCGAGGTAGTCGTCGAAGCTCTGGTAGCCGCGGTTCTCCCACACGAGCTGCAGGGTCAGCCGGCGCAGGTAGCCGCAGTCGGCGAGGAGCGCCGCCTCGTCCTCGGGCAGGTAGAGGAAGTGGATCCCCGAGAGCTTGCTCTCCCGCGCCCAGTCCTCGATCACCTGGAGCAGGGTCGCGATCAGCGCCGGTCGATCCTCCCCCGGCGCGACCAGGAAGCGCGAGCCCGGCACCGGGGTGAAGGGCGCCATGGAGAGCAGCTTGGGGTAGTAGCGTTCGCCGAGGGCCGCGGCGACCCGCCACCAGGCGTAGTCGTAAATGAACTCGCCGCGGCCGTCGCCCTTCACGTAGAGCGGGACCGCGGCCACGAGCTCGTCGCCGCGCCAGCAGGTGGCGTGGACCGGGAGCGCGCCGGCCCCGGGGATCGCGCTGTCGAGCTCCATGGCCCGCAAGAAGGCCCAGGTGCAGCACGGGTTGTCGGGCCCTACGAGCCGGTCCCAGGCGGCGGGGTCGAGCTCCCCGACCCCTTCGGCGAAGCGCACCCGGAGCTCAGTCAGCGGGGACCGCCTCGGGCGCAGGCGCGCCCTGGGGCGCGTGCCGCTGGGCGTGGGCGGCGACGACCTGGCGCAGGACCTCGCGCTCGCCGCGCTCGGCCTCGGCCCACAGGCTGACCGCGATCGCGGCGCACACCCCGCCCAGGATCATGGAGGCGCTGCCGCTGGTCGGCCAACGCTCGACGTGGGCGGGCACGATCCAGAACACCGCGGCCCAGCAGAGGAAGGACACGGCGCTGGCGTCGTAGCTGCTGGACAGCGCGCGGCGGCGCGAGAGGCTGGGCGCGACCGCGGCCAGCAGCGGATCCAGGCGCAGCTCGGCCCACAGCCGGCGGTAGAGCTCGGCGGCGTTGGTGTAGTGGCTGAGCGGGGTCGTGACCCCCGGGCTCCCTTCGCCCAGGCGCGAGGCCAGGCCGTGGCCGCGGAAGGCGCGGCGCAGGCGGTTCGCGAAGGCGCCCCGCGGGCGCAGCCAGCGGGTGACCTGCTTGCGCAGTTGGCGCCCGAAGGCCAGGGAGAGCCCGCCCAGGCCGAGGATCAGGAGCCCGTAGGCGCAGGCCCGCGGCGACCACACCAGCGGCACCGCCAGCCGCCCGGTGTAGAGCAGGGGGAAGGTCAGGGCCAGGGTCGTCAGCGCGCCGGGGGCCGCCAGGGAGACTGCGCCGTTGAGCAGCGCCGCGCCCAGACCGCCCCCCCGGGGAGCGGGGGGACCGGCGACAGGCTCGGGGGCGTTCACGCCGGAATTCTACGCGGGGCGGTGTGCAGGTGGGAGCGCCGCGCCCGAGCGGCGGATATGCGAGCCTGACAGCGCCGGCGGCGAGTGGCGTCAAAGGCCGCGGAGGCGACGTGCCCTACACCTTCTTCGACCACACCGGCGACTTCGGCGCGGACCTGCGAGGGGCCGACCAGGGCGAGGTCCTGAGCGCCGCGGTGCAGGCGTTCTGCGACCTGCTCACCGGCGACCCGTCCCAGGTCCGGCTCGAGGTCGAGCAGCCCCTCGAGCTCGAGGCCGGCGACGCCGCCGAGCTGCTCGTGGCCCTGGGCAACGAGCTGATCTACGGGTTCGAGGCGGAGGGCTTCCTCGCCGCGGACTTCGAGCCGGAGGAGGTCACCCCGCGCTCGTTGCGCGGGCTGCTCGTGGGCGAGGACTACGACCCCGAGCGCCACCCGATCGCGCGGCCGATCAAGGCCGTGACCCACCACCAGGCCGCCTGCGAGCCCGCCGCCGCGGGCTGGCGCGGCCGCCTGATCTTCGACCTGTAGGACCCATGAGCCGCAAGCAGAGGAAACGCCGCGAACAGCGCAGCAAGCGCGCCGCCAAGAAGGCCGAGCGCGCGCCGCGGGCGAACGTCGAGTTGGCCCCCGCCCCGTATGCCGGGCGCAAGGTGCCGCTGGAGCGCCTCGACGCCACCCGCTACCGCGTGCCCCAGACCGGGGCCATGCGCACCCACGGCGTGGTCTACGCCGACGAGCGGATCCTCCCGGACCTCGAGGAGGACCGCTGCCTGGAGCAGGTGGCCAACGTCGCCACGCTCCCGGGGATCGTGGGCCCGTCCCTGGCCATGCCGGACATTCACTGGGGCTACGGGTTCCCGATCGGCGGCGTCGCCGCCTTCGACCCCGACGAGGGCGTCGTGAGCCCGGGGGGCGTGGGCTACGACATAAACTGCGGCGTGCGGCTCCTGGCGTCGGACCTCAGCGCCCCCGCGATCAAGGGCGAGCTCTCGGAGCTGACCGACGCCCTGTTCCGCGCGATCCCCGCAGGCGTGGGCTCGGCGCGCCGTGAGCTGGGCCTCGACCCCCGCGGCCTCGAGGCGATCCTGCGCGACGGCGTGGGCTGGGCGGTGGCCAAGGGCCTGGCCGAGGCGGAGGACGCCGAGCGGATCGAGGAGGGCGGGCACCTCGCCGGCGCCGACCCGGCCCGGGTCAGCGAGCGCGCCCTGGCGCGGGGCTTGAACCAGGTGGGGACCCTGGGCTCGGGCAACCACTTCGCCGAGGTGGGGGTGGTGGACGAGGTCTACGACGAGGCCGCCGCCGCGGCCTACGGCCTGCGCCTGGGCGGGGTCACGCTCATGATCCACTCGGGCTCCCGCGGGCTCGGGCACCAGGTGTGCACCGACTTCCTGGACACCATGCTCCGCGCCAGCGAGCGCTTCGGGATCCCCCTCGTCGACCGCCAGCTCTGCTGCGCGCCGGTCAAGAGCGAGCCGGGGCAGCGCTACCTGGAGGCGATGAGCGCCGCGGCCAACTTCGCGTTCGTGAACCGCCAGGTCATGACCCACTGGGCTCGGCGCCTGTTCGACACCCGCTACGGCGCGCGGCTGCGCACGGTCTACGACGTGTGCCACAACATCGCCAAGCTCGAGACCCACCCCGTCGACGGCGTCGAGCGCGAGCTGCTCGTGCACCGCAAGGGCGCGACCCGCGCCCTGCCCGCGGGACACCCGCTGGTGCCCGCGGCCTACCGCGACGTCGGGCAGCCGGTGGTGATCCCGGGCGACATGGGCCGCTACTCCTTCGTGCTGCGCGGGGCGAGCCACTCCCAGCGCAGCTTCGGCTCGGCCTGCCACGGCGCCGGGCGCCTGCTCTCCCGGGCTGCGGCCAAGCGGCGCTACGGCGGCGAGAACGTGGCCCGGCGCCTGGAGCGCGAGCGCGGGGTGATCGTGCGCGGCGCGTCCAAGGCCACGGTGGTCGAGGAGGTGCCCGAGGCCTACAAGGACGCGGCCGACGTGGTGGGCGTCGTCCACGACGGCGGCCTCGCCGAGCGGGTGGCGCGGATCCGCCCACTGGCCTGCGTCAAGGGGTAGCATTTCCGGCCACCCCCTGTCATGGAAGCGCCCCTTCACGAGACCGACCCGTCCCCTCAGGCTCGCCGCCTGGCGAGCCTGGACGTACTGCGCGCGCTCGCGATCCTCCTGGTGCTCGGGCGACACTGGCCCGCGGTCGGCACACCGGTGCCCTCCTGGCTGTTCCAGACCTGGAAGCGCGGCGGGTGGGTTGGGGTCGACCTGTTCTTCGTGCTCAGCGGGTTCTTGATCGGCGGCCTGTTCTTCCGCGAGCACGCGCGCCACGGCCGGCTCGACCCCGTGCGCTTCCTGATCCGGCGTGGGTTCAAGATCTACCCCGGCTACTACGCCCTGCTCGCGTTCAGCGTGGTCACCGGGGTAGCCAACGCCCCCGTGACCGTGCGCTCCACGCTCTGCGAGGCGTTCTACTTGCAGAACTACTACGGCGGACACTGGCACCACACCTGGTCGCTGGCGGTGGAGGAGCACTTCTACCTGCTCCTGCCCGCCCTCCTGCTGGTGCTGCTCCGCCGCCGCAGCGGCGTGCCCTTCGCAGGGATCGGCTTCGTGGCCGCGCTGGTGCTCGGCGGCTGCCTCGTGCAGCGCATGGCCCTCGTGCTCACGTCGCCCCCGAGCGTCGTCCTCGCCCCGACGCACCTCCGGCTCGACGGGCTCCTGGTCGGGGTCTATGTCGCCTACCTGCACCACCGGCACCCGACCTGGTTCGCCAGCCTGCGCCCCGCAGTGCGCGGGCTCCTGGGGCTCCTGGGCGCGCTCTGCCTCGCGCCCTGCTTCTGGTTCGTGCTGGGGCGGGTGCCCTTCGTGCTGACCCTGGGCCTGACCCTCAACGCGCTGGGCTCGGCCTTGCTCCTGATCGCGTTCCTCCCCAGCTCCTGCGCCGGGCCGCTGAGCCGCGCGCTGGCCGCGGTCGGCCGCCACTCCTACGGGATCTACCTCTGGCACATGCCGGTCGGGCTCGGGGTCGCCGCGCTGGCGGCGCGGGTCACCTGGCTCCGCCCAGAGCTGGCGCTGGCGGTCTACCTGGCGGGGGCGCTGGGGGTCGGCGCGCTGCTCTCCCGCGCGATCGAGGCCCCGCTGCTCCGGCTGCGGGATCGGCTCTACCCCTCGCGCAGCGGGATCCTGCGCCCGGCCACCGGGTGGGCGCCCGAGGGCGCGACCCCTTGAACCCGGCGCGGGCGGCGCCGAGGATCGCGGCATGCGCCCTCTGATCCTCGCCAGCACCTCCCGCTTCCGCGCCGCCGTGCTCGAGCGCCTCGGCGTCGAGTTCCTCACCGCGGCCCCCGACTTCGAGGAGCGCGACCCCGGCGACCTCGCCCCCGACGCCCTGGCCCAGGCCTTCGCCCGCGGCAAGGCCCAGAGCGTCCCGGGTCCCGGGCTGATCGTGGGCGCGGACCAGGTGCTCGAGTTCGAGGGTCGGGTCCTGCGCAAGCCCGAGGGGCTCGAGGGCGCCGCGGACCAGCTCCACGAGCTCTCAGGGCGCTCGCACACCCTGCACTCCGCCCTCGCGGTGTGGGACCCCGAGCGCGGGCGGCTGGAGGAGGCGCTGCGCAGCGTGCAGCTCACCCTGCGCCCGCTGACCCTGGCCCAGGCGCGGGCCTACGTGGCCCTCGACCGCCCCCTGGGCAGCGTCGGCGGCTACACCTACGAGCAGCGCGGGATCGGGCTGTTCACCCGCGTCAGCGGCGGCGACGACTCCGCGATCCTGGGCCTCCCGCTCCTGGACCTGGTGCACCTGCTCGAGCTCCACGGCTGGGACCTGTTCCAGGCCTGGACCGAGTGAGCGAGGCGCGCGCCAACCTGAGGCTCGTGGGCGAGGCGGGCGCGCCAACATGAGGCTAGGCAGGCGCGCCAACTCGAGTGATTCCGCGGTCCGCCCTGCGAGCGGCGAAGCCGCTCGCGCGCAGCGCGCGAAGCGCGCGAGCCCCTTGGGGGTGAGGGCGAGGGGCTTTGCCCCGAGCCCGAGGGGGTCTGGGACAGACCCCCTGAAACGAGACCCCCTGAAACGACCCCCTGAAAAACACAACGGCCGGCCCTGGGAAGAGGCCGGCCGTTGGAGGTTCGATCAGATCAGACAAGACAGGTGGGAAGGTCGATCGCCCGCACGGGCGATCCGGTTCAGGTTCTACAGAGAAGACGCCGCTGCCCGGGGAGGGTTCAGGCGTCCTCCGATATTTCTCGAGGGAGCTCAGTCCTGGCGCTGGAGCAGGCGCAGGGGAACCACCGGAGCCTCGCCGGGGAGGCCGTCGGGGTCCTCGCGGACGGGAGCGCGCGGAGCGACGCTCAGCGCCTCCGGGGTGAAGCGGATCGCTGCGGGGCCCACGCGGGTGGGCCGAGTCCCGGCGATCAGGAAGTCCTCGTCGGCGCCGCGCAGCCACACCGCCGTGCCCGCCGCGAGCGGGCCGTCGGCGGCCTCGACGTCGGCGCTGAGCCAGCCGCGGAAGGCGTCGACCTCGAGCCCGTCCTCGTAGCTCCAACCCCGGATCGCGAGCGCGCCGGCCGCGGCCGGGGGCGGGATCACCCCGCGCAGGGCGACCGCGCCGTCGCGGGTCAGCAGGCGCTGGCGCGAGGCGTCGTAGGTCCCGTGGAGGGTCACGCGCCGGGGCGAGAGCAGGCGCTCCACGCGCAGGCGCCCGTCCTCGATCGCGCCGCGCACGCGGATCACCCGCCCCGCGAAGCGCGGCAGCGCGCGCGCCGCCGGCCCCGGCGCGACCTCGAGCCGCCCGGGGTCGCTGGGGTCGAGCTCGGTCACGATCCCGGTCGGGCCGGCGGTGGGGACCACGAACAGCGCCTCGCCCTCCTGGTGCACTTCGAGGGTCAAGACCCGCTCGTCGGCCCAGGCCGGGCCCGCGAGGGCCGCGATCAAGACCAGCCAGGGTGCCAGGGGACGGTGCATGCCCTCCCCCGTGCACGCCCCGTTCCGCTCGGATCCGCAGGGGTTAGGACGAACTACGCCCCAAGAGCGCGGGGACGGGTTCGAGTGCCTCCCGCGTGCAATGCACACGAAAAGAAACGTTCTCGCTCCGTTCTTGCCCCGCCTGCAGCCAGCCCCTATCCTCCTCGGCCATGCAGCTCTCCCTGGTCGTAGTCTCGGGCGCCTCCCTCGGCGCCGTGTTCGATCTCGAAGGCAAGGGGCCCCACCTCCTGGGCGCCGCCGAGGGCTGCTCCGTGCGCCTCAAGGGCGAGGTCTGCGGACGCCACGCGCAGTTCCTCCTCGGCCCCGAGGGCTGGGTCCTGAGCGACGTCGACGGCCAGGGCTTCCTGCTCAACGGCGTCAAGAAGCGCCACGCGCTGGTGCAGGTCGGCGACCAGCTCCGCTGCGGCGACGCGCGGATCAACGTCGTGCCCCACCGCGCCCTCGAGCGCCCGCCGGCCTGCCTGCGCGCGGTCGCCGGCCCGACCTCGGGGCAGGTGTTCCCGATCGGCCGCGGCCTGAGCCTGGGCCGGGCGACCACGGCGGACGTGCCCCTGCTCGACGCGCGCTGCTCCCGCGTGCACTGCCGGATCGAGGCCCGCGACCGCGGCTACGCCCTGCTCGACCTGGGCTCGACCAACGGGACCTGGCTCAACCAGAACAAGCTCGCCCCTGGGCACGCGCGGACCCTCGAGCGCCACGACCGGATCCAGGTCGGCGCCACGGTCCTCGAGTTCGACCTGGTGGACGCGCCCCCCGCCGACGGGCTCCTGACCCAGGCGGCCCCCGCCAACCTCGAGGCCTGGCGCCAAGGCACGGCCAAGGTCGAGTCCGACGAGTACTCGCCCGCGGCGCTGCAAGGCGACCTGGCGCGCATGGCCTTCGGCGAGCTGGTGCAGTTCCTGCACACCAGCGGCAAGAGCGGGCGCCTGGTGATCCACCACACCACCGGCGAGTTCACGCTGTTCTTCGACCGCGGGAACGTGATCGACGCGCGCTCGCCCTTCCACGATCAGGCCCTGGGCGCGTTCTGCGCCATGGCCCGGCTGGCCTGCGGCGCCTTCGCGTTCCACGACGGCGTCTCGAGCGAAGAGGTCACGATCCGCTGCCCCACCCCGGCGCTGTTGATCGAGGCCATGCGTCAGGTCGACGAAGCGACCCACGTCAGCGGCTATTGAGCCAGGCTACTTGCCTTCGACCGCGTCGCTGAGGCGGTCGAGCTTGTCGCCGAGGGCGTCGAGGACGGCGCCGCCGCGGGCGCGCACGAGCTGCGCGGCGATCTCGGGGTTCTGCGCGTACTCGCGAGGACCCCACTGGCGCACGTCGACGTAGGTCTGCTCGAAGCCGAAGGAGGCCTTGGGCACGCGATACACCGCCTTCTCGTCGCGAATGAAGCGGGTGTTGCCCAGGTAGAGCACCGCCGCGCCCACGAGCAGGAGCGCCGCGCCCAGGAGGATCCACCGCAGCCGCTTCTTGCCCGCTCCTGCGCTCATGCGCCTCCTTCGAGGTCGCTACGATACCAATGTTGACGACACGCCGACCCCGGGATACCATTCCGGCCTGCCAACGGGGGATTAGCTCAGTTGGGAGAGCGCTTGCATGGCATGCAAGAGGTCAGGGGTTCAAGTCCCCTATCCTCCATGACCCTCCTGCTCACGCAGGAGGGTCTTTTCCTTGGTTGGCGCCCCGCCCCGCGACGAGCTGCGCCTCGTGCCGGCCGTTCGCCTGCCAGCCCTCGTCGAGGCTCAACACCTGCAGGTGCGGCTCGACCCAGGCGCGGAGCGCGCCCTCGGGCAGGAGGAAGCGCGCGCTCGGCCGCGGGTGTCGCTCGAGGTTCCGCTGGGTCGGCTGCGCGAACAGGAGCACGCCGTCGGGGCTGAGGGTCGCCGCGGCGTGCGCGAACAGCGGGCGCCAGAGGAAGTGGTGGCACACGATCACGTCCCAGGGCCCCGCGGGGAACGCGGCCTCCCCCGCGTCGATCGCGTCGGTGTCGAGCTCGCGGACCGTGAGCTCGACGCCGCGCGCGGCCGCTGCGGCGAGGGCCCGCTCGAGGGCGACCGGGGACACGTCGGCCAGGGTCGTCTCGAACCCGCGGGCCGCGAGCCACAGCGCGTGCCGGCCGTTGCCCCCGGCCAGGTCCAGCGCGCGCCCCGGGCCCGCCAACGCCTGCGCGCTGACGAACGCCTCGGGCGGCGCGGGCTGCGCGCGCTCGCTCCAGCGCGCGTCCCAGCGCGCGCGGTCCTCCTGCGACATGCCCACCTCCGCGGCCTGACCGACCCCTAGGCTATCGTGCCTGCATGAGCGGGTTCCTGGCCTTCGATATCGAGACCTACGGCGCGTGGAGCGCGCTCAGCCCGCGCATGCAAGACTACCTCAGCGTGCGCGACCGGCACCGTGGGCTCGACCCGCAGGACTCCCGCGCGGCGCCGCAGACCGTCGGCCTGCTCCCGGGCTTGGCGCAGGTGATCGCGGTCGGCCTGTGGGCGCCGGGGCTCGAGCGCGTGCTGTTCCTCGACCCCGGCCGCGAGGCCGACGCCCAAGAGCCGCTGCCCGACGGCGGCGAGCTGCACACCTTCGCCGACGAGGCGCGCCTGCTCGGCGCCTTCTGGACGGCGGTGGCCGAGGCGCGCCAACGCGGCGCGCGCCTGGTCAGCTTCCGCGGACGCGGGTTCGACGTGCCCATGCTCGTCGTGCGCTCGACGGTGCTCGGAGTGGCGCCGACCGCCGAGCTAGGCACGCCGGGCAGCCTCGCCCCGCACTGCGACCTGCACGAGGTCCTGGGCTTCGACCAGGCGCGGCGGCCGGGGTTCTCCCTCGACTACTGGTGCGAGGTCTACGGTGTGGCGAGCCCCAAGGACGGGCTCAGCGGCGATCAGGTCGCCGCAGCCTACGAGGCCGGTCGGTTCGCGGAGATCGCGCGCTACGCCCTGGCCGACGCCCGCGCCACGGGGCAAGTCTTCGAGCGCCTCGCGCCCTGGGTCGCGCAGCTCGAAGCGCGCTGACCCCTGCGGGTCTACTGACCTCGCTTCTTCGACTTGTGCACGTGGTGCAGCACGATCTCGGTCAGGTGCCGGGAGTTGTGGACCTCGTGCGCCTTGGCGCACATGTCGAAGTCCGGGCACTCGTAGCACTCGCGCTGCTTGTCCGGGTTGGTGACCCCTTGCTTGACGGGGACCCACCACTGCATGCCGTGCCCGAAGCAATCCTTCATCCGACTCCCCGCTGACGAACCGGCAGGGAACCTACCAAGTCGCTCTCACCACAGCAACGCGCCGCCTGAGCGGAGCCACTGTCGAGCCCGCGATGTGGGCTCCCAGGATGGCCGCCCACCCCTCCCCCCGCGGGAGGTGAGGCGGCCGCTGGAGTCCGGCTGGGCGGGGGGCGCACGGGCGAGGCCATCGTGCGAAACAGAGCTCGCTGAGCGATGATGTCACAGCCTCCTCCACAACTTATCCACACTCCACTCCCCGCTGTATCCCCCCTGAGGACAATCGGATAGGTGGTGTAACTCACGGGTTTATCGAATCTTGATGGGGGCTCGGGGGGGCTGTCGGTGCTCGACGCTAGGGTGATAGGACCATGGTTGCCAACGGCACACTCCTGCTTCCACCCTCGGCCTGGGTCATCCCCGGGCGCCCGCGTCACGTCTCTACGCCGCAGCGCGGCATGGCGCTGCCGCCGGCGTGGATTCGCCCCGAGCCCCTGGTGCTGTTCGACGGCCGCGGGACGGGTCCCGCCCTCCCCGACCCTCGTCGACTGGAGCCCGGCGACGCCTGGCGCGCGTTCGCCCGACCCGGGGTGCGCTACCTGGACATCGAGACCACCGGACTCGGCCCGGACGCCCGGATCACGGTCGTGGGGATCTCCGACGGCGCCCGCGCGCTGACCCTCGTCGCGGGGTCGACCCTCACGTCGGCGGCGCTGGCCCGGGCCCTGCGCGGCGCGACGCTGCTCGTCACCTTCAACGGCGCCCGCTTCGACCTCCCGCGCCTGCGCCGCGCCTTCCCCGAGCTCGACTGGTCGCTGCCTCACTTCGACCTGGCCCGCGAGGGCCACACCGTGGGGCTGGGCGGCGGGCTCAAGGCCCTGCAGCGCCGGCTCGACCTGCCCCGGGACCCGGAGGTCGAAGGCTGCGACGGCAGCGTGGCCCCGGAGCTCTGGAGCCAGAGCCAAGCCGGCGACCCCCGGGCGCTGGCCAGGCTCCGCCGCTACTGCCGCGCGGACGTGGAGGCGCTCGTGCACCTCGCGCCCAAGGTCCTGGCGCGGCTCGTCGCGAGCTGAAGCCCCGCTCAGCCGCGGCCGAGCAGCAGGCGGATCCCGGCGCCGAAGCTGTCCGAGATCAGCCGCCCGGGCCACAGGACCAGGCTCAGGAAGAGCATCGAGCGGTTGATGTCGTCGCTGTAGCGGAAGGGGTTGTCCAGCAGCCCGCCCGCCCAGCCGAGGTTGGACAGGTCCGCCTGGGGCCGCACCAGCCACGCGAAGCCCAGGTAGCTGAAGGTCACGGCTGCGGTGACCCCCAGGTTGTGACCCGTCGTCGGCACCTGGTAGACCCCGAAGATCAGGATCGCGAGCCCGACCAGCGCCCCCACCGAGAGGACCACCCGCAGGGCGACCCAGGTCGGATCCAGGGGCGCGCGGGGGTCGTCGCCGATCTCGACGTGACCCACCGGGCCCGGGTTGAAGGACTCACCCCACCATTCGAAGAAGCTCATGCCCCCGGAATAACCCCCGGCCAAGGGTCGCGCTGTTACAAACCGACCCCTGCGCGTCCACCCGGCGGCCCGTCGACGGAGTTCACGACCTGGGTGTTGAGCTGCCAAGATCCTGGCACTACACTGGGTGTCGTGGACGACCTCCTCGAGCAACCGTTTCGCCCGCGCGCTTCGCTCGACGCCTATCGGCAAGCCTACGCCGAGCTCGACGGAGACGTGATCAGCCTCGACCTCGACGACGACGACGATCCGCCGCAGCGCCGCGTCCCGCTGCGCGGCCGCAAGCGCACCCGCGCGCCCTCCTCACGCGAAGCTCGCGCGAGCTAGGCTCGGCTCCCGCTGCGCGAGAGCACTCGCCTGGAACCAACGAACACGCGGCGGCCAACGGCCGCCGCGTCGCGTTTCGTGCAGGTTCGCCGACGAATCATGCACTCCGTCGAGCCATGAGAAGCTCCGTCAAGCGCTAAGCCTCTTGGCGTGCGGCAGGAGCGCATGGGGCAACGAGGATCAGGCCGGGACGTGGCAGTGCATGACCGCTCCCGCCGCGGACGGAGCCTCTCCTAGAAACCGGCTCTACGATCCTGAGCGGGCGAGCGAGTGCCAGAGCGCCGAGGAACCCTCCACCACCCTCGACCGCTCAGAATCGTGAAAGCCGGTTTAGAAGTTGCGCCCCTGCTTCTTCGGCTCCTGAGCCTCCGGCGTCTTGCGCGGCTGGGTCGTGCCCTCGCTGGGGTTCCCGCCGGCGCCGGGGATCGTGACGCTCTCGAGCTTGGCCTTGCGGTAGAGCTCGAGCTTCCCGCCCTGCTCGAGCAGCGGGTTGAGGTCGTTCATGGTCTTCAGCGCGCGGCCGTCGCGACGGACGAGCACGTCGTAGAGCTGGATCCCGTGCTGCTCGGCCCAGCCCCCCGCGAGCACCTGGTTCACGACCAGGCCCGCGCGGTCCTCGATCCCGAGCTGCGCGCGCAGCGCGGCGCTCGGCGAGCCGAGCGCGAGGCCCAGCCGCGAGCTGACCCCGCTGAAGCCGCCGCCGCTCTGGTTGTTGAAGGTCCACACCCGCATCCGGCCCTGGTTCGGATCCTGGCCTTGGTTCCCCTGCCCGGGGTTCTGCAGCTCCTCGAACAGCTTCTCGAACAGCTTGCCCATGTCGGGCATTTGCTGGTCGAGGTCCTTCTGCAGCTCCTCGAGCATGCGGTCCATGTCGGGGATCTGGGGCATCTCCGGAGGCAGCTCGGGGCGCTCCGGCTGCGGACGCTCGACCGGATCGCGCTGGCCCCCGATCTGCGCCAGCGCCTCGCGAGCGCGGCTCGCGACCTCGAGGTCCTCGCTCTCGGTGGCCTTGCGCAGCGCGGGCACGGCGGCCTGGCCGAGCTCGATCAGCTTGGCTTGCGCGGCGTCGCGCGCGTCGCTGGACTCGGCGCCGAGCTGGCGCACGAGGGCGTCGATCGTGGGCGCGTCCTGGGCCGAGCACACGGCGGCGCAGGCGACACAGGCGAAGGCTGCAAAGCTGCGGTTCATGGGGTCTCTCCTCTTAGAAACGGAAGGTCTCGTCTCGCTCCGGCTCCGCGGCGCGGCGCAGCTCCTCGAGGTTCTCCCGCAGGTTGGGCAGGTCCTCGAGGAAGCGACGCAGGAGCAGGTCGGTGGGGTTGGTCGGCTGCGCGCCGCCCGACGCGCGGTCCACGGGGAGCTGCGGGTCGAGGTCGCGCATGTCGTAGGGGGTCACCCCCGGCAGCAGCCCCGGGGCCGGGGTGCTCTGGGCCAGGACCGGCAACGCCTCGAGCACCTCGTCCGCGCTGCGCGGCGGCGCGCTCTCGGCGGGGCGCTCCTCGGCGGTGCGCGAGCTCGCGCCCACGCCACCCCTGCCCCACAGCGCCCCCAGGGTCACCAGGAACAGGACCCCGGCGGCGGCCGCCAACCCGTAGCGGCGGAACACCAGGAGCTGACCGCGCGGCGGCGCGGCGGGCTCGCGGACCTCGGCCATCACCCGGGTCGAAGTCGAGCATGATCGGCGGGAGCGTGCGCTCCTCACGGAGCTGAGCGAAGACCGCGAGGTCTCCCTCCAGCTCGGCCTCCAGCTCCGCGGCGCGGCGCTGGCGCTCGGGATCCTGGGAGACCCAGGCCCGCACCTCGCCCGGGGTGACCCCGAACTCCTCGACGAAGTCGGGGTCGTCGTCGGCGACATCCGGCGGCAACGGCAGCGCCGCCCAGTACCGATCGTCGTGCTCAGAGGACATGGCGTTCCTTCCCAAACTTCTTCTCCCAGGCCTCGCGAAACAGCTTGCGGGCCCGGTGGTGGCGCCAGCGCACGGTGGCGTGCGTGGTGCCGGTCATGTCTGCGATCTGCTTCGCGCTGATCCCCTCCAGGTCGGAGAGGACCATCACGGCCTTGTATTTCGCCGGCAGCTCGTCGAGGACGCACTGCACGCGCTCTTGCAGCTCCTGCTGCGCGATCCCTTCGCCCTGGACCTCGACCCCGCCGGGCACGTCGCCGACGGCCTCCAGGGACACGCCCTGTCGCTTCTTGCGCCGGCGGATCTGATCGATCGAGAGGTTGACCACGATCTGATACAGCCAGGTGTAGAAGCGCATGCCCAGATCGAAGCGATCCAGGTGCCGGTGCACGCGAATGAACGCCTCCTGAGCGGCGTCCCGCGCGTCCTCGTCGTTGCCGAGCATGCCTCGCGCGACCCAGAAGATCCGTTGCTGGTAGCGCTCCACGAGCGCGCGGAACGCGTCAGCGTCGCCTTCTCGGGCTCGCAGGACCAACTCGGCGTCAGTGGGGCTCGACATGGGGACCTGGGTCCGCGCGCGCTCGATCCCCAGCCGCCACCGCACCGAGTGTGGAGTTGCTACTGCGATCGAAGTCACGCGCGGTCTCCCAGTATAGTCCTCAGGCTGGCGGTCGTTGCTTAGTAGAGGCGGCTGCCCTTGGAGCGCCCGTTCTTCCCGCCCTGCTCCTCGTGCAGGCGCTTGGGGGCGGAGCGGTGGTGCTCCTCCTTGCGGGTCTGCTGCTGGCGACGGTCGCGACCCTGGGTCAGCTTGCGCAGGGTCTCGAGGCCCTTGCCGTCGCCGTTGCCGAGCATGCCCTCGAGGCGCTGCATGAGCTCGTTCATGCGCTGGCCGCGCTCGCCGTTCATCATGCCCTCGAAGTCCTGGGCCATGCCGTCGAGCTCCTCCACGAACTTGCGCCCCTCGGCGGTGCCCATGAACTCGCTGAACAGCTCCATCATGCGCCCCATGTCCTGGGGCTCCATGCCGCCTTGCAGCTTCTTGAACAGCTCGTCGCGGTTGCGCAGGTCGTCGAGCTTGACGCCCGAGTCCGAGAGCATGCGGCGCAGGAGGTCCATGTCCTCGGGGGTCGCGAGGTCGGTCAGGCGGCGCATGCCGTCGGCCAGGGTCCGCGCGCGGCGCAGGCCCTTGCCGAAGTCCATGCCGCGCCCCTCACCGCCGCCGAACAGGCGGCCCAGGCCACGACGCTGCTCGCGAGCGCGGGGGGCGAAGCCGCCCTCCAGCAGCTCCTCGATCCGCGCCAGGCGCTCCTCGATCCGGTCGAGCTGCTCGGCGAGGTCGCCGCGCTCGCGGGCCGGAGCGCGCTCGCTGCGCGGCTGACGCCGGGGCTCGCTGGCGCGAGGGGTCGGCTCGCTGCGCGGGGCGGGCTCGCTGCGCGGGGTCTCGCGGGGGCGCATGCCGAAGCCGCCGCCGCCGCCCTGCTCCTCCTCGAGCAGCTTCTGCAGCTCGGCCTTGCGCTCCTCGGGGCTCATGCTGCGCAGCTTGCGCAGGCGGTCCATGACCTCGGGGCGCAGGAAGTTCTTGAGCATGGGCAGGTAGGGACGGGCGGCCTCGGTCAGGCGGAACTTGCCCGCGTCGTCGACCTCGATGAACGTCCCGAGCATCATGTTGATCCGCTCGAGGGGCACGCCCTCGGGCAGGATCTCCTGCATCTCGGCGCGCATGACCACCCGGCCGCTCTCGTCGAGGACGAGCACCTCGCCCAGGGCCTCCTCGAGCTCGCGGATCTGGTCCTCTTCGTCGTCGATCTGGAAGGCGCGCTGGGGCGCCTCCTGAGCCATGGAGAGCGAAGCGGTCCCGACCCAAGCTCCGAGGGCCACTGCAGCGAACAGGTTCTTCATTGACGTCCTCACCGGTGTTGTCTGCCCCTCATTACGCGCTCGAGCCGCCGCTGTTGGAGTCCTTTCGCCGGAGCCAGCATTTATCCGACAAGGAGTTACGAAGACCCCTGAAGACGCAGGGGGGGTCGTGCGTTAGCGCCGCCCGCAGTTGATCGTGACCCGGCGCTCAACCCCGTCGCGGCTGAACACGACCTCGATCCGCTGCCCCGCGACCAGGTCGAGCAGCGCCGCGCGAAACGCGGCGGAGGTCGGAGTCGGTCGCCCGTCCAGGCGCTGGATCCGGTCGCCGGCCTGGAGCCCAGCCTGCCCGAGGGGGCCGTCGGGGTCCACGCTGCGCAGGGCGACCCCCTCGCCGTCGCCGAGCCGCGGCACACGGCCGCCGAGCCACCCGGGCTCCAGGACCTCGCCGGCCATCAGCCGCGGCAACGCGGCGTCGATCCGGGCGAAGGGGATCGCGAACCCGACCCCGCTGCGCCGTCCCAAGCGATCGTCTACGTGGATCACGAGCCCGAGCAGGTCGCCCTCCACGTCGAGCAGGGGCCCGCCGAAGTTCGAGCGGTCGACCGGGGCGTCGACCTGGTAGACGCGCCCCTGGAAGCGGTCGGTCGCGCTGACCATGCCGAAGGTCGCCGTCGGCTCGCCCAGCCCCGCGCCCAGCACCAGGCACAGTCGCCCGGGCTGCGCGGGCGCGGCGCGGGGCAGCGGCTCGACCCCGGGGAGCTCGGCCTGGGCCTCGAGGGCCACGACCCGCAGCCGCAGGTCGCGGCCGAGGGGGCGCAGCTCGACCCGGCGGCCCGCTGGGGTCAGCGCGTGCAGCTCGCCCTCGCCCAGCTCGCGGAAGGTGTCGAGCCCGGTGAGGACCAGCGAGGTCGTGACCGCGACGCCGCTGCGCACGCGCCCGGTCGGACCCTCCACCCGCACCAGGCAGCGCCGGCCGCGGGCGATCGCCGCGGGCAGCACCTCGGCCAGCGCCGCGGCGGGGTCGCGCTCCGGGGCGGCGTGGACCTGCAGGCCCACGATCGCGACCGTCGCCAGCGCGACGGCCCACAGCGCGCGGCGGCTCACCGCGCGCTCCCGAGGGTCAGGGTCACCTGGCGCCGGGCGCCGCTGCGCTCGACCTCGAGCTGCACCGCGACCCCCGCCGCGCGCTGGCGCAGCGCGCGGTGCAACGCCTGGGCGTCCGCGAGGGGCGCGCCGTCGAGGCTCAGCACCCGATCGCCCGGGAGCAGGACCCCCGCCGCGGGGCCGCCGTCGAGCACGCGCTCGACCTCGAGCGCGCCGTCGCGCACCCGGCCCACCACGCCGAGGGTCGCGCCGCGCCCGAGCTGCGCCCGCAGCCGCTCCAGCGCCGCGATCGGGACCGCGTAGCCGGCGTAGTCGCCGGTGCGCCGGTCCTCCGCCAGGGGCGCGAGGATCCCCAGCACGCGCCCCTCGAGGTCGACCAGCGGCCCGCCCTCGGAGCCGGGGTTGATCGCGGCGTCGGTCACGAGCACCGGCTCGCGGTAGGCGACCTCCGGCGCGTCGAGGGCGAGCACGCCCTCGATCACCCCGCAGGAGGCGGCGGGCTGGGCGTCCCGCGCGGCGAGGAACGGGTCGCCCAGGGCGAGGACCGGCGCGCCGGCGCGCGGCAGCTCCGGGGCGAGGCGCAGGGGCTCCGCGGCGAGGTGCCCCTCCACCTGCAACAGCGCCAGCTCCAGGCTGTCGTCGACCTGCAGCAGGTGCGCGGGGTGCCGGACGCCGGCGACGTCGGTGACCGTGAACTGGGGGTCCACGTAGCGCACGAGGGAGGCGTGGGTCAGGACCTGGCCCGGAGCGACCACGACCCCGGCCGCGCCGGGGCGTTCCCGCAGGCGACGGAAGAGCTGCCAGCGGTCGTCGGGGCGCGGGCGGGTGCCGCGGACCTCGACGCGCACCACCCCGGGCGCGCTGGCCGCGATCGCGCCGACCGGCGAGGGGGCGCGGCGCGGCGCCTCCTGGCTGGAGAGCCAGGCCGCGCTGAGGATCAGGGCCCACGCCGCCCACAGCCGCGCCCTCACTGGGGCGGCCTCCGCCCGAGCACGACGTCGACCTGCAGCCGCTGCCCGTCGCGCTCGAGCACGAGCACGACCTGGCTCCCGGCGGGGAGGATCGAGAGCGCGTTCTGCAGGCGGACCGGGTGCGTGATCGCGCGCCGCCCGAGGCCCTGGCCCTCGACCGCGAGGATCCGGTCCCCCGAGCGCAGGCCCGCCGCCGAGGCAGGGGTCCGCGGCAGGACGTCGCGGACCACCACCCCCTGGCCTTGCTTCTCGGTGAGGAAGCGCACCCCGAGGTAGCCGCGCTCGACGTCGCGCCCTGCGCGCAGGTCGTCGAGCACGAGCTGGATCTGGTGCAGGGGGATCGCGAAGCCGACGCCCACGTTGTGCCGCGCGGCGCCGCGCACGCTGATCCGTCCGTTGATCCCGACGAGCCGCCCCTCGAGGTCGAACAGGGGGCCGCCGGAGTTCCCCGGGTTGACCGGGGCGTCGATTTGGATCGCCTCGCCGTAGACCTTGGAGCCCCCTATGAAGCGCTGGGTCGCGCTCACGATCCCCAGGCTGGCGGCCGGGCGCTGGGACTCGCCCGCGAGCCCGAACGGGTTGCCCAGGGCGAGCACGCGCTGGCCCGGGACCAGCGCGGTGGAGTCGCCGAACTCCGCCGCCACGAGCCCGCTGGCGTCGACCTGCAGGAGGGCCAGGTCGCCCTGGCGATCGCGGGCCACGACCCGGCCGGTCACCACCCGCCCGTCGGCGAACCCGACCTCGGCCTCGTCCTGGCCCTCGGTGACGTGGTCGTTGGTCAGCACGAACCCGGCCGGATCGATCACGACCCCCGAGCCGCCGCTCTTGACCGGGAGGCCCTCCTCGTCGTCGACCAGGGCTCCGATCGTTACCACGCTGGAACTTAGGCGCGCGATCAGGCCCTCGAGGTGGGCCTCGAAGCGCCGGACCTCGGCGAGGGAGGCGCGCGGCTCGGCCCCCGATCGGGCCCCGCTCGTGGCGAGCAGCGCGACCGCGAGGGCCGCCGGGACTAGCCAGGCTCGCGTCACCGTTCCTCCGGGCCGGAATCCTACCGCGATCCCCTGGCTTGTCGACCCGCCTCCGTGCGCGACGCGATCGCAAGCTCTTCCCTGTCAATGCCTTGGCGGTTGTATTTGACGTTGCTCCCGGAGTGGGGGCCCCGACGGTGCGTGGCTATGATGGGCAACGTGGGCAAGCCTCCCGACGCCACGCCGCCCCCCAAACAACGCCGCGCGAACGCCCGCCGCGAGCTGCTCGCGATCCAGCGTCGACTCTACCGGCGATTGCAGCGCGAGATCGAGGCCCTCGAGGACGACCCCCCGCCCAACGTGGGGATCTACCAGGAGGAGTTCGAGCGGGACGTCAACAGCTTCGAGGCGGTGAGCTCCAAGGCGGAGCTGGTCCGCGCGGCGGCCGACGCCGACGTGGTCTACGTCGGCGACTACCACTCCCTGCCCCAGGCGCAGCGCACCGTGTGCAAGCTGCTCCTGGCGCTGGGCAAGCTCGGGCGCCCCCTCGTCTACTGCACCGAGCTCGTGCACACCCCCGACCAACCGCTGCTCGACGCCTACATGAGCGGGGGCCTCAGCGAAGAGGCCTTCCTGCGCGAGATCCACTACGAGCGGGACTGGGGCTTCCCCTGGCCGCCCTACCGCGACGCGTTCGAGATCGCGCGCGAGCTGGGCGCGCGGGTGCTGGCGATCAACTCGGACCCCAAGGAGCACGCCCACGACCACCTCCTCGAGCGCGACTTCCGCGCCGCTCGCGTGGTCGTGGACGCGGCGCGCGCCCAACCGGACGCGCTGATCGTGGTGTTCCACGGCGACTTCCACGTCGCCCGCGACCACCTCCCGCTCCTCGTCGACAGCCTGCTGGAGCAAGAGCGGCTGGGGGCGCGGCGGCGGCTGATCGTGCACCAGAACGCCGAGGAGATCTATTGGCAGCTCGCCCGCAAGGGCCTGGAGGACACCAACGTGGTCCGCCTGGCCGCGGACGCCTACTGCGTGTTCAACGCCACCCCGTTGGAGAAGCTGCACAGCTACCTGAACTGGGTCAGCAACCGCCCGGCCCTCGAGCCCCCGGGGGCGGGCATGTCGTCGTGGGACCTCCAGGAGCTCGAAGAGGACGACGACGACGACGACGACGACGACCTCGCGAGTGACGAGGGCGACGACGCCTTCGAGGACGAGGACGAGGACGACGACGCCTTCGAGGACGACGACGGACAGGACCTGCGGCTCGAGTACGCGGAGCAGGTGCTCGAGATCGTGCAGACGATCGCGCAGTTCCTCGAGATCGAGCGCGAGGACCTCGACAGCTTCGAGCTGTTCACGGTCAACGACCTGGACTTCCTCGACTACCTGGCCACCCAGCAGGGCTTCAGCGAGCAGGAGCGCGCCGACGTCATGCGCCAGATCCTCTCCAACGAGAGCTACTTCATCCCCAAGGGCCGCGTGATCTACCTCTCGGACTTCTCGGTGGTCAACGCCGCCGAGGAGGGCGCGCACTTCCTGCACCACCTGTGCGCGGCCTACGACTGGGAGCGTCCACGAAACCTGGTCACCGACTTCTACTTCCGCGCCGTCACCGAGGCGCTGGGCTACTGCGGGTCCAAGCTGATCGTGCCCACCCGGGAGTGCTGGACCGAGGCGGACTGCCAGGCCTTCGTCTCCGCGCACCGTCGGCGCGAGCGCGAGCGCGCCACGCGCCGCCGAGCCCAGGCCCGCGGCGAGCGGGTCAAGGGCGCCCCTCGAGAGGAGGCCGACACCAGCAAGCGCCTGCAGGTCAACCGGCGGCTGGCGCTGCGCGCGGCGCGCCTCACGATCTACCACCGCGACCACGAGCGCGAGTTCCTCGAGAGCGGACGCTGGACCTCCCCCGGGCGGGCGCTGACCCAGCCCGTCGAGGTCCACATGCTCTTGACCCACATGCTGGGGCACATGCTGGGCAACAAGCTGTTCCTCGCGCTGTTGACCAACGCGCTGGAGAAGGAGCGGCTGCGCGAGTGGTTCCACGCACCCCTCGACAAGGGCCAGACCGCGCTCGAGGTCTACCTGCACATGGTCGAGGTCACGGCCAAGACCCCGGAGTCCTTGCGCCGCGGCCTCAGGCTCTGAAGCGCTCGAGGCGCGAGGCCGGCCCCAGCACGAAGTGCGGGCCCTCGTCGTCGGTCCAGCCGGGGAGCATGCGTGTCGTGCGCGCCCCCACGGGGTGGGTCTCCTCCCGGTGCAGGTGCCCCATGAGCAGCTCCTCCGCCCCGAGCTGCTCCTGCCAGGCGGTGGACCGCTCCACGTCGACGGGGAACGCCAGGGGCTCGACCTTCGCCAGCTTGCGCTCGCTGGCCCCGCGCAGGAGCCGCGCCACGGCCAGGCGCACGAAGCTGGGGACGAGCCAGTAGCCGAAGCGGAACCACGCCGAGCGCACCACCCGCCGGTAGCGCTTGTAGGAGCGATCGCCCTGCACCAGCAGGTCGCCGTGGGTGACCACCGCCTGGCGCTCGCCGCGGGCGTAGACCACGGCGTCCCCGTGCACCGCGAGCCCCAGCGAGCGCAGCTCCCCGGGCCCGAGGAAGTCGCGGTTGCCACACACGAAGTCCACCGGAAACCCCGCGGCGGTGGCCTCCTCCAGCGCGGCGACCACCGGGGCGTAGGCGCAGCGCCGCGCGTGAGCAGGCCCGATCCAGTAGTCGAACAGGTCCCCCAGGATCACGAGGCGTTGGCACTGCGCGCGCGCGGCGGACAAAAAGGCGAGGAAGAACTCGGCGCGCACGGGGTCGTGGGGGTGCAGGTGCACGTCGCCGGTGACCCACACCTCCTCGTGCGGGGCGAGCTCGATCCGCGTTGCGTCGACGCCCTGACTCAGCGCGGCTGGGAGGGGAAGTTCCCCCGCTGGCTGGGGCTCGGCCAGTCGCCGCCCTGCTCCTCGGGCCAGAAGAGCTGGCGCTCGAGGGAGTCCTCGTTGAACTCGGGGGCCGCGAAGTACTGCTCGTCGAGCACCTCGTGTTGATACATGAAGCGCACGCGGAGCTGACCCTCAGGGATCCCCGAGTAGCTGCGCTCCCAGCGCCGGACCTCGGAGAACACGTCCTGGGGCTCTGGGACGTTGCGGACCATGGGGGTCCCGCCCTCGCCGCGCCACTCGCCGAACTCGGCCACGACCCGGCACCGCGCGGGCACGTGGGCCAGGCCCGAGACCTTGGAGTGCACGATCAGGACGCAGTCCTCGGGGCGCGGCGAGGTGGCGGACACCACGCTCACCGACGGACAGCCGGCGCTCGAGAGGAGCACCAGGGCCGCAGACAATGCCAAGGCGGCGCGCCGCATAGGCCTCTCTCCCTGTGCGGTTACGCTACCACAGCGGGGCGCATAGAATCACGCCACCGCAAGGGCGAGGAGGTCCCATGTCCGCCCCCATGACCGCGCGCGCGGCGGCGCTGTTCCGCGACGTGCAGGAGCGACTCTGCGGGCAGCTCGAGGCCCTCGACGGGCGCGCGCGCTTCGGCCGCGACGCGTGGGAGCGCCCGGAGGGCGGCGGGGGGCTGACCCGCGTGCTCACCGACGGCGCGGTGATCGAGAAGGGCGCGATCAACTTCTCGGAGGTCCACGGCCCCGCGCCCGCGCTGCTCAAGGAGCACCTGAAGGTCGACGCCGAGCGCTTCTTCGCGACCGGCACCTCCATGATCTTCCACCCCCAGAACCCTCACGCCCCGACCATGCACGCCAACGTGCGCTACTTCGAGGCCGGGGACGCCTGGTGGTTCGGCGGCGGGCTGGACATGACGCCCTACTACCTCTACGAGGAGGACGCCGCCCAGTTCCACGCGGCGATCAAGCAGGTGTGCGCCCGCCACGAGGTCGCCGACTACCCGGCCTGGAAGGCGTGGTGCGACCGCTACTTCTACCTCCCGCACCGCGGGGAGGCGCGCGGGATCGGGGGGATCTTCTACGACCACCTGCGCGGCGACCCCGAGGCGCTCTACGCCTTCGTGGAGGACCTCGGCAGGAACCTGCTCACGGCCTACGTAGAGATCGTGGCCCGGCGCAAGGACGCGCCCTTCACCCCCGAGCAGGAGCGCTGGCAGCTCCAGCGCCGCGGGCGCTACGTCGAGTTCAACCTGATCCACGACCGCGGCACGAAGTTCGGATTGCAGACCGGCGGGCGCACCGAGAGCATCTTCGTCTCGCTCCCCGCGCGCGTGCGCTGGGACTACCAGGCCGAGCCCGCCCCCGGGACGCCCGAGCACGCGCTCCTGACCTGCGTGCGGGGGGAGCCGCGGGCCTGGTGAGCGCCTCCGAGGAGAAGACCTGCGGCGACTGCACCGCCTGCTGCGGGCCCACCGCCATGCCGCTGGCCGGGGTGTTCGCCGCCTTCGAGCGCTGTCAGCACGCCAAGCCAAAGGGCTGCGGGATCTACGCCACCCGCCCCCAGGGCTGCCGGAACTTCGAGTGCCTGTGGTTGCTGAGCGACCACTGGGGCGCGGAGCTGCGCCCCGACCGCTGCGGCTTCCTCGCGCGCACGGTCGAGGACGAGCTCGCCGGTCTCCCGCCCGAGCAAGCGGTCGCCGCAGACTTCTCGCTGGAGATCGTCGAGCTCCCCCAGGGCGCAGAGGTCGAGCCGCTCGGCCGCGTGCTGGAATACCTGCATTGGGTGCTCAGCTCCCAGGGGCTCGCGCGCTTCAACGTCCAGTTCCGCGCGCGCGCGCGCGACGTGCCGCTGCGCCGACTGCGCGGGCCCTTCGCTCAGGTGGCCGACCTGGGCCCCCAGAACTTCGCCTGGACGATCCTCGCCACGTGGGGCTTGATCGCCGCCGCTGGCGAGACGTAAGCGCTTAGCGGGAAGGTGGGGCCCAGCCGAGCACGGCCAGGCGGTCGTCTTCGACTGGGTGAAGAACGGCGTGGTGTTCCGCGCCGAGACCTACGGCGGCAAGCTCTCAGAGAACGTCACCCAGGCGGTAGCCCGGGACGTGCTCGTGCACGGCATACGCCTGGTCGCGGCGCGCGGCTTCGAGATCGTCCTCACAGTGCACGGCGAGTTCCTCGTCGAGGTGGGAAGAGCAGGCCGAGGCCGACTGCCGCGAGATCGAACAGCTACTCGCAGCCCAGCCCGATTGGGCGGAGGGGAGCCGAAGGAAAGTGGCGCGCTGCTAGGACACGTAGAGGTGCGGAATGAGTACTGACATTTACCTGAGCGTGCAGCTCCGCGCAGTCAGTGGCTACGCGCGAAACGACGGCGTCGTTCAACAGCTCGTGCGGGAACTGGAGACTGAGCCGGAGCGCTGGCCCGAGCTGGAGGGGATCGAGATCCGGCAGGGTCCCTGGGAGACGGTGGCTATCGAGGAGAGCTCCATTCCACGAGAGCCCGGCTGGCGTCGCGCCTTCCTTCCCCGGCCGGGGCGAGAGGGGGATCCCAGCGCCGGCCCCTGGTTGGCGACCACCTTGGCTGAAGTACCGGAGCCATGGTTCTACGGCCAAGACTACGCGACGTTCGCGAGATTGGCGGACGTGCAAAACAGGGAGCGCGTAGTGCCTATCAGCGCCCCTCGTGGACTCCCGGACGGGTGGTCCTGTCCCAGTTTCTCACCCGAAGCCCCCCCAGGCGAGAACAAATACATGGGCAACCACAGCCACAGCTGGCTTCTCGCGTCCGAAGTGCTCGCCTACGAAGGCTGGGGCAAGCTCGGTGTTCGTGCCGACGTCACGTGGGATGACTGGTCCGAATGGGCTGCCGCGGGCTTCGCGGGATCACCCAGGGACTGTGGCCACACGCACATCGATGGCACGCGACTATCGGTTCAGCAAGCGCTCGCCATGCGAGCGCGAGGCGATCGCCCGAGTGAACCCACGTTCGTCAGGTGCGCCTGGGAAGAACCGATGGAACCGACGGAGTGGATGATGGTGGAGATGGCCAAGGCATGGGCCAAGCGCTTCGGCGCGGAGAACGTGCGCTTCGTGTTTGGGTTCGCCTGAGCGATCTCGTTCCGATCACCCGCCGACCGGACTCCGCCCCAGGGCTGCTCCTGCGGGGGGCACCGCCAAGCAAGCCAAAAGTCGTTTTGAAGCAAACGCTTACGACTTCATGCGCGAACGCAGCACACCGCCGCGCATTTGGCCAACGTTAGGTTTCGAGTGGCCGACGTTCGGGCTGCGTATGTCCTGGAGGGGTCAGCGCTGGATCCGACCCGAACAGGCCGGTAGGCTGGGAGGGGTTCAAACCTACCCAGGCCCCTGTTGGCCTGCTCGCCACGCGCTCGAGGTTGCCGCCTGGGGCGTGTTGTCGTTGGGTCAGCGTCCGCGAGGGCGACCCCCGCTGGTCCGCGGGAGCTGCGCTCGAGCAGCTCGCCGCGCAGGGGCGTGAGGTGCGCAGAGCTCACGTCCGCGAGCAACGGCCAAGCGATTCAGAACCCCGGCGGTGCGGTTCGCGTTGCCCCTGCATGAGCCTCGCCCGCTGTGCCCAGGAACGTGCCCAGAACGGTTCCGCTCTGTGCATTTCGCTGCACTTGCGTGGAGTCCGGAACGACACAAGGCCCCGCGCGAAGCCGCGCGGAGCCCTGCAAACTCAATGGGCCCACCAGGATTCGAACCTGGAACCAAGAGATTATGAGTCCCCTGCTCTAACCGTTGAGCTATGGGCCCGCGGACCTCAGCCTACCACCCCGCCCAGGGGCCGGTGTCGTCCCGGACTCCTCGTTTGCCTTGAACGTGGAACCTGGATCCAGCACCCTTGGTAAGGTCCGTCGTGAGCGCTGATCGAGTCGAAGTCCAGGTCCTGGAGCGGGCGCGCGCCCGCGCGCTGGTGAGCGACGAACAGCTCGCGACGGCTCAAGCGGCCCACGAGGCTGCCCTCGCCCAGGGCCAGGCCAGCAACCTCCTGGTGCACCTCGCGAACCGCCTCGACCCCGCGACCCGCGCCGGCGTGCGGCAGATCTACCTCGAGGCCGTCGAGGCGGCGAGGGAGGGCGCGAGCGTGCAGACCACCGCGTTCGACTCCGTCCAGACCCTCCCCCTGGCTCCGGTCGCGGAGACCCAGGCGGAGGCGTCGCTCCCCACGGCCGCGACGAGCGCGGGCCCGCTCGCGATCCCGGGCTACACCCTGGGCCCAGAGCTGGGCCGGGGCGGCATGGGCGTGGTCTACCGCGCCACCTCCAGCGCCGGCCAGGCGGTGGCGATCAAGGTCCTGCTCGCGAGCGAAGGCGCGAGCACCGAGGACCTGGCGCGCTTCCGCACCGAGGCCGAGCCGTGGAGCGCCTGCTTACCCCCACGTGGTGTCCTGCTCGAGCACGGGCGGAGTCGCCCCGGAACCCTACATGGTGCTCGAAGTTCGTCGACGGCGAGGACCTCGAAGGCGCGGCTGGACCGCGAGAACGCTCCCCGAGGAGGCGGTGGACATCGCGATCGAGCTCGCGGACGCGCTGAGCTGCGCCCACGAGCGGGGGATCCTGCACCGCGACCTCAAGCCGCAAGAACGTGCTCCTCGACCGCGAGGGGCTGCCAAGCTCCACGGACTTCGGTCTGGCCAGCTCCGCGGCGACGACGCGCCGTCGTTCTCCCTGACCCGGTCCGGGACGCTGTTGGGGACGCCCGCCTACGGCTGAGCGAAGCCGACGGCGACCGCCGCCGGATCGACGAGCGCACCGACGTCTACGGCCTCGGGGCGACCCTCACCACATGCTCACCGAGGAGCGGCGGCCGTTGCCGGCGCCGACCCTGCCCGCGCTGTTCGTGAAGATCCTCAACGCCCCGCCCCAGCGGCCCGCGCTGGTCCCGAAGCTCGACCCGGACCTGGAGACGATCGTGCTCAAGTGCCTGGAAGAGGACGGGGCCGACCGCTACCCAGCGCGCAGCGGTTATCCTCGACCTCGCGCTGGCGCAAGGACCTGGCGATCCTCGCGGCGCCGCCTTCCCTCGTGGTCCGCGCGCGACGCGCTGCGCGACGCAACCCCGCGCTCCCGTTCGCGGCGGGGTTCGCCGGTGCTCGTCATCGTACTCGCCGCGGTCGGCCTGAGGAGCCTGCGCGCGCAAGCCAGCTCGGCCAAGCTCGCGACCTGCAGCGCGCAGGGCGGTGAGCGACGGCGCGCCCGCCCCCGGCCGACGACCCTCACACGACGCCCGCCGTCCGACCGAGGCAGTCGAGGCCGCCTGAGCCGCGCGACCCCGACCCCGTGCTGGACGCGCCCGCTGACCCCGAAGGCCGACCGTCCCCGAGGGCGCCGGCCGACCCCGAGGTCGAGCCGACGCCCGAGGGCGCACCGGCCACGGGAGGTCGGACCCAGCGGGCCGGACACAGCGTGGCCGCTCGGCGGCCCGCCCCGCCGACGATCCGCCTCCGCCCAGCGATCCCCGTCAGGGATCCCTGCGGCGGAGCCGCCGCCTGCGTGGCTGGTGCGCCGTGTGCGCCGCTACAGCACGTCCCAGGCCGCCCTGCCTATGCGGTGAGCTGGCGGGAGGAGGGCGGACGGAGGCCACGAACTGAACGTCCCGCTGATCGTGGTCGCCTTCGGCAAGCACGCCGAACCTCCCGGCCCGGAGTTCGCGGAGCTCGCTTCTCGCGGGGTGCTGGTCATGGCCCAGATCGGCACCCGGGTCGGGAAGAGGGGCGACCTCTTCGAGGAACATCCCGGCTACCTCTGCTCGCGGCACACCGCGACGGTGCTCCCGGTCCTCAAGGACCTGGGTCCGCTCGATCGCGAGGTCAAGCTCTGATCTACCGAGGTGACGCAGGAGCCCGCGCCGTTCGAGCCGTTCGCCGAGTTGGTCGGGGTGGGCAGGGCGCCGCTCGGACTTCCGCCTCGTCCCGCAGGGCCGCGGCGATCTCCGCCGCGCGCAGAGCCTCATGGGCGAGCCGCTGGCCCCTGGGACACCTGGCCGCGATCAGCCCACCTCTACGCGCTCAGCGAGCTGGGGAACAGCCCGGTGTCCCCAGCGAGCGGATCCTCGCGGCGCGCGCACGGCAGGCCGGCGCTCATGAGCACGTGCGCGACCCGGACCTGTCCGGCGGCTGGGCGCGCTGGTGCGTGCGCGAGCTCGTCGACTCCGCCCTGGCGAAGTCCGTCGCGGACAACGCCCCCCAGCGTCGCCAGCGGCGACCCGTGCGCAACCCTGACCTGGGTGTTCGGCGGCGAGCCCGGCTGCCGGCAAGCGATCATGGAGTTCGCGCGCGCCCGCCGCTTCACGCGTCCCCGCCGCTAGAAGCTGAAGCGCGAGAGACCAGCGCTTGGGCGTGAAGGCCGGGATCTCGAGCAGGGTCAACACGGGGCTCCCCGGCTCGTAGAACTGGCGGAAGTCGACCCGCTCTCCCGTGCGGTAGAAATGCTCAGTGGCTCTTTCCCGGTCCGCGGCGGCCAGTCGCTGGGCGGCCGTCAGTCGCGCACGCCCGCTTCGTGGAACAGCTGCAGCGCCAGGCGCGAAGCGTCGCGCTCGTAGACGCGCACCGCCTCGAACAGCTCGTCCGGCGGGGCCACCGTGGCGTAGGGTGATCCCAGCTCGCGGGCGCGCTCGATCACCGACCACTGCACGGTGTGTGCCCGAACAGGTGGGCGAGCACGAACAGAACCATCTCCCGGCGAGGTTCTGGTAGTCGAGCTTGATCTCGGCCCCGTCGAAGTCGCCGGTGTTGGGGTCGAGCACGTCGGTGATCACCACGGGCAGCCCGTAGCGATCCTCGATCACCCGCTCGATCGCGTCGTAGGCCGCCTTGAAGCGGCGCTCCTCTTCACTCCACCTGCGCACCATGCCTGGGAGTGTAGCGCACCAGGCCCGGGCGCTCACTTCTCCGGGGCGCGGTTGAGGCTCCAGTCGTAGTCCAGGTAACTAATGCTGGGACTCTTGCCGGCCTCGACCGCTGCGGCGACCTCCGGGGCGTAGCGCGCCACGAACGCGAGCACGCTCCCTGCGGCCTGCTCGAAGTCCCCGGCGAACCACTCGTAGAGCTTGGTCAGCTCCAGAGGGTGTTGGCCTCCGGGTCGTGGCGCAGCCAGGTCGGGCTCGCGTGCCGATCCGGGCTTGATCCTGGCCGAGCTGGGCCTCGAGGGCCTCGAGGTGGGCGCCAGCCCGCAGGGGCAGGCAGCTCACGCTGGCGCAGTTGATCGCGAAGTGGATCCGCGGCTCCTGGAACTTGGCCCGCAGTGCTCGTGCTCGAGGGCGTCGATACGGACTTGCCCATGGGCGACCAGCGCTCGGCGGTCCGGCGCTCGGCGGAGGAATGTCTTGATCGAGTCCAGCTGGTGAGTGGTCGAGGATCAAGCGCAGGGTGCAGGCGTTGTAGGCGTTGATCAGGAACGCCAGCTTCCCGTCCCGGGAGAGCGCGTCGAAGTCCGCCCCCGCCAAGCTCTCGAGGTAGGCGTCGAGGGGCGCCGGGTCGGCCGCCAGGGCAGCGTAGTCGACCCCGCTGCCGCGCACGACGCGCTTCAACAGCGCGTCGAACGCCGCGTGGTCCAGGGTCGCCCCGGCGCCCGGCGCGGGATCGGCGAAGGCCTCGCGGCTCTCGACCTCCGGGGGGTTGCAGCCCGCGAGGGCGCAGGTCAGAGCCAGGAGCAGACTGGGGGACGAGCGGTGCACGGGGCCTCCTGTGGTTCCAGCGCGCGCGGCGCCGGGATTATTCCCCGGCTCCGGCGAACAGCCCGCGCTTGGCCCCGCGGGCGCCCTCTTCCAGCCCGCGGTAGCGCGCCTCGCGGGGGTGGCCTTCGCGCGCCACGGCGTAGCCCAGGCGGATCATGGCGGCGCCCACGTCGAAGGTCTCCTGGGGGCCGCGCTCCGCGATCAGGTAGGCGTCCAGCACGGCGTCGGTCGACGGGGGCTCGTCGCCGTACTCCAGGCGCAGGCGCACCCCCGAGAGCAGCGCCGCGAGCTGGTCGCGGCTGGCGCGGTAGGCGTCGTCGCCCGCGACGGCCTGCGCCCCGAAGGCCTGGGCGTGGCGCTCGCGGAGCACCGGCTCGTCGGCGTAGGTCCGCGCCTCCTGAGGCACCTCGATCCCCCGCAGGCGCAGGCGCACGAGCCCCGCCTCGGTCTGGAGCATGAGCAGCCCGCCCGAGGCCAGGCTCAGGGGCTGCACGAACTCGCTCGTGGGCGGGGGGGCCACCGCCCCGGGCGGTCGGATCAGCGCGGGCGCCTCGTCGGGGGAGGCGGTCGCCGAGCCCTCGGCGGGCGTCCGCGCCGCGGCGTTCAGGCGTTGGACCTCGGCTTCGAGGAGCAGGACCCGGTCCAGGAGGGGCTCCAGCGGGGCGGGCGCCTCGAGGGCGGCCTCGAGCACCTCGAGCCGCGCCTCGAGCCCAGCCTGCGCGCCGAGTTGGCGCTGGACGCTCGCGAGCTTGCGCTCGAGCTCGATCAGCCGCGACTCGAAGGAGTCGGGGTCGGGTCCGCTCGCGCAGCCCGCGAGCAGGGCCAGGCCGACGAGGGCCGCGCGCCCCCCGCTCACCTCAGGACCAGGAAGTCGTCGAGGACCAGGGCGTCGAGCTTGGTGGACACGAAGCAGTCGAGGGCGTCCGCCGGGGAGCACACGATCGGCTCGTTCTCGTTGAACGAGGTGTTGAGCAGGAGGGGCACGTCGGTCCGCGCGCAGAAGGCGCTGATCAGGCGGTGCAGGTCCGGGGTCGACTCCTGGTCGATGGTCTGGAAGCGACAGGTGCCGTCGGAGTGGACCACTGCCGGGATCACCTGGCGCTTCTCGGGGAGGACCTCCACCGCGTACTGCATGAAGGGCGAGTCCCAGTCCGCGGCGAAGAACTCCGACTGGCGCTCGCGGAGCACCGAGGCCGCGAAGGGGCGGAAGGTCTCGCGGAACTTGACCCGGGTGTTGAGCACCTCGCGCATGTCGGAGCGGCGCGGGTCCGCCAGGATCGAGCGCCCGCCCAGCGCGCGGGGGCCGAACTCCATGCGCCCGCGGAACCAGCCCACGACCTTGCCCTGCTCGAGCAGCTCCGCGACCTCCTCGTGGATCGACGACGAGCGGCGGTAGCGCAGCCCCGAGCCCTCGAGGGCCTGCTCGATCTCGTGGGCCGCGTAGGCCGGTCCCAGGCGCGCTTGGTTGACCTGCACGGCCTCGCCCTGCCCGCCCACGACCAGCGCGCTGCCGACGGCGGTCCCCGCGTCGTTCGGGGCGGAGGGAATGAAGATGTTCTCGAACAGCTTCGAGCGCCGGATCCGGCTGTTGGCCACACAGTTGAGCGCGACCCCGCCCGAGTAGCACAGGCTCTTGGTGTCGGGGACCAGCTCACGCAGCCGGCGCACGACGTGCATGATCCCGTCCTCGAGCAGCGACTGCACCGACGCGGCCAGGTCGCGGTCGCGCACGCTGAAGTCGGCGTAGCGGTGCCGCGGAGGCCCGAACACCTCGAGCATGCGCTCGCTGAAGCAGTCCTCCACCGCGGGGACCCGGTCCTCCCAGATCATGTCGATCCCGTAGACCGGGTGGGTGAAGTAGGTGGGGTCGAGGTCGAACAGCCCGCCCTCGCGCAGGCGCAGGATCTGGCCCAGGCGGTCGCGGTAGACCGGCTGGCCCAGCGCGGCGAGGCCCATGACCTTGCCCTCGTCGCCGTAGCGCCCGAAGCCGAGGAACTGGGTGACCATGGTGTAGAGGATCCCCAGGGAGTGCGGGAAGGTCACCCGCGCGACCGGCTCGATCGTCTTGCCCTCGGCGCGCGCGAGGTAGGTCGAGCAGAAGTCGCCGAACCCGTCCACGCTCAGCAGCGCCGCGTCGGGGTAGCCCGAGAGGAAGTAGGCCGACGCCACGTGACTCAGGTGGTGCGGGACCTCCTCCAGCCGCGGGATCTCGTCCTTCCCGATCCCGAACTCGCGGGCCAGGATCGCGCGCACGTCGCGAAAGCGCGCCACGGCGTCGAGGCGCTTCTGGATCTGCCGCGAGTAGTTCGGCCGGCCGGAGAGGATCTGCAGGATCTCCTCCTGGACGTGCTCGATCGGCTTGGCGCCCACCGCGATCGCGTCGAGCTCCTGCAGCTCCACACCGCCCTGCGCCAGGCAGTAGCGCACCGCCTCGAGCGGGAACCCCGCGGAGTGCTTGATCCGGTTGAAGCGCTCCTCCTCCGCCGCCGCGACCACGCGCCCGTCCTGCACGAGGGCGGCCGCGGCGTCGGCGTGGAAGCAGTTGAGCCCGAGGACAGTGGTCACGGAGCCTCCCAAGGTGCGCGGATTCTACGCTCTGGGTCCACGGTGTGGTGCCCCCACCTCGCTGAGCTCGACGAGGACGGAAGGCGTTCGCGCCGGCGCCTCGCGAGGCGCGTCGTCTCGGCGCAAGAGTTCTACCGCCAAGGACCCGGGGCTCCGCGCTGTCGAGGGCGTTCGCGCCGGCGCCTCGCGAGGCGCGTCGTCTCCGGCGCAAGAGTTCTACCGCCAAGGACGCCAAGGACGCCAAGGCTCCGCACAGGCGCCGTCGCTCCGCACGGAGCCGGAGAGGAGTAGTGCTTCGCTGAGGCGAGCTCGTGTGCGGGCAACCGGGCACATGCCTGACCGTGCGGAGCTATCCCACCTCTCTCCCCGATTCACCCGCAACGGTAACGTCGAGCGGAGCCTTGGCGACCTTGGCGTCCTTGGCGGTAGAACCTCCCTGTCGGCGCGCCCATGCTCCGCCGCGGCAGCGCTCGCCGTCGCGCGAGCGGAGCCTCCGCTCAACGTCGAGGATCCCGCGGCTCTGCCCGTGCCCTATGCGCTCTCGACGCCTCTGCGGTTCAAGAGGCATCTGCCCGCCCCCGGCGCGGGCGGAGCGGGCGGAGCCGTCAGCGCGGGCAGGCGGGCGGCGCGGGCGGACCGCCTGCGAGCGGCGTCAGCCGCGAGCGCGCAGCGCGCGCAGAGCGCGCGCAGCTACTGGGGGTGAGCCCGGGGGCTTTGCCCCGAGGGCGAGGGTAAGGACGGAGCCCTGGCTGACGGCGTTTTGGCGAGGGTGAGGGCCGCGAAGCGGCTCGCGGCTGGCCGGTCCAATTGGGCTTGAGGAACCAGACGCGAAGGCCTGGGTGATCGCCAGGATCCAGGCCGATCAGCAGCGGGAGCACCACGGAGGTGGGGACGCGCCCGCCTCACGAGCCGCCTCGGTCGGGCGCGCCTGGGCGTTGGTGAAGTAGAGCGCCATCAGCAGCGGAATCCCGCCCAGGACCACCAGGTTCACCCAGCGCGGGATCGTGTCGCCGAGCCAGATCAGCTCCGCCAGCACGAGCGCGGCGAGGACGACGTAGCTGACGACGCCGAGGGTGCGCAGGCGCCGCCCCTCGCGCTCGAGGCCGAGCGCGCGCAGGTTCTCCCCCGCCAGGATCCCGGCCAGGTAGAACTGCACGCCCGCGACGAACACCGCCCAGTTGGGGTAGAGCGAGACGTGCTGGGTCGAGCGCCCCAGGCGGCGGAGCTGGATCCGGCGCAGGGTGTCCACCACACTCTGCCGCTCCTGGCCGTCGAGCCCCGCGGTTCGGCGGGCGACGGGCAGCTCGCCCTTGACCCGGCTGCGGGTGATCACGATCAGCGCCTTGCACCCGCTGCAGCTCAGCGAGTCGCCCACGCGCTTGCTGCCGATCGGCACCGCGGCCTGGCACGCGTCGCAGGTGATCGTGGGCTGGGTCGTGGGGGCCGTGGGTGCGTTCATGACCTAGGACTCTACCTGGTTTCACCGGCCGCGCAGGGATCGCAGCGATCGCTCTGCGCGAGGATCTCGGAGGAATTCCAGGGTCGCGCGTGACAGGGAGCGGCGTGGGGTGTCGACGCCATCCGCAAAGCCTTTACGCACCAATGGGATATGACGTGGAAATCATTCGCCGGTGACGGCCCTGTGACCGCGAACGACGACTCTAGGAGCGTCGGGTCGAAGGGCTCGGCAGCGAGAAGAGCAGCCCGGCTCAAACCATCGCGCGCGGCCGTGTTTTGGACTCGAGCCCAGGTTGGACTCGGCACGGCACCCGGGCTGCTCTCCTCGCGTCCTTTGTATCCGATACGCCTCTGCCTCACCAGGTGTTGGCCGCGGATCCCCCCCCACCCGATCGTCGTCCCTGCGTTCGCCCCCCGCGGATCGAACCAAGCGCACGAGCGGCCCCGAAGGGCCGCTCGCAGGGGTCGCTCGGTTCTCGAGCCGAGGCTCCAGGGAGCCCCTCGAGACTAGGGCTGGCCCGGGGTCGGGACGGTCGCGGTGGCCCAGGTCTGGTCCAGGGGCTCCGAGGTCTCGTCGTTGCCGGAGATCCCGTTGCCGCCGGTCTTGACCTCACCGGTCTCCAGCATGTCGACGCGCTGGGTGATCAGCCCGCCGGCGAGGGGGATCAAGGCCTGAGCCGCCTCGGCGGTGTCGGCCTGGTAGGCCGTCGGGGTCGCGTTGGCGTCGGGGCCGTCGACCGAGATCCCGGTCTTGTCGGTCGCGGCGCCGGTGATCAGGCCCTGGCACTGGACGATGTCCACGTCCTGGACGAGGTCGCTCGCGCCGTCCCAGGTGAACAACGCCAGCTTCTCACCCGGCCAGTGCCAGACGCTCGCGCCCGCAGGCGGCGCCTGGGTGAAGTTATCGGTGGCGTATTGGAAGTTCAGCATTTGCACCGTGGTGCCCGCGGCGCCCCAGATGCAGTAGTCCGCGTCCATGCCGTAGGTGGTCGCGAAGCCGGCGCCGTCCACCGCGATCGTGACCGTGGCGCCCGAGGCGATCGAGCTGCCCGGGGGGAACTGGATCACGAAGTCGAACAGGTCGTTGGCCAGGCCGAGCTTCGAGCCGTTGCCGGGGAAGCCGGGGAGGTCGGCGTAGCTGCCCGAGACGGTGCTCTGGTTGGCGTCGGTGATGTAGTAGGTGCTGAGGTCCACGGCCGCCGCGGTGGGGTTGTGGATCTCAATGAAGTCGCCGGGGTTGGCGGTGCTGGTCCCGGTGTTCCAGACCACCTCGGTGAACAGCACGTGGTCCGCGGCCGGGGGCAGCGCGGTGCCGATCGTGATCGGCGAGCCGGGGATCGGGAAGGTGCCGCCAGGGATCACGGCGCCGTTGGCGTCGACGATCGCGACGTCGGTGTCGGCGGCGATATCGAACTGCACGGTCTGACCGTTGCCGCCGGTGACCTCGGCCACCACCAGCATTTGCAGGCTGGCGCCGGCGGCGATCGTCACCGGGGTCGCCGGGGCGAGGGCCACGGTGCCGTTGTCGGTGGCGAAGGCCGGGGTCGCGACCACGGCCATGTCGGGCTCGCCCGCGTCGTAGGCGCCGTTGCTGTTGTCGTCACCGACCAGCTTCACCTCGCCAATGTCCACGGACTCGTCGAGGGTGCCCGAGGCGGTGATCGTCACGCCCTGGAACTCCACCGCGGTCACGGCGTCGATCCGCAGCACGAAGGCCACGAGGTCGGGGCCCGGGTTGGCGGTGGTGGCCGGGGGGGCCACCTGAGAGGCCGAGGCCGCCGAGTTGTTGTTGTTGTTGTTCGAGGTGACGGGCGCGGTGGTGGTCCCGTTGGCCTTGGGCTGCTTGTCGCCGCAGCCGCTCATGAGAGCGGCCAAGCTCAGTGCCAAGACCCCCGCCAGACGCATGTTGACCTTCAAGACGTTCTCCTTAGTCGTTTTCGCCGCGCGTGCGACCCCGAGGTTGCACCCAGTCACGCGCGGTCTCCAGGATCTGGACGCCGCTGCGTCCCATTACCTGGCGTTCAAAAATCAAAAAAGCATAAACCGGACCAAAGCAACGGCTTCCACGAATGCTGTAGTTGCGCGCGCCTCCCACCAGGCTGCTTCTTTGCACAACCCGAAATTGGGAAGCAGATCGACTCATCGCGGCGCTGTCTGGCCGGAGCGGTCCGCCAGCAAAGGACTTGCCCCGGACGCCCATCCTGGGCGTTTCGAAAGAGTGGAACGGAGCGTGCGACCGAGCCGAGCGGTCGGGCTACAGGCCGAGGGCCTCGCGCTGGACGCGCTGGATCTCGGCGATCCCCGCCTGGGCCGCGTCGAGGAGCGCGTCGAGCTGGCGCCGGTCGAAGGTCCCCTGCTCCCCGGTCCCCTGGACCTCGACGAGCTGGGCGTCGAGCCCCACCACGTTCATGTCGACCTCGGCCCGCGAGTCCAGCGCATAGTCCAGGTCGCACACCACGGCGTCGTCGCAGATCCCCACGCTGACCGCGGCGAGCTGACCCCGGAGGTAGGCGTCGGGCTGAACCGCGGGGTCCAGGGTCCCGAGGGCGTCGTGCAGCGCGACCCAGGCCCCGCTGATCGCGGCGGTCCGCGTCCCGCCGTCGGCCTGGAGCACGTCGCAGTCCACCGTCAGGGTGCGCTCACCCAGCCGCTCGAGGTCCACCGCCGCGCGCAGGCTGCGCCCGATCAGGCGCTGGATCTCTACGCTCCTCCCGTCGCGCTTGCCGAACTCCCGCCGCTTGCGCCCGCCGCCGGTCGAGCCCGGGAGCATGGCGTATTCGGCGGTCAGCCAGCCTTGGCCCTTGCCCCGCAGCCACGGGGGGACCGACGCCTCGACCGAGACCGTGCACAGGACGCGGGTGGCGCCGAAGCTGACGAGGCAGCTCCCGGCCGGGTGGTCGACGAAGCCACGGGTGAAGGAGACGGCGCGCACGGGACCTCCGCCGCGAGGGCTCGCTCGAAGCGGCGAGCCGACGCGTGAGGGGGAGTCTACTCGTTGCCCGACGGCGGCGTGAGCCACCCGGCGTAGTCCTCGGGGGTGTTGAGGTTCGCGAGACCCGGGAGCTCGATCCGGCGAGGGTCCCACCCCGCCACGACCTCGACCGCCCGCCGCCGGCCAGCGTCGAGGGCGGCGCGCAGCGGCGGGAGCTGCGCCGGGCCGTAGACCCCGCACAAGGGTTGCAGGCGGCCGCCCACCGTCGCCACCGCCGGGTCCCCTGCCTCCCGCAGGCGCCGCAGGTCGGCGACCTCGAGCCCCACGAGGTCGCAGGCGAGGACCCACCACACTCCGCCCCGAGCGAGGGCGGCCTCGAGCCCGCCCAGCGGTCCGCAGTCCGAGCGCAGGTCGGGGATCCAGGGCAGGCCCAGCGCCGGGTCGCGCACGCCGCCCACGGCCAGCACCCCTGCGGCCCCAGCCGCCCGGAGGAGCGCGTCGAGCCGCGCGGCGAGCCCGCGCCCGTCGGGGCCCGGGAGCCGCGCCTTGTCCTGCCCCATGCGGCGGCTGCGCCCGCCGACCAGGATCGCTCCGCAGGTCACCGGCGCCGGTCTACAGGTCGCTGAGCTTGCCGACGCGCTTGCGCAGCCGCTCGGCCTCCTCGTCGAGGAAGTCGAGCTTGGCGTCGAGGAGGTCGAACCGCCCGAGGAAGGTGTCGAGCTGGGCGTCGCCCCAGCCCTCGTCGGGGCGGTCGCGCAGCGTCGCCCCCAGCTCCTTGAGCGCCTCGTTGCGCCGGCTGGTCGCCACGCCCTTGCGCAGCGCGAGCTCGGCGCCCTTGGCGGCGGTCTTGGCCTTCTGCACCGCGCCGGCCAGACCCTGCTTCATGCGCCCGAACAGCCGCCCCTTCTTCTTGGCTCCTCCTCCGCGGCGGGCGCCGCAGCGGCTCGCCCCGGGCGGCGACCTCGCTCGCGATCGACGCGAGCTGCGCCTCGACCTCGTCCAGCCGGGCGAAGGGGTCGTCGAGCCCCGCCGCCTGCGCGCTCTTGGCGATCGCCTTGCGCCGCTTGGCGTCCTTCACGATCCCGCCCACGACCTTCTGCACGTCTTGCGAGATCTTCTGCTGCAGGGTGTCGCGCTCGCGAATCGCCTGCTCCAGCCGCTGCCCCAGAGCCTTGCGATAGGCGGTCAGCCCGACCCCGGCGCACTGGCCCATCTTCGCCTTGACCCCCGGCCGGTCGAAGCCGCGGCGCATGACCCCGCACTGGGTCTCCTGCTTGTTGATCTCGAGCACGAAGGGCCCGCCGCGGTCGACGGTGCGCGCGGACCCGTAGACCTCCTTGGCGTGGTCGTAGTACTGCGCGAAGAACAGCGCGTGCCCGACCTGCATCATCAGCCGCTGCCGGTCGTCGGCCGGCGGGCGCCGCCGGGTGGAGAGCGCCACCCGCGCCACCCCCAGGGAGAGCTGCCAGGCCCCGGCCACCAGGTTCTGCTTGGACTCCACGTCCTTCACGGCCTGCTTGAGCACGTCCGCGCCCTCGCCCTCCCAGCGCGGCTTCAGCCAGCCCTGGGCGCCGCGGATCACCGCGTTCTCGACCCCCGGCCCCAAGGGCACGTCGGCCCAGTCGGGGTCCCCGGGGTAGGCCTTCCAGGCCGCCGCCAGGATCGGCTCGAGCGCCTCCCCCTCGGTGTGCTGCTCGACGGCAGCCGCCAGGCGGACCAGCGCCGGCAGCGCGCTCTCGGGGGCGAGCTTCGCCAGCTCCTTCGCCACCTTCTCCAGGGCCTGGGGCTGCTCGCGCTCGATCAGGGTGTTGGCCCGGGCCAGGAGCGCCTCGGCCTGGGCCCGGGCCGCGCTCTCCTCGCGCTCGGAGCGCACCCACACCTCGACCGCGGTGGGCTCGGCGGGGAACAGCTTCAGCGCCTTCTTGGCGTGGTCGTGGGCCTTCTCGCGCTGGCCGCCCAGGAGGTAGGTCCGGGCCAGCCCCGCCCGCGCCACGCCCTGGGCGATCTTGCCTTGAGCCTCCTTGACCGCGACCTTGTAGAGCCTCCGCGCCTCCTCCAGCTCGTCGTGGTCGCCGCTCTCGCGGTAGCGCGCCAGGGCGCGCTCGGCCGCCGCGGTGGGGTCGCCGGCCTCCGCGTCGCCTGGGCCGTCGTCGTCGCCGAAGCGCACCTGCCCCGCGGGCTCGGCGGACTCGGCGCCGGTGGCCAGCTCCAGATTCGCCAGGTCCGGGATGCCGCCCGCGTCGCTCTCGGGCACGACCAGCCCGTCGCCGCTCTCGGGGATCGCCAGCTCTTCGCCGCTGCCGGGGATCGCCAGCTCCTCGCCGCTCTCGGGGATCGCCAGCTCGCCCGCGGGCGGGCGCTTCGGCCGCCGCGGCGCCGTCTCCTCCTCGGGGGCCCGGGTGCGGCGCTTGACCGCGCGGCCCGAGGTCTCCTCCCCCGCGCGTCGGCCCGAGGACCGCCTGCTCGAGCTGCGCCCCGAGCTCGAGCGCGAGCGACCCGAGGCGCTCTGGCTGCGCCCTGAGCCCGCCCCCTTCTGCAGCCGCGCCTTGAGCTCCACGCGAGTGGCCTGCACGAGGCGCACGAAGCGCTTGACGTCCAGGGCCTCGAGCGCCTGCTCCCAGAACGTGGCGGGGTCCGGCTCGACCTTGGACCAGGTGCGCTCGCTGACGACCACCCCCAGGGACTTGAGCCGCTCGGGGCCCTTGCCCCACAGGTGCAGGGCGAGCTTGAGCAGCCGCCGCTCGAGCTTCTTGGCCTTCTCGTCCCCCTGGGCCAGGCGGGGGACGGCCTTGTGCAGGACTTGGGTCGCGGTAGGCATGGGCCCGAGGATACGGTGCCCGCGCGTCGACCGCGAGCGCCGCGCTACTCGGGCAGGTGCACGACCACCTCGCCCTGGGCGTCGATCCCCAGGACCTGGGCCTGCCCTGCCTCGAGCCGCGCGCTCAGCCGCGCGCCGGTCGCGGGGTCGCGCAGGGACCAGCCGCTGGCCTCCCCCGCCGTCCACAGCCGCGCGCGCTCTTGGCCTTGGACGTCGGTCAGCAGGAGCTCCACGTCGTCGCCGAGCAGGCTCAAGCCCGCCCGCACCTGCCCCCGCTCGTCGAGCACGACGAGCCCGCGTCGAGTCCCTGTCTTGTCCAGGCCCAGGTAGACCTGCGGCTCGCCAGCGGCGTTCACGAGCACGATCCGCTCGGCGACCAAGGTCTGGGGCTGGCAGCCTGCGAGCAAGACCGCGAAGGCGAGGGCGAGGTTCAAGCGCATGGGCTCACTCCAGGTAGGCGGAGATCGTGAAGGGTTGGCCAGGGGCGGTGGAAGCGAAGCCGCTCGGGGGGGGCCCTGAGGCGGCGACGACCTCGACCGCGATCTCCGGTGTATGCAGCCCCTCGAACACGAGGCTCGAGCCGCGCACGGGGCGCCTGCCGTTCAGCAGTTGGCCGGACCCGAAGTGCAGGCTGCCCTTCGGCGTACCGATGACGCACCAGTCCTCGGTCGGAGTGTTGCGGCCGAGGATCCGCAGGGAGTCCACCCGACCCTGCTCGGCGAGGGTCGTGAGGTTCACGGTGACGCTGTGGTAGCCGCGCGCGTCGAGGGGCTGCGAGACCCACACCGCACCGCCCGGCGGCTGTTGATCGATCCCGAGCACCTCGCCGCGGGGGGCGGGCGCGGGGCCCGAACCTTGGGTCAGGCGCCCCTGGACCGGCTGGGTGGCGAACAGCGCGCAGGCGAGCGCGAGCAGAGCGGCGGGGACGATGAGCGGATGACGGTGCACGTGAGGACTCCGGTGGCAGTCCTCCTCCTCGGTTCTCTCGGCGCACGCCGTGCAATCGCCGCGCCGCTCCGCAAGCGCCGCGCGGAGCACCCGGGTGTGGCGCCAGGGTGCACAGCGGGTTCCCAGATGCGGGAAGTGGGGGGTAAACATTTTGTAATGCGCTTTGATTTCAATCACTTGAGTTCGGCCCTCCCGTTGCTCAGGTGTTTCCAAAAGGCGCGCCCGGGACGGGGCCAGCGCCAGAGAGACAACGAGAGATTCGAACGAGCGGCCCCTGGCCGCGCGCCTCCCGCGGGAGGCGACACCCCTTTGGAGAGAGAACCGAACGATGCGCACGTTGACCTGGGTCGCGTCCCTGGCCCTGCTCGCTGCGTCCGCCGCTTGCGCGGGCGACTTCTTGAGCACCAACGAGAACAACTGGTGGCGGTACACCAACCAGACCACCCAACAGCAGGTCACCACCCGGATCGCCCTGACCGCGGGCAACTGGCGGATGTTCGAGAACTTCGCCGGCCTGGGCGACCACTGGCTCTACATCTTCCCTGACAACGAGTGGACCGTCGTCTTCGACGGGAACAACGGCATCACCTGGATCCCGCCCTACGACGCACCCGTCGGCACCTCCGAGGTGGTCGAGTTCGGCGGCGTCAACGACGGCCAGGTGCGGATCGCCGAGCGCGGGGCCACCGTCACCACCGCCGCGGGCACCTTCCGCGACGTGACCCGCTTGGCCCTGCGCCCCACCGCCGCCGACGCCGGCGTGACCTCGATCTGGGTCGCCAAGGGCGTGGGCGTGGTCAAGTGGACCGAGCAGAACTTCGCCGGTGAGCAGGCCTACGAGCTGACCACCGCCCAGGTCGACGGGCGCATGCTCCCCGACCAGCCGACTCAGCCCACCCAGCCCACGGCGCCCGCGGGCCAGGTCGCGCCGAGCGAGCACGCTCAGCAGGAGCTGATCCTCTGGGGCTGCGACGACCCCTACATCGTGATCCTGACCTACCGCGACGCGTGGGCCGCCATGGCCCGCAACAACCAGCGCTCGGAGTGCGCGGTGGACTCGAACCAGTCCATGGCCCAGATCCGCGCCGAGATGGTGCAGGCGGGCACGCCCCTGACCCACGTCGAGTTCATGCTCGTCGACATCGAGACCGTCTGGATGCGCGACTACGGCCCGATCGTGACCAAGGACGCGGCCACCGGCGAGCGCCAGATCGTGGACCCGGAGTACTACCCGGGCCGTCCCCGCGACGACCGCTTCCCCCGGGCCTACGCCGCCGACCGCGGCTGGCGCCGCGTGCCCCTGAACCTGTCCTTCGAGGGCGGCAACTTCGCCTGCGACGGCCAGGGCACGGTCATGTGCAGCAACGGCGTGAAGTGGTTCAACCGCGACAAGTCCACCAGCCAGATCGAGCGAGAGTTCCGCAAGGTCGGCGCCGACCGCGTGGTGTTCTTCGAGCCCCTCGTGGACGAGGGCACGACCCACATCGACATGTTCGCCCGCGTCATGAGCGACGGCGTGGCCATGGTGTCGCGCTACCCCGCCGGTCACAAGCAGGCTCGCGTCTGCGACCAGGCCGCCGAGGGCTTCCGCAACCTGGGCTACCGCGTGATCCGCGTGGACGCCGACTACCGCTACGACGAGTACGGCACCTACACCAACTCGGTGCTGGTCAACGGGATCGCCCTGGTGCCGAACTACGCCGACGGGACCAAGAACCGGGCCGCGCTCCAGGCCTACCGCGACGCGGGCTACGACGCCTACGGCATCGACGCGCGCCTGATCATTCGCTACTCCGGCGCCACCCACTGCGTGAGCATGCAGGTCCCCCGCTAAGGCGGGCCTGCCGCCCGAGGGCGACGGAACGCGGCGGGGGCTCCCCGCCGCGTTCTGCGTTTGGCCCCCGCTCAACCGACCCCGCCGGCTAGGCTGAGGCTGGCTGGGGCCCACAGAGAGGACGTTCCATGAAGTCCGGTGTCGTTGCGGTGGTCGTCGCCGTGGTGTTCGTGCTGGGGATCGTCGCCGGCGCGGCGTTCTTCGCCGGGACCAACACGTCGAGCGTGACCCCCCCCGTGGGCGCCGCTCCCGCTCACCCCGCCGACGGAGCGCGCCACGGGGTGACTCCCGAGCCCACCGCCGACGGCGCAGCCCCCGCGGCGGGGCCTGGCGAGGCCCACCCCGCGGGCGCGGGCCCCCAGGGCGGCCCGGCGCCCCTGGCCCCCCCCACGGACCTCACCCCCGACCGCGCCCCGAGGCGACCCTCGGTGATCCCCAGCCCCCCGTCCAGCGCGGCCCTGTCCGAGGCCGAGAAGCTGGCCCAGGAGCGCGCCCAACAGGGCGACGCGGGCAACGGCAACACCCGCGCCCTGGTCTACGAGTTCGAGTCCGAGGAGGCCCGCCTGGAGCACGAAGCCGCCCGCCGCGCCAACTGGGAGGCGCGCCTCACCCGCGAGAACGACATCAAGGTCAAGGGCCTGCGCGAGTCCGTAGGCCTCAGCTCCGGCCAGGAGTCGCAGCTGCGCGAGATCCTGGACAAGGAGCTCAGCGAGCGCATGCGCCTGGTCGACGCCCTCGCCTCCAAGGAGATCACCGGCTCGAGCTTCGACGAGGGGATCCGCGCCAACTACGAGGGCGCGCGCCAGGCGCTCAAGGCCTTGCTCACCCCCGAGCAGTTCGCGACCTACGCCAAGCTCAAGCCCCGCGAGCAGGTGCTCCAGGACGAGACGAAGTAGCCCCCACGGGGCCTCGCGACTCAGGGGCGGGCCAGGCGCGCTGCGGCGCGGGCCTAGCCTCCCTGAGCAACCAGTCGCGATCCCGAGCGCGCGAGCGAGCGCCGCGGGTTGACGACCTCCCAGCGGGCCTCCCCCGCTCAGGAACTCTGGTTCAGCGCTTCAGCGGCAAGGGCTGCGGCAGCTCGACGACCCACAGCTCGGTGGTCTCCCCGCTGGGGAGCATGCGCAGGCGGGTCTCGGGCGCCGGCTTCCCGTCGAGGGTCAGCGCGCCCTCGACCACCGTGTAGTCGTCGGCCTCCTCGTGACCCTCCTGCGGGTCGAGGAGCGTAGTCGTGAGCCCGAAGTCGTGGTCCGCGATCACGACCAGGGTCGTGGCGTCGACGATCGCGAGGCCTTCGGCCTTCTCCACCGACCAGCCCAGGGCGCGCAGGTCGACCACGAGCTCCTTCTTGACCGGGACGATCCCCGCGGCCTCGAGCTCCTCCAGGGAGGCGCCCTCGAGCGCGCTCCCGTCCTCGCGGGTCCTGCCGCTGAGGTCAGTGGCTCCGCGCAGGTCGACGCGGTAGATCACGTTGCGGTCGCCGCCCTTGACCTTCCCCTGCTCGATCAGGAGCAGCTCGTCGTCGTTGAGCGCGCACAGGTCGCCGAGCTTCGCGTCCCGCGGGCGCTTGTAGGCGTCAGCGTCGTGGAGGTAGGCGAAGGTCCGGGTGGCGCCGGTGCTGGGGTCGAGCTCGACCAGGCGAATGAACGCCGCCTTGCGCTTGCCCTCGCTGTCGTAGCACACGCTCTGCACCCCGGCGATCACCTTGCCCGCAGGCGTCACGCACACCGCCTCGAAGCCGCGGTTGGGCAGCCGGCGCGACACGTCCTCGGGGAGCTCGGCCCCCGGCCGCAGGTGCCTCAGGACCTTGCCGCTCGGGTCGAGCTGGAGCACGTCGGGGCCGTATTCCTCGCAGATCCAGAGGTTCCCCTCGGCGTCGACGTCGATCCCCTCGGGGTCGATCCCGCTGGCCTGCGCGGGGAAGGTGTTCAGGTCCTCGCCCAGGGCGACCTCGCCGGTGGAGCCCGGGCCCGCCGGCCGGGGGAGGCCCGAGAGCGGCGCGCCGTCGGCCCCGCGGATCGCGTGCCACTCGAGGACGGTGGCCCTCTCGCCCTCGAGCCGGAGCTTGGCGACGACGGGGGTGAAGTCGGGGGCGCCGAAGAGCTTGGTGGGCGCCGGATCCTGACCCTCGCGCGCGAACTCGGGGCCGTCGCCGTTGGGGCCCCGGTCGCTGATCGCCCACAGCAGGATCGCCTCGCCGTCGCGCCCGGCGTAGCACAGCCCCGAGCCCAGGCTCACAGGGAAGCCCTGGGGGAAGGCCTCCGCCGCAGGCCCTTGGGCTGGGACCGCGCTGCCCTCGGGGAGCTCGAGCTCGACGTGCCGCACCCGCGGGCCGTCCCGGGCGGGGTCCTGGGCGGGGGCGCCTGCGCAGGCCGCGAGGGCGAGGAGGCTGACGATCAGGGGGCGAGGGGTCACGGCGAGCTCCAGATGGTTCGTGATTCGGGGGTGCCCGCAATGCTAAACTCCGCGCGGAGAAGAGGGAGAGCGAGTCGACACCATGCTTTCACGATCGCCCTCGTCTCGCGCCCTCCGGGCGTGCGCAGCGCTGTGCCTGTTCCCCCTCCTCGCCGGCTGCGGCTCGAGCTCGGGCGGGAGCTCCGGCGGGTCGACGGTCGCAGCGGCGACCTCGAACACGGCCCCGGTGAGCAGCTCCTCGGGCGGCGGCGCGACCTCGACCGTGGTGGCCCAGGGCCAGCTCGAGGTCCTGACCTACAACGTCGCGGGCCTGCCCCAGGGGATCTCTGGCTCCAATCCGGCGGTGAACACGACCCAGATCAGCCCCAAGCTCAACGCCTACGAGCTGGTCCTGGTCCAGGAGGACTTCTTCTACGACGCCGACCTGCGCCGCCAGGCCCGGCACCCCAACCAGAGCAACCCGCAGCCGGTGAGCAGCCGCCCGGTCAACGACGGCCTCAACCGTTTCTCCCTCACCCCTGGACCCTGCACGACCGCGTGACGTGGAGCGCCTCCTTCGGCCTGGTCTCGAACGGCAGCGACACGCTGGCGACCAAGGGCTACAGCTTCGCGCGCCACGAGCTGGCGCCGGGGTCGAGCTCGACGTCTACAACCTCCACGCCGACGCCGGCGGTGACGCCGGTGACGAGAACGCGCGGGCCCAGCAGTTCGCCCAGCTCGCCCAGGACCTGCGGGTGCGCTCCGCGGGGCGGGCGGTGCTCGTGGCCGGGGACACGAACCTCAAGGCCGCTCGCGCCCGGGACGCGCAAGTCCTCCTGGATTTCTTGGGGGTCGCGGGCCTGCGCGACTGCGCGCGCGAGGTCGGCAACAAGCCCGAGCTGATCGACCGGATCATGATCCGCGATGGCGGCGGGCTGCGCCTGCGCCCGACCCAGTGGCGCACCGCCGACGAGTTCGTCGACGCCCAGGGCGGCCCGCTCTCGGACCACGCCGCGGTGCACGTGACCCTGGCCTGGGAGTTCAGCCGCTAGGCTCAGGCCTCGAACGCGTCGCCGAGCAGCAGGCGCAAGGCCCGGGCCGTGAGCCGATCGCGGCGCGAGCCCGCGTCGAGCTCGAGCAGCCCCGCGCGCACCCACTCCCGGTCGCGCTCGGCCTGAGCCCTGACCTCTGCGGCCAGGGCCCCCCGCCAGGGCTCGAGGGCCGCGCGCCAGGGCGGCGGCAGCTCGGCGAGCAGCTCCGCCAGCCCCTGCGCCGACGCGGCGCCCTGCCCGGCCAGGTCTCGGGCGCGCTCGGGCCGCGCCTCCAGCGTGCACAGCGCCTGCGGCCAGTAGGCGACCTCGCCCGCCAGCAGCGCCCGCAGCACCCAGGCCTCGGCGGTCCAGGGCCCGCGGTCCGGCCCTCCGGCCGCGCGCTCGAGGACCTCGCGCCGGATCCAGGCGGCGTGCGCGAGCTCGGTCAGCGGCGTGAGCGCCGCCAGCCGCGCCGGCAGGGCGGCCCCCGCCGCGCGCCACGGAGCGTCGCCCCACTCCTGACCGGGGCGCGCGAGGACGTGGCCCAAGGGCGAGCGTTGGTCTCGCGGGGCGAGGACCGCGACCGCGTCCCCCGCGGCCGCGAGGGCCGCGGCGATCGCGTCGGGCCGCGGACGGCTCGCCAGGGGCGCCAGGTGCACCCACTCCACCCCGCCCAGGGCGGCGACGCCTGCCCGCGCCGCGCCCCAGTCGCCCAGGACCTCGGCGGTGCTCAGCGCGCTCAGCGGCTCGAGCTCGGCGGCGAGGGCCCCGAGCGCGCCGGCGCTGCCGTCCCGCGAGCAGTCGTCGACGGCGACGACCGCCGTCGCACACCCGGGGCGCGCCCACGCGGCCGCCGCCGCGGCCAGGGCGTCGGCCTCGTTGTGGGCCCAGAGCACGACCCCGTAGCTCACGGGTGCTCGCCCCCGCCGCGCAGGACGTCGGGCAGCGCGAACGCGCGCGGGATCGAGCTCGGGCTTCGGCGCAGCATGGGACCTCCGGGCCAGATCCTACCTCCGCGGCGCGCCGATCCTGCGCGGCCGGGCGGTATAGTGCCGCGCGTCAGGAGACCCCATGAGCCTCTGCGTTATGGTCACCGGCGGCGCCGGCTACGTCGGCAGCCGCTTGATCCCGCACCTCCTCGAGCTGGGCCACAGCGTGCGCTCCCTCGACCTCGACATGTTCGGCACCGCGGGCCGCGAGGCCCTCGAGCGCGACGCGCGCTGGCCTGAGTGGCGAGCGCGCTTCACCCACGTGCGCGGCGACATTCGCGAGCCCAAGGACGTGCGCCAGGCGCTCCAGGGCGCGAACGCCGTGATCCACCTGGCCGCGATCTCCAACGACCCCACCGGCGAGGTGGACGAGGTCCTCACCCGCCAGGTGAACTTCGACGCGGTGGGGCTGCTCGTCAGCGAGGCCCGCCGGGCCGGGGTCTCGCGCTTCATTAACGCCAGCTCCAGCAGCGTGTTCGGGATCAAGCAGGACCCGGACGTGATCGAGACCCTCGAGCCCGAGCCGATCTCGACCTACTCGCGCTACAAGGCCCTCGCCGAGTGGATCGTGGTCGGCGCCAACTCGCCCGGGTTCACCACGGTCAACGTGCGTCCGGCGACGATCTGCGGCTACAGCCCGCGTCAGCGCTTCGACCTCACGGTCAACAAGCTCACCGTCGACGCCGTGCGCAAGGGCGTGATCACCGTCCACGGCGGGCAGCAGCGCCGCCCCAACGTGAGCATGATCGACGTGATCAACCTCTACGGGCTCCTGCTCCAGGCCGACCCAGAGGTGATCGGGGGCGAGACCTTCAACTTCGGCTTCGAGAACCACAAGATCATTGACATAGCCGAGCTGATCAAAGGCGAGATCAGCGAGCGCCAGGTCGAGATCGACGTGACCGCGGTGTTCGACCAGCGCGACTACCACATCAGCTCCAAGCACCTCCAGGAGACCCTGGGCTACACGCCGGTGGGCTCGATCCGCCAGGCCGTGGCGGAGCTGCGCGCGCACCTCGACGAGTTCCCCGACCCCGACGCCAAGGAGCACCACAACATGAAGAGCATGCAGCTCTCGCGCTCCGCGGCGCCGTACGGGTTCCTGGCGGGGGTCGACCGTGGCTAAGGCCGCCAGCGAGCCGAGCGACATGGGCCTCTCCTTCCCCCGCAGCAAGATCAAGATCCTGCTGCTCGAGGGGATCCACGAGAACGCCGTGGAGCACTTCCAGCGCGCGGGCTACACCGCGGTCAAGCGCCTGGCCCAGGCGCTCAGCGGCGACGAGCTGATCGAGCACCTGCGCAAGGCCCACGTGGTCGGGATCCGCTCGCGGACCCAGCTCACCGCCGACGTCCTGAGTGAGGCCAAGCGCCTGCTGGCCGTGGGCTGCTTCTGCATCGGCACGAACCAGGTCGACCTCGACGCCGCCGCGCTGCAGGGCGTGCCGGTGTTCAACGCTCCCCACTCCAACACCCGCAGCGTCGCCGAGCTCGTGATTGGGGAGCTGGTCATGCTGTTCCGCGGGCTGGGGGACAAGCACGTCGCCACCCACGAGGGGCGCTGGACCAAGAGCGCCAGCGGCAGCCGCGAGCTGCGCGGCAAGACCCTGGGGATCGTGGGCTACGGGCACATCGGCTCCCAGGTCTCGATCCTGGCCGAGGCCATGGGGCTGCGGGTGCTCTACTACGACGTGGAGCCCAAGCTGGCCATGGGCCTCGCGCGCCCGACCCGCACGCTGAAGGAGCTGCTCGAGGCCTCGGACGCGGTGACCCTGCACGTGCCGGAGGCCCCCAGCACCCGCGGCATGTTCGACGCCGAGCGCGTGGCGCAGCTCAAGCCCGGCGCGTTCCTGCTCAACGCCAGCCGCGGGAGCGTGGTCGACCTCGAGGCGCTGGCGGCCGCGATCAAGGCCGGCAAGGTCGGCGGCGCCGCCGTGGACGTGTTCCCCAAGGAGCCCCGGGGCAAGGACGAGCCCTTCCGCTCACCGCTCCAGGGCCTGCCCAACGTGATCCTGACCCCGCACATCGGCGGGAGCACTCAAGAGGCCCAGGAGAATATCGGCGTCGAGGTCGCGAGCAAGCTCGTGGCCTACAGCGACCACGGCTCCAGCCTGGGCGCGGTGAACTTCCCCAACATCTCGCTGACCCCGCAGCCCGGCGCGGCGCACCGCCTGCTGCACGTCCACGAGAACCGCCCCGGCATGCTGGCCGCGATCAACCGCGTGCTCGGCGACGAGGACGTGAACATCCTCGGGCAGCACCTGCAGACCAACCGCCAGGTGGGCTTCGTGGTCGCCGACGTCGACCGCGAGCACAACCCGGACCTGCTCGAGCGCCTGCGCCAGCTCCCGGGCACCATCCGCTGCCGCATTCTGTGCTGAGACGAGGGCCGGCGGGAGCGAGCTTCGCTCGCTCCCCCTCCGCCGGCCCGCGTCTCGTGACAGACTCGATGCCTCAGGGGGTCTGTCCCAGACCCCTCGGCCTCGGGGCAAGCCCCTCGGCCTCACCCCCAAGGGGCTCGCTCGCTGCGCTCCGCCGGGCCGGCGCTACACAGGCGACGTCCGCAGGCGGCGAAGGCTCCGGGCATAGCCGCGGGCCCGCTGAGCGGCGGGTGCGCGCGTCCTGGCGGCGCTCGAAGGCTCCACCCTCTGACGCCGGCCGCTCGCCCCACCCCCATCGGCTCGGTCTAATGCAGCGAGCGCCGCGAGGCGGAGGTCCCGACGATGCCTGACGAGTCCCCGGCCCGGGAGCTGGCCCAGCGCCAGCTCGACGCCTACAACGCCCACGACCTGACGGCCTTCGCGGCCTGCTACCACCCCGACGTCGAGGTGCGCGACTTCCCCGCGGGGACCCTGCGCTTCCAGGGGCTCGACGCGCTGAAGGCGCGCTACGGCCCCCTGTTCCAGAACCCGCGCCTGCACGCGCACCTGGTCTCGCGCACCGTCCAGGGCGCGGTGGCGATCGACACCGAGCGGGTCGAGGGGCTGCGCGACGGCGAAGACGTCTCGGCCGTCGCGATCTACGAGGTCGAGGGCCCCACGATCCGCCGAGTGTGGTTCGTCCGCGAGCGGGAGTAGACCGCCCTCAGTCCTGACCGTCGAGGGCGTCCTCGAGCCCGTCCTTCGGGCCCTGGAGCACCGGCGAGCTCGCGGGCAACGACGTGGCGTCCGCCGCACCTTCCCCCGTCGAGCGCGGCGCGACGACCTCGGGGATCGCCAGCCCTTCGCGGCCGTTCGAGCCCCGGACCTCGACCAGGTCGCCGTAGTGGATCGGGTGCGCGGTCCGCACCCACACCTCCTCACCGGCGGCGAGCACGTGGTCGGTGGTGACCAGGGGCGACCCCTCGACCCCGCCCCCGTACTCGGTCGCCAGGCGCGCCAGCGTGGTCTCCTCGGTCATCGTGGCCGCCAACTCCTCGAGCTGGAGCACCCCGTCGAGGTCGAACACCCGCCCGCGCACCGTGAGCTCGCGACCGACGACCCGGCTCAGGGTGCCGAAGTGGTGCAGCCCCGGCAGGGCCCAGGTCGCGTTCCCGACCCGCAGGCCCGGCGCGGTGTAGCGCTTCCCGCGCTGGGTGTAGGCCGCCTCCTCGACCACGACGCCGGTCAGGGTCTGGACCGCCCCGGGGGAGAGGACGGCGCGGACCTCAGCGGTGCCGCGCGAGCGGTCGACGTCGGCCTCGACCCGCACGCGGCGCCCGGCGCAGCCGTCGAGCAGCTCCGCCCCCGCCACCACGGCGAACACGTCAGCCTGCCCCTTGAGCTTGCGATAGCTCCGACGCAGGCGCTCTTTGAGCTCGTGGGTCCGGCTCGTGAGCGCGGGCCGCACGTCGAGGCTCAGCTCGTAGCGGGTTCCGTCGCCGTGGGCGCGGTCGACGTGGACGGTGAGCTCCTCGCCCTGGACCGAGGTCAGGCAAGCGCTGGCCAGGAACCAGAGGACGGGGACGAATGCAGCACGGCTCATGTAGCCTCCTACGCCCTGCCCGTCGCAAGCGCCGGGCCACGCGCCGAAGGCCAACGCGCCCCGCCGGCCATGCTTTCGCGTTGCTTTCAGCCTGGGACCCACCGGCGCCGGCGGAACGCAAGCAATGGCGTCTCCCGCTCTACGTGCTAGCTTTGGCGCCGCGAGGAGACGGGGAGTGGGCCGACGGACAGCGTGGGCGCTAGCGGTGCTATGGGCGGCAGGGTGCACCCAGCCGGCTCCGCAGGCGCTCCCTCCCGACCCCACGTGGTCCCCGACGGCCCCCCCCGCCGACGACGCGATCTACTTCGTGCTCGTGGACCGCTACGCCGACGCGCTGCCGAACCCCGGCCCGATCGACCTCGAGGACCCTCACGCCTGGCACGGCGGCGACGTGGGCGGCGTGCGCGCGCACCTGGACGAGCTCGAGGCGCTGGGGATCCGCACGGTGTGGCTCTCGCCGATCTTCCACACCCGGCAGGAGCCCTTCGGCGAGTGGGGCGCGTTCCACGGCTACTGGGTCCAGGACCTCGACGACGTCGACCCCCGCTACGGGAGCGCCGCCGAGCTGCGCGCGCTGAGCGACGGGCTCCACGCCCGGGGCATGCGCCTGCTCCTGGACATGGTCTACAACCACGTCGCCTTCGACAGCCCGCTGCGCGAGGCGCACCCCGACTGGTTCCACCCCGAGCGCCCGATCGAGGACTACGACGACCCGGTGCAGCGGGTCGAGGGTCAGGTGCACGGGCTCCCGGACCTCGCGCAGGAGCGCCCCGAGGTCGACGCCTGGCTCTACGAGCGCAGCCTGGCCTGGCTCCGCGGCGCGCGGGCCGACGGGCTGAGGGTGGACGCCGTGCGCCATCTCCCCGCGCCCTGGCTGGGCAGCGTGCAGCGCCGGCTCGACGCCGAGTTCGCGGCGCCGGTCTACTCCCTGGGCGAGATCTTCGACGGCGACCGTCGGCGCCTGCTCGAGACCTGGGCCGAGAGCGGCCTCGGCGCCGCCTTCGACTACCCGCTCTACTACGCCCTCGTCGACGTGTTCGGCGAGGACGCCCCGGTGGGGCGCCTGGGGGCGGCGCTGACCGCCGACGCGATCGCCCCGCCCCCCGGGCGCTGGGTGACCTTCCTCGACAACCACGACGTGCCGCGGATCGCGAGCGTGTGCGGCGGCGACCTGAGCCAGGTCGAGGCCGCCCTGGGCGTCCTGCTCACCGCCCGCGGCACCCCCTGCCTGACCTACGGCACCGAGTGCGGGCTCGAGGGTGAGCACGAGCCGGCCAACCGCAGCGACATGCGCTTCGAGGAGCAACCCCTGCGCGCGCGCATTCGCTCGCTGCTCGCCGCGCGCCGCGAGAGCCAAGCGCTGCTCGAGGGAGCCACCTCCGCGTTCCTGCTCGAGCCCGGGCTCCTCGGCCTCCTGCGCCGCGCGGACTCGGGGGCCGCCGCCCTGATCCTGATCAACCGACGCGACGAGGCCGCGCCTCTGGTCCTGCCCCCGGGCTTCGCCCCCGACGCGCAGCCCACCCCCGACGCGAGCGTCCCGCCCCGCGCGACACGCCTGGTCCTCGGGCGCCTGGACGCCCCGCCCGCGGGCACGCGGACCGTGGTCCTCAGCGAGGACGCGGGCGTGCGCGCCGTGGGCAGCGCCGGCCTCGGCGACTGGATCCCTGAGCGCGGGGCCGCCCGCGTCGAGGTCCCGGTCGGGACCGTCCTCGAATACAAGCTCGTGCGCGCTACCGACTCCGGCTGGAGCTGGGAGACGCGCGACACCAACCGCTACCTGCTGGTCGCGCCGGGCACCGGCGAACAGCACGCGCCCACAGAGGAGGCCCCCCAGTGGCCGGATTGATGTTTCGAGCGCTGCACAAGCGCTACGGCGAGACCCACGTGCTCAAGGGGATCGACCTCGAGGTCGAGAGCGGCGAGTACCTCGTGTTGGTCGGTCCCTCGGGCTGCGGGAAGTCCACGCTCCTGCGCTGCCTCGCCGGGCTGGAGGAGATCTCCGACGGCGACCTGTTGATCGGCGAGCGCCGGGTCAACGACGTGCCCCCGGGCAAGCGCAACGTGGCCATGGTGTTCCAGAGCTACGCGCTCTACCCCCACCTCACCGTGCGCCAGAACATGGGCTTTGCGCTCAAGATCGCCAAGCGCTCGCCGCAAGAGATCGACGCCGCGGTGAACAAGGTCGCCGAGCAGCTCGAGCTGAGCCACCTCCTCGACCGGCTCCCCGGGCAGCTCTCCGGCGGACAGCGCCAGCGCGTGGCCATGGGCCGCGCGATCGTGCGCCAGCCCGACGTGTTCCTGTTCGACGAGCCGCTCTCGAACCTGGACGCCGCGCTGCGCAGCCACATGCGCGTCGAGCTCAAGCGCCTGCACCGCCAGCTCGAGACCACGATCGTGCACGTGACCCACGACCAGGTCGAAGCCCTGACCTTGGCCACGCGGATCATGGTCCTGAACCAGGGCGTGGTGCAGCAGGTCGGCCCGCCCCGCGAGCTGTTCGACCGCCCCGCCAACACCTTCGTGGCCCAGTTCATAGGCTCCCCGAGCATGAACATCCTCCCGGCCCAGGGCGACGGCGAGGGGATCGTCGTCGACGGCGTCGAGGGTCCGATCCCGCACACGGCTCAGGGCCCGGTCGAGCTCGGCGTGCGCCCCACCGACGTGGTCGTGAGCGAGGACGGGGTGTGGAGCGCCAAGGTCGACGTGGTCGAGTCCATGGGCGCCGAGGCGCTGCTGCACCTCGAGCTCGGCCCCCACAAGATCTCGGTCATGGTCCAGGAGCCGACGCCGGTCACCAGCGGCCAGACGATCCGGCTCCAGCCCCAGGTGATCCACGTGTTCGACAAGGAGCGCGGCACGCGGATCGAGGCGGGCGTGGAGGCCAGCTCGTGAGCCGCGCCGCGCTCACCCTCCTCGCGCTGTGCGCGACCCTGGGCGGCGCCCTCGCCCAGGAGGCGCCGCAGGTCGAGCTCACGATCTGGCACGCCTACCGCGACGACGACGCAGAGGGCAAGGCGCTCCACGAGGCCGTGCGCCGCTACGAAGAGCTCACCGGCGTGCGCGTCGTGCCGAACTCGATCCCCTTCGGCGCCTTCGCCTCCAAGGTCGAGACCGCGGTCCCCCGCGGCAACGGCCCGGACCTCCTGATCGGCGCCCACGACCTCCTGAGCAAGTGGGTGCGCCTGGGGGTCGTGGTCCCCGTCCCCGGCGACGACCCCGCGCAGCGCTTCCGCGCCGACGCCGAGGACGCCCTGGCCCAGGGCGGCCAGCGCTACGGCTGGCCTGGCCTTCAAGACCCTGGTCCTGCTCTACAACCCGGACCTCGTCCGGGGACCCGCCGCGAGGGACCCGACGCGCTGATCGCCCAGGCCAAGGAGCGCACCGGCGAGGGCGCCTACGGTCTGGCCTACGAGGCCACCGCCGCCTACTACTTCGCGCCCTGGCTGCACGGCTTCGGCGCCAAGCTCTCGGGCGACGTGTCCCTGGACACCCCGGAGTACGTGGCCGCCCTGGCCTTCGCGCGCCGGGTGGGCATGGACGAGGGGATCGTGCCCAAGTCGCCGACCTCCGAGCTCATGGGCAGCCTCTACGACGACGGCAAGGCCGCGTTCGTGATCAGCGGGCCCTGGTTCGCGACCGACCGCAAGCGCCCGATCGCCGCGGTGACCTTGCCCGCCGTCTCGGCCACCGGCCTCCCCGCGAGCCCGTTCCTCGGCGTCGAGGGCGTGTTCGTCGCCGGCCCCGCGGGCCGCTCGCAGCACCCCGCGGGCGGCAAGTTCGCCGCCTGGCTGGCGGGCCCCGAGGGCGCGGCGATCCGCCAGACCACCGGCGGCCAGGCCGTAGCCAGCGCCGACGCCCCGGCCCTGCCCGACACGCTGGAGACCTCGGTGATCCGCGCGGTGCTCGAGCAGGCCGAGCAGGCCGTGCTCATGCCGTCCGACCCCCAGCTCCCGAACGTGTGGGAGGCCACCGAGGACGCCCTGCGCAAGGTCATGCGCGGCGCGGCGTCCCCCGAGGACGCGGCCAAGGGCGCCGAGCAGTACCGCCAGGTGCTGAACCGCCCGCCGCCCCAGGCCGCGAACCCGACCCCCTACGTCGTCGTCATGGTCCTCGTGCTCCTGGGCGGGATCGGGTGGCTCTTGCTCCCGCTCAAGGACCCCGGAGTCCGCGCGCGGATCCGCGGGCGCAAGACCGACTACCTGTGGGTCCTGCCCGCGGCGCTGGCCATGGCGGCGCTGGTCGTCGTGCCCTTCGTCGCCGGGGCCGGGGTCAGCTTCTTCGCCCACAGCCAGGGCGAGTGGACCTTCGTCGGGTTCAGAACTTCCTGAACCTGATCCTCTCCCGCGACTGGCCGATCAGCTCGCCGTTGAGCTTCTACACCTCGCGGTCACGATCCTGGACCCTGACCAACGTGTTCCTGCGTCTCGATCGGCATGGGCTGCGGCGCTGATCCTGCGCGAGCCCTGGATCCGGCTGCGCGGCGTATGGCGCGCGCTGTTGATCGTGCCCTGGGCGGTGCCGAACTACATCACGGCCCTGATCTGCGGAAGATGATGTTCCACGTGCAGTGCGGCGCGATCAACGCTGCTCGCTTCGGCAGCGAGCCCGCGGAGATCGACTGGTTCAGCTCCTTTGCCGAGGCATTTCAGCGCGAACAGCACGATCACGAACACCTGGCTCCGGGGTTCCCGTTCATGATGGTCGTGACCCTGGGCACCCGCTGCGACGATCCCCGCGACGCGACCTGGAGGAGGCCGCGGAGCTCGACGGCGCCGGCGCCTGGTTCCGCTTCCGGCACGTGACCTGGCCGCTGCTCAAGCCGCGCTGCTCCCGGCGCTGGTGATCGGCAGCGTGTGGACCTTCAACATGTTCAACGTGATCTACCTGGTCTCGGGCGGACAGCCCAACAGCTCGACCGAGATCCTGATCTCCGAGGCCTTACCGCTGGGCGTTCAAGCGCGACCTGCGTTACGGCTACGCGGCGGCCTACGCGGTCCTGATCTTCGGCGTGCTCTTCGTCTACGGACGCACGGCGAACAAGCTCGCCAGGAGGAAGGTCCTGTGAGGCAGCCCAGTCAAGCGCGCCTGGTCCTGACCCACGTCGAGGCCTGGTGCTGTTCACGGCTGACCACTCTACCCGGTGCTGTGGGTGTTTCCGCCTGGCCTTCGAGCCCGACGCCGGGCTCAGCGGCGAGCTGATCGATCCGACCGAGGTCTCCTTCGAGAACTTCGCGAAGGTGCTGGGCACGACCGACCGGGCGGGGAGCTGGCTGTTCGGGCAGCAGCTCTTCAACAGCCTGTTCGTCTCGATCCTGACCTCGGCCTCGGGCTCGTGTTCTCGGCGACCGCGGCCACGCGCTCTCGCGCTGGGACTTCCCCGGCCGCGAGCGCGCGATCGGCGCGTTCCTGGTCACGCAGATGTTCCCGGGCGTGGTCATGCTGATCCCGATCTACATTCTCCTCGACGAGCTGGGGCTGCTCGACGGCCTGCTCGGCCAGCCTAGTCTGCTCCGGCCTCCGGGAGGGGGAGGCCGTTCTCGGTGTGGATGCTCCAAGGCTGCTCGACGATCCCCCGCGCCCTGGAGGAGGCCGCGGCCCTCGACGGCTGCACCGCTGGGCCTTCTGGAGCGTAGTCCGCCACCCTGGCCAGCCGGCCCTGGCGGTGGTCGCGCTGTTCTCGTTCATGACCGCCTGGAACGAGTTCACATCCTCGCCGCGACCCTCATGGGCGACGCCCGCAGCTACACCTCCCGGTCGTGCTCAACGGCTACGTCCCAGCGAGTACGGCGCGGACTGGGGCGCCTTCGCCGCGGGCGCGATCGTGGTCTCGCTCCCGGTGATGATCCTGTTCTTCATGCTCCAGCGCTACTTCGTCGAGGGCCTGACCGCCGGCAGCGTGAAGGGCTAACCAAACGACACGGGATCCGTCCTGCACCGCGCAGAATCCGGATCCCGTAACGTTCTTAGGGTTGGGTTGTGGGCCGCTCGGCGGCCATGCCCACGAGACGTGCCTCGACGCGTACGGCTTGCGCAAAATCCCGCGCCGGCACCATAAGCGACCACGCAGCAGGGTCTTAGCGCGCTACCGCGCGGCGTCCCGCGCCCCGAGGGCGGCGAGGGCGTCGCCCAGGGGACCGGTCGGGGCCCGCCCGGCGCTGAGCGCGGTCCCGGTGAGCCCCGGCCAGGGCGCGAGCACGACCTCCGGCCAGCGCTCGGGCTCACGGCGCGCGGCGGCGAGCTCGACCAGGGCCGACAGCGCCTCGATCCCCAACGTCGGCCAGCGGCGACGGGCGTACTCGAGGTCGCTGCGCGCCCGCGCCACCCACTGCTCGGGGAGGTCCTCGCCGTGGGCGGCGAGGACCAGCGCGCGCAGGGTCCGCGCGATCCGCGCGACCGCCGCGGGCTTGTCGTCGCCTTCGATCGCGGGCGGCGCGGGCGCGAGCAAGACCTCGTCCAGGCGCCGCGGGTCGAGGATCACCGCCACCGCCTGCCACAGCGCGCGCAGCTCCGGGTTCAACGCCTCGTCCTGGGAGGCCTGCAGCACGCGCTCCGGGTAGGACTCCAGCGCGCGCCCGACCTCGGTGTACTTGAGGCGAGTGTAGACCAGGTCCAGGGCCAGGTCCGCCGCAGGCGCCCCCTCCGGTCCGTCGTCGAAGGGGTCCACGCTCCCCGAGCTCAGGAGCCGGGCCAGGTCCAGCAGCGCGTCGGTGTCGTAGGCCGGCACCGGCGGCTCCTCGTGCAGCTGCTCGGCGCGGATCTGGGCCCAGGCCAGCGCGGCGGCGTCCTGAGGCCAGAGCATGGCCGCCACCTGCACGTCCACCCCGAACCGTCGCGCCGGCGCCTCCGTCGCGGTCTGCGCGCAGCGCCGGAGCGCGATGTGGGCCGAGAGCAGGCGCGCGCGGCGGTGGAAGGGATTCAGGGCCAGGGCCAGATCGCAGGCGCGGCGCGCGCGATCGAGGACCTCGGCCGCGCGGGCCGGGTCCTCCGCGCGGCGCGCGCCGTGCGCCGCGAGGGCGGCCTCGGCCAGGCGCAAGGGCCAGGGGTCGCACCCGGGGGAGGCCTCCTTGGCCTCCCCCACCGCGAACTCGAGCTCGGCGGACGTGCCGACCCGCGCCTGGAGGAAGGCGGCGAGGGGGCCGCGCACCCCGTCCACGTCGGGGCGCCCGCTGACCCCGTTGAGCAGCAAGGGGTGCGTGTAGAGCGACGCCCGGTGCATGAAACCCAGGCGCAGCAGGACGACCTTCGCCCGCAGCAAGGGGTCGTGCAGCGCGCGGGGGAGCCCGAGCGGGTCGGGGTCCGGGAGCTCCGAGAGCTTGAGGTCCCGCGGCTCCCCCGCCAGGCCCTGCGCGGCCTCCTGCAGCAGGTTCTCCAGGGTCCCCGCGTAGGCCGCCACCGCCGCGCGGAGCCAGGTCAGGCGCAGGGGCGGCGAGGCCTCGGGGCAGGATCCCGGCGTCGCCGCGCCCCCGGCGAGGGCCGCCCAGCGCTGCGCCTCCAGGGCTTGGCGTCGGGCCGGGGCGCGCTTGGCCAGCTCCGCGAGCTGCGCCGGGAGCTCCGGCGCGAGCTCCAGCACCCGCTCGAGGAGCTCCGCCTCGAAGGCCACGCTCGGCGGCAGGGCGTCGCGGGGGAGCGCCGCGAGCTCGCGCTCGGCCGCCCCCGGCAAGCCCCGCTGCAGGAGCAGCCGCGCCTTCACCACCCGCGCCGCCAGGTCGCCGCGCTCGAGCAAGGGCGCGAGGGTCGCCGCGGCCAGGCGGAAGCTGCCGGAGTCCACCGCGGAGCGCGCGCGCTCGAGGGGGGGCACGTCCACCGCGTCGGCGCTGCGGGTGGGGTCGCCCAGGAGCCGCGCGGCCTCGGTTGGCGCGGGGCCGCGGTCGGCCAGCCAGGCGACCCAGGCGCGGCGCGGGTGGTCCTCCGGCAAGGCGTCCGCGGCCAGGGCCAGCCGGGCGGCGTCGCCGTGGTCGGCGGCCACCGCCGCCAACGCCAAGGCGTCGTCGGGCCGGCCCAGGGCGCGCAGCGCCGCCTCGAGCTCAGGGAGCGCCTCGGCCCGGCGGGCCTCCAGCGCGCCGAGCCGCGCGGCCTCCTGCTCGGTGCTCGCCCCCACGTCGTGGGCCGCGTGCAGCAGCTCGGCCAGGCGGTCGTAGGCTCGGTCTCGCCAGGCCTGCTCGGCCAGCTCCAGGGCCTGGTCGGGGCTCGCGACCGCGTCGGACCCGGTCGCAGGGAAGGCCAGCCAGCCAGCCAACAGGCCCAGGGTGAGCACGGTGATCAGCCCGGGCAGGAAGGTCGGGGCGTGGAGCCGCACCGAGCGGTAGGCGCGGCGCGCGCGCATGGCGGGGGTCACGCGCCCGGCGAGCACCGGCCGACCCTGGAGGTAGGCCTCGAGGTCCCGGGCCAGCTCGCCCGCCGACTGGTAGCGCTCGCTGGGCGCCTTGCGCAGCGCGGTCAGGCACACCCGCTCCAGGTCCTCGGGCACGTCGGGCACCAGGCTCCGGGGCGGAGGCGGGTCGGCGTGGACCACCTCGCGGCTGACCTCCTCGATCGTCGCGCCGCGGAACGGGAGCGTCCCGGTCAGGACGCGGTAGAGCATGACCCCCAGGGCCCACACGTCGCTGTGGGGGCCGACCTGGGCCAGGGCCCCCTGGATCTGCTCGGGGGACATGTAGAGCGGGGTGCCGACGATATCTCCGTCGTGGGTGAGGGTGATCCGCCCGTCCTCGAGCTTGGCCAGGCCGAAGTCGGAGATCCGCGGGCGGTTGTCGCTCCCGATCAGGACGTTCGCCGGCTTGAGGTCTCGGTGCACGACCCCTCGGCTGTGGGCGTGGTCGATCGCCCGGGCGACCTTGAGCAGCACGTCCACCGCGGGGACCAGGCGCAGCGCGTTGGTCTCGAGCAGGGTCTGGAGGTTCTTCCCGGGGACGAACTCCATGGTCAGGTAGGGGATCCCCCGGTGGACCCCGTACGCGTAGACCTTGACGATCCCGGGATGGTTCAGCCGGGCCAGCGAGCGGGCCTCCCGCTTGAAGCGCTCGTGTCCCTCGTCGTCGTGGTGCCGGTCGGAGAGCAGGAGCTTGAGCGCGATCTCCCTGCGCTGCTTGGGGTCCCGAGCCCGGTAGACCACCCCCATGCTGCCCCGGGCCACCTCCCCCAGGACGTCGAATTCCGCCCAAGGAAGCCGCGGTTTGGGGAGGTCTGCGGGGTTGTAGGTCAGGCTTGGCCCTCCTGCCGTAGACGGTAATCCTGCCTAAGGTTATACTTCGCCCGGAGCCTGCGCGCCCCCACCTCTGCGACGTGCGACGCACCGCCGGGTGGAGCGGCGAGCGCATTGAGCACTAGGGGCTGACGTGTCCGACCAAAACCAGATCCTCCGCCTCCTGGGCACGATTCGCGAAGAAAGCGCCGCGATTCGCAGCCGACAGGAAGAGCTATTCGAACTCCTGATCTCCTACAAGGATCAGATCGAAGACCTGAAGCAGACGGTGATCGAGAAGCTCGCCGGCCTGCCCAAGTCTCCCTACATAGCGGGCCAGCTCGTCCCCGCCCCCGACAAGATCGGGGGGGTCGACGACTTCCGGCAGCTGCTCGCGACCTACCTCCACGGCGCGCCGCCGCAGGACGACGACGATGAGGACGACGGCCCAGTGGACGTCGAGATGGCGCCGCCCCGGGCGGTCGACCCGAGCGAGATCCAGCTCGAGAGCGACGGCTCCCGGCGCAGCGGCAACGGCGACGGCGGGCGCAGCGGACGCAGCAGCCGCAGCCGCGGTCGCTCCGGCGGCGGCCCCCGGGACTCGGACCTCGAGCGCGGCCCCGACCGGGACGTCGAGCCCTTCGACCTCAAGGAGCCCGAGAAGGGCTCGAAGAAGAAATCCCAGCGCCGCCGGCGCAGCGGGCGCAGGGTCGGGCGAAGGCCGAGACCGTCGCCGACGGCGACATTGAGCCCGCGGCAGGGCCTCGCCCGCGCGCACGGATCCCTACATACGAGGGCGTCACGCGGCCCTCGATCGTTGGACGGGGTCTCGTCGCCCACGGGGAGGGGGAAGGCCCGCCAGATCGCCGCCCGAGACCAGGGATCCCGTCGGCGACCAGGCGCTCGAGCTGGGTGTAGCTGAGAAGCTCACGGTGGGCGCGGGAGCGGGTCCTCGGTGCGAATGTAGCTCGGCATGCCGACGCTTTCGTAGGCGAGGCGTCGGTCGCCTTGTCGCCGATCCCCAGGCGGATCGTGAAGCCCTCGGCGGCGAGCTTCTGCAGCTCGGCCAGCTTGTAGGCCCCGTGGTTCTTGCCTCGCCACTGCCGACGCTCGGCGCGGGTGGTCAGGCCCCAGTCGTCAGGCGATCAGGCCGTCGGGAATCGATTGCCGGTTGAGGAAGGTCCGCGTGCGTCGGTCGTGCACGTCGTCGCGGGCCGTGAGCTCCCTGATCTGGTGGTTGCGCGCGGCTTTTGGATCTCCCGCAGCGCCCCAGGGAAGGTCTTGGCGCGCCCAGAAGGGGATCAGCAGGCTGCTCATGTCCGAGAGGGTGCCGTCTATGTCCACGATCGCCAGGGCGTGTGGGGGTCCGGCACGAACACCCGGCCGCGGGCGAGCATGGCCTTGGGCTTGCGCGGGATCCGCGCGTTCAGTCGTAGTCCAGGGGCGAAGGCGGCCTGCACGCGGACCGTGGCCATGCGTCGCGGTCGGTGCGGGCCTGGAGTCACCTGCCCGGCGAAGGTGAACTCGACGAGCTCGTCCTTCATGTCAGGCGCAGCCAGCTCGCGCATCGAACTTCGCCTGCAGCTCGACGGACTGCCCGGGCGGGGGCGATCGCGTCGTGGGCGGTGGCGGTGATCTTGGCCCAGGCGCTCGCGGCGAACGCGACGAGCGCCACCGCTGCCAGGCTGGGTTTCACGTATAGGTCCTGCTTTGACCCTCTGGGGCAACCTGTGTGTGCCGGGCTAAGTCACGCAGCGCGAAGGGCTGAGCGTCTCAGGGTGGGACCCACTTCCAGATGTGGGCGGCCTCCGCTCACCTCCGGGTTCAGGCCTCGCCCTCGAGCCGCTGCCCGTGGGCCGCGAGCATGCGCAGCAGGCGCTCGCGGAGGGCGGGGTCGAGCTCGCTCTGGGCGAGCTCGCCCTCGAGGCCCGCGCGCTCGGCGGCGACGCCTTCGCCCCCGCGCGCGCGGCTACAGAACAGGAACACGCGCTGGGCCAGGGGCAGGCCGTCGGGGTCGACCACGGCTACCCCTCGACCTCGACCAGGAACTGCTGCTTCTTGCCCTTGCGCACCACGAGGAACCGATCGTGCAGCAGGGCGTCGGTGCCCACCGCGGCGTTCGGGTCGGTCCACTTCGTCCCGTTGAGCGAGATACAGCCCTCCTTCTCGATCTCCTTGCGCGCCTGCCCGCGCTTCTGCGCGCCCTGGTGCACGGTCTCGACCACGAGGTCCAGGAGCGGGATCCCTCTTGGAAGCGCCCGCGGGGATCGAGGTCTTGGGCACCCGGCGAAGGCGTCGGCGAGCATGCCCGCCAGGACCTCGCGCAGGTCGCCCGCCCAGGGTCGGCACCGCCGCGGCGCGCTCGACCTGCTCCGCCGCCTCCGCCGTGGACCAGCGCGGTCAGCGTCCGCGCCAGGCGGCCCGGGCCTGGGAGGGGTGGCTCGAGAGACCTCGGCCTCCAGCGCCCGGATCTCCTCCAGCGAGAGGTCCGGTGAAGTAGAACAGGCGCTGGATCACGTCCTGTCGGTGGTCCCGAACCAGCAGGAAAATGCTGCCGGAAGGCAGGGGCGCTCGTCTTCTCGGGGTCGAGCCGCCAGGCGGTGCCGAAGACTGAGAGCCGTCGGAGTTGGTCAACAGCGGCAGGTCATGCCGTAGACCTGCGCGTCGCCCTCGGTGCTGCGCCGGATCAGCTCGGTGCCGCAGGTGATGTTCCCCCACTGGTCGCTCCCGCCGATCTGGAGCTGGCAGCCGCGGGTGCGGTGCAGGTGCAGGAAGTCGTTGGCCTGGAGCAGCATGTAGCTGAACTCGGTGAACGAGATCCCCGCGCCCTCGCGCTCCAGGCGGTTCTTGACCGAGTCCTTGCGCAGCATGGTGTTGATCGTGAAGCGCTTGCCCACGTCGCGCAGGAAGTCGAGGAACGAGACCTGCGCGGTCCAGTCGAGGTTGTCGACGAGCTCGGCGTCGCCGTCGAAGTCGAGGAGTCGCTCGAGCTGACCCTTGATCGCCGCCACGTTCGCCGCGAGCTCCTCGCGGGTGAGCATGTTGCGCTCCGCGGACTTGCCCGAGGGGTCCCCCACGAGCCCGGTGGCGCCGCCGGCGAGGGCGAGCACCTTGTGGCCGGCGCGCTGGAAGCGACGTAGCCCGAGGATCGGGATCAGGTGTCCGACGTGCAGGCTGTCCGCGGTGGGGTCGAACCCCGCGTAGACGCAGCGCGATCCCGTCTCCAGGAACTCCGGCAAGCTGGGCTCGCCCTCGCTGAACTGGTGGACCAGGCCGCGCGCCTGCAGCTCGTCGAACAACTTCATGGGCCTCCTCGGGTGCCGCGCGATCATACCTCTTGAATCCGGGGCCCCCGAGTCCGCGGACCCCGGCCCGCGCGGTCGCTGTCTCGCGAGTGAGCTTTCGCCGCACGTCGAGCGCGCGCTCGGTCCCACGAAAAGAGCGTGAAATCGGCGCGCGGCGTAATCCCTTGCGTTGGAAGGCTCGTCCGCTGGTCGATGGTTTGCGCCGGGTCCTCCCAACGTGGAGGAGACACCCACATGAACTCGACCGTCCTGCGCGCTCCCGCGCTGTTCCTGATCCCCTTGGTTCTGACCGGCCTCGTCGCCTGCGGCGGCGGCGGCGGCGGCGGCCGCAGCTCGACCACCGCCGGGGTCACCTCCGGGCAAAACGGCCTGGCGCTGACGAGCCTGACCCCCGACGTCGGCGGGCCGGGAGGCGGGACCGAGGTCACGATCCGCGGCGCCGGGTTCGCGAGCGCGCTCCAGGTGGACTTCGACGGGCTCGCCGCGGCGGACGTGGTCGTGGTCTCGAGCGACACCCTGGTGTGCAAGACCCCTGCCCACGCCGCGGGCGCGGTCGACGTCCGCGTGCGGCTCAACGCCGAGCAGGCGACCCTCACCGCGGCCTTCACCTACACCGGGCCCGCCGCCCGGGTGCGCACCGGCGTGCTCGACGCGAGCTTCAACGGCACCGGGGTGTGGACCCGCGACGAGGTCGGCACCAGCGCCAACAGCACCGACTCCCTCTACGGCGTGGCCGTCGACGCCCAGGGCCGACGACCGCGGCGGGGCGAGACGAACCTCGGCCGCGTGCGGGCGCGTCGACCAACCGCGACGCGGTCGTGGTGCGGCTCAACCCCGACGGGACCTCGACCCCACCTCGGCGTGGGGGCGCGACCCACGCCGGCGCCGGGCGGCAACCGACGACTGGGACAAGGCCGAGGCCGTGGTCCTCGACGCGCAGGGCCGGATCGGGTCTGCGGGCGGAGCTACACCGCGGGCACCCGGGCAACGCCGACCTGGCAGGCGCTTCCTCGAGGACGGGACCCTCGACCCGAGCTTCAACGGCGTGGGCTTCGCGGTCCACGGCAACGCCGCGGGCGGCGACGGCTGGGACAGCGGCCAGGCGCTGGCCCTCGACGCGCAGGGGCGGATCGTGGTCGCGGGCTACTCCTCGGTGCCCCTCGCCGCGGGCCAGACCCTGCGCGACCGGCGGGCGACGGTGTGGCGCTTCCTGGCGGACGGGACCCTGGACGCGACCTTCGGCACCGCCGGGTTCAGCGTGCTCGCCTCGGGCACCGACGACGAGGCCTGGGGCGTCGCGGTCGACGCCCAGGGCGGGATCGTGGTCACGGGCCAGGTCGGCAGCGGCGCGACCCAGGACATGGGGGTGTGGCGCCTGCTCGAGGACGGGTCCCTCGACCCGGCCTTCGGCGCGGTCGGCCAGAGCACCTTCGACGACGCCGCCGGCGGCGCCGGCGCGGACACGGGCTACGCCCTGACCCTCGACGCCCAGGGGCGGATCCTCGTCGCCGGGCGCAGCCTCGCCGTGAGCGGCGGGAGCGACATGACCGTGTGGTGCGTCGACGCCGCAGGCGCCCTCGACCCGACCTTCGGCGTGGGCGGGGTCGCGGTGCTCAACGACCCGGGGGGGACCGTGGGCGCGGTGGACGTGGCCTACGGGATCGCGGTCGACCGCCTCAGCGGACAGATCGTGGTCGTGGGCAACGGGACCGGGCTCGCGGGCTTCGACGCCACCGTGTGGCAGCTCGACCCCAACGGCGCGAGCGACCCGATCTTCGGCGTGGGCGGCGCGGTGCAGCACAACGGCGCGGCCGGCGGGAACGCCAGCGATCAGGCCCGCGCGGTGACCGTCGACCTCCAGGGCCGGATCGTGGTCGTGGGCATGAGCACCCAGGCCACCAACAACACCGACTTCGCGATCTGGCGCTGGGAGTAGTCCGCTAGCGCGCCCCGGACTCACGGCGTAGGCTCCGGGGCATGCGCTGGAGTTGGACCGCTGGACTCGTGGGCGCGCTGCTCCTCGGGGGCTGCTGCCCCACGGTGCGCCCCTACGACGACCCCGCCTGGGAGCGGGCGGTGGACGCCGCCCAGGCCCTGGTCGAGGCGCGCGGGGGCTACGACGTCGAGGTCGAGCGCAGCGACGACGCGTTCGTCGCGACCTGGCGCCAGGAGCTCCCGCCCCTGGCCGGGGTGTTCCTGGCGCTGGTCCTGGTCGAGCCTTGCGATCGCTGGGTTCGCCTGGAGCTCGAGCGGGACGAGGCCGGCTTCGAGCTCGCGGCGCGGGTGGTCTACCTCGACTTCGTGCTGTTCGTGATCCCGACCTTCGGCACCGAGGACGAGGCCGAGGAGCGCCTGATCGAGCGCTTCGATCAGGAGCTCGCCCGTCCCCCCGCGGCGCCTCCCGCGCCGCGGTGAACCACCTGCACTGGGGTGCCGCGCTGCTCCTCGCAGGCTGCGCCACGACCCGCGACGTGCCGCCCGCGACCTGGTCGCGCGCGGTCGCCGCGGCGCGCGCGACGGTCGCCGCCCGCGCGGGCTACGACCTGGAGCTCGACGAGCAGCCGACGCGGCTGATCGCGACCTGGCGCCAGCCCGTGGCGGAGCTCGAGGACGACTGGGCCGCGACGGCCTTCGGGCTCTGGGGCTGCGACCCCTGGTGCCGGCTCGAGCTCGAGCGCGAGGGCGCGCCCACCGTCGCGGCCCGGGTGCTGGAGGTCGACGTCCTCCTGTGGATCGTGCCCCGGATCGGGACCAACGAGCGCGCCGAGGAGCGCCTGCTGGCGCGCTTCGCCGCCGAGCTCGCGCGCCTCACCCCCGAGGAGGACGAGGCGCGCTGAGCACGACGGGGTCTACGCCACCCCGGCGGGCTGGGCGAGCACCGCGTCGTAGGCCAGGACCTTGCGGGCCCAGGCGTGGACGTGCGGACGGCCTTCGAGGCGCAGGTGCTGCTTGAAGAACCCGACGAGCGGGCTGAGGGCGAGGTGCTGCTCCTCGAGCTGAGCCAGGTAGAAGGGCGAGGCGACGACGATGTCGGCGGCGGTCAGGTGGTCGCCCACCAGCCAGGGCTTCGTGGCGAGGGCGGCCTCGAGTTCCGCGGTGTTCTCGTGGAGCAGCGCGTTCCCGCGCTCGATCACGGCGGGGTCGACCTCGGGGGCGAAGGCTTGCCCGAAGAGCATGCCCAGCGCCGGGCCGATCTTCGCCTTGGAGTAGAACTCCCAGGTCTCGATCTCGCTGAACTGCGTGTGGTCGGTCACGAAGATCGGCTTCGTCTGGGGGAAGTTGGCCTCGAGGTAGCGCAGGATCGCGCCGGAGTCGAAGAGCTTGACGTCGCCGTGCTGCAGCACGGGCAGCCGCGGCTGGCGCGAGAGCTCGACGATCCCGCTGCGGTCGCCGGGGTAGCTCGTGAACGTGAGCGGCTTGCGGGTGTAGTCGAGGCCCTTGTAGCCCAGGGCCACGCGCACCTTGACGTTGTTGGGGGAGGGGGTCAGCTCGTGCAGGATCAGGTCGGCCATAGGGCCTCCGGGGGTAGGGGTGAGCTGCAGAGGGTAGGATCGCGACTTGTGTTTTGCAAGCGAGCGCTTGCATTTTGAAAGCGTCGCCCTAAGCCCCTATATTGTGGGACATGGATCGCTGCTCTCGCTCCTCCTGCCCCGTGGTCTTCGCCCTCGACGTGTTCGGGGACCGCTGGAGCCTGCTCGTGATCCGCGACCTCGCCATGCGCGAGTCGTCGACCTACTCGCAGTTCCTGGCGGCCGGCGAGGGGATCTCCACCAACGTGCTCGCCGACCGGCTGAAGCGGCTCGAGGCCAAGGGGATCCTGAGCAAGGAGCCGGACCCCGAGCACGCCGGTCGCTCTCGCTATCGCCTCACCCCCAAGGGCCGCGACCTGCTCCCGGTGCTCCTGGAGATGATCCGCTGGAGCGCCAAGCACGACCCCGAGTCGCCGATCCCCGCGGACCTGCGCGCCACCTTCGAGAGCGATCCCCGAGCCGCGATCGCGGAGTGGCTGGCGCTGCTCTCGAGCCGGCCGACTTAACCCGGTCGGCTGAGTGCCGCGCGTCTGGCCACGGTGGTAGAGTCGCAGGAGAGGGAGGGGCGGTGGAGACCTGGATCAACTGCGTGGGGTTCCCGGCCCACCGCTTGGGGGTGAAGCCCCTGGTGATCGGGCGCAGCCGCGCGTGCGTGTTTCGGCTCCCCCACGAGAGCGTCTCGCGCAAGCACGCGGTGATCGAGCTCAAGGGTTCCCAGATCCGCCTGACCAGCGCCAGCTCCCAGGGCGTGCTGGTCAACGAGGAGCTGGTCCTGGGCGAGACCCCGCTGGTCCACGGCGACGAGGTCCAGATCGGTCCCTACCTGCTGCGGGTCTCCACCCAGCCCGACTCGATCGAGGACTTCGAGAGCGAGGCCACCGCCAACCTCTCGCTCTCCGAGATCAAGGCCGAGGCCGCGCGCCGACGCCTGGCCGCCGCCGAGGACCAGGTGAACCGCCTCGAGGAGCAGCTCAAGGTCGAGCGCCGCGAGCTCGAGAGTGAGGTCTGGCGAGGGCTCGCCACCCACCGTGAGTTGGCCGCCGCGCGCCGCGAGCTCGAGCAGCTCCGCGCGGAGCAGGAGCCCGAGACGAACCCCGACGGGATCCCGCTCCCGCCGTCGACGATCTCCAAGGGCGAGAAGACCACCCGCCCCCTGCAGCGCCCGGAGCGCCGCCCTGGCCCGGGGCCTGGCCGCCCCGGACCCGCGCCCCGCGCCGCGCCGCCTGGTCCTCGCGCGCTCGGCTCGCCCGGCGCCGAGCCCGGGCGCCCTGGCCCCGGGCCCGGCCTCCACCGCGCGGCGGCCCGCGCCTCAGGCCCCACGACGCCCCGGGCGCCCCGCGCGCCCCGGTCGCCCCGCGCGGCGACCCGCCGCCGCCCCGACCGACCCGATCGAGACGCCATGCCTTCACCCTGCAGCCGCTACGGGAACGTGGTGCACCTGACGACTTGCCCTTGGGGAGACCCACCCCACCCCCGACGGCGGGACCTGGGCGTACCAGAGGGCAGGTCGCCCAGGCGATCGGCGCCCGGGATCTGGGCTCGGTGGTGCACCTGGAGCCGGGAAGGCTTCCCGCCCCTTCCACTTCCACCACAGCGAAGAGGAGATGTTCCACGTGCTCGGGCCAGGGGATCCTGCGGCCAGGGCGATGGCGAAGGGCCCGACGAGCGGGTCGAGGTCCGCGCCGGCGAGACACGATCGCCTTCCCGCCGGGCGGATCGCGCACAGCTTCGAGAACACCAGCGACGCGCCGCTGGTCTACCTCGCGCTGAGCAATCGCCTCCCCCACGACGTCGCCGAGTATCCGGACTCCGACAAGGTCTTGATCCGCGGCACGCGGCTCATGCTGCGCCGGACCCCGAAGCTCGAGTACCTCGACGGCGAGGACGCCTTCCTCGCCGGCTGCGCCCCGGAGTCACCCGCCCAGTAGGAAGCACGCCACCGCCAGCAGCGCGCTGCCCGAGAGACCGAGCCCGAGCGCTCCCGGGGTCCGCGGCGGCCGCGCCAAGCCCAGCGCGCCGAACAGGGCGCCGGCTGCGGCGAACACCCCGCCCAGCGCGAACAGCGCCCCCACGATCACCATGCCTGGGGGCGCGATCATGTGGTTGGCGTACCACACCGCCGCCGCCACGGACCCCCAGCTCGCCAGGCCGCAGCCGATCCCCATCGCGCCCCAGCGCCTGCGTCTGAGCGTCCAGCGCATGCGGGCGACCTCCTCTGCAGGGCCTGTGCGCAAGCGCGGTGCCGCCCGCTAACCCGCCCACCTGCGGCAGCCCGCGCGCGGGAGCGTCGAATCGCTGACGTCCCGCGCTGACGGTCGGCGGTACAAGGAACGCGCCCGCGACGGTCGAGCCGACGCGGGCGCGCGGGTGTTTCCTGGAGGCCTTACTTCTTGGCGAGGGCCTTCTTGGCGTCCTCGGCCTCCTTGATCAGCTCGTCCTGCACGCCCTTGGGCACCGCGGAGTACTTGGCGAACTCCATGGTGAACTCCGCCTTGCCCTGGGTGCTCGAGCGGAGGTCGTTCGAGTAGCCGAACATCTCCTTGAGCGGGACCTCAGCGGTGATCTTGGCCGTGCCGTAGGCCGACTCGTTGCCCGCGATCATGCCGCGACGCTTGTTGAGCCCGCCGAGCACGGTGCCCGAGAACTCCTCCGGCGTCTCGACCTCGACCTTCATGATCGGCTCGAGGATCACCGGGCCGGCCTTGTTGAAGCCCTGCGCGAACGCCTGGCGCGCCGCGGTGCGGAACGCCATGTCGTCCGAGTCGACCGCGTGGTGCTTGCCGTCGTTGATGGCGCAGCGCACCTTGACGACGGGGAAGCCGATCAGGCGACCCTTGTGCATGCCGTCCTGGAAGCCCTTGTCGCAGGACCCCTGGAACTCCTTGGGGATCGCGCCGCCCACGATCTCGTTGACGAACTCGTAGTTGGCCTCGGTCTCCTCGTGCTCGCCGATGGGCTCCATCCAGCCGCACACCCGCGCGTACTGGCCGCGACCACCGGTCTGCTTCTTGTGGACGTAGTCGAACTCGGCCTTCTGAGTGATCGTCTCGCGGTAGGCCACCTGGGGCGCACCCACGAGCACCTCGCACTTGTACTCGCGCTTGATGCGCTCGATGTACACCTCGAGGTGCAGCTCACCCATGCCACCGATGATCGTCTGCCCCGACTCCTCGTCGCGGCTGACGCGGAAGGTGGGGTCCTCCTTGGCGAAGCGGTTCAGCGCCTTGGAGAAGCTCGCCGCGCCCTTCTTGTCCTTGGGCTCGACGGCGAGGGTCACCACCGCGTCGGGGACGAACATCGAGGTCATGGTGTAGGTGAGCTGGCCGTCGGTGAAGGTGTCGCCCGAGGCGCAGTCGATCCCGAACAGCGCCACGATGTCGCCGGCGATGCCCTCCTCGATGTCGTGCATCTCGTCGGAGTGCATCTGCACCAGGCGGCCGACCTTGACCTTCTTCTTGTTGGCCGTGTTGTGGATGAACTCGCCCTTGCGCAGCGTGCCCTGGTAGATCCGGCAATAGGTGAGCTGGCCGTACTGGCCGTCCTCGAGCTTGAACGCGAGCATGACCAGGGGCTTGGTCTCGTCCGTGGTCAGGGTGACCTCGGCCTCGTTGTCGTCCTGGTCCAGGGCCTTGTAGTCCTGGTCCAGCGGGCTCGGCAGGAGCTTGAGCACGTAGTCCAGGAGCACCTGCACGCCCTTGTTCTTGTAGGCGCTGCCGCAGGTGACCGGGGTGATCTCACGGGTGAGGGTCGCCTTGCGCAGGACCTCGAGCATCTTCTCCTCGGAGACGTCGCCGCCCTCGAGGTAGGTCTCGGCCAGCTCGTCGTCGAAGTCGGCCAGGGCCTCGAGCAGCTTGGCGCGCTGCGCCTCGCACACCTCTTGCAGGTCCGCGGGGATGTCGCGCTCGACGACCTCGCCGCCTTCCTTGCCCTCGAAGTAGTTGGCCTTCATCGTGATCAGGTCGACCACGCCCTCGTGGTCGTTCGAGAGCCCGATCGGGTGCTGGATCATGACGGCGTTGTGCTTGAGCACCTCGCGCAGCTGCTGGCACACACGGAGCGGGTCCGCGCCCGAGAGGTCGCACTTGTTGACGAAGGCGATGCAGGGCACGTTGTAGCGGCGCATCTGCCGGTCGACGGTGATCGACTGCGACTGCACACCCGACACCGAGCACAGGACCAGCACCGCGCCGTCGAGCACGCGCAGCGCGCGCTCGACCTCGATGGTGAAGTCCACGTGGCCCGGGGTGTCGATGATGTTGATCGCGTGGTCACGCCAGGTGCAGTAGGTCGCGGCGGACTGGATGGTGATGCCGCGCTCGCGCTCGAGCTCCATGCTGTCCATCTTGGCGCCCACGCCGTCCTTGCCCTTGACGTCGTGGATCGCGTGGATCTTGCCGGTGTAGTAGAGAACGCGCTCGGTGAGGGTGGTCTTACCGGAGTCGATGTGAGCCGAGATCCCGATGTTGCGGATCTTCTCGCGCGGCTGGGTCATGGTGGTCCTCTGAGCGCTCCTGCGTCGCTCAATACGCGTTGAGTAGGCGAGCGCCCGTCTGGGCGCCGCACGAAGTGGAACCAAGGGATATCACAAACGGGCGCAGATCCAAGCTCCGAATCGAGTTGGATTTCCGCCAGCTTGTCCATACTTCGGAGAGCCCTCCCCCGGGGTGTCGGACCCGCAGGGCCCACCCGGAGGCCTCCGCTCGCAGGACGCTCCAGCGGACGGTTCCTGTCCCCTGCTACTCGGGGACGCTGTTGGCGATCGCGCGCAGCGGCTTGCCCCACTGGGGCACGAGCGGGCGCAGCCGCTCGACCGCCTGCCGGACCAGGTGCCCACGCTGGAAGCTCCCTTCCCGCAAGGCCTTGACCAGGTCCTGCAGCGCCGCCTGGGCGTCGATTTCGCGGGGGCTCCCGCTCAGCGCGTCGCTCGGCGTCACCAGCGCGTCGACCACCCGCTCCAGGCGCTCGAGGCGCTCCTGCTCGATCGCGACCAGGGCCCGGTTGCTGCCCGCCCGCTCGCGGAACAGCTCGGTGATCTGGCGCTCGAGGAGCACCGCGATCGCGGCCGCGCAGCGCGCCTGCCAGTCGTCGTCGGCGGCCAGCGAGAGCCGCAGCTCGTCCCCCGCCCGGCTGGCCCGGTCGCGGGCCGCGTCGAAGTCGCGCTTCTTGGGCTCGGCCCAGTTCAGCCCGGCCAGCCCGCTCCAGCCCAGGAGGTCCCGGGCCAGGATCCGCCGCGCGCGCGGGTCGGTCGGCACGAGCGCGATCGCGCGGGCGAGGAAGGTCTCCTCGTCCTGGGTCTTGCCCTCGCGCTCGGCCCACGCCGCGAGCTCGAGGGCCGCGTTCTGCGCGAGCACGGGGTCCGCCGCGGCGAGCTCGCTGAGCTCGGTGAGGACCGTGTCCCGGGGCTGCCCCAGGCCGTAGCTCGTGAGCGCGCGGATCCTGAGCGCCTGGGGCAAGCTCGAGCGCAGCGCGGGCTCGAGGGCGTCGAGGTTCTCGACCGCGGTGCGCCGCGCCTCGGGGAGCTCGCCCAGCGCGAGCTGGGCCTGGGCCTTGGCGAGGTCGATCGCGCGGCGCTCCTCGGGGGTCTCCGCGCGGCCGCTGAGCCCGGCGAGCTCGACCAGCGCCCGCCGCAGGCGGGCGGCCTGGCTGGCGTCGCCGGCCACGTCCGCGATCGCCTCGAGCTGGGCGCGCATCAGCACGCGCACCGGGGCCTCCCGCGGCGCGAACTTCAGCCCCAGGCACAGCAGGCTCTCCCCCTCCTGCTCGGCCAGGACGCCGGCGCCGGTGGGGTCGCGCCGCAGCGCGGGCTCGAGGGGCGGGGACGAGGGACCGCGCACCCCGAGCAAGGTGCCCGCGCGCGGGTCGTAGGCCAGGAGGTTGCCCCGGGGGTCGAGGAGCACGACCCCCGCCGCGCCGTCGGTCGGGTCGAGCACCACCGGCGCCGAGGGCACGTGGGTCCCCGCCGCGAGCCGGTGGCGCCAGCGCTCGTCGCCCTCGAGGCTCACCGCCACGACCCCGGGCTCTCCGCCGCCGAAGGTCGCGTAGACCGCGTCGCCGTAGAGGGTGGCCTGGGCCAGGGCCGGGAGCTCGTGGGTCCAGCGAGGCTGACCGGTCCGCGCGTCGAAGCTGCGCAGCCAGGTCCCCGAGCACACGACCACGCTCCCCCCCGCAGGGTCCCCCAGGAGCTCGGCGCGGTTGGTGGTCAGGGGCAGGGGCGTGCTCCAGGCCTCGCTCCCGTCGGGGTGCCGGGCAACGAGGGTCGCGCGCAGGGTCGACCAGGCCACGCCCACGCACAGCGGGGGGTCGCCGGGGACGAGGCACGGCGGCGCGTCGATCTTGTCCGCGTGGCTCGGGGCCACGCTCCACAGGTCGGCGCCGGTGGCGCCGTCGACCAGCGCCAGGGGCGCGCTGAGCAAGACCTCGGGCTGCCCGTCGCCGGTCTGATCCGGGACGAGCGCGAGCCCCGCGGAGTGGCGGCCGCGGGTCCAGCTCGGCCCCCAGCCGTCGCCCTGGGGTCCGAGGCGCTGGACCCAGCCCTCCTCCCAGTTCTCGCCGCCGGAGAGCACGAGTCCAGGCTGGGTGCCTTGGCGCAGGGGCAGCGCCGCGTGGATCGCGCCAGGGGCCTCCAGGGAGAGCAGCGCCGCGCCGGTGGCGCCGTCGAGCACGCGCAGCGCGCTGCCCTCGGCGGAGAGCACCTCCCCCGCGCCGTCGCCGGTGACCGACCCCGTCCCCAGGAGCGTCCCACCCCGCGCGCGCCAGCGCACGCGACCCGGCGTCGGGCTCAGGATCCACACCGCGCGGCGGTCGGCGCTCGTGACCACCACCTCCACCGCCCCGTCGCCGTCGAGGTCGCGGGCCACGCCGCGGGTCGGCCCCAGCTCCTCCATGCGCGTCGAGCGCAGGCTGACCGCGATCCAGCCGCCCTGCTCCTCGCGCCAGGTCGTGCCCGAGGGCGTCCAGATCGCGCCGTCCCCGAGGTCCACCGGGAGGCCTTGGAACGGCGACTCGACGCGGGTCGCCTGCACCTGGGCGCCGCCCCGCTGGATCGCGTAGGCGTCGACCTCGCCGTCACGGCAGAGGAGGAACAGCCAGGTGCGCTCGGTGTGGGGCACTACCGCGAGGCTCGTGTAGGTCTGCTGCGGGTCGCCGACGGCGAGCGGGGCTTGCTCCTGGCTCGGGTCGAGCAGGTAGGTCGAGCCGGGGACCTCCCCCGAGAGCACGACCCAGGGGTAGTTCACGCCGGGGATCGGCAGCCGCGCCACCTGCGACGCGGCGCGGACTCCGGAGAGCCCGTTGACCTCGGCGCCCGGGAGGTTCTTGGCCAGGGGCTGGATCCACGCGGCGTTGTCCCGGGGGAACACCGCGACGTCCGAGCGCACGGCCTCCACGATCGCCGGCGCGCTGACCGCGCCGCGCGGCGGCTCGAACCCGGACTTCGTCCCGCCCAGGGCCGCGGTCGCGGGGATCCGGCGCGGCTTGCCGCCGCGGTCGGTGAACACGAGCTGAGGGAAGTCGTTGGCGGGGGCGTAGATCGCGACCCCGTGGGCGTCGATCCCGCTGCGCAGGTTCAGCCGGCGACCGTCGACGCCGTCTCGGACCTCCACGTGGCTGCGCGAGCCGCAGAGCACGTCCAGCACCCCGTCGGAGTTCACGTCGACGGTGCCGATCAGGTGCGTGGCCGTGGTCGGCACCCGGAAGCGGAACGCCTCGGCTCCCGCCCGCGGCGCGAGCGCCAGCGAGCGCCCGCTCGAGGACTGCTCGATCAGCAGCAGGTCGGCCACCCCGTCGGCGTCGAGGTCCTCGACCAGCGGCCCGTCGGCGAGCTGGCCCTCGAGCGGGGTCCGCGCGACGACCAGGGGCTCCAGGGTCACCAGGTGGCCCACGGCCTGCCCTCGGGGGACGTCGACGGTCACCTGGCGGTTGAGGTAGCCCGCCTTGTCGAGGGCCAGGACCCGGCGTCCGGAGCCCGGGATCTTGGCCGGCGCGGCGTAGCGCTTGGCGCCCCAGCGCACGCTGACCCCGTCCGGCGGATCGGTGGCCAGGGTCAGCTCGGCGGCGTCGGCCTCGAGGGTGAACCCGACCTCCTCCCCGGCGCCGCCGGGGCTGACCTTGACCCGCTTGGGGTCGGGCTTGAGGAAGCCGTCCGGCGGGCGGTTGACCTCGACGCGATACTCGCCCTGGATCAGGTGCAGGAGCGAGTCGGTGGTCCCGGTGGCCACGCGGTTGCCCTGCGCGTCGAAGACCGCGACCTCGGCGCCCGGGGGGGTGGAGCTGACCTTGAGCACGCCGCGCGCGCTGACCAGGGTCCCGGTGAGCACGAGCCGCTCGCCGTGCCCGACCTCGATCCGGTCGGCGCCGAGCGCCTGGTCCAGGTAGCCGTCGAGCTGGAAGCGCAGCTCGTGGCGCCCGGCCTTGAGCTCGAGGGGCAGGCCGCCCGGGCCTACGAACCCGCGGTCGACGTCGTCGACCAGGAGCCGCGCCCCCGGAGGTCGGCTGTGCACCTTCAGGTAGCCGGGGCGGGTGAAGTGCCAGCCCGCCGCCGCCGCGCCGCCGACCGCGAAGAGCGCGAGGGTGAACACGAAGCGCGGGTGCCGCCGGCCCCAGCGCCGGGCGAGGGTGAACGCGCTCGGCGGGCGAGCCGCGATCTCCTTGTCCTCGAGGAACGCGGCCAGGTCGATCGCCATGTCCCCGGCGGTCTGGTAGCGGTCCTGCGGGCGCTTCTCCAGGGCCTTGAGGCAGATCGTCTCCACGTCCGAGGGGACCTCGGGGCGGCGCTTGCGCGGGGAGACCGGCTCGACCTCGCAGATCTTCTTGGCCAGGTCGAGGAAGGTCGTGGCGTGGAACGGCGGCGTCCCGGTCAGCGCCTCGTAGAAGGTCGCGCCCAGGGCGTAGACGTCGGTGCGCCCGTCGATCTCCTGGAGCTGGCCGCGGACCTGCTCGGGCGCCATGTAGGCCGGGGTGCCGACCGCCGCGCCGGTGCGGGTCAGGCGGTCGTCCTCCTCGGGCTCGCTCATGACCGCGAGCCCGAAGTCGGTGACCCGCGGCTCCCCGCTCTTCTCGTCCACGAGGATGTTCGCGGGCTTGAGGTCGCGGTGCACGACGCCCTGCTCGTTGGCGTAGTCCACGGCCTCCGCGACCTTGCGCAGGAGGTGGGTCGCGCGCCGCGGGCTGACCTGCCCCAGGGCGAGCAGCTCGGCCACGGACTGGCCCTGGACCAGCTCCATGGCGATGAAGTGCCGGCCCTTCTCGACGCCGGCCTCGTAGACCCGCACGATGTTCGGGTGGTCGAGCTGGGCCGAGAGCCGCGCCTCGCGCTTGAAGCGGGCGACCGCGCGAGGGCTGGGGGTGCCCTCGCTGAGCAGGAGCTTGAGGGCCACGGTGCGCCGCAGCTCGACGTGCTCCGCGTGGTAGACCGCGCCCATGGCGCCGGCCCCGATCAGCTTGATCAGGCGGTAGTTCCCGATCTGCTGCGGGATCTTGTCCATGGGGTCCGAGGGGATGTCCTCGTCGGACTCCTCGGTCAGGATCTCGGTGCCCCCGTGGCGGCGGTCGGCGGCCTCCTCGAGCTCGCGGCGCACGGCGTTGACCGCGCTGACCTCCATGGCGCCCATGGCCACCAGGATCGCGGGGATCTTGCGATCGGGCGTATCCCAGCGCTTGCGCTCGACCGCCTCCTGGACCAGGTTCGCCGAGAGCAGCCTGCGCCGCATGGCCAGGCGCACGAACGCCATTTCTTCGCTACTGATCACCGCACGGGGATGGTTTCACCCCGGGCTCTGAGCTGCAAGTCCAAGTGGGGCAGCTTATTGGTCGTCGATCACCACGTGGTCGAGGACCACCCCCTGGGGCGTGATCGCCTCGGCGGTGCACTGGGCCCCGTCGAAGCGCAGGCGCAGGTAGTGGTGGGCGCTGGCGGCGACCGCGGTGTAGCCGTTGGGCGTGATCCCGCGCAGGCTGGTCCCGCCGCCGCCGGAGACGAAGTAGGTCGGTCCCTTGTAGGAGGGGTCGTTCGAGGCCCTGCGCTGCTGCTTGATCCGCTCGTAGTTGTGCTCGTGGCCGCCGAGCACGATGTCCACGCGGTTGTCCTCGAGGATCTGCTCGATCGCCATTTGCAGGATCGGGTCGTTGCCGTGGGAGCCGGCGCTGTAGAGCGGGTGGTGGGCCAGCACGACCTTCCAGCGCTCGGGGGTCTGGAGCTCGCGACGGAACCAGTCCATATGGGAGCCCAGCGGGATCCGGTGCAGGAGCGTGGTCTCGAGCACCACGAACTTCACGTCGCCCCACACGAAGCTGTAGTAGAGCTCGCCCTGCACGGGGTCCTGGTCGTTGGGGAGGTAGAACGCCTCCTTGAACGGCCCGAAGGCGGCCAGCGCGTCGTGGTTCCCCGGGGCCGGCCAGATCGCGCGGGTCTCGAGCATGTCCTCGTAGAAGTCGAAGAAGCGCTCCTGGTAGTGGCGGAAGCCGTCGCCCGCGCCGCCGTTGGGGTAAATGATGTCCCCCAGGTGCAGGTAGACGTCCGCGTCCTCCGCGGTCATGGCCCGCGCGACCTCGCCCTGCTCGAGGCTGAGGGCGCCGGAGTCGCCGAAGGCCACGACCGTGAACGGCGTGGGGCCCACCGGCGCGGTCTCGAAGAACAGGCGCCGGGTGAGCGGCGCGCCCTGGTTCGTGACCAGGCGGTAGGAGTAGCGCGTGCCCGCCTTGAGCCCGGAGAGCTTCACCGCGTGGGCGGAGACCCGCGCGCGGGGCGCGCCCGCGGACAGGCCCAGGGCTGGGGTCTCGCCGTATTCCAGCACCGTCTCCGCCGGGGCCGCGGTGTTCCAGGCGATCACCGCCGAGTCGTGGGTCGGCGACTGAACGTAGGGCCGGCGGCTGAGCGCGATCGCGGTCGAGAGCGGCTGGTTGTCGACGGTGAGCGGCCCGAGCACCTGACCCTGTCCGTCGACGGCGGTGAGCTGCAGGAGCACGCTGCTCGCGGTAGGCACGTCCGCGGCGGTGTTCCAGAGGTAGACGTGGGGCAGGCCCTGGGGAGTCGCGGCGAGGTCGTCGCGGCCGTCGCCGCCGACGCCGTCGGTGGTCACGCTCCAGGTCGCGCCGCCGTCGGTGCTGTAGCGCACCAGCAGGTCGCGGTCGGCCCCGGAGGGGTCGCGCAGCCAGTAGTCGATCCGCGCGGTGCCCGAGAGCACGGCGTCGGCGCTGGCGCTGAACACGGCCGCGGTCTGGGTGCTGGACTGCACCGGCGCGGCGGTGCTCCCGCGGCCCGACGAGCCGCTGCTGCTGCAGCCGGCGACGACGATCAGGGAGGCGACGCCCGTGCCCAGGGCGCCGAGGAGTGCGGTGGAGGTCTTCATGCAGTCCCTCGCTTCAACGCCCGGTCCAGGCGCGTAAGCCGCGCAGGATAAGGACCGACCCCCAATTCCGCCAAGCAGATTCGGGAGGAACCCCTACCCCAGCGGTTCGGCGCCTTCGTCGAGCAGGAAGAGCTGGATCCCGTCCTCGCTGAGGCTGTCCACCTCGGTGAACTCGAGGCCGGCCTCGTAGCCGCCGTCGGCGCGCTTGACCCAGGCGATCTTGCCGCGCCCCGAGTGCACGACGTCTCCCAGCGCGAGGTCGAAGGCGACCTCGACCCCCTGCTTCAAGGGCTTCTTGGTCTTGAGCCGGCAGCCGCTGACGCTCAGGTCCAGGGTCTCGGCGTCGTGGACCTCGGCCTGGAACTCCTCCACGCTGAGCTCCCCGCCGCGATCCTGGTCGTGATAGTCCAAGGGGTTCACGGACAGGAAGCGCGGCTGGGTGCGTCGCTCGCGGGTCATGGGGTCTCCGACGGCCCCGACCCTACCGCACTCCCCACCCTGCGGGGGCGCGGGATCGAACGCGGTGCGCCGCCGACCACCGCGCGGTCCCCAGCCCTCCTACAATCCCGGCGAGGAGGCCGCGTGCGCTACCGCTCGATCTTTCGCCCCGACCTGTTCCAGGGCCAGGTGCACCTGGTCACCGGAGGCGGCACAGGGATCGGGCGCGCGATCGCCCTCGAGCTGGGCTCCCTCGGCGCGACGGTGGTCCTCGCCGCGCGGCGCCCCGAGCCCCTGGAACAGGTGGCCGAGGAGGTGCGCAGCCTCGGCGGTCGGGCCGAGGCCTGCCCCACCAACGTGCGTGAGGCCGAGGAGGTCGAGGCGCTGCTGGCCTTCGTCGCCGAGCGCTGCGGGCGCCTGGACGGGCTGGTGAACAACGCCGGCGGCCAGTTCCTGAGCCCCGCGCAGGAGATCAGCCCCAACGGCTGGCGTTCGGTGGTCGACCTGAACCTGACCGGGACGTTCCTCGTGAGCCGAGCGGCGTTCAAGGCGTTCTTCGCCGACGCAGGCGGCGCGGTGGTGAACGTGGTCAGCGAAATGTGGCGAGGCTTCCCGGGCATGGCCCACTCCGGCGCCGCGCGGGCCGGGGTCGTGAACCTCACGCGGACCCTCGCCGTGGAGTGGGCCGAGCGCGGGGTGCGGGTCAACGCCGTGGCCCCGGGCGTGATCGCCTCGAGCGGCCTCGAGACCTACCCCGAGAGCGCGCGCAGCTTCCTGGACGAGATCGCCGCCGACGTCCCCGCCAAGCGCTTCGGGAGCGTGAGCGAGGTCGCCGCCGGGGTGGTCTACTTGCTCTCCCCCGCCGCCAGCTACGTCAGCGGCGAGACCTTGAGGATCGACGGCGCGGCGTCCTTGTGGCGCAAGACCTGGCCGATCGACGCCCACGACCGCTGGCCCACCTTCGACGCACTCTCCGAGGACTGACATGAAGCCGATCCCCGACGCCCTGGCCGAGCTGCTCCCCGCCTTCAGCCCCCGCGGCGTGGAGCGCGTGCACCTGCTCGAGGCCACCGGCCGCGTGCTCTCCAACCCGCCGCTGGCGCGGGTCGACCTCCCGCCCTTCGACAACAGCGCCATGGACGGCTACGCGGTGCGCGCGGCGGACCTCGCCGGCGCCAGCGCCGCGGCCCCGGTGACGCTGCCCGTGGCCGGCGAGTCCCGGGCCGGGGGCGAGCTCCCGGGTCCGCTCCCGGCCGGGAGCGCGATTCGGATCTTCACGGGGGCGGTGCTCCCGGCGGGGGCCGACGCGGTCGTGATGCAGGAGGACACCGCGCGGGAGGGCGACCGGGTCGCGATCCAGGTCGCCCCCAAGCCGGGGCAGCACGTGCGCGCCAAGGCCAGCGACCTCGCCGCCGGCGCCGAGCTCTGTCGCGGCGTCGTGCTCGGCCCGGGCGAGCTCGGGCTCCTGGCGAGCCAGCACCACGCCCAGGTCACGGTGTTCCGCCGCCCGCGGGTGGCGATCCTCAGCACCGGCGACGAGCTGATCGACGTGAGCGACGCGCCCCAGCCGGGCAAGATCGTGAACTCGAACGCCTACGCCCTCGCCGCGCAGGTGCGCGAGGCCGGGGGTGAGCCCTGGATCCTGCCCAACTGCGGCGACGACCTGGAGCGGATCGTGCAGCTCGTGCGCGCCGGCCTGCGCGCCGACGTGCTGCTCTCGGTGGGCGGGGTCTCCGTCGGCGAGTACGACCTCATGGGTCAGGCCTTCGTGCGCGCGGGGGTGACCCAGGGCTTCTGGAAGGTCGCGATCAAGCCCGGCAAGCCGCTCTCCTTCGGGGTCAAGGACGACACCCCGGTGATCGGGCTCCCGGGCAACCCGGTCAGCGCCATGGTCACCTTCGAGGTCTTCGTGCGCCCTGGGCTGCGCAAGATGCTGGGCGACCCCCAGCCGTTCCGGGCCCACGGCAGCGTGCGCCTGGCCCACGCCCACCGTCACCGCACCGGGCGCACCGAGCTGGCCCGGGCCCGGCTGGAGCGCAGGGACGGCGAGCTGGTCGCCGACCTGCGCCGGCTGCAGGGCTCGGGGTCCTTGCCCTCCATGGTCGGCGTCGACGCCTACGTGGTCCTGGCCGCGGACCAGGAGCAGTTCGCCGCCGACGCGACGCTGCCCGCGCTGTTCGTGCGCGAGGTCACCGGCAGCGCCAGCCACCCCTGGAGCTAGCGCGCTCCGGGTGGTCGACGAGCGCCTGCGCCGCAGCGAACGTCTGGGCGACGCGCGGGTCGCCGCGCTGCGCCAGCGCCTGCGCAGCGGCGACGTCCGCGCCGAACGCCTGGCCCTCGCCGCCGCCCTCGGAGACGGCGCGGCGGGGTTGGCTCTGGGCCGACCTCCGACGGCGCTGACCCCCGGGGCCTGGGTCGACGTGCGCGAGCCGCAGCTCGTCGCGCTGTGCGCCGCCGTCGAGGACGCGGAGCTCGAGCTGACCCAGGCGTGTCTCGCGCTCGTGGCCCCCGCGCTCCCCGCGGGGCTCCTCGACCCGGTGCGCAGCGAGCTCGCCGAGCACGCCGCCGGGCGTCCCGCGGCGTGGCCCACCTGGGGGCGCCTGCTCCAGGACACGGGGCAGCACGCCCCCGAGGACGACCCCGGCGCGGCGGCGAGCTACGCCGCGCGCTTCTACCTGGACCGGGTCGCGCTGGCGCTCGCGGGGCCGGAGGAGCCGGACCCGAACGCGGTGCACTGGACCGCCTACGACGCGCTGCTGGCGCCCTTCGGCAGCCTCGGGCCGGAGGAGCGCGAGCACTGCGCAGAGGCCGCGGCGCTGCACAGCGCGCTCGCGGTCCGCCCGCACCTGGCCGAGGCGCCGCTGCGCCTGCGCGCGCTGCTCGGGCACACGATCCACGCGGTCGGCGACGCGGAGGCGGTGCTCGCCGCCCTCCGCGCTGGGGTCTCCTAGGACCCGTCCAGCGCCGAGAGGGGCGCGGTCTCGACCACGCCCTGCAGGCTGCGGGCGAAGGCGCGGTCGGGGGTGATCAAGGCGTCGGCCTGGAGCTGGGCCAGGGCCACGTATTCGGCGCGGAGGGTCGAGTCCCAGCCCAGGCGTCGCGCGAGCTCCCACGCCCGGCGGCGCAGGACCGCGTCCCCCAGGAAGCGCAGCTTGAGCCCGTCGAAGCGCCGCAGCCGCTCCCGGGCGGCCTCCTCCTCGAGCTCGCCGGCCAGGACCGCGCGGAACAGCGCGTCCAGGACCTGCGAGCGCAGGAGGGTCGGGCCCAGGAGCCGGTGCTCCCCCAGCGGACGCGCGCGCTCGATCAGGCGCAGGGCCGCCGGGAGATCGAGGACGTAGCGGCTCACCGCCGCTGGCGCAGGAGCTCTTCCAGCAGCTCGCGCACCTCGCGCAGCTCCGCCTCGACCTCCTCCATGCGCCGACCCAGCTCGCCCTCGCCGCGCTCGGCCTCACGCCGCGCGCGCTGCTCCTCTTGTTGCGCGCGCTGCTCGACGCGCGTCCGCTCCTCGACTTCGCGGCGGAAGGCCTGCATGCGCTGGCGAGCCTCACGGTGCAGCTCCGCCACCCGCTCCTCGGCCTCCCGGCGGATCTGCGCGGCCTCACGCTCGACCCAGGCGCGCAGCTCCTGCTCGTGACGGCGCAGCGCCTGCTCGCGGTCGGCGTCGCGGTCGGCGTCGCGCTCGCGCCGCGCCTCGCGCTCGCGGTTCGCGTCGCGCTCGCGCCGCCCTTCGCGCTCGCGCCGCGCCTCGCGCTCGCGCCGCGCCTCGCGCTCGCGGTTCGCGTTGCGCTCGCGGCGCCCCTCGCGCTCGCGGTCGGCGTCGCGCTCGTGGCTCATGCCCAGCGCCTGCTTCAGCTCCCGGATCCGGCGCTCCGCGGCGTCGACGAGGCGCTCCGCGCCCCGCTCCCGCGCGCGCTCGAGTTCCTGCTGCGCCTCCATCAGCGCGCCCAGGAGCTTGGCCTTGCGTTGGACGCCGGACGCGTCGGGCCGCTCGAGCTCCTCGGGCTCGACCGCGCCGCTGCGCCGGCCCATCAGGCCCCCCAACACGAGGCGCTGCTCGCCGCGGGCGATCAGGACCGCGATCCGCTCGCCAGGGCGGGTGGCCTCGACCCGCTCGGCGAGCGCGTCCATGCCGGCGATCGTCGCGCCGTTGAAGCTCAGGATCCGGTCGCCCTGCTTGAACCCCATGCGCGCCGCGGCGGAGCCCTCCTCGACTCCGGACACGACCACGCCTTCGTCCCCGGTGTTGCAGGCGACGCCGAGGAACGGGGCGTCGTCGTCCTCGGCCACTCCCAGGGGGGCTGCGACGACGCAGCAGAGCAGGGCGAGCGAAACGATTCGGGTCATGGCGGGCTCCCTTCGGCCGGTGCGCCGGCGACTCTACCCGGTCCCGCGCTGGGCTGCTGGCTCAGAAGTCGGCGAGCTCGCCGGTGATCTCCTCCACCAGGTCCTTGAGGGTCACGATCCCCAGCGCCTGCCCGCCGCGCTCGACCACCGCCAGCTTGCTGCGGGCCTGGCGCATGCGCAGGAGGACCTGGGCCACGCCCTCGTCCGGCGGGACGCGCAGCACGTCCTCGACGTAGTTGCGCACCGTGAGCCCGGGGCGCTCCTCGAACAGCAGGTCGTAGAGCGTGATCACGCCCACCACCGCGTCCACGCGGTTCTTGTAGACCGGGTAGCGCGTGCGCCCGCGCTGGCGCACGTAGCCCTGGGCCGCCTCGAGCTCGGTCGAGACCTCGATCGTGTCCAGGTCGCGCAGGGGGACCATGACGTGCTCGGCGGTGCGCCCGTGGAGCGAGAAGATGTTCCCCGCCAGGCGCTCCTGGTAGTCGGTGAGGGTCCCGCCGGCGGCGCCGGCCGAGATCGCCTGGCGCAGGCGTTGTTGGGCCAGGAGCCCGCGCTCGTCGTCGTCGGGGTTCAGCCCGAACAGCCGCAGGAGCCGTGTCACCTGACGCAGGAGCCAGGTCGCCGGCCGGCAGAGGAAGGCGAACACCGCCACCGGCGGGGCGAAGGCGTAGAGCAGGCGGTTCGGGTGCCGGCGGAACAGCTCCTTGGGCGCGACCTCCCCCAGGAGGAACAGCAGCGGGGCCACGGTGAGGGTCGCGACCAGCTCCGGGTTGCCGAGCTGCAGCGACTCCAAGAACGCGGTGGTCGAGAACGAGACCAGCACGTTGAACAGGTTCGTCCCGATCAAGCACACGATCACGAAGGACGTCATGTCGCCGGTGAGCGCGCTCACGAGCTTCGCCGCGCGGCTCTCCTCGGCCACCCGGATCCGGTGCCGGGTGCGGTTGAAGCGGTAGGCGCCGGTCTCCACTCCGGAGAACAGCGCGCTGCCCATGACGCCGACGCCGCACAGGGCCACGATCTCCCAGGTGCCGATCACGCGAACCCGTCCAGGCCGTCGTCGGAGGCGGCGTTGGGGTTGCTCTCCGCGAACAGTCGCAGGCGGACCTTGGCGCGCTGCGCGCCGCTGCGGGTCAGGGCGTCGTCGGCGTCGTCGTCCTCCCCGACGTGGGGCCGGGGTCGGGCGCCGGGGATCGGGAGCGCCACCCGGACCTGAGTCGCCCGCCGCCGCTCGACGGCGTCGACCCGAAACTGGATCCCCTTGTACCAGAGCAGGTCGCCGACCTCGGGGATCCGCCCCAGGCGGTGGGCCACGAACCCGCTGAGGGTGGTGGAGCCCGCCTCCGCCGGGATCCCCAGCAGCTCGGCGGCCTCGCGCAGGGGGAAGCGCCCGGCCATGCGCCAGCAGCCGTCCTCCAGCTCCTCCAGGAGCGGCCCCGCGTCGCGGCGGGCGATGTCCCCCGTGATCTCCTCGACGACGTCCTCGAGGGTCACGAGCCCCACGGTCCCGCCGTACTCGCCGACGACCAGCGCCAGGTGCTCCTGCCGCGTGATCATGGCGCGCAGCAAGGACTCGAGCGACTTGGTGTGGGGCACGAACCACAGCGGGCGCTGGAGCTGGGCGAGGGGGGCGTCGGGGTCGCGCAGCACGTCGTGCAAGCTGAGGTAGCCCGAGACCGCGTCCAGCCCGCCGCCCTCGTGCACCAGCACGCGACCCAAGCGGTGCTTGCGGGCGAGCTCGAAGAAGGCCTCGCGCCCGGCGTTGAGGTCGAGGGCCACGAGGTCGACGCGCGGGGTCACGACCTCGTGCACCCGACGCCCGCCGAGCTCCAGCACGTCGGCCAGGAGCTCGGAGGCCAGGTCCTCGAGGGAGCCCTCCTCGCGCTGGAGCTCGATGAACGTGCGCAGCTCGCGCTGGGAGAGCGGGCCCGCGGGCGGCGGCAAGCGCTGCTCGACCCGGTCGAGCAGCCAGTTCACCACCCCCTCCAGCGCGCCGATCAGGCCCACGAAGGCGGTCACGCGGTGGAACAAGAGCAGCGCCGGCGCGGTCAAGAGCGCGACCCGACGCGGGGTGCTCACCGCCACGGCCTTGGGCACGATCTCACCGACCACGAGCAACAGCGCCACGGCGCCCACCGCGCCGAAGACCACCGCCCCGCGCACGTCGAGCTGGCTCGAGATCCGCGACGTGATCGCGGCGAACAGGAAGTTGATCAGGAGGTTTCCGAACAGGACCGCGACCAGGAGCGAGCGAGGCTGGGCGAGCAGGCTCTCCACGCTCCGCGCGCCGCGCGGGCTCTCCTGCCGCAGCCGGTCCAGGTCCGCCCGCTCCAGGGAGAACAACGAGGTCTCGCTGGCGGAGAAGAACGCGGAGCCGAGCAGCAACCCAAGGAGGGTCAGGACCTGCGCGCTCAACCCACCGCCTCGTGGTCGACGGCGCAGGCGCTCAACCGCTCGGCGAGGGCCTGAGGGTCGAGCCCGTGCAGGCGCGCGCCCTCGGCGACGGTCTCGACGAAGCTCACCGGGCAGCGAAAGCAGGGGAGCCCGAACTCTTCGTGGAGCACGCGCTCGGCGTCCGGGCGCCCGAGCATGACCGCAGCGATCAGGGTCTCGGGGCCGACCGGACCGCGTTCGGGGTCGATCTTCACCCCCTCACCCTAGTGGTCCGTGGGGGCGCCGTCCAGCGGGGGTCGCGCCCGCCTGGGGCAGCGCGTCGTCCGCGCAGCGTCCCCCCACCGACGCCCCCCCGCTGAGTTATCCACATCCTCTTAAGGTCCTGGGAAGCGCCCTGGATTCCCAGTCGAGCCGCGCAAGGCACTCATATGTCTGCGCTTACGCTCTTCTTTCCCGGCCGTTGGAGCACGGTCGGGGTGTCTTTCCCCGCGTGGGTCTCAGCGCGGGTAAATCGGGCGCAGGCCCCCTCCCAGAGCTCCTGGAGGCGCCCGTCGCGCCCCCGCTGCTCCCTCACCCGCTGCTGAGCGAGGTGCACCGCCGCGCAGGAGCGCCGACCGAAGAACTCGCCGACCTCACGCAGGGTCAACCCGGTCAGGTGCCGGGCCAAGGCCATGGAGAGCTGGCGGGCGCGGACGGCGTCGGGCTTGCGGCTCCGCCCGCACTGGAGGCTCAGCGACGCGCCGGTTTGGTCCGCCACGAACCCGGCGAGGCCCTCGAGGGTCGCGGGCTCGCTCTGCCGGCGCAGCAGATCCTGGAGCACGTGGCGCGCCGTGCTGAGGTCGAGCTCGCGCTCGACGTGACGCTGGTAGGCCTCGAGCCGGTTCACCGAACACAGCAGGTCCCGCATGCTCGCGCTGCACGCGTCCATGAGCAGCTCCTGCACCTCGCCCGAGAGGCTCAAGCGGCGGGTCGCCTGGCGGGCGCGGAGCACCTCGAGGCAGGTGGTGCGGTTCGGGCTCTCGACCTTGAGCGACATGCCGCCGAGCAGGCGCCCGGCGAGGGCTTCCTGCAGCCCCAACTGCTTGGGCGACTCCGAGCAGGCCACGATCACCTGCGCCCCCCGCCGCTGGAGCGAGTCGAGGGTGAACACGAGCTCTTGCTCGCTCCCGGGGCGCCCGGCCACGTCCTGCACGTCGTCGAGGATCAACAGGTCCGAGCCGCGGTAGAACTCGCGGAATGCCGCGCCGCCCCCCGGCCGCCCCCGGGTGCTATGCACGAAGTGCCGCACGAAGCGCTCGCCCGAGGAGAGCACCACCCGCCGACCTGGGTAGCGCCGCCGGTAGCCGTTGCCGATCGCGTGGAGCAGGTGGCTCTTGCCGTTGCCCGAGCCCCCGTAGAAGGCGACCGGGCTCCACAGACCAGGCTGCTCGACGCAGGACTTGGCCAGGCGCAGGGCCGCGTCGTTGCTGGGTCCGGTCAGGAAGTCCCGCAGGCGCACCGCCGGGTTGAGGCGTTCCCCCTGGAGGTGCAGCCGACGCATGCCGCTCGGGTTCGCTGCGCGGGCCCGCTTGCGCACGGTCCAGCGCAGCCGAGCGACCGGCCATCCCTCGCTCGCCAGCGCCTGGAGCACCTCGCGCTCCTGAGCCCGCGCCGCGTCCCGCAGCGCCGCGCTCTGCGCCTCGAGGGTCGCCGCCTCGGGAGTGAGGTTGCGCAAGCGCACGTGCTCGAGCCAGCCTTGGGTGCGAGCCAACCCCAGCTCGTCCACGAGCCGAGAGCAGACCGATCGCCAGACCTGCTTTCTGTCCACCGCACCCCCTGCGAGGGGCGAAGTTTAATCTTCGACAAAGATCGGCCGAAGGCCAGGCCCGTAGCCGGCTGTAAGGCGTTTCATGCCCACGGGTCGAGCCTGTCCCAGCGCGCCCCGTGCCACGCGGCGAGGATCGCCCCACATCCATCGTTCGCTTGGACCCGCTGGAGTTGCGGAACCGAGAGGCCCATCCGGTCCATAATCCCTAGAGGCCCTAGGGGAAATGCGCGCGAGGAACCCGCCGGGATTCTCCCCAACCAAAGACCTTATGAGCGCGTGGAGAGTGTGGAGTTGTGGAGCGTTCGCGACCCTCGCCCTAACTCCATGTTCGTCGGAGTCCTCACTGGAACTCCATGGGTTGTACCTGTTGAGAGCTTGTAAATGAGCTGTCAAGCGCGCTGCCGACGGGCACGACGACGCTCGCGTCTCGCGTGGAGGATCTGCTTCCACAGGAGCCCGAAGAACTCCCGGTCCTCCACCAGGTAGCGCCGCCACAGCCGCCGAGGTTCCATGGCGAGCCTCCAGCCCCATTCCAAGCCCAACTTCTGCATTGGCTTAGGAGCGCGCTTGACCATCCCGGCCACGAACTCGAAGGACACGCCCACGCCGATGCAGACCGGGACTCCGAGGGCCTCGCGCTGCGCCTGGATCCAGAGCTCCTGCTTCGGCGCGCCGAGCCCGACGAAGAGCACGTGGGGGTCCGCGGCTCGGACCGTGGCTGCGATCCGCGCGTTCTCTTCGGGGTCGTCCTGGAAGCCGAAGTAGGGGCAATAGGTGCCGACCACCTCGAGGCCAGGGAAGCGCCGCCGCAGCACCTCTGCCGCGCCCTCGGCGGCGCCTTCGCGCCCGCCGAGGAAGAACAGGCGCAGGCCCTCGCGCGCCGCGCGCTCGGCGAAGAGCACGAACAGGTCCGAGCCCGAGACCTTCTCGACCAGCGGGGTCCCCACCAGGCGACTGGCCCAGATCAGCGGCATGCCGTCCGCGAGGATGAGGTCCGCCTGATCGTAGACCTCCCGAAAGGCCTGGTGGTGCTGGAGCTTGACGAGGTGGTCGACGTTCGGGGTGACGACGTAGGCGCCGCGTCGCGTGCGGGCGAGCTGCACGATCCGGTCGATGGCCTCGGCCATCGAGACGTTGTCGATGGGCACCCCCAGGAGTTCGATTCGGTTCGTCACGGAGGCCATGCTACGGCAAGCCGCCGACCGTAAACCGTGATTGTCATTCACATCGCCCCTTTCCAGATTCCGTTTATTGTCGAGCTGCTTGTGCCGCGTTGCGTCGCGGTTGGACGTTGCTCTCTACCAAGACAGCACTAAAGCTGATCTTTTCAAGTGGAACGGCTCTTGCAATACGCCGACGTGAGAGCAGGAACACGGGAGTCTCCACAGGTCACATGAGAACGGGCTTCGCAGCCGATACGATTCACTTGCGCGTCGGACGAACCGTTTGAACCACATATGACCTCGCTCTCCACTGGAAGATGGGCGCTTACGTCGGTCTGACAGTTGCATCGTTAACGGTGGTTGGCAGGACGATGCGAGGCAGGACGGAAATGACGACAGTAACCATGGCTACGGCGACTTCGGATTCGAACGCGACTCAGGGTCGGCGCGCGTATCGGGTGGCCAAGCGCGTCATGGACTTCACGGGAGCTGCGTTCGCGCTCCTGTTCCTGGCGCCCGTGTTCACCGTGGTGGCGCTCCTCATCAAGCTCGAGGACGGCGGCCCCGTGTTCTTCTCTCAGAAGCGCGTGGGCAAGGGCGGGCGCGAGTTCAAGTTCTACAAGTTCCGCAGCATGTGCGTGGACGCCGAGGCGCGTCGCGCCGCGCTGAAGCAAGCCGCTGAGGACGAGTCGGTGCGCTTCAAGATGACCCACGACCCCGGATCACCCGGATCGGTCGCGTGATCCGTCGCTTCTCGATCGACGAGATGCCGCAGTTCATCAACGTCCTGATCGGCGACATGTCGCTGGTCGGCCCCGCCCCCGCCCTCCCCGAGGAGGTGGCGGAGTACCCCCCGAGCCCAGCGCCTGACGGTGGAGCAAGGCCTGACCTGCACCTGGCAGGTCACCGGTCGCTCGCTGATCCCCTTCGAGGAGCAGGTCAACCTGGACATCGACTACGCCCGCACCCGCACCCTGTGGGGCGACGTGAAGCTGCTGTTCCAGACCGTGCCCGCCGTCCTCCTGGGTCGCGGCGCCTACTAAGCCGCTCGAACCGACCAACGTCTTCGCACACGCCGCGCTCCCAGCGCGGCGTGCCTCGTTCCGGAGCCGTGCATCCACCCCGGACCCGCGTAGCCTGGAGCCACAGAGGCGACGCGTGGAGTGGGTTGGTTGGGCGAGCTCGGTCTTGTTGCTCGCCACCCTCGTGTATCAGATCAAGCGGCACCACGACGCCGGGACCAACGGCGGGGTCTCGCGCTGGCTCTACGTGGGCCAGCTCTGCGCCTCGAGCGGGTTCCTGGTCTACAGCCTGGGGGTCGGCGACCCCGTGTTCGTGGCCACGAACGCGCTGCTGATCCTCGCCGCCCTGGGCGGCCTCGGGATCCACCGCGCCCACGCACGCCGAGCGTCCGCAGCGGAGTAGCCGCCTCGAGCAGGATGGTGGGGGAGGCCCAGGAGCCACCCGCGAGCACCCAGCGACGGTGCAGGGCCCGGGTCGAGCGGCCGGCGAGCGGTGTCAGCCGCGGGCGCGCAGCCGGAACGAGGAAGGCCCCGCAGCTGCGGGGCCCGGGTCGTGAGGGGCGGCCGGGCGAGCGACGTCAGCCGCGAGCGCGCAGTCGGAACGGGGAAGGCCCTGCAGCTGCGGGGGCCCGGGTCGAAGCGGCCGGCGAGCGGTGTCAGCCGCGAGCGCGCAGCCGGAACGAGGAAGGCCCCACAGCTGCGGGGGCCGGGTCGAGCGGCCGGCGAGCGGCGTCAGCCGCGAGCGCGCAGCCGGAACGAGGAAGGCCCCACAGCTGCGGGGGCCAGGGTCGAGCGGCCGGCGAGCGACGTCAGCCGCGAGCGCGCAGCGGAACGAGGAAGGCCCCCGCAGCTGCGGGGGCCCACCTGGCGAGTCGTGAGGGGCGGCCGGGCGAGCGGTGTCAGCCGCGAGCGCGCAGCCCGGAACGAGGAAGGCCCCGTGCTGCAGGGGCCCACCTGGCGAGTCGTAAGGGGCGGCCGGGCGAGCGACGTCAGCCGCGAGCGCGCAGCCAGAACGAGGAAGGCCCCCGCAGCTGCGGGGGCCCACCTGACGGGTCGTGAGGGGCGGCCGGCGAGCGGCGTCAGCCGCGAGCGCGCAGCCGGCCGCGAAGCCGGCGAGCCCCTGGGGGTGAGCCCTCGGGGCTTCGCCCCGAGGGCGAGGGGGTCTGGGACAGACCCCCTGAAATCAGCTCAGCTTCTTCCAGTACTCTTCGGGCATGTCGTGGGCCATCTTCAGCGCGCCGTTGCAGCCCGCGTAGGTCGGCTCTTCGACGTGGGTCACCTTCCCGCTGCCGAGCATCTCGGTCATCGTCTCCTCGAGCACGCGGTCGAGGCCGATGATCTGCGAGCCGCCGCCGCCCAGGAGCACGTTGTTGCGCAGCTTCTCCTGGAAGTCGGGGTCGAAGGTCGAGATCAGCTTGTGGATCGCCTGGACCATCGGCGGCACGATCATCCGGCAGCCCTTGCGCATCTCGTCGGTCACGTCGAACACGGTGGGCTTACCGTTGACGATCAGCTCGGCGCGCACGGGCTCCGAGGCGTCGGTCACGAAGGCGTACTTCTCCTTGAGGTCCTTGATCAGGTGGATCGAGAAGTCGGCGTCGGGGACCTTCTTCTTGAGCAGCGCGAAGATCTGCTGGTCGAGCCAGTCGCCGGCGGAGGTCAGGGTGATCTGATCCTCCTGGCTGGGCATGGTGCCGTGCATCCGGCAGAGGTCGACGGTGCCCGCGCCGATGTCGATCACCAGGGTGTCGTCGAGCATCTCCAGGCCATAGGCCACCGCGAAGGGCTCGCTGCAGATCATGACCGCGTCGAGGGTGTTCTTCGCCGCCTCGAGGATGTGCGTCTTGTTCTGGAACGAGGCCTGGGCGGGCGCGCCGATGACACCGTAGAGCAGCTCGTCCTTGCGGGGCTTGGCCAGGGACAGCGCGTGCTGCACGAGGTCCTTTGCGGCCTTCATGTGCCGGTCGTGCTGCTCCTTGCTCATCCCGGCCTCCTCGGACGGGGTGAACTTGATCACGCCCTTCTCGAAGGGGCGGTAGAGGTCCAGCGAGAGGCGCTTCTGCACGGCTTCCTTGCCGTAGAGGCGGTCCTTCTTCAACAGCTTGCGCGAGACCACGTCCTTGGGGTAACCGACGTAGCTCCACACGGTCTCCCGTACGCCGTTGGACGCGGCGACCGACGTCCGGGAGGTCCCCAGGTCGATGCCGATGTAGAGGACGCCCTTCTTGTCTTCGGTTGCTTCTTCGCTCACGCCGCCAGTCCTTTGTCCCGCACGGGGACCTCGTTCGCTGCGCCGAGATTCCCCGGCAGTAGGTTGTGATTGCGGCGGGTCTCCCCGCGCGCGCCTACCCTAAGCCGGTCCAGGGGACTCTGCAACCAGGAGGTACTCCGCCCCGAGGGCAGGTCGAACCTGCCCCACGCAAGCGCGGGAGGCCCCGTGCGCAGGGGGACACGCGTGTCCCCGCGCGGCTCACGAGCGAGGGGGCGCTCCGGGGAACGGGGCCGCGCGTTCGCCCTCGTCGAGCTCGTGTCCGAGCAGCTCGCGGGTGTGCAGCATGTTGCGCTTGAGCAGGTTCGACTTCCAGTCGAAGCGCTTCGCCGCCTTGTCCAGGCCTCCGCTCGCCTCGTAGTAGCTCTCCTTCTTGCGCAGCTCGTCCCCGGTGAGGATGTCGAGGTCGCCCTCCTTCTCCTGCAGGGCCCGTGAGAGCTTGGCCACCCGGCGCTCGAGGAGCTCGATCGCCTCGCGGGACTCGGCGGTCTGCCCGAAGCGCTTCCGCTCGGCGCCGAGCACCTCGGCGACCGCCGCCGCGAACTGGACCTTGAAGGTCGCCAGCCCGGGGACGTCCTCGCCCTCGGGTGCCAGGCCCAGCTCGCCCTCCTCGACCAGACGCTGGGCGCAGCTCACCAGACGCCGCTCGAGGTCGGCCAGCGACTCCGGCGCTATGTGCACCCCCTCGGCGCGCTGGCGCTCGCGATCGAGGCGCGACTGGTCGGCCTCGAGCTGCTCGCGCAGCCGCGCGATCTGCTGCTCGAGCTGCGCCTGCTGCTCCCCGCGCGCCTTGACCTCTTCGGCCAGCTTGCCCTGCAGCTCCTGGCGCTCCTCCTGCAGCTTCTTGTGCTGGACCAGGAGCTGGCTGAAGCCGACGCGGGCCTCCTTCGCGATCAGCTTGCGCTCGTCCTCGTCGAGCAGGAACGAGTGCTCGGCGAGCGCGTTCTCCAGCGACTCCCCCACGATCCGCACGATCGTGTCGGGGGAGATCACCCGCACGAACTTCGTCCCCCCCTGCTTGAGCTTGTCGAGGGGGACGACCCGCGCCTCCTGCTGGATCCGCTGGCCCAGGCCCTCGGTGGGCTCCCCGCTGGACGGCTTGGCCGCGGGAGGCTTGGCCGCGGGAGGCTTGGCCGCGGGAGGCTTGGCCGCGGGAGGCTTGGCGGCAGGCCGCTTCGCCGCAGGCGGGTTCCCCGCCGGGGTCCTCTCGGACGCAGGGCGCGGTCGGTCCTTGGGCGGGGGCTCGCGCCGCTGCCGGCCGGTCTTCTCGCGGACGAAGTCCCTCCACTCGTCACTCACGCGCGCCCCCCCACCCTGTCGCAGGCCCCCGCAGCTCGACGGCCCCCCGCCGCCCGAGTCAGAATCCAGTCTCGCCGATCATGGTCTCGGCCGGCGGCTCGAACCCAGCCGGCAGCGGCAACGGGCCGTCGTTCGCCGGCGCGGCAGCGGGCGCCGCCGCCGCCTCGCTCTCCGCCAGCGCGCCCTGCAGCTCGAGGTTCTCCTTGAACACCTCGGCCAGGAGTTCGCTCTTGCGCTCGAAGTCGGGGTCCTCCAGGTTCAGGCCCTGAATCTCGGCGTAGATCGAGGCCACGCCGGGCTCGATCCCCTTGACCAGGGCGAGCTTGCGCAGCGCCGACTCCGCGTCCTCGAGCGCCTTGTTGAGCTTGCCGATCCGCTTCTCGAGGAACTCGACCTTCTCGTCCTCGACGGGAGCGGCGCCCTGCTTCTGGCGCTCGCCCTCGACCAGGCGGTGGATCGCCTGCCCGATCTCCTTCTCCAGGGCGCTGAGGTCCACCTCGCCGTCGGCGCCGACCAACTCGTGGTCGCGCACCAGGCGCTCGAAGGTCAGCTTCAGCCGCCGCTCGAGCTCCTCGAAGGAGTCCTCGGAGACCTCGACCACGATCTTGCGCGCCCGCTCCGAGGCCAGCTCGGCGTGGCGGGAATTGAGCTCGTCCTGACGCCGCGAGAGCTCCTGGCGCAGGCTGGCGATGGACGTCTCGAGCTGATCGGCCTCCGCCTCGGCGACCATCGCCTTGGCGCGCGCCTCCTCGTTCTCGTGGGAGAGTCGCTGGTTCTCCTCCATGAGCTGGCGCAGCTGGGCGGTCGCCATGTCCCGGACCTGCTCGCGCTCGTCGACGCTCAGGTCGACCTTGCGCAGGCGCAGGGCCTCGTCGACGGTCTTGTCCACGATCCCCTGGATCTGGGTCGCGTCGATCACGCGCACGGTCTGCATCCCGGCGGCGCGCAGGCGACGCAGCGACACCGAGTGCGCCCCCCGGTCGAGCTGCTGCGCCAGGCGCTGCGCCTCCTCGTCCAGGGGCGCACGGTCGTGCCGTGAAGAGCGCCGACGCTTGCCGCTGCCCCCGAAGAGGCGATCGAAGAAGCTGCGATTGCGGGCCATGAGACTCCCGGCGCGAGCGCCAGACGCCATCGTAGCGCGATTCTGCGTGGCCCTCCAACATGGGGGCCCCTCCCCCCGCCGGAGCCCGACCCGGGGTCCCGGAGGCCGTGCTATAAGGCTGCATGCGCCTCGAAGACCAAGACCGCGCCGTCGCCGAAGTCGTCAGCCGCGTCGTGGGCCAGGTGACCCAGGGCGGCTCCCCCGCCCTCGAGCGGGCCCTGGCCGAGACGATCTACCACGAGCGCAAGCGCGTCGAGCGGGGGGCGCCCTCCCGGGCCCGCGCCAAGTCGCTGGCTGCGTGGGACCGCCGCCGCTCGCAGCTCGTGCGCGGCTCCGACGCCGTGCGCCGCCGGGTGCTCGAGGAGCTGGTCCTCGGCTTCGCGCGGGAGGTGCTGGGGAACTTCGACCCCAAGGTCCACGCCCTGGCCACCCGCGCCGTCCCCTTCGGGCTCTCGGCGCTGCTCCACGCCAGCTCCCCCCAACAGCTCCTGCACCGCTTCCCCCAGCTCGGGCTCGACGACCGGATCGAGGTCGACGGGGCGGTCGAGCACGCGCGCGCGCTCGAGGAGCGCGGGACCCTGGTCTGCGTCCCGACTCACAGCAGCAACCTCGACTCGATCGTGCTGGGCTACGGCATGCACGAGCAGGGCTTCCCGCCCCTGCTCTACGGCGCTGGCCTGAACCTGTTCAAGAACCCCCTGGTCGGCTACTTCATGCGCAACCTGGGGGCCTACACCGTAGACCGACGCAAGACCGCGCCGATCTACAAGCACGTGCTCAAGAGCTACGCGACGGTGGCGCTCGAGCTCGGCTACCACAGCCTGTTCTTCCCTGGCGGGACCCGCTCCCGCTCCGGCGAGATCGAGACCAAGCTCAAGCTGGGGCTCCTGGGCACGACCGTCGAGGCCTACGCCAACAACCTCGCCAACCACAGCCCGCGCCCCGCGCTCTACGTCGTCCCCATGGTCCTCAGCTACGAGCTCGTGCTCGAGGCCGAGACCCTGATCGACGACCACCTCCAGGCCGAGGGCAAGGCGCGCTACATCATCACCGACGATGAGTTCTCCTCCCCCCTGCGCGTGTTCCAGTTCCTGCGCGGGATCCTCGAGCTCGACGCGCGGATCTACCTCACGCTGCTCCCGCCCCGTGACCCCTTCGGCAACCCGGTCGACCCCGAGGGCCGCAGCCTCGACGCCAGCGGGCGCCCGATCGACGTTCGGCGCTACCTCTGCGCCGCCGGGGGCGAGCCGATCGCCGACGCCAACCGCGACCAGGAATACACTCGGGAGCTCGGGCGCCAGCTCACCGGGGACTACCTGCGGGGGAACACCGCGTTCCCCACCCACGTGGTCGCCTTCGCCGCGTTCTCGGCGCTGGAGGCCATGCACCCCCAGCGCGACCTCTACCGCCTGCTGCGCTCCGGGGCCGAGGACGAGTCCATGGTCTTCGGCGACCTGGCCCGCCGCACCGACCTCCTGCGCGAGCGCCTGCTCCGGCTCGAGGCCGAGGGTCGGATCCGCCTCAGCCGCCGGGTGCGCTCGCTGGACGGCGGCGACCTGGTCGTGCACGCCCTGCGCGCCTGGGGCACCTACCACACCAAGCCGGCGCTCAGCCGTCGCGGAGACCGGATCGACGCCACCGACCGCAACCTGTTGCTCTACTACCGCAACCGGCTGCTGGGCTACGGGTTGGAGTCCGCGCTCCCCGCGGGTGCGTGAGCGAGCACCCCGGCGGGGCGAAGGAGGGTTCCGTGGAGGCAGACGTGGCCGTGCTCGGCGGAGGGAGCTGGGGCACGATCCTGGCGCACCTCGCGGCGCACAACGGGCAGCGCACGGCCCTGTGGATGCGCAACCCGCAGACGGCGGAGTCCCTCAACCGCACCCGCACCAACCCGCGCTACCTGGGTGAGCTCCCCCTGCACGAGGGGATCACCGCGACCACCGACCTCGAGGCGGCGGTGCGCGAGACCCCGGTCCTGATCTTCTGCGTGCCGTCCAAGGCCAGCCGCGCGGTGGCGCGACGTGCAGGCGAGTTCGTCACCGGGGACCAGGTCGTGCTCAGCGCCACCAAGGGGCTCGAGCCCGAGTCCTTCAACACCATGACCGAGCTCCTGCGCGCCGAGACCTGCGCGCTCAAGCTCGGCGCGCTCAGCGGGCCGAACCTGGCCAAGGAGATCCTCCGCGGGCAGCCGTCGGCCACCGTCGTCGCCTCGCGCTACGAAGAGGTCATCGTGCGCGCGACCGCGGCGCTCCACAGCCCGCTGTTCCGGATCTACGGCCAGGACGACCTGCGCGGGGTCGAGCTCGCCGGCGCGCTCAAGAACGTGATCGCGATCGCTTGCGGCGCCGCCGCCGGGCTCGAGTTCGGGCACAACGTGCGCGCGCTGCTCGTGACCCGCGGCCTGGCCGAGATCCAGCGCCTGGGCGTGAAGCTCGGCGCCAACCCTCTGACCTTCTCCGGCCTGGCGGGGGTCGGCGACCTGCTGGTCACCTGCAGCTCGGAGCTCAGCCGCAACTTCCGCGTGGGGCGCGGGGTCGCCCTGGGCAAGACGCTGGACGAGGTGGTCGAGGAGCTAGGGGAGGTCGCGGAGGGCGTGAACACGACCCGGGTCGCCCTGGCCCTCGCCGAGCGCGAAGGCGTGACCCTCCCGATCACCGAGGCCGTGGGCCAGCTGCTCGCGGGGGAGGTCGGAGCTCAGGAGATCCTGCAGGACCTCATGAGCCGCGCCGCGCGCTACGAGATCGACTTCGACTACACCGCTGAGGTCCAGGGCTGATGGCCGACGCGGAAGCGGAGCGCGCGCCGCAGCGCAACGGCTACGCCTACCCCCTGTGGCGGCGCAACGACCGCCCGCTGGCCATGGACTGGACCGGGCCGCTCTACGTGTTCGACATCGACAACACCTATCTGCTGTCGGAGTGGACCTCGTTCCGCGACCTGCTGCGCCTGCGCTTCGAGGCCGCCGAGGACAAGCAACCGGTGCCCGGCGCGGTCGAGCTCCTGAGCGGGCTGCGGCGGCTGCAGCCCGACGGGGAGCGCCCGGCGTTCTACTTCGTGAGCGCGAGCCCGAACACGATGCGCGGGGTGCTCGAGAAGCGGATGCTGATCGACGGCGTGCTCCACGACGGGATCACGTTCCGCGACCTGAACCGCCTGCGCTACCTGCGCGACATCTTCGGCTACAAGCTCGCGGCGCTGCTCCTGTATCGCCTGGAGAACCCGCGGGGGGTGCGCGAGTTCCTGTTCGGCGACGACCGCGAGCACGACCCGCTGGTCTACTCGCTCTACACCCAGGTGTGCTCGGGCGCCCTGCGCGGCGAGGCGCTCCTGGCCGAGCTCGAGACCCAGGGGGTGCGCACCAAGGCCCAGCACTACATCGTGACCCTCGCCGACGAGCTCCCGGCCCACGACCCGGTGGAGTGGGTGTTCATTCGCCGGCTGCGCCCGGGGGAGCCGAGCCACGTCGAGCGCGAGGTGGAGCTCCCGCCGCGGCTGTTGTTCCTCGACGACTACGGCGAGGCGGCGGCGGTGCTCCGGGCCCTGGACCTGCTCAACGCCCGCGCCTTCCAGGAGGTGCTGCGCGCGGTCCGCCGCGAGGGCATGGGGGAGCACCCCCTGCGCCTGGTCGAGGCCACCGCGGACCATCTCCCGCCCGAGGGCCGCCAGCGGGTGGCCGAGGAGCTCGCACCATGACCCGCCCCCTGCTCGTCGCCCTGGCCCTGCTCGCCGGCTGCGTGAGCCAGGCCGACGTGGACCGCGCCGCCCGCGATCAGCTCGAGTTCTCCACCCGCCTCGTGGGCTACGCGCTGGAGGCCAACGCCCGCGCCCTCGAGACCCACCGCGCCCTGCTCGCGGCCTTCCCCCCGGACAGCCCGGCCCACCAGACGGTGGTCGAGATCCTGGGCGACGAAGCGACCCTCGAGGAGCGCCAAGCGCGGCTCAGCGTGGATCGCAACGCGCTCATCGAGCGCGGGACCGCGCTTCGCCAGCGCTATGCACCAAGCTCCGAGCGGGAATAGACTTGACTGCCTGGCGCGTCGGTCGAGAGCCGAATATGAAACCGTTTCGTGTCAGTTGCGCTCCCATCGTCGGGGGAGATGCAACGTACGCTCGGCCCGGTGGGCGCTTGACGGCGCTCGCTGCTACCTTTGGAGGAGCGCCGACCCGGCACGCTAGCTGCTTACGATCGGGTCAAGCTTCGCCTGGTATTCCCCGGAAGGATTGTCCTGTGGCCCAGCATCCAACCTCCCGTCTCCTCCTCCTCGCGCTCCTCGGCGCGGCCAGCGCCTTGGCGCAAGGCACGCGTCGCTCCGGCGACTACGTGGGGGTGGTCTTCCCCAGCCCCAACGGCAGCAACTGGTCGAGCACCGTCGGCCGCACGAGCTACACCACCCAGCCCTTCATGGGCCGCGCGCTGATCACCAACCCCGGTGACCTGGCCAAGTTCCTCGGCAGCGAGGACGAAATGGGCCGGCTGCTGCGCCGCGGCGTCGCCTACAACGCCGACGGGACCGAGGTCAACCTCGACAACGCGATCGTGGACTTCTCCAAGAAGAACCCGCGCGGCGAGCCCAACCCGAACCGCGACATGCTGGTGGGGATCCACCTCGGCAGCCAGGGCAGCCTGGGCTACACCGTCGAGATCGAGAAGGTCGAGGTCAAGCGCGAGAGCTTCGGCGGCGCCACCGCCGGCTCGAGCGGCGGCGCGAGCTCGGCCGGGTCGAGCCGCCTGGCCGTCCTCCGCGACCAACTGCGCCAGGCCGAGGAGAAGGTCGCCGACCTCCAGCCCCTGGTCGACGCTGGCACCGCGAGCACGAACCAGCTCCTGGAGGCCAACAACGAGGTCGACCGCCTGAAGGCCGAGGTCGCCAGCGCCAGCGCCAGCGCCGAGAGCGCGAGCGCGGCCGCCAGCAAGCGCCTGCCCAACTCCTTCCTCGAGATCTCCTACCGGATCACGAAGCGCGGCTCCGGCTCGAGCGTGGCGGTCGCCGACCCCACCGCCGGCGAGCAGCGCCAGCAGCTCCACGCCCCCGCGCACCTGGTGCGCGTCCCCGCGATCCCCATCGACCCGCGCAAGACCCGCTGGATCGACCTCTCGCGTCCCCCGGTGGTGCCCGCGAGCTTCGGCGCCGTGTCCCTGATCGTGAAGGGCAGCGGCAGCGAGCAAGACCTGGCCATGCGCGTGAACTACGAGAGCAAGGTCGACTTCCTGGGCGACTCCAAGTCCTACGGCGCGCTGCTCAGCGAAATGGTCGCCCTGGGCGAGGCCGTGCGGGAGACCAACCCCACCGACCTCCTGCGCGGTGTGGCCCCGGTCCGCGAGAGCGCGGACAACGACGGCCTCAGCGACAACGGGACCTTCGAGCTCGCCTACTGGACGCGCGGCAACGACGGCGCCCCGCGCACGGTCAAGGGCAGCTGGGGCGCGGTGCGCGAGCGGCTCTACCCGGTCTACGAGGCCCTCCAGGCGATCCACCTGCGGATCAAGGACGGGATCTCGGCGGACGAGCAGGCTCGCCTCGCCGAGCGCCTCGGCCTCGACACCCTGTTCCTCAACGTGCAGACCACCGAGGCCCTCCCCGGCCTGCAGATCCGCCTGGACAAGGTGGGCCGCGTGCTCGTCGACGGCGACAGCAAGGGCCGGCTGACCGAGCGCGAGTGGGACCTGCTGGTGCAGGCCCTCGACTACGTCAAGCCCATGGAGCTGCCCGAGCACTTCGCCCCGGCCTCGGCCGCTGCTGCGGGCGCCCCGGACATCGCCTACCCCCGCCGCTTCACGCTGGAGGCGGTCAAGGACGGCACGAAGCACCGCGTGGGCGGTGAGTTCTACGGCGGCCAGTTCCAGGAGAACGACAAGCTGCAGGTGCTCAAGGCCGTGCTCGACCTCGTCGCCTCCCGCGTGGCCCGCCGCTCGGCGGAGGTCGCGGGGGTGGTCGGCGTCCAGGGCGAGGTCGTGACCCTCACCCGCCCCCTGGGCGAGGGCACCCTGACCGTGACCGTGAACCCCGTCGAGTCGGACGTCAACGGCGAGGCCCTGCGTCAGAAGCTCATGGAGTGGTCGGGTCGCTGGGTCGAGGTGCGCTCGATCGCGCGTATCACCGACGACGGCGCGCAGATGATCGTGCGCAACGTGCTCTACCCCCAGCTCGCCGAGATCACCGGCGTGTTCTCGGGCGGCAGCCTCGCCTATCAAGCTGCGGGTGACCGCGCGACCGGCGGCTCGGTGAACCTCGCCGGCCCGCGCATGAGCAAGCTGCTCGCGGGTCAGGACGGCCGCTGGGTCAAGATGCGCGCCTACCTGTTCTACAACCAGGCCCTGGTCGCCGAGACCGCCTTCGTGGAGGCGATCCAGGCCGTGATCAGCCGCCGGATCAAGCGCAAGTTCCTGCAGAAGCGCAAGTCGGCCGCCGAGGAGAGCCTGATCCACCTGTTCAGCACCCCCAACGGCACCGGCGCCCCGGTCGGCACCCTCTCGGCGGGCGCGGACGGCGCCAAGGCGGTCTGGATCACCAACCGCGAAGGCGACTACGTGTATCTCCCCGAATACCGCGCCTGGGCGCGCCTCAACAACGAGCTGCTGCACCTCTCGGAGGACCCGGACGACGTCGACGAGAACGGCCCGCGTCGCGGCGGCATGCAGATCCTGCGGGAGGCCCTGCGCGCCCTCGGCAGCGGCGGCTCCGGCAACTAGCCGAGCCTGACGACCCCGAGCTGCGCGGCGCGGCGCGGATCGACGATCCGCGCCGCGTTTCGCTTTCTGCTGGACCTACCTCGCGCTCGATCGCCTCGGAGATCAGGCGCCGGGCCTGGGCTGCGTCGCCCTGGTCGCCGATCCGCACCCACTTCCCGGCTCCAGGTCCTTGTAGTGCTCGAAGAAGTGCTGGATCTTGCTGGACCGTGATCTCGGGCAGGTCCGACACCTCGTGCACCCCCTCGTAGCGCCGCGAGAGGTGGGGCGAGGGCACCGCGAGGACCTTCTCGTCCTGGCCCGAGTCGTCCTCCATGAGCATGACCCCGATCGGGCGCACGTTGATCACGCAGCCCGGGACGAGGGGCCGGGTATTGCACACCAGCACGTCGATCGGGTCCCCGTCGAGGGAGAGGGTGTGGGGCACGAAGCCGTAGTTCCCCGGGTAGCGCATGGGGGTGTAGAGGAAGCGGTCGACCACGAGGGTCCCCGCCGCCTTGTCGAGCTCGTACTTGATCGGCTGGCCGCCGACGGGGACCTCCACGATCACGTTCACGTCGTGGGGCGGGTTGGTTCCGATCGCGATCGCTTCGATCCGCACGGGCACCTCCGGTCGGGTGCGCACGATACCCCGGCCGGGGCGCTCGACGACGGGAACCGCGGCGGCGGTCCCTGCTCTCTCTGCCGCTCCTCTGTCCCCAGGTCTGCCCGGAACGGGACACGCGCGTCCCGGGACGAGACACGGCAGGCAGGCGGGCTAGCGCCGCGCGGCCTCGACGTCGGCGCCGGCGCGCACCCAGTCACGGGCGCGCTGCTCGTCGGCGAACTCGTAGAAGCGCACCTCGCCGCTGAACAGGGGGGCGCTGAGGGTCGTCGCCCACTTCTGCAGGCTCCCCTCCCCGACGATCGCCATCCGGTCGAAGTCCTTGCGGTGTGACAGGTCGAAGCGCAGGTCGTCGAGGGCCGCCCCCAGGGTCCAGCCCTTGAAGTCGCGGAGCACGATCAGGGCGCGCAGCGCGCCCTCGCGCTCGAGCTGGGCCTCGAGCAGCGGGAGCACCCGCTCGTAGTCGTCTCGCTCGAGCTTGCCTCGCGCCACCAGCTCCACGTAGTCGTCGCGTTGTTCCTCGATGTGCAGCATGTAGCCTCCTTCTCCCGGAAGGAGTCCGCAAACCGGGGTCCGACCCCGTCGGGCCGTGAGACGCCCGCGGCGCGACGGCACGCGAGGTTTGGGGTTGGGGTCTGGCGCTCGACTTGCGTGGCGGGGAGCGCGACAGGAGGAGCCATGCCCGAGGCTTGGAGCGCCAAGGACGAGCGCATGTACGACCACGTAAAGCAGAGCGAGCTGGAGCGCGGCAAGGGCCGTGAACGCGCCGAGGAGATCGCGGCCCGCACCGTCAACAAGCAGCGCCGGCGCGAAGGTCGCACGGAGAGCGGGAAGCAGACCACGGAGGGCACCGGAAACCCTCACTCGCCCCTCGAGCAGCGGACCTACGCCGAGCTCTACAACCGCGCCAAGGAGCTCCAGATCCGCGGGCGCAGCGACATGAAGAAGGCCGAGCTGATCGACGCGATCCGCAGTCGCCAGTAGCTCACCCCCCGGGCTTGCGGCACACCCACACGAAGCGCGGCCAGGACCCTTCGGCGGCCTGGCTGTGGGTCAGGGCCAGGCCGCAGCGGTTCAAGAGCCGCCCCAGGTCGGTGGGCACGAGCAGCGAGCGCGGGAAGTCGCCCAGCCCCAGGGCCCAGTGCCGGAGCAGTTGCCCCCAGGCGCCGTTCGGCGGAGGCGTGACCAGGACCAGGGTCCCCCCGGGCTCGAGGTGCTCGGCCAGGCGCGCGAGCAGGCGCTCCTGATCCGCCGTCGAGTAGGCGCAGAGCGTGTCCTCGACCCACACCGCGCGGTAGCGGCCGAGCTCCGCCTCCAGCGGGTCCCCCGCGATCCAGGTCACCGGCGTCGGCCGCAGCGCCGAGCGGGCCACCCGCAGCCGACGCGGGTCGTGCTCGACCGCGGTCAGCTCGAGCCCGGGGAGCTGAGCCAGACGGGCGAGGGTGATCCCGACCCCGCACCCAGCCACGAGCACGGGGCCCTCGGCGGGCAGCCAGCGCGGGAGGCGCTCCAGGATCGGGTCCTGCGCGCGGCGGGCGGCGAGGCCCATGAGCAGCGGCCCCCGCAGGCGGAAGCGCGCGCGCAGGCGCGCCTGCCAGGCGCGCCGCGGATCGCGGCTGGCCTGCCCGGCGCGGACCTCGAACCACGCCGTGAGCGGCGCGGCGACGCACAGGCTCGCGCCCCACGCCCCCAGGCCCCCCGCGATCAGGGGCCACCCGGCCTGAGCCCGGCTGCCGCCGAGGGCCACCAGCGCGGCGCCTCCTGCGACCCCGCTCAGCGCGAGGCGCGCCGCCGCGGAGCCGGGGAGCTTGAGCACCTCCTCGCGGCAGGCCGCGAGGCTCGCGCCCCAGCCGAGGGCCGCGGCCAACGGCCAGGCCCAGGCGCTGGCGACGCTCGGCGCGCCGCCGGCGAGCACCCAGCCGCTCGTCGCCGCGCCCAGGGCCACGGCGCCCGAGGCCAGCGCCACCGCCCCCAGGGTGGCCCCGGAGAGGAACACCCCCAGCAGCCCGAGCCCGAACAGCGGGAGCAACCCGGGGACGACCCAGGGCTCGGCCCCGCGCGGCGGCCCGAGGGCGAGGGCGGCCAGCGCGGGCACCGCGCACAGGGTGCCCGCCCCGAGCGCGAACCAGCCGCTGACCGGCGGGAGGCGGGTCCCCGCCTGGTCCGGGACCTCCCGCGGGAGCGGGTGCAGCCCGCCGCCGAGCCAGGCCAGGCCGCAGGCCCAGGGCAGGCTGCGCGCGTCCACCAGCGGGGTGGCCTGCGCGCCGACCACGGCGCCGATCAGACCGAGGAGGAAGGCCACCCCCCAGGTGCGCCAGCCGCGCTCGCGCGCGGCCCGGGCCGCGAGGGCCCAGGCCACCCAGAACGGGTAGAGCCGGGCCGCGGGCCCCGCCCCCGCGGCCAGCCCCGCGACCGCGCCCCACGCCAGGCCGCTCCCAGCGAAGCCCAGGGCCTCGCTCGCGCTGCCTCGCCCGCAGGCGAAGCGCAGGCAGCCGAGGCCCAGGGCCACCGCCAGGGCCGCGACCAGGAGCGCGGCCTGCGCCGGCGCCTCGGCGGCGCCCGAGAGCACCGGCGCCGCCGCCCCCGGCACGGCGCTCGCCGCGAGGGCCACGCCCCCGGCACCGCACGCCACCCCCAGGAGCGCCCGCGCGCTCACCCGAGGGGGGTCCCCGGCGCCACCAGCCGGATCACCCCCAGCGCGCCGCGAGGGGTCACCGCCGCCACCGCCACCGCCTGGGGCCGCGTCGCCAGCCCGCACACCGTGGACGGCACGTGCCCGGCCAGGAGCCCCACGGCCAGCGCTGCGGCGCTGGCCGCGCTCGCGGGGTGCTCGCCGTCCCACTTGGTGGAGAGCACGGTCTTCACCGACTGAGGGAGCAGCGTGAGCCCGTGGGGCAAGGGCGGGGGCGCGAGCAGGAGCTCGGTCCGGTGCGCGGCCAGCCACTCCCGCAGCCAGGCCCGCGGGTTCGGGGGCGAGACCACCCGCGCGAAGCCCTCGGCCAGGGGGGTCGGGCCCGGACCCAGGAGCAGCCCCGCGCCGCCCTCGGCGTCGAGGTTCAGGCTCAGCCCGCGATACGCGGCCCGCGCCCACACCACGTGGGGCGTGACCTCGTCGGCGCCGAGCACGCACAGGGGTTGCTGGGCCCAGCCGCCGGCGAGGGCCAGAGCCGCGGCGAAGCTCGCCGCTCCCCGCTGGATCGTGTGCACCGGCCCCTGCAGGCGACGCTCGCGGGCGCAGGCCAACGCCGGGGCCGCGACCAGCGCCGGGTCCCAGTCTTCGACCGGCTCGTCGCGGAACACCCGCTCGCAGCGCGGGCCGAGCTCGCTCAGCGGCCCCCAGGCGCTCCCGACCAGGAGCCCGCACTCGGTCCCGGGGTCGAGCCGCTCGAGCAGCCCGCGCACCATGCCGCGGAAGCGCTCGGGGTCGTCTGGCCCGGGGACCCGCGCCCGCAGCCCCTTGGGGACGGGCAGCGCGCCGAGGGTGGCGTAGCCCTGGACGACGAAGCTCACGTCGCCGCCGCCCGCGCGAAGCTCACGGCCCAGGCTCGACCCAGGAGGTCCCGCGCCACGACCACCGCGCTGCGCGGGACCAGGCGCTCGGCGGAGATCGTGGAGAGCTCCGCCTGCGGCTCGAGGCAGGGGAAGAACCCGCCGTCCAGGGCCACCACCGCGATCGCCGCGTCGAGGCACGCCGCCGCGGCCTGGGTGTGCCCGAGGAGCCCCTTGCTCGCCGCGAGCCCCGCGATCGGCTGCTCGAGCACCGCGCGCAGCGCGGCCTGCTCCTCGCCGTCCTCGGCCACGCCCCCGCTGCCGTGACACAGCCACAGGTCGGGCTCGCTCTGCCGGGCCTGCTCCAGGACCCGGCCCAGGGCGTTGGCCCCGCGCGCGGACCACACCGCGCGCAGCGCGGCCAGGGGCTGCGCCCCGCGCGCCTGGGCCTCGGGCGCGCGCTCCAGGATCAGGAACGCCGCCCCGCTCGCGGCCTGGGTTCCCTGCCGCGCAGGGTCCAGCGGGCGACAGCCCGCGGGGTCGTGGCCCAGGCGCTCGTGCAGGCAGCGCTCGGCGACCCGGCTCTGCAGCGCGACGCCGCCCACCGCCACCGTCGGGCTGGCGCTGGTCTCGAGCCAGCGCAACCCGAGCTCGAGGGCGTCGGCGCCGCCGGCCGCGGCGGCGCTGGTCACGAAGCTCAGCCCGCCCAGCCCCGAGCCGCGCACCAGCCGCGCCAGGAGGTGGTCCGAGCCGTGCCGACCCCAGGCCTCGTCGTCGGGCTCCTTGTCCGCGACCTGGGCCGCGACGGCGCTCTCGCTGCGGTCGAGGCCTGCCCAGGCGCAGCCCACGAACAGCGCGGCGTCGGCGCGCCCGCGCGGCTCGAGGCCGGCCTGCTCCAGCGCCTCCTCCAGGGCGGCGACCGCGGCGGGGCCGTCGACCTCCGCGCTCCCGGGCGCCTGGGCCTCCCGCAGCGCGCGCTCGAGCGGCGCGCGCCCGACCCCCAGCCGCGTCGCGACCCCGACCCCGGTGACCCACACCTCGGCGCTCACGAGCGGAGGTCCGGCTCCCAGGCCTCGCACAGCGCGCGATAGAACTCGGGCCGGTTCAGCACCAGCGTCCCGTCGGGGTGGGTGAACACCTGCACGCTGAGCCCGGTGGCGAGCTTGGTCCCGTCGGGGCCGAACAGCGCGTAGGTGAACAGGAGCCGCGCGCGCTCGTCGGGGTGCAGCCGGGTCACGACCCGCACCGCCTCGCCGTAGCGCGCGGGCGCGAGGTAGTCGAGGGCCACGTGCACCACCGGGATCACCAGCCCGTGGCGGTCGCGGATCGTGAGGTAGTCGATCCCCCGCGCGCGGCCCAACGCCTCGCGCCCCTGCTCGAGGAAGCCCACGTAGTGCCCGTGCCACACGATCCCCAGGGCGTCCACCTCGGGGAAGCGCACCGGGACCTCGAGGCTGTGCTCGAGGTAGCGGGGGCCAGGTTCTTTCCAGCGCTGGGTCTTCACGCCGGGATCTTAGCCGGTGTGGAGGGCGATCCGCCGTCCCGACGAACGCACGCCGGCGCTCGCCCGGCTACCCTGGGGCATGGCCGACGCGCGCCTCGCCGAACTCGAGCGCAGCTGGCTCGCCTCGGGGCGCCTCGAGGACGAGGTGGCCTTCCTCCGCGAGCGCCTGCGCGCGGGGACCCTCGACCGCGAGCAGCTCGAGCTGGCGCGCGCCTGCGACCACCCCGCCGCGACGGCGCTCCTCGGCCCCGCCCCGCGCCCGCGCTCCTTCAGCGCCTGGCTGCGCCAGCTCGACGACGCGGGGCACGCGACCCGGGTGTGCGCCGCGCTGGCGGCGCTGCGCGCCCCGCCGGTGCGCCTGGGCGGCCACCGCCAGCGCCTGCGGCCCGCCGCGCGCGAGGTGCTGCGCGCGGGGGAGGCGTGGCTGGCCTGCCCCTGCCCGAGCTGCCTCGTGCGGGTGCGCGTCGCCGGCGAGCGCGCCGAGGCCGAGGTCCAGCTCCAGCGCTTCGACGCGCCCTACCCCGTCGACCTGCGCTTCGCCGCGGCGGTCGCTGAGCTGATCGGCCAGGGCGCCGCGCGGCGGATCGGGCTCTCGACCAGCGTCATGGCCTTCCTCCAGGGCTGCCAGGAGCGCCTGGTCGCGACCCAGGTGTCCTTGCGCCGGACGTTGGCCCCCGAGGCCCAGGCCCTGCGCCAGGGCGCGGAGCGCCGCCTGTGGCGCCGGGTCGAGCGCGCCCTCGGGCGCTGGGCCCTCGAGCGCTAGCGACGCGCCGGCTCCGGGGCCTGCTGGTATCCTCCGCCGGTGCTCGCGCTCTACCTCTCGGTCGTGTTCGGGGCGGCGATCCTCCAAGGGCTGGCCGGGTTCGGCTTCGGGCTCGTGTGCATGGGGATCCTGCCCCTGTTCCTCCCCACCCGGGTGGCGGTGGTCCTGATCAGCGTGCTGCGCGCGGCGCCGGTCGCGACCACCCTCGTCCAGCTCCGCCGCGACGTGTCCCTGCGACGGGTGGCCCCGCTGCTCGTGGGCGCGGTGGGCGGTGTGCCCCTGGGGGTGTGGTTCTTGACCAGCGCCAGCCCCACCGCCGTGCGCCTGGCGCTGGGGGTCGTGCTCACCGGCTACGCGCTGTGGGCGCTGGCGCGCCCGCGCCCCACCGACGCGCCTCCGCGCGAGCCCGGCCGCGGCTGGGCGCTGCTCGCGGGCTGGACCGGCGGGGTGCTGGGCGGCGGGTTCAACACCGGCGGCCCCCCGGTGGTGCTCTACGCGGCGATCGCCGGCTGGCAGAAGGACGTGCTGCGCGCGTCGCTGGCCAGCTACTTCGTGACCGTGATCTCGCTGCAGCTCAGCCTGTTCGCGGGCAGCGGGATCCTGACCTGGCCCCTGCTCCAGGTGCAGCTCCTGGCGCTGCCCCTCGTCGTGCTCGGGACCTGGATCGGGAACCTGCTCGCCGGGCGTGTGCCCCAGGCGACCTTCCAGCGCGGGCTCTTGCTCCTGATCCTGGTCTTGGGCGGGGTCTACCTGACCCGGGCGGTCCGCGCGCTCACGGGGTGGTAGCGTCGGGCTCTCAAGAGACTGGAGCCCGTCATGCCCAAGACCGCCTGGACCCTGATCGCGACCCTGACCCTCGGCCTCGTGCTCGGCGCGGGGGGCTACGCCACCGTGACCGCGCAGGACGCGCCCGACCGGGGAGAGGCCCTGCAGGCCGAGCTGGCCAAGACCGCGGCCACCTGCCTCGAGACCATGCAACGCCGCCTGGAAGCCGGCAGCGGCTCGGTCGAGGAGTACGCGCGCTGGTCCTGGCGCGCGGCCGAGACCGGCGACGAGTCGGCGGAGCCCTTCAAGGCCCACCTGAACCGCATGCGCCGCCTGGAGGCGGACATGCAGAAGCGCGTGAAGGCCGGCGCCGCCACCGAGGCCGACGTGGCCTTCGTGCGCTACCACCGCCTCGAGGCGGAGCTGATCCTGCTCGACGCCAGCGACGAAGGCGACTGAACCTCTCCGGCGACGCGCGCGCGAGCCCTGGTAGGGTGAAGCCATGCCGCTGCTCGCGCTGTTGTTCGTGGTCGTGCCCCTGGTGGAGTTGGCGCTCCTGTTCCAGGTCGGCGAGGTCATGGGGCTCGGGGCCACGATCGGCCTGGTGCTGGCCACCGGGATCCTGGGCGCGGCGCTGGCGCGGCACCAGGGCGCGGCGGTCCTGCGCCAGCTCAGCCAGGCGGCGCAGAGCGGTCAGGACATTGGGCGGACCCTCGCCGAGGGCGCCATGGTCCTCGTCGCGGGCGTGCTGCTCCTGACGCCGGGCGTGCTCACCGACGTCGTGGGCCTGCTGCTCCTGGTGCCGCCCCTGCGTCGCCAGGTCGCGCCCTGGGTCGTGAAGCGCCTGCTCGCCCGCGGGGCGCTGCGGGTGGGGGGCTTCGGCGCCTCGCCCTTCGGCCAGGCCCCGCCCTTCGGCCAGGGCGCGCCGCCCTTCGGTCAGCCCTTCACCCCGCCCTCCGAGGAGGTGAAGGACATTCCGGTCGAGGTCCGGGACGTCCCCGAGGACTGAGCGCCGGCTGCTGGACAGGGTCCGCGCGAGCTGGTTCGATACCCGCCCGGGAGGCCCCATGCTGCGGACCCTGACCCTGGCCTGCGCGCTCGCAGGCACTTGCCTGGCCCAGGTCGGGCCGCTCCAGCTCCACCACGACGCCGACCTGCGCCGCGCGGACGCCGCGACCTGGCGTGGCCGGCTCGCGGCCGAGGACCCCGCCGTGCGCGCAGCGGCTGCGCGGGGGGTGGGCCGGATTCGCGAGGCGAGCCTCGCCGCCCAGGTGGAGGCGCGCCTGGTCCTCCCCGAGCCCGTGGCGTCCGTGCGCCGCGAGCTGGTCTTCGCCCTGGGCCAGCTCAAGGCCGGGCGCGAGGCCCTCGAGGCCGCGACCGCCGACGACGACCTCGAGGTGCGCGCGGTCGCCCTCGAGGCGCTGGGCAAGCTGCCCGCCGCGGACACCAGCGCGGAGCGCCTCGTCGCCGGGCTCGCGGGCGAAGAGTCCGAGGTCGCGGCGGCGCTGCTCGCCGCGGCGCGGGCCTACGGGCGGCGGGTGCAGCCGCCCCCGACGGCGCCGGAGGCTCCCTGACCGCGCTGCGCGAGGCGATCCCCGCCCAGCTCCAGGGGCCCCTGGCCTGGCAGGCGAGCTACGCCCTGTCCGAGGTCGTGGGTCTCGCCAGCGAGGCCGAGCTCGTAGCGGGGCTCGCGGCGGAGGACGGCGCCGCGCGCCTGTTCGCCGCCCGCGGCCTGGGGCGCCTGCCGGAGCTCGGACCGGACGCCCGCGCCGCGCTCCACGCCGGGCTCCACGACCCCCACGCACGCTGCCGCCGGCGCCGCGTGGGCCCTGGGCAAGCACCTCGCGGCGGACTCCCGCGCGCCGCTCCAGGCCGCGGCCGAGCGCGCGGGCCCAGGCGCGTTCCACGTGCGCGCCGCCGCGGTCGAGGCCCTGGCCGGCGACCTGCCCGACGTGGAGCCGCTGGCCGACGTGCTGGCCTGGTTCCGCGCGCGCCTCGACGACGCGAGCCCGAGCGTGCGCCGCGCGGCGCTCGGGGCCCTGGCCCGCGCCGACGCGCTCGCGCCCACGGACGTCGACCGCTTCGCGGGCCCGGAGACCCACGCCGCCGATCGGCAGTCCCTGCTCCAGGCCTTGGAGGCGCTGCCTCAGGCGCCCGGGGCCGGGCTCAGCGCCGCGCTGCGGGCGGCGCCCTGGAGCGGGAGCGAGCGCGCCGCGCTGCGCGCGGCCCTCGCCCCCTGGGACCGCGCCTGGATTGCGCCCCTGGCCACGCCGACCGGACCCCGCGACGCGGTGCAAGCCGTGCTCGAGGCCACGGCCTTCGGCGCGGCGGGCAGGCTCGCGGACGTCCCCAGCCTGGCCGCGCACTACCGCCACGCGCTGCCCCGCGCCCGCCAGGGCAAGCTCACTCCGACCCGCGCCTTCGGCGACCCCCTGGCCTGGGCCGAGGCCCGCGCCGCCGTCGTCGCGGCGGTCGAGGCGATCGTGCAGCGCGAGCGCTTCTTCGCGCCCTTCGGGCCCCTGGGTCCCGCCCTCGCGCTGCTCGTGGACGCGCTGGACGACCCCGACGGCACGGTGCGCGAGGCCGCCAGCGCCGCGCTCCTGGCGCAGTTCGGGCTGGACCGCGCCGTGGAGCCCGCGCCGCCGGTTCCCTCCAGCGTGCCCCTGAACCTCGCGGACCTCGAGGCGCGCCCGCGGGTGGCCGTGCTCCACACCCGCCACGGCCCCCTCGCGCTCGAGCTGCTCGGCGGCGAGGCGCCCCGGCACGCCAAGAGCTTCGCGCTCCTCGCCCGGGCCGGCTTCTACGACGGGCTGACCTTCCACCGCGTGATCGCCGGCTTCGTGGCGCAAGGGCTCTGCCCCCTGGGCAACGGCTGGGGCACCGGCGGGGTGCACCTGAACGACGAGATCAACCCGGTGCCCTTCGTGCGCGGCGCGGTGGGCATGCCCTCGAGCGGCGCCGACACCGCGGGCTGCCAGGTGTTCCTGACCCACGTCCCGACCCCGCACCTCGACGGCAACTACACCGTGTTCGCCCGGGTCGCGGGGGACGATCGGATCCTCGACCTGCTGGACCTCGACGACGTGGTGGAGCGGGTCGAGCTGCGGCCCTGACGAGCCCAACCAGGTCCGGGCGGAAGGCTACACTGCCCGGCTGGAAGGACGCGTCATGGACCCCCACCGCGAGGTGCTCTGGCTGCGACGCCTGCACCAACTCTCGCAGCGGCTCGCCCAAGAGAGCAACGTCAAGCAGCTCCTGCCCACGATCCTCGACGCCGCGATCGAGCTCGCCCAGGCCGAGCGTGGGTTCCTCGTGCGGATCGAGGGCAAGACCGTCGCCGGCCGCCCGCGGATCCGGGTCGACGCGGCCCGCGGCTTCGCCAAGGAGACCCTCTCCGGCGCCCGCGGCAAGGTCTCGCGGACCGTCGTCGAGCGCGTGCTCGATCAGAAGCGGGGGGTGGTCACCACCAGCCGCGAGGACGCGGACCTGCGCGAGGTCTCGAGCGTCCAGGAGCGCCGGGTGCTCGCGATCCTCTGCGTGCCCATGCTCTTGCGCGGCGACCTGGTGGGCGTGCTCTACCTCGACCACCGCATGAACCTCGAGGCCTTCAGCGAGCAGGACCTGCCCGTGGCCACCGCCTTCGCGGACATGGCTGCGCTGGCGCTGGAGACCGCAGAGCTCCTGCACCAGAACCGGACCGGCCAGGAGCGGCTGGGCGACACCCTGCGCGAGCTGGAGGCGCTCAAGCGCTCCCAGCGCGAGCGGACGGAGGTCGTGGAGGAGGCTCAGTCCCAGAACTTCGCCCCCCTGCGCTTCGGCGCCCTGATCGGGGGCAGCGAGGCCATGCAGGCGCTCTACCGTGAGATCGAGCGCGCGGCGCGCAGCACGGCGCCGGTCCTGATCACCGGCGCCAGCGGCACCGGCAAGGAGCTCGTCGCGCGCGAGATCCACGCGCGCAGCCGCCGCTCGGGGGAGCCCTTCCTCAGCGAGAACTGCGCGGCGCTCAACGACGCGCTGCTCGAGAGCGAGCTGTTCGGACACCGCCGCGGCGCGTTCACCGGCGCGAACCAGGACCGCAAGGGGCTGTTCGCCCTCGCCGGCCGCGGGAGCCTGCTCCTGGACGAGGTCGGCGACATGAGCCCCTCGCTTCAGGCCAAGCTCCTGCGCGTGCTGCAGGAGAACCAGGTGCGCCCGGTCGGCGGGGAGCACCCGCAGCCGGTCGCCTGCCGGGTGATCGCCTCGACCCACCGCGACCTGCGCGAGCAGGTCAAGGAGGGCGCGTTCCGCGAGGACCTCTACTACCGCCTGGACGTGCTGCGGGTGCACGTGCCCCCGCTGCGCGAGCGGCCCCAGGACGTGCCCATGCTGCTCGCGCACTTCCTCGAGCGCGCGCGACCGACCCGCCCCCCGCGCCTGACGCAGAAGGCGCTGGAGCTGCTCGTGGGCTACACCTGGCCGGGCAACGTGCGCGAGCTGGAGAACGAGGCCCAGCGCCTGGCCGCGCTGAACCTGCCCAAGATCACCGTGCGCGAGCTCTCGGACGAGGTCCGCGAGGGCCGTGGGCTGGCTCGGGCCGAGGGCAGCTACAGCGGCAAGACCCTGGGCGAGGTCGAGAAGGAAATGGTGGCCCAGGCCCTGCTCGAGTCCAAGGGGAACAAGGCCCGGGCCGCGCGGCAGTTGGGGATCCCCAAGACCAGCCTCTACAACCTGATCCAGCGCTACGGGATCGAGACGTAGCGGCGCTCCTCGGAGTCGCCCTCGGTCTCCAGGATCTCTTGGATCAGCTCGCGCTGCTCCTCAGGGTCCTCGCGCAACACGTCGAAGATCGTCGGCTTCTTCATGGGGTCCTCAGGGGTTCGGGGGTGGGGAAGCGGGCCGGGGTGCTCAGGGGCGGCGCTGAGGGGGGTGGGCGCCCTTCCAGGTGCCCATGGAGCCGACGTAGACGTCGACCTGGCCGAAGCCTCGGGCGGCGAGGAAGCTGGCCGCGATCGTGGCGCGCTTCCCGCTGGCGCAGAGCACGGTGTAGGCGCGCTCCGGGTCGAGCTCCTGCCAGCGGGCGGGGAGGTGCCCCAGGTAGAGGTGCTGGCTGCCTTCGATCGCGCCCTCGGCCAGCTCGTGCTGGGCGCGCACGTCGAGCAGGGTCCAGTCGTCGTCCCGGCGAAACAGCCGCGCCTCGACCCGGGCCGTGTCCACGGTGGGCAGGGACTCGCAGGCGTGGCCGTGGGCCGCGGCGGAGACCACGTCTACCACCCCCCCGACCACCTGGTCGAGGCCGATCCGGGTCAGGTGCGTGTAGGCCTCGTGGAGCTGGGCCTCGGTGTCCCCCACGAGCGCCACCTGCTCGCCCTCGCGCACGAACCAGCCGGCGTAGGCCGGGAGCAGGTCCACGGGGAGCGCGAGGGAGCCCGGGAAGTGCCCGCCGAGGAAGGCCAGCGGCTCGCGCACGTCGAGCACGTGGTCGGCGTCCCAGCCCTGGAGCTGGCCCAGGCGCAGCGTGTGCGCGGGCGCAGCACCCGGGGCGGCGGCGGCGCGCCCTCGAGGTTCAGGCGCCTCATGAGCTGGAAGTAGGGCGGGATGTAGTGGGTCTCCGCGAGCTTGCGGGCGACGAAGGCCTCGCGGTCGAGCTGGAGCAGGGGGTTGCGGCGCTCCAGGCCGATCGAGCTGAAGCCGCGCTCGGCCACGCCCGACCCGCACACCGAGCCCGCGCCGTGGGCGGGGTAGATCAGGGCCTGGTCGCCCAGGGCCAGGAGCTTCTGCAGGCTGTCGTAGAGCTGCCCCGCGACCTGCTCGCGGCGCTCGGGGTAGAAGTCGGCGCGCCCCACGTCGCCCACGAACAGGGCGTCGCCGGTGAACACCCCGACCGCACCGTCGGGGTAGTCCTGATCGAAGAGCGCGAAGGCGAGGTGGTCGTCGGTGTGCCCCGGGGTCTCGAGCACCTCGAGGATCAGCTGGCCGAGCTCGAGGCGCTCTCCCTCGCGGACGGTCTCGGCGTAGGCCACCGGTCCTGCCGGGTTGGGTCCGTGGAGCACCCGGGCCCCGGTCCACTCCGCGAGGGTCGGCGCTCCCGAGATCAGGTCCTCGTTGCGGTGGGTCTCGAGCACGTAGCGGATCTCGAGCCCTCGCTTCCGCGCCAGCTCGAGGTAGACCTCGCAGTCGCGGCGCGGGTCGATCACCGCGGCCTGCCCCTGGGAGCCGATCAAGTACGAGCGCTGGGCGAGGCCCGGGGTCTCGACGGTCTCGAACAGCATGGTCGCCTCCTGTGACGCGAGCCGGAGCGAACCTCCGGCGCGACACAGGACAGAAGGCGCCCGGGCCGAGCCCGCCTTGAGTTACCGTCGAGGGGCGAGCAGCGCGCGAGACAGCGGTGTCCCGCGACGCGGCCTACTCGGGGACGCCCTTGAGCGCGTGGCGCAGCTCCACCGACCCGCCGCTGAGCTCGGCCAAGGGCCGGTAGACCTTGTCCAGCGCCGCCAGGTAGTCACGGTATTCGGCGGTGTCCTCCTGCTTGGTGCCCAGCGGCAGGATCACGTGCACCGCGACCTGGCGCAGGTCGAGCACCTGAGCCAAGTCCTCGGCCAGGGCCTCGGGGCCTTCTGCGCCGGGCGAGCGCAGGGGCGTCCCGGTCGCGAGCACGTAGACCTCCCCGACCGCCGGGTCCGCCAACGCGTCGCGCACGGCCTGCGCCGTCCCGGGAGGTGTCGACGCGCAGATCGTCCACCCAGTTCGCGCGTCCTCGACGACGTTGCGCCGCTCGAGGTGCGTGGCGCCGGAGCCGAAGGTCTTCCCGCCCAGGTCGCCGAGGTAGACCGACTGCTCGCCAGCGAACAAGGCGTCCAGCGCATGTCCGACCTCGCGGCGCATGGCCTCGCGGCGGGTGACCGGCTCCGGGGCCGGCTTCGCGGGCTCCTTGCCCTTGCCCTTCCCCTTCCCCCCGTCCTCCGGCGCGGGCGCCGGCGGGGGGGGCGTCCAGAACGGCTCGTTCACGTCGCGGTAGGTGTCGATCAGGATCGCGACCCCGCCCCCCGCGAAGCGCTCGGGTAGGAGCCGCGCCGGGGCCACGTCCAGGCCGCCGGTGGGCGGCGCTGGCTTGCCGTTGGCCTTGGCCACCGCCCGGATCGCGTGGTGGTAGGTCAGCCCCGCGCGCAGGCCGCGGGCGGCCTTCACGATCGCGTCCGCGTGAGGCGCGAGGTCCCCCTCGGGCTTGAGCGCGAGCAGCCTCCAGGCCACGCGCAGCGCGTCGCCCTCGAGCTTGGACAACGCCTTGACCAGCGCCTCGGCCGAGGCGGGGTCGGGGTTCAGCCCCAGCGCGCGCAGGAGCCGCATGCGCTCCCGCGGATCCCGCGCCTTCTCCAGCTCCTTCTCCAGCTCGCCCAGGACCTTGGGCTCCTTGTTGCGCGCGAACCCGTTCAGGGCCGCGGTCGCGAGGGTCAGGTCCTCGCCGGTGAGGGTCTCGACCGCCAGGCGCGCGGCCTGCAGGTCGGGGCAGGCCGCGGTGTTGTTCCAGAGCAGCTCGGCCATGGAGCCCTCGACGCCGCGCAGCGCGCGCTTGAGCTGCGCCACCTGGCTCGAGCTCAGGGGCTCGTCGAGGGGGAAGTCCACGGGGAAGTCCTGCTTGGGCTCCTCGGGCGCGGCCGCCGCAGGGCGGGTGAGCTGGTGCATGCGGAACTCGCCGCCGCCGATCTGCGCCAGGCCGTGGACCATGCGCCGGAAGTTGCCCTCCTCGAGCGCCAGCTCCTCCTTGCCGACCTCGGTGTCCGGCTCCTTGGCCGGGGTCGGCCACAGGCCGACCACGTTCAGGACCAGGTCGCGCCCCCAGGCCCAATAGCGCGCGGTCTCGAGGGTCGAGTCCACGTCGACCCGCGGCCCGCTGGGCAGGCCGGTGGTGAACACGACCACCAGGTCCGGGGCGACCTCCTCCTGGTAGATCCACTCCAGCGCCTTCGCCAGGTTGCGCGGCCCGCGGGAGGGGTCCTCGGTCAACCAGGCCCGGACCTCGTCGGCGACCTTGGCGTCCCCGCCGCGCTCGTACTCGTCGGAGAAGGTGCGCGGGCGGTCGCCGTAGCGCACGACCCGGTACTCGACCTCCTTGGGCAGGGCCGCGATCGCCCGAGCGATCTGGGCCGCGGCCAGGTCCAGGGGGCTGTGCAGCTCCGGGGCCTTGGGCGCGTCGTCCTTGGGCGCCTCCTGCTCCTCGCCCTCCTCCGCCGCGGCGGTGAAGGGCGAGCTGAACGCGGCCTGCGCCGCCCGCGGTGACCACTCGACCACGAACAGCACGCGGTCCACCGGCCACCCCTGGGGGAAGCTCGTGTCCGCGTCGAGCTCGGCGACGGGGTAGCCCTCGGGGCGCGCGCCGGTGATCGCCTCGAGCGCCGCCGCGGCGAGCCACTGCTCCCGGCGCTCCTTGCTGCGCAGCGCGCTCTTGAGCGGGCCCTCGGCGGACTCGAGCACCGCGGGCCCCGCCGAGCCCAGGGCCCGGATCGCGGCGCGGCGCACCAAGGGCTCCTTGTCCTTGACCCCCTTGAGCAAGACGCGCAGCGCGCGGCCGGTGGGGTGCTTGGCCAGCACGGGGAAGAGCAGCGACTGCGAGCTGGGCGCGGCCTTCTCGGTCAACTTCGCGACGTCGTCCAGCACCCGCTCGTCGGTGATCTGCCCCAGGGCCTTGACCACCACCTGGCCCTGCCCGGTGGGGCGCTTGTAGAGCTCCTCCTCGAACAGGAACTTCACCGTCTTCTTGGCGTCGACGGCGAGCATCTTGTCCACGTGGCCCTGGAGCTCGGCCAGGAGCTGCACGTGGCCCGGGTCGTCTTCCAGGAGCTTCTGGGTGTCGTCGTAGGCCTTGCGGAAGGCCTTCCAGTCCGAGTCCTTGGCCTGGGCGCCAGCGACGAGGGCGAGGCCCGCGAGGGCGCAGAGCAGGGGGCGCATGGGGAGCTCCTTCCGAGGCGGCCGATTCTAGGCTCTGTCCGCGAACAGGGGTAATGCTCTCGCGCAGCGCTCGTCGTCGTCCGACAAGGCGGGAGCCGAGCCTAGCGTAATGGGGTTACGTGGCCGGCGACCCACGCAGTCGGCGGTGACGAGAGCAAGACGCGCTGGCCCTGTTTGCGGACAGTGCCTGCAGCCGGTCTGCCTCACCCCGCTCTCACGACCTCCGCCCGCCTCAGGTTCGAGGAGACAACGCCCGGACGCATGGTAGATTGCCCGCCGAGCCGAAGTGGCGGAATGGCAGACGCGGCGGATTCAAAATCCGCTGTCCTCACGGACGTGTGGGTTCGAGTCCCACCTTCGGTATCGGCAGCCCCGGGCGGCGGTTCCCACGCCAGGCTCGGTTCGGTAGCGTATGCGCCATGCGCATGCACCGCCTGGGCCGCCTGTTCTCCCTCGACCGCTACCGGCGCTGCCGCGAGCTGTTCGCGCACCCGGCGCGGGCGCACCTCGCGCTGACCGGGGTCACCCAGGGCCCGTTCACCCTCGAGTTCAAGCGCGGCGGGCGGCTGGACTTCCCCAAGTTCCGCAAGGTCCGCGGGCTGTGGACCTACCTGTTCGAGGACCCCCAGCGCCTCGAGGGGCTGCACGTCGAGGACGGCGCCCTGGGTTTCCCCTTCGAGGGCACCACGATCTACGTGCGCCCGGTGAGCTTCGACTTCCCGATCTTCACCGAGGTGTTCCTCGAGGACGTCTACCGCCTGCAGACCCTGGGCGAGCTCGAGACCGTGGTCGACCTCGGCGCCAACGTGGGGTTGTTCAGCACCCGCGCCGCCATGCTCGGGGCCGGGCGCGTGATCGCGATCGAGCCCGTCTCCGAGAACCGCGCCCTGGCCCAGCGCCACTTCCGCGCGGCCGGGGTCGAAGACCGGGTGACCCTGGTCGGCAAGGCCGTGACCGGGACCAGCGGCGAGACCGTGGCGATCCACCTCAGCGCGGAGAACTCCGGCGCCCACTCGGTCGACCGCGACATGGCCAAGATCCAAGGCGACGCCGGGGTCGAGACCGTGGAGACGATCTCGCTCGAGGACCTGTTCGCCGAGCACGGGGTCGAGACCTGCGACCTGCTCAAGTGCGACGTCGAGGGCGCGGAGTTCGAGATCGTGCTCGCCACGCCGCCCGAGGTCCTCGGGCGGGTCCGGCGCCTGGCCATGGAGGTGCACCTCACCCCCGACACGCCGGCGGAGCGCTACCCCGCGCTCAAGGCCCACCTCGAGGCCAGCGGCTTCGCCCTCGAGGAGGAGGAGGGGCCCCTGTTCGAGGGCTACCTCCAGCAGTACATGCTCACCGGTACGCGGTAGTGGACCGCCGCGGGCTCCTGCGGGCGAGCGCCGCCGCCCTCGGGGCGCTCGCGCTCCCGCCTGCCGGGGCGTAGCGCTCAGGCGTCGAGCTTCACGTCGGTGCGGGGCACCGCCACGCAGGGCAGGCAGTGCCCGGGCCGGGGCTGGAAGTCGGGCGTCTGGGCGTAGGCGACCTCCCCCTCCAGCAGCCGCGTGTGGCAGGTCCCGCAGTGGCCCACCGCGCAGGCGAAGGGGAAGAACACCTCGCGCTCGAGGGCGAAGTCGAGCAGGTTCGCCGCCGCCGGGTCCCAGGGCGCGCGCACCCCGGAGCGCGCGAACTCGACCTCGGGCTGCGGGCCCGCCGCCGCCAGGGCCTGGCTCAGGCGCCGGGTGTGGGGGGCGAGGGCGGCCCTGCCGAAGGCCTCGACGTGGACGTGGGCGTCGGGGACCCCCAGCTCGCGCAGCCCCGCGACCAGCGCGGTCTGGAGCGCCGCCGGCGCGCAGAGGTAGAACCCGTAGGGCTCGTCCCGCGGCGGGATCACCTCCGTCAGCAGCTCCAGGTCGATTCGCCCGGCGCGTTGGTAGTCGCGGCCCAGCGCGTCCTCGGGCGCGGGGCGGCTGTAGAGCACGGTCAGGCGCAGCCAGGGGCAGCGCGCCGCCAGGGCCTGGAGCTCGGCGCGGAACGGGTGCTCGCGCCCCGAGCGCACGCCGAACACGAGCTGCACCTCCCGCTCGGCGCCGGCGGCCTCGAGGCCCTCGAGCAGGCTCTTGAGCGGGGTGATCCCGATCCCCCCGGCCACGAACACGAGCGGCCCCCGCGCGCCGGGGTCCAGAGTGAAGCGCCCGCGCGGGGCCTGGGCCGCGAGCACGTCGCCGACCTGGAGCCCGTCGTGCACGAAGCTCGAGGCCGCCCCCGTGGGCGTGACGCGCTTGACCGCGACCCGGTACGGGCCGCCGTCCGGCGCGTGGCACAGGGAGTAGCAGCGCACGAGCGCTTGCGGGGTCCCCGGCGGCTGGACGCTGAGGGTCAGGTACTGCCCGGGCTCGAAGGGCGCGAGCAGGGCGCCCTCCGCCGACGCGAGCGCGAGCTCGACGACGTCGTCGCAGACGGTCCGCTTGGAGACCACGCGCAGGGAGAGTTCGGCCCAGCTCACCCCGGGACGATACCGCGTCGCGCGCGCGGGACGGGGGAGGCGTGGGGTAGCATGCGCGCCATGCGGATCGTGATCGTGGGCGGTGGCGTCGTCGGACAGAACCTCGCGGAGGAGCTCCTCCACGAGGACCACGACATCACCGTGGTCGATCAGCGCCCGGAGATCGTGCAGAGCCTGGCCGAGCGCTTCGACGTGTTCGCGCTGTGCGGCGACGGCGGCAGCCCGAGCGTGCTCGAGGAGGCGGGGATCAAGGAGGCGGAGATGGTGATCGCGGTCACCGACTCCGACTACCTGAACATGTTCATTTGCCTCCTGGCCCAGACCATGGGGGTGCGCAACAAGCTCGCCCGCGTGCGCAACCAGGAGCTCTCGAACCCCCACGCCCAGGCCTGGATCCGCAAGAAGCTCGCGATCGACCGGATCATCAACCCCGAAGCCCTGGTGGTCGATCACATTCGCAAGATCATCAGCGCCCCCGGCGCGACCGACGCCCACGAGCTCGCGGGCGGCCAGGTCCTGGTCCACACCTTCAGCATTCACGCCGGGGTGCCCCTCGCCGGGCGCAAGCTGAGCGAGGTCCGTCCGCTGCTCCCCTCGGAGCCGTTCCTGATCACCTCGATCAGCCGGGACGGGGTGATGCTGATCCCGACCGGCGAGGACGAGCTGCGGGTCGGCGACCGGATCCACGTGCTCATGGCCAAGGGCGCGCTCCCGCGCTTCCTGCCCCTCGTCGAGCGCCGCCGCCCGCGCATGGAGAAGGCCTTCGTGTGGGACGCGGGCCGGCTGGGGCTCGAGGTCGCGCGCATGGCGGAGCGCCTGGTCCCGAACGTGGTCGTGTTCGACCCTCAGTCCCAGCGCGCCAACGACGCGGCCCTGGCGCTGGAGCTGAGCCTCGTGGTCCAGGGGACCCCCACCGACTCGGAGCTGCTCCAGGAGTACGACCCGCGGAGCTGCGACCTGTTCGTGGGGGTCGCCGAGGACGAAGAGCAGAACCTGATGGCCGCGCTCATGGCCAAGCGCAACGGGGTGCGCAAGATCATCGTGGTCACCGGCAAGCACGCCAACGTCCCGCTCCTGGAGTCGACAGGGATCGACGTGGTGATCGAGCCCAAGATCCTCACGGTGTCCGAGATCCTCAGCCACGTGCGCGGCGCGCGGGTGCTCTCGGTGGCTCGGGTCGAGGGCGACGCCGAGGCGATCGAGCTGCTCGCGACCAAGGGCCCCCTGGTCAACCGCCCCCTGCGCGAGGTGCAGATCCCCAAGGGCGCGCTGATCGGGGCGATCCTGCGCCAGGCGGACCACACCGTGGAGATCCCCTCGGGAGAGAGCGTGATCCGGCCCCAGGACACGGTGATCCTGTTCACCCTGCCCCACGCCCGCGCCGACGCCCAGGCGCTGGTCGCGCCCGCGACGTGACGCGCCGCGGGCTCGCGCTCCTCGCCCTGGCGCTCCTCGGCTGCCCCGCCGGGCCGCCGCCGCCCCTGCCGCGCGCGGACGCCCCCGCGCCGCGCACGGTGACCCCCTCGCCGGCGCTGGCCGAGCTCGTGGTCGCGATCGGCGCCGAGGCGCACCTGGTGGGGGTCTCCCCCTTCTGCGACCACCACCCGCGGCTCGCGGAGCTGCCCGAGATCGGCGGGCTCAAGCCCAACCTCGAGCAGCTCGAGGTCCTGGCCCCGGACCTGCTCCTGTGGCAAGGCACGAGCGTGCTCGCCGAGGACTACGCCCGGCGCCGCGGCGCGCGCTTCGAGGCGTTCCGGATCGAGACCTTCGCCGACGTGGCCGCCGGCCTCGAGCGCCTGGGCGAGCTGTTCGCGCGCCAGGAGGCCGCCGCCGCCGAGGCCGCGCGGCTCGAGGCCGCGATCGCCGCGGTCCGGGCCCGCGCGCCCGCGGCGCGCCCGCGGGTGCTGCTCGTGTTTGGCCGCGAGCCCGGCGGGCTGCGCCAGATCCCGGCGGTCGGCGGCGGGACGTTCCTCTCCGAGTGCCTCGCCGCGGCCGGCGGCGAGAACGTGCTGGCCGAGCGCGAGGGCTGGCCGACCCTGAGCCTGGAGGGGGTCCTGAGCCTGGCCCCCGACGTGGTGCTCGAGCTGGTCAACCAGGACGCCCCGGACCCCGCGGCCCTCGAGGCGCGGCTCGCCGACTGGGCGCGCTACCCGGAGCTGCCCGCGGTGGCCCAGGGCCGCGTGCGCGCGGTGACCGGGAGCGAGCTCCTGATCCCGGGGCCGCGGCTGACCGCCGTCCTCGAGAAGTTCGCGCGCGCGGTGGGCGAGTGAGCGCGGGGGTTGCCCTCGAGCTCACCGGGGTCGGGGTCTCGCTCCCGGCCGCCGCGCGCCCGCTGCTCGCGGGCGTCGAGCTCCGCGCCGAGCCCGGGACCCTGACCGCGATCGTGGGCCCCAACGGCGCGGGGAAGTCCACCCTGCTGCGCACCGCGGCGGGGCTCCTGACCCCGACCCAGGGCCGCGCGCGCCTGCGCCGCGGCGACGCCGAGCGCGACCCGGCCCGGGCCGCGCGGGACGAGACCGCGCGCTGGGTGACCTACCTCCCCCCGCGACCCCTGGCCGCTGCTGACGCCAGCGCGCTGGCCGCGGTGCTCATGGCCCGCCACCCCTACGCGCGCGGCTGGCTGCAGGACGACCCCCGGGACGTGGCCCGGGCCGAGGCCGCGCTCAGGGCTGCCCACGCCCAGGACCTCGCCCAGCGGCGCCTGGGCTCGCTCTCGTCGGGCGAGCGCCAGCGCGTGTTCCTCGCCCGCGCCCTGTGTCAGGACGTGGGGCTCCTGCTGCTCGACGAGCCCACCAGCGCCCAGGACCCGGCCCACGCCTGGCGCCTGCTCGCCGAGCTGCGCCGGGTGGCCCAGGCGGGCACGACGGTGGTGTGCGCGCTCCACGACCTGAACCTCGCGGCGAGCTCGGCGGACCGGGTCGTGCTCCTGACCCAGGGTCGCGTGCGCGCCCAGGGCACCCCCGGCGAGGTCCTGACCCCCGAGCTCCTGGCCGAGGCCTTCGGGCTGCGGGTCGAGGTCGGGGAGGACGCCGGCGGACGCTGGGTCACCGCGCGGGGGGTCGAGCCGTGAGCCGCCGCCCGCTCCTGGCCCTGCTCGCGGCCCTCGCGCTCCTGGCCCTCGCCGTCGGCCTCAGCCCCATGCTCCGCGGAAGCGGGGCCAGCCTGGACGTGGCCTACCGCGTGCTCCTCCCCCGCGCCGTGCTCGGAGCCCTGGTCGGCGGCGCGCTCGCCGCCTGCGGCGCCGTGCTCCAGGGCGTGCTGCGCAACCCGCTGGCGAGCCCCTACACCCTGGGCCTCGCCAGCGGCGCGGCGGTGGGCGCGGCGGCGGCGATCCTCGCCGGCGGCACCGGCTACGCGCTGCCCGCGACCTTCCTCGGGGCGCTCGCGGGCGCGCTCTCCGCGGGCGCCCTGGTCTACGCGATCGCCACGCGCAGCCAGCTCGCCGCCGAGACCCTGCTCCTGGCCGGCGTGGCGGTCGCGCTCTTCGGCGGCGCGCTGACCCTGCTCCTGCAGTACGCCGCGGGCAAGATCGAGCTGAGCCGCATGCTGCTCTGGTCCATGGGGTCGCTGGCCGCCGCCGACTACCAGCCCACGCTGCTCGCGCTCCCGGGGGTCGGCCTGGGCTTCGTGGGGATCGCCTGGGTGTGGCGGCGGCTCGAGGTCGCGTCCCTCGACGACGACTCGGCGCGCGCCCTGGGGGTCGACCCGGTGCGCGTGCGGCGCGTGGCCTTCGGCTCCTGCGCGGTGATCACCGCCGCGGCGGTCGCGGTCGCGGGGCCGGTGGGCTTCGTGGGGCTGATCGTGCCCCACGCCGCGCGGCGCCTCGTGGGCCCCGACCCGCGCCTGCTCTTGCCCACGGCGACGCTCCTCGGCGGCGCGGCGCTGGTGGCGGCGGACGTGGTCGCGCGCACGATCTGGTTCCCCGAGGACCTCCCGATCAACCTCGTGACCCACGCCGTGGGCTGCCCGTTGTTCGTGGCGATCCTGCTCCGCCAGCGCTGACGCTCAGGGCAGGAACGGGACCCGGAACACCAGCGGCGTCGGCCCGAGGCCCTCGAGGCTGACCTGCACCGTGCCCTCCTCCCAGCCCGAGCGCGCCTTGAGCGTGGCCTCGAACCCGTAGCGCACGTGCCCGTCGACCTCGGCCGGCTCGAGGGCCACGAGCTTGGCGGAGTACTCCCGCGGCGTCTTCCAGCCCTTGACCTGGACCGAGGCCAGGACCTCGCCCTTGGCCTCGGGCGGCGGCTGGCGCGGGAAGCCCGCGGGGGAGTTCACGTAGACCCGCAGCACCTCGTGCTCCGCGCTGGCGTAGCCCACCTCGAAGCCGTAGTCCCCGGCCGTCGCGAACTCGCTGCGCGCGAGCACCCGGGACGCCACCGGCTCGGCGCTCCGCCCGCTGAGCTGGGCGACGCTGAGCGCGTTGAGCGCGGTCGCGAGCACCCGCCCGCCCACCAAGCACCACTCGCCGACGGGATCCCAGGACCCGTCGGCGCAGCCACCGACCCGTTGGTGCACGCCGAGGGCCGCGCTCAGGCGCGCGCGCCAGGGCGTCCAGCCCTCCGCCGAGGCCGCGGTCGAGGCCGCAGCCAGCCCGCGGGCGCCCATGTACCAGTAGTAGAAGTTGCAGGTCCGCGTCGAGTCGGCCGGCCAGCTCGGGGGCGCTGCCAGCACGAGCGCCTGCTGCGCGTCCCGCCGATCCACGACCTCGCGCCTGGCGCGCACCTGCTCGCACAGCCGTCGGCCGAGGAGCGCCGCCGCGGTCATGGTCGGCAGCGGGTCGAACTTGCCGTCGTTCGCCGCGTAGGTGCTGCTCCCGCCCCCCGGGGTCTCGTAGCCCGCGACGCCGTCGCGGGCGGTCGCCCGCTCCAACCAGGTGTGGGCGTGCTCGAAGGCCGTCGGGGGCACCTCGACGCCGGCGCGCCACGCCCGCGAGAGCGCCTGGATCATCCAGGTCGTGACCGAGGTGTCGTTGCGCCCCGAGCGCACCCCGTACTTCCAGCCGAGCCCCGGGTTCTGCGCCTCGAGGCAGAAGGCCACCGCGCGCTCGCACGGGCCGCGCAGGGCCTCGTCGCCGCGCTCGAGGAGCGCGCACAGCGCCTGGGTCGCCACGGCGTGGTTGTAGATCTGCTCCCCCAGGTAGTCGTAGCGAAACCCGATCGCCCCGTCCTGCTCCCGCTGCTGCGCGCGCAGGAACTCGACGCCCTTGGCGACGCTCGCGCTGTGCGCTCCCTCGCTGCGGGTGTGTCCGCCCTCGACCAGGGCCAAGAGCGCGAGGGCGCTGACCCCGACGTCGTAACGCGCCTCGCCGGCGGCGGCCCCTGGCCCCTTGCAGCCCGCCTCCTCGCAGCGCTCCTCCCAGGCCGCGGCGCGCCAGCCGCCGTCCTCGTGCTGGTGGCGCACCAGCCAGCCCAGCGCCGCCTCGAAGTCGGGGGCGCGCTCTTGCGCCCCCACGCCGGTCGCCCCCAGCACGAGCGCGAGCCCCAGGATCGTACCGCGCATGCGACCTCCCCCCCGACCCTAGCGCAGCGCCCCCGCGCCGCGCCCGCCGTTCACCCTCCGACTTCCCGGCGGGGTTTGCCGATCGCCCGCGGAGAGGCACAATGCGCCCGCGGAGGGGGCATGACGCGGCGCAACACGGTCCTCTGGGTGCTCGCAGTCCTGGGCGTGGGCCTGGTGGGGAGCGTCGCGATTCGCTTCCTCGCCGCCCGCCGCGAGGAGCTCGAGACGGTCGTGCGGGTCGACGGCCTGACCGACCTCGGCGAGGGGCGCTACCTCGTGCGCCCGCAGCCCGCCCCGGGTCCGTCCCAGGAGGTCGAGGTCGCGGCGATCACGCGCTACCCCTTCGGCTTCGCGGTGATCGAGCCCAAGGAGGGCCACGACCCCCTGCGCCCCGCGGCGCGTCCCACCGCCGTGCGCACCGCGCAGGTGGCCCCCGAGACCCGCGCCCGCCACGTGCTGGCCTACGGCAGGCTCGCGGCGGTGGGCGACGCCCGGGTCGCGGCGGAGGTCGGCGGGCGCGTCCTGGGCTTCGCGGCGCCCCTGGGCGCGACCGTCGCCGAGGGCGATCCGCTGCTGGAGCTCGACCCCACCGACGCGCAGCTCCGCCTGGAGACCAGCCGGGTCGAGGTCGCGGTGGCCGAAGGGCGCCGCGGGCAAGCCGCCGCGAACCTGGCGGGGCTGCGCGACCAGCTCGCGGCGGCCGAGGAGCGCCTCGCCGCCCGCGCCCGCGAGCGCGACCGCTGGCAGCGCCTGGTGGGCGACTCCGTCGCGTCCCAGGACCGCGCCGACCAGGCCGACGAGGTGTGGCGCCTGGCCCGCGCCGCCTACGTGCAGCTCGAGGCCGCCGCCGAGACCGCCGCCGCGGACCTCGTCGCCGCCGAGGCCAGCCTGGTCCGGGCTCAGGTCGCCGAGCGCGTCGCGACCCGCGACCGCGCGCGCTGCACCGTGCGCGCGCCCTTCGCCGGCGAGGTCGTGGACCGCCTGGTGGGCGTAGGCGACACCGTCGCCCCGGGGACCGCGGTCGTGCGCCTGGTCGACGCCTCGCGGGTCCGGGTGCGGCTGCACGTGCGCCCCGGCGAGGCGACCTGGCTCAGCGCCGGCGCGGGCGCCCAGGTCGAGGTCCCGAGCCTGCTCCCCCCTGCCGACGCGGAGCACCCCAGGTTTACCGGCCGCCGCGGGCTCGTGACGACGGGGACGATCGAGGGCGTGTCCGCGGCAGCCGACCCCGCGACCCAGAAGGTCGCGGTGGACGTCGTGCTCGAGAACCCCGGTGCGCTGCGCCCCGGGCTGTTCGCGCGGGTGACCCTCGACGGCGGCGAGGTCGAGGGCGCGGTGTGGATCCCCGACACCGCGGTCGTCGCCGACGAGGAGCGGGCCACCCTCTACGTGGTGGTCGACGACCGCGTCCAGCGCCACCCCGTCGAGCTCGGCGCGCGGCTGGGGGAGGGGCGGCTCCTGCGCTCGTCTCCCGAGGCCTGGGGTTCGCCGCCGTGGGAGGTCGTCGTCGACGGCACCGCGCTCTTGTTCGACGGAGCCCCGATCCGCAGGCTGGAGTAACCGCATGTTCCGCAAGCTGGCGGAGACCTCGGTCGAGAACCCGGTGGCGGTGCACCTGCTCTCGCTCCTGATCCTGGTGGCGGGGGTGCACAGCTACCTGACCATGCCCCGGGAGATCTTCCCGGACTTCACCCGCAACCGGCTGCTCGTGAGCACGCCGTTCATTGGCGCGTCCCCCGAGGACATCGAAGAGCTGATCACGGTCAAGGTCGAGGACGCCGTCGACACCGTCGACGGCGTGGAGACCGTCGAGTCCACCTCCATGGAGGGGGTGAGCCTGGTCGACGTCTACCTCCGGCGCGGGACCAACGTCGACCGCGCGCTGACCGACCTCGACCGGGCCCTGGACACGATCACCGGGCTCCCCGAGGACGCCGAGGAGCCCACCGCCACCGAGATCAAGACGCAGTTCCCGGTGATCACGCTCTCGATCTACGGCGAGCTCGACGAGCTGGCGCTCAAGGACCTGATCCGCCCGATCCAACGCCGCATGGAGGACATCCCCGGGGTCGGCAACGTGCGCCCCTCCGGGCTGCGCGACGTGCAGTGGCTGATCGAGGTCGAACCCGCGGCGCTCGAGGGCTTCGAGCTGACCCTGGCCCAGGTGGCCAACGCCCTGGCCGCGCAGAACCTGAGCATGCCCGGCGGGCTGCTGGAGCGCGCCCGGGACGAGGTCGTGCTGCGCACCAAGGGCGAGGCCAAGACCGCCGAGGCGATCGAGCGGATCGTGGTCCGGGCCGAGCCCGACGGCGCCCACGTGCGGGTGGGGGACGTGGCCCGGGTGCGCCCGGGCTTCGAGCGCGCCGAGACCTACGGGCGCTTCAACGGCAAGCCCGCGCTGAACCTGACCGCGCTCAAGGACCCCGAGGGGAACATCCTGGACATCGCCCAGGCGGTGAAGGACCTCGCCCGCGAGCTGCGCCTGCCCGCGGGGATCTCCGCCGACGTGCACACCGACACCTCGGTGTTCCTCCAGTCGCGGATCGAGACCATGCAGAACAACGCCTTCAGCGGGTTCTTCCTGGTCATGATCTCGCTGTGCGTGCTGCTCAACTGGCGCATGGCGTTCCTGGTCGCGCTGGGGATCCCGCTGGCGTTCCTGTTCACCTTCGTGGGCATGACCCTCAGCGGCTACTCGATCAACATGATGAGCCTGTTCGCCCTGATCCTGATCCTGGGCATGCTCGTGGACGACGCGATCATCGTCACCGAGAACATCTACCGCCTGATCGAAGAGGGGCTGACGCCGGCGGCGGCCGCGATCCAGGGCACCGCGGAGGTCGCGCGGCCGGTGCTCTCCACGATCCTGACCACCGTCTCTGCGTTCCTCCCCATGCTCCTGGTCGAAGGCGAGATGGGGCAGTGGATGTCCGTGGTCCCGATCGTGGTGACCCTGTGCCTGATCGGGAGCCTGCTCGAGTGCTTCGTGATCCTGCCCTGCCACGTGGCAGAGGTCGCGGTCCCGACCCCTCCCGAAGCGGAGACGCGCTTCACGCGCTTCCTCCCGCGCTACGAAGGCTGGGTGCGCGGGGCGCTCAGCAACCGCTACCTGCTCATGGCCTGTGTGCTCGCGGGCTCGCTGCTGCTCGTGACCTGGGCCACGACCCAGCTCAAGTTCGTGCTGTTCGGCGCCTTCGAGAGCGACACCTACTTCCTGAACTTCGAGCTCCCCACGACCACCTCGCTAGAGAAGACCGCCCGCGAGACCGAGCTGCTGGAGGCCGCCGTGCTCGAGCTGCCCCCCGACGAGCGCCGGGCGGTGGTCACGAACATTGGGCTGAGCGCGGTGGACTTCAACCGCATCGACCGCGGGAGCTACCTGGGGCAGGTGGTGGTCAACCTCAGCCAGCCCGACGAGCGCGAGCGCGCCGCGACCGAGATCGTGGAGTCGCTGCGCGAGCAAGTGGTGGGCCATGAGCAGTTCACCAAGCTCGAGTTCAAGGGGCTCCAGGCCGGCCCCGGCGGCGCGGCGATCGAGGTCGGGCTCGAGGGCGAGGACTACGACCGGCTCCTGGAGGCCAGCCGTGAGCTGCAGACCTGGCTCCGGGAGCAGCCCGGCGTGCAGGACGTCTACGACGACTGGGCCCCGGGTAAGAGCGAGCTCGAGGTGCGGATCGACGAGGAGGCCGCGGCCGCGCTGGGCCTCGACACCCGCTCCGTCGGGCTCCAGGTGCGCAACGCGTTCCAGGGCAACGAGTCCACCACCGTGCGCCGCTTCGACGAGGACGTGGAGCTCGTGGTGCGCTTCCCCCCCTCGTCGCGCGCGCTGCGCGCCTCGCTCGAGGACATGTGGCTCACGACGCCCACCGGGGAGCGGGTGCCCTTCGGCGCGGTGGCGCGGGCCGTCGAGGGCCGCGGGCTCTCGAAGATCCTGCGCAGCAACCGCCAGCGGGCGATCACCGTGCTCGCCGACGTGGACGTGGCCAAGGCCAACGCGATCGAGGTCACCGACCGCCTGCAGCGCCGCTTCGAGCGCCCCCTGGCCCAGCGCTACGGGGTGACGCTCCGGATCAAGGGCCAGCGCCGCGAGGCCGAGAAGTCCATGGCCGGCCTCATGCAGGGGTTCTTCCTCTCGCTGCTCCTGATCTATTTGATCCTGGGGACCCAGTTCAAGAGCTTCCTCCAGCCGTTCTTCGTGATGATCGCGATCCCCTTCGGGATCGACGGGATCCTGGTGGGGCACGTGCTCCTGGGCGAGGACGTGTCGTTCATGTCCATGATGGGCCTGGTGGCCACCAGCGGGATCGTGGTCAACGACAGCCTGGTGCTCGTGGACCTGGTGAACCAGCTCCGCAGCCAGGGGGTCTCGACCTTCGAGGCCGCCGTCGCCGGGAGCGTGCGCCGCCTGCGCCCGATCCTGCTCACCTCGGCCACCACGGTCTTTGGGCTCGCGCCCCTCGCCTTCTTCGCCAGCGGCCAGGCGCGCTTCCTGAGCCCCATGGCCATGTCGATCGTGTTCGGGCTCCTGTTCGCCACCGGCCTGACCCTGATCGTGATCCCCTGCCTCTACCTGATCCTCGAGGACCTCAAGCGCGGCGCCGCGCGGCTCCTGGGCCGGGAGCCGGCGGCGGTGGAGGCGGTGGAGGTCGCCAGCGATCCGACACAGCGCGACGGCCCGGTCGATCCGCAGGCGGACTCGGCAGAGCTCGCCGAGGAGGAGCTCGTCCTCGACGAGGATCCCCCACCGCAGGACTGAGGCGATCGCTCAGGGGCGGCGGGCCACGATCATGAGCTCGTACTCGTCGGGGTCCAGGGGGCGGCGGCCCCAGTTGCCGGCGGTGCCGCCCCACACGTGCTCGACCGTGAACCCGGCCAGGCGGAACAGGAGCCGGAGCTCCGTGGCCACGAACGCGCGCTCGCGGGTCGGCACCTCCGGCGCGCCCTCGCGGGGCGCGAAGCTCCCCTGCTCGACCAGGGTCTGGAAGTCGAAGCGCCCCGCGGCCTGATCCTCCGCACCGAAGGCGCGGATCATGCGCGTCGCGCTGAGCACCGTGAACACGCAGCGCGCGCCGGGCTTCAGGCCCTCGAACACCCGCCGCAGGATCGCGAGCGGCTGCTCGATCGGGTCGTCGTCCCGGTCGAGCAGCCCCAGGCCGCCCTCGCACAGGCCGAGGACGGCGTCGAAGGGCTCCGCGCAGGCGAGGGCCGCGGCGTCTCCCTGGATCCAGGTCACCTCGGCCCCGACCTCCTCGGCCCGGGCGCGCGCGACCTGGAGCATGGCCGGCGAGAGGTCGAGCCCGGTGACGGCGAACCCGCGCAGGGCGAGGGCGACGGCGTGGCGCCCGGTGCCGCAGCCCAGGTCCAGGATCCGCGCGCCGGGCGCGAGCGCGAGCTCCTCGAGCAGGAACTCGACCTCCGCCGCGGTGTTCTGGGTGAACACGTTCTGGTCGTAGACCGACGCGTGGTGGGCGAAGAAGGTCGCCCAGACGTTGTCCGGCTCCGTCACTCGCCGGATTCGGCGTAGCCCTGGAGGGTCGCCTTGGCGTCGCCCAGGACCACGACTCCGACCTTGCCCACCTGCGCCAGGCGGTCGTTGCCCCAGGAGCTCGCGCGCTCGCCGTCGAGCATGAAGTGCAGGGTGCGCCCCTCGCGCACGACCTGGAGGGTGTGGGGCTGCGTGGAGTCGAGGTCGTCGAAGCCGGAGACGGAGCGGGGCTTGGGGGCACCCTGGCCGTCGCACTCGTAGACCCCCACGCGACCGCCGGGGAGCAGCACGAAGATCACGCTGCCCCCCGGAATCTCGAGCGCGAGCCCGGCGCCGCGGTCCCCGTCCTCGCTCTGGACCGAGACCTGGACCTCGAGGGTCGTGGGGCTCTCGGCCCCCGGGTCGTGCCACAGCGGGCTCGCGCCCTCGCCGTGCCCTTCGACGTGCACGCGGTCCTCGGCCACCTTGCAGGAGAAGGGCGCGCCCTTGCTGGCCTGCAGGGTCTTCACCAGCGGCCCCAGCGGGTGCGCCTTCTCGGCGGGGCCGTCCTCGGCCTGGACCAGGGGGGCGGCGAGCAGGATCAGGGCGAACAGGGTGCGCATGACGACTCCTCCAGGTGGGTCCGCAGACTCTATCCCACGCGCTCGGGGATCAGGCCGAGAGGTAGGCAAAGATCCCGTCGACCAGGAACCCTGCCCCGCCCAGGCCAAGGATGACCCCGAGCCGGACGCTGAACGTGCCCAGGGCGATCGCCCCCAGGAGCAGCACCACGCCGGCGCCGAGCGGGATCAAGTAACGCGTGGCGTAGCGCAGGTGCGTCCCCGCGGTGGGCGCCGCGGACAGGCGCTGGGAGATCTGCTTGCCGCACACCGGGCAGCGTCCCATGGGGTTGAGCACTCGGAGCTGGTTGCAATCGCTGCACCGCGCACTGTTCATTCGAGCCGTACTCCACGTCAAGGTTGGTATCAGTGATGCACCTGCCGCCGAGGCGCGCAAGTCGCCGACCCGGCCTCCGTCCTCGCGCGCCCGCGCGGGTCCGGTTAGCCTCGGCGCCCTGAAGGAGGGCCGACGTGACGGACCTGCCGAGGATCGGGGTGGTGACGGTCTCCGACCGCGCCAGCCGCGGAGAGTACGAAGACCGGGGCGGCCCTGCGCTCGAGGCCTGCCTGCGCGAGTTCCTGCGCACCCCGTTCGAGGCCGTGGCCCGGGTGATCCCCGACGAGCTGGACGCGATCGAGCGCACCCTGATCGAGCTGGTGGACGACCTGGGTTGCAGCCTGGTCGTGACCACCGGCGGCACCGGCCCCGCCCGGCGCGACGTGACGGTCGAGGCGACCCTCGCGGTGTGTCACAAGCCCATGCCTGGCTTCGGCGAGCTCATGCGCCAGGTCAGCCTGCAGAAGGTCCCGACCGCGATCCTCTCGCGCCAGGAGGCCGGGATCCGCTTCCCCAGCGACGGGCGCCCGGGCGGGCTGGTGATCAACCTCCCCGGCTCGCCCAAGGCGATCCGCGAGTGCCTGATCGCGGTGTTCCCCGCGGTGCCCTACTGCGTCGAGCTGATCGAGGGGCCCTACCTCGAGACCCACGACGAGGTCGTCCAGGCCTTTCGCCCCAAGAAGTAGCCGCGGCCCGGCGGTCAGGGGCCGAGCAAGGTCTCGAGCTGCTGCTGCGCCTCCCGCGGGTCGGTCGCGGGGAAGTCGACGACCACGCTCTGCCCCTCGCGCACCTGGCCCCGGTCGTCGCCGAGGCCGCTGCCCTCGGGGTAGCGGTCGAGCTCACCGCCGAGGTCGAGGACCACGGCCACGCTCTGGCCGCCGTGGTAGTCGTTGGGGCCCACCCGGCCTGGGGCGGCGACGTAGGTGTCCTCCCCGGCGCCGTCCAGGAACAGGGCGAACCCGTTGTGCGCTGCGGCGCCGTAGGAGAACGCGGGCCCGCCCAAGTAGCGGTCGTTGCCCCAGTCGTCCATGAACGCGGTGACCGAGAGGTCCCAGGCCGCGCCCTGGCTCGCCCCCACGAAGGACTGGTAGGCGTCGTCGCCGCCGTCGTCCCAGAGCGACCCCAGGGCCGAGTGGGCGGCGAAGCCCTGGGCGTAGCGCGAGCCCTCGTAGAGGTCGCGGGTCTCCCCCAGGTCCACGAGCGAGCCCCAGCCGTAGTAGTAGCCGCCGCCCTGCGAGAAGTTCCCGGCCTCGTAGACGTCGCGCCCGTAGTGGTCGACGAGGAGCGCGATCCCGCCGGACGCCAGGTTGCGGAAGCCGATCGCGGCGCCCTGGCTCATGCCGCGGAAGGTCCCCGCGTCGCCGTAGCCGCAGGGCTCGCTGCCGGTGGCCTCGTAGCGGTCGTCGCCGCCACGCGCGAGGAGCAATCCGAACGCGCCCGGACCGGCGAACCCCTGCACGTAGAGCCCGCCGCTCACCAGATCGCGCCCGTCGTCGTCGATCAGGACCCCCGCGCCCTGCGCGAGGCACGCGCCCTGGGCGTAGGTCGGCGCGCGGTAGCGGTCGTCTCCCGCCAGGTCGATCAACATGCCCGCGCCCGCGAGGCCTGCCCCCTGAGCGAAGGTGCGGTTGGAGGTGTAGACGTCGTCCCCGGCCGCGTCGACCAGGAGCCCGACCCCCATGAACCCGGCGCCCTGGGCGAAGGGTACGGTGGCCTGGTAGCGGTCGTGGCCGTCGAGGTCCACGCACAGCGCCACCGGGCGGTCGGGGCGCGCGCCGCCCACGGGCTGGTGGTAGTGGTCGTCGCCGCCGAGGTCGATCACGATCGCCGCGTCGAGCCGGTAGACGTTGGGGTCCGAGGAGCCCACGATCACGCGCTGGTTGCCGAGCTCGGGGAGCACCAGGTCGGCGAGCACCCGGCCGGTCGTCGCCGGCACGTTGAAGCGGTAGTAGTCGCCGCGCTCTTCTTGGGCCAGCAGGTCCAGGCGCAGCTGCATGAGGAACTCGGGCTCGCTGAAGGCCGCGAAGGCAGACAGCGCGTCGAGCATGGCCCCGCGGTCGACCTTGGCCAGCAGCGGGAGCGCGGCCAGGTTCCGCGCGCGTCGGCGCAGGTCGGCGTCCTCGTGCAGGTAGATGTGCTCGGCGAAGGCGTCGGCCAGGTGCGGCAAGGCGTCGGCCAGGGCCTCGCGCTCGGTGGCCGAGAGCTCGCGCAGGGCCCGCTCGACTCGTTGCCGCGCGAGGAGCGCGCAGGCGGCGGCGTAGCGCGCGTAGCTCGCCGCGTCCGCGCCGCGGGCGGGGCGCGCGGGGACCGCGCTCGTGACCGGGGCCACGTCCAGCTCGAGCTGGAGCTGGGCCAGGACCGCCCCCGCGGGGCTCGGCTGCTCCATGCAGTCGACGACCAGCGTCCGCGCCAGGGTCCGGGTCGCGTCGCCCAGGCGCACGGGCTCCCGGTGCAGGTAGCGCACGGTCTTCAGCCGGAAGGCGTCGTCCACGGCCTCGTTCTGCTCGAGGCGCTGGCGCACGTCGGCCAGCGCGCCGGGCACGCGCTCGGCGGCGGCCCGCACCAGGGCGCCGCGCGGCGAGTCGCCGCGGACCTCGAGGTCGGGGCGCAGCTCGGCGTTGGGGGGGAGGGCCGGCGCCAGGGACTCGGGTCGCTCGCCCAGGGTCACCTCGAACACCTTCTCGGGGAGGGTGCGCTCGGCGCGGACCTCGAGCCGACCGTCGGGGTGGGCCTCGAGCAGCTCGGCCAGGTCCGGCAGGATCCGGCTGGCGTTGGGGCCGGTCGCGTCCTCCGGCGGCTGGACCTCCTCGCCGTCGCTGAACGCGTGCACGCTGAGGGTCGGCCGGCGGATCGTGAGCGCCAGGGTCTCTCCGGCGCCTCGCGCCCGGATCAGGCTGGAGAAGCGCTGGAGCACCTCCGCTGGCGGCGCCGCGGTGGACTGCGTGTCCACCGCCGCGATCACGTCGCCGGCGAGGATCCCCGCGGCCGCGGCCCCCGAGCCGGGGACGACGCCGGTGACCGCCACCAGGGACTGGGGCGGATCGGCGTCGGGCACCGTCCAGGGCGCCATTTGCACCCCCAGGAACCCCGGGCGGCGGGCCCCGTCGTCCTGCGCGGAGGCCGCGCCCGCGGCGAGGGCGAGCAGCAGGCACGAGGCTGCGCGGTGGACGGCGCTCTGGCGGGGCAGGCCCCCGAAGACCGCGGCGGCGCTCAACGGGCTGCTACGCTCCGCGCTCGAGGGTCGCGACGGTGAAGGTCGACTCGTCGAGCCCGGGGTTGATCTGGCGCTCGGTGGTGCGCCACACCGTCTTGGTGCCGCGGAGGTGGTCCTCCATGATCGAGCCTCGGGAGCGCCAGAGGCCGTGGTCCTGGGAGAAGTCGAGCTGGCGCAGCGTCTTCTGCTTCTCGCCGCGGGAGTTGTAGAACTCGGTGCGGGGGGACGTCAGGCGCTCCTTGTCGACCCAGATCACGCGCTTGGAGTAGCCGGTCTCGACGTCGGGCTTGGCGGTGGCCTCGACCACCCAGCAGTCGCGATCCCCCTCCTTCTGGTCGTCGAGGCGCTTGTACTGATACTCCTCGAAGTTCTCGCTGCGCAGGTCCTCGAAGGTGAAGTCCGTGCCCGCGAAGCGGTTGGTGCGCTGCCCCGAGGCGATCCGCTTGGTCTTCTTCAGCGCGGGGAGGAACACCCACTGATCGTCGGCGCCGCCGCTGCGCTCCACGGTGAGCACCGCGGTCCCGCGCACCTTGGGCGGGCTCATGAAGCGCATGAGGCCCTTGTCGTCGTCGCCGTCCTGATCGGTGAAGCCGAGCACCTCGAGGGAGCGCTCCTGCTCCTGGCCGTTCTTGGCGATCAACTTCATTTCGATCACCGAGCGCTCGTCGCGGGAGCGGTTGGCCTTGTCGGCCTTGCGCATGATCTCTTCGCCCGACTGGGCGGAGGCGACGCTGAGGGCGATCGCGGTGAGGCAGGTCAAGCTGCGGAGCATGGGGTCCTCCTATCGGAGCGGCGAGTATACGGGAGCGCGGGCCGGAGGTTCGGCCCCTCGGCCCGCCGCGCTGAGACGGGTCGCGTTGCCCCCCCGATTCAGAGCCGTTATCATTCCTCCGCTCTAACTCCCTGAGAGCTGGCGGATTGCATGGCGAAACTGCTGATCCTGAGCGGCAAGCGCAAGGGGCTCGAGTTCGAGCTCCCTGGCGAAGGCGAGGTCGTCGATATCGGCAACCGCGACTCCGCCAAGCTCGCGATCCATGACCCGTGGATCTCCTTCAACCACGCGGAGATCAAGCACGTCGGCGGCCGCTACCTGATCGAGGACCAGGGGTCGTCCAACGGGACCTGGGTGCTCAAGGGCACCGGAGCCGAGCGCGTCGAGCGCCATGAGCTGACCTCGGAGGACGTGTTCGCCCTGGGCAACACCCGGGTGCGCTTCGTGGGCGGGGCTCCGGCCTCCGCCTCCAAGGCGGCGCCCGCCGCGGCGGACGACTCCGACGAGAAGCCGTGGTGGGACAAGGTGATCCAGGACGACGGCGCGGGGAAGGCCGACGGTCAGCGCGTGCGCCTGCTCAAGCGCGAGCTCGCCGAGGAGCGGCGCATGCGCCAGGCGCTGGAGAAATTCCTCGACCTGCCCGCCGGGGCCACCGTCGGCGACGCCGCCCAGGCCGGCGCCCTCGAACAGCGCGTGCGGGAGCTCGAGAGCCAGCTCGAGCAAGCCAAGGAGGGCGCCAAGACCGGCGTGCTCCCCAGGGCGACATGCTCGCGCGCCACCACCGAGCGCCTGCGCCGCGGGCACATGTCGAGGTCGTGAGCCTCGAGGGCCGGGCGACCACCGCCGGTAAGGTCGCGGACCTCGAGGAGCGGCTCAAGGAGCGCACCGAGGCGGGTAAGAAGGACCGCGCGGAGCACCGCACCGAGGTCGAGCGCCTGCAGCACGAGATCGAGGAGCTCAAGTCCAAGGGCGGAGACCCCGACGCCACCGTCGACGACCGGCTCACGGCGCTGCAGGACGAGCTGAGCGAAGCTCGCAAGGCGCTGGCCGCGGTCGAGGAGCGGCGCGCGGTGCTCGAGACCGAGCTCCGCGAGGCGCGCGAGAGCAGCGTCGACAAGAGCGACATGGAGGGGATCAAGGCCGAGCTCAAGGCCGCCCTGGAGCAGGTCGCGCACCACAAGGGCGAGCAGGCCCGCCTGGTCCAGGAGCTGGACGACGTCTCCATGGAGCAGATCGAGATCGAGGAGCGGCTCCAGAGCCGCGTCCGCGCCCTCGAGGCGCAGCTCAAGGAGGCCGGGCTCCAGCCCGCTCCGGCGGACGCCAACGACAGCGACGACGACGTGGAGCTCGCCGACGACGCTCCCAGCGACGACGACGACGTAGAGCTCGCCGACGACGCTCCCAGCGACGACGACGACGTAGAGCTCGCCGACGACGCCTCCAGCGACGACGACGTAGAGCTCGCCGACGACGCTCCCAGCGACGACGACGTAGAGCTCGCCGACGATGCCTCCAGCGACGACGGCGTAGAGCTCGCCGACGACGCCTCCAGCGACGACGACGACGCCTCCGGCGCTCCCCTCCTGGCAGACAGCGGCGAGCTCGGCTTCGACCCCCTCGCCTCCGACGAGGACGAGCTCCCTCGGCCCTAGACGGGATCGCACGAGCCTGGGTGGTCGAACACTACGACCCCCGCTGCCGACGCCTCGTGCATTCCGTCTGGCTACGCGAAGCTCCCGCAAGCGCTGAGCTCTTGGCGAGCGCACGGGCGCAACGAGGGATCAGCCCGGACGTGGCAGTGCCTGACCGCCCCGCCGCAGGCGGAGCCTCTCCGAGAAACCGGCTTCACGGTCTTCCGCGGGCGTGCGAGCGCCAGAGCGCAGACGACCTTCCACCCCCCTCGACCGCTCAGAATCGGGGTTCCAGCCCGTCGCCGCTCCGGGCGTCGGGGCTGAGGCTCAGCCGGTAACCCTCGTGGCGCAGCTCGAGCTGCTCGGCGGGCCACGGCGCGTCGACGTAGGGCGTCGCGAACCGCGGGTGCGCGGGAGGAGGCAGCGGCTCGCCGTTCAGGGTGGCGGGGCCGGTCCAGCCCACCGCGAGCTCCCCCAGCCCCGGCGCGTCGTAGCTCACGGCGACCGGGCCCAGCCCGAATCGATCGACGCCGCGCGCGCTGAAGCGCGCGCCCGCGATCCCCGCGACGAAGCGCGCGAAGGAGCCGTCCTCGGCAGCGCTGCCCACCTGACACACCCAGGCGTTCTGGGCCCCGTCGGCGACGAGCTCTTGCTCGCCTCGCCAGCGCGTGGGCCGCGCCGAGCGCAGGGCCAGGTAGCCCGAGCCCTTGCGCGCGCAGACCCAGCCGTCGACCTCGCGCAGCTCGTCGAACCCCGCGCGCGGGACGTAGGCGTGGGTCTCGCGGGGGAAGGCCAGGCGCTGCGCGATCCCTGGGCGGTAGAGGGCCACGAGCACGTCTCGGACCTGGATCACCCGGGGGAGGTGCGTGCTCCCCGCCCACGCGCCGGGGCCCGGGCGATTCCAAGGACCCGGCGCATTGCTGAACACGAACGCCTCGCGGTCGAGGGTCGCCTGCCAGGCGTGGACCTGGAACCCCAACGTCCCGGGACGGAAGTCCTGGACCGAGCTCAAGAGCGCGTCCGGTCCGTGGAACACCGTCAGGTTCGCGCCGCAGAGCAGCGGCCCCCGGGAGACGCGCCCCAGCGCGCGGCTGAGCGTCGACAGGGCCTCCGCGGGGGCGTCCAGGGAGAGCGGCGCGAACTCGGGGCGCCCCCCCAGCCCGTGGGCGGCGACCATGCGCTGGCTGAGGGGCACGACGCGAGGGTGGGCGTAGGCCCCCTGCTGCCACCAGAACACGCCGTCGTCCTCGTCCTCGAACCCGATCCCCTCTGCCGGCCCCTCCTCCGGGGTCAGCCCCACCCGCAGGCGCTCGACGTGCGGCGGGGGCGTGTCGACGGCGATCGCGGCCAGGACCCACGGCAGGCGGTAGCGGCTGCTGCTCAGCGCCACGGCCTCCCGGTCCGCGCCGTCGCGGAAGCCGCCGCGGCTGCCCTGCAGGAGCTCGATCACGTCGGCCACGCCGTGGCGCTGGGGCTCGAGGCAGAACTCGTCGTAGGTCCGGCCGGCGGTGAGCCCGAAGTGCCCGCGCTGGGGCAGCCGGGCCAGGTCGAACAGCACGAGGTCCAGGACCGTCGCCGCCCGCCGACGGACGTCGGCGTCCCGCGCGTGGTCCGTGAGCGCGACCAGGGGCTCCACGTGCAGCGCGAGGTAGACCGGCGAGAGCCACTCGCTGAACCCGTAGCGCAGCCGCTCGCGGCTCCAGCGCAGGAAGCGCGCCCGCGCCTTCGCCGCGTGCTCGCGCCCCCGGAGCCCGCTGTTCGCGAACACCCGCTCCGGCCAACGCTCCCCCGCGAGCAGCTCGGCCGCGGCGAAGCCCAGCACGTGGTTCTCGGTCCAGAGGTGCATGCCGTCGCGCCCGGGCTCGTCGATCCAGTAGCGGAAGCCCAGGAGCGCGGCCTCGATCCGCTCCGCGAGCGCCGTCGGCAAGGCCTCCGGGTAGCCGAGCGACAGGCGCAGCAGGGTCACCACGCGAAACTCGGACATGTCCTGGCGCGCCGCGACGGCGTCGGTCAGCTCGGCGAACGGCGCGGGGTCGCCGAGGGCCTCGCCCCGGGCCAGCCGCGCCAGGGCTCCGTGGGGCCCGCCGTAGCGCGCCGCGTGGGCCAGGCACGCCGCCCGGCGCGCGTCCCAGGCCGCGAGGTTGGCCGGGGCCTCCTGCCCCCACCCCAACCCCGCGAGCGCCCAGATCAGCGCGAACGCGCGCAGCAGGCTCAGCCATCGCAGACCCATGCGCGACCTCCTGGTCGCAGGAGGATAGCCCACCTGCTGCTGTCCGTGATCCGTCGGGGCCGTGAGCGGCGTATCCCACGCGGAGGCAACCCCATGACCGTGACCGCGACCCGCGCCTGGCGTAGAGTCGAGCCCATGAACGACGCACCTGCACGCCGCCGCCGCTGGCCTCGCCTGCTCGCCTTCGCCCTCGCCCTGTGCGCGGTGCCCGCAGTCGTGCTCGGGGTGCAGGTCGACGACTGGACGCGCGACCTGCACGTGAACGTCGCCGAGACCGCGCCGGACGCCCCGGACGCGCGCCTGCGGCCCCTGGTCGTGTCCACCTCCCCCGAAGCGGCCCGGACCGCGATCGCGCGCGTGGCCCTGAGCTTCCCGGGCTGGGCGCGGGTCGCCGACGACGGCGAGCGCTTGCACTTCGAGCGCACCTCGGCGCTGTTTGGCTTCGTCGACGACGTGTGGGTGTGGCTCGAGCCGCAGCCTTCGGGGGAGCTCTGGATCCAGGCCAAGGGCCAGTCTCGGGTCGGCAAGGGCGACCTCGGCCAGAACCCGAGGACCCTCGACGCTCTGCTGCGCGGCCTGGAGCGCGAGCTCCCGGACGCGCGCCGCGTCGACTGAGGCGACTACTCGCCCAGCGCCGCCCGCGCCCGGGCGACCGCCATGATCGGGAAGTAGTGGCGGTAGAGGTCGTAGCGGATCATGAACGCGCGCTGCAGGCTCTCGTCCTGCCCCAGCGCGCGGCGCGCCTCGGCGTCGCTGTTGAGCCGCGCCCCGGTGCCGTAGCCCGGGAAGCCGGTGGCCGTGTATTCGGCCTCGTCCCAGGTCCCGTCGGGGCGCTGGCGCTCGAGCAGCCAGCGCAGGCCGCGCTGGATCGCGTCGGCGAAGTCCTGGCCGGGCACGCTCAACAGCCCCAAGAGACCCCAGGCGGTCTGGCTGGGGGTCGAGGGCCCCTTGCCCCGCGACGCGCGGTCGACGTAGCTCGCGCAGGTCTCGCCCCAGCCGCCGTCGGCGTTCTGGTGGGCGACGAGCCAGCGCGCCGCGCGGAGCACGCACTCGGCGCGCATATCGAACCCGACCGCGGCCAGGCCCGGGAGCACGGCGCCGGTGCCGTAGACGTGGTTGCAGCCCCAGCGCCCGAACCAACTGCCCTCGGGCTCCTGCTCTGCCAGGATCCAGGTCACCGCCCGGTTCACCGCCGGGTCGCGCAGGGTCGCCCCGCGGAGGGCGAAGGCCTCGAGCACGTGGGCGGTCACGTCGACGCTCGGCGGGTCGAGGACCTCGCCGAAGTCGCAGAACGGGATCTTCGTGATCAGCGCGGTGTCGTTGTCCTTGTCGAAGGCCGCCCAGCCGCCGTTGGTCGACTGCAGCCCACGCAACCAGGCCTCGGCGCGCTCGACCGCGGCGTCGATCCGCCCTACGCGGCGGGCCTGATCGGGGTCGTTCGCCAGGGACTCGCGCATGCGCACGAGCACCGAGAGCACCACCGCGGTGTCGTCGGCGTCGGGGTAGGCGTCGTTGGCGAACTCGAAGGCCCAGCCCCCCGGCTCGACGTCGGGCTCGACGTTCTGCTGCCAGTCTCCCCAGGTGCGGACCTCCTGCTCCAGCAGCCAGTCCACGGCGCGGATCAGGCGCGGGTCCGTGGCCGGGGTCTCGGCGTCGAGCAGCGCCAGGGACATGAGCCCCGTGTCCCACACCGGCGAGTTGCTCGCCTGAATGTAGGTCGCGTCGCCGACCCGCCAGCTCCACGGCTCCTCGAAGGCCTTGATCCCCGCGACCAGCACCGGGTGCTTGAGCGCGTAGCCCTCGGCGTGCAGCGCCATCAGCCCCCACACCCAGGGCGGCTGGATCCCGCCCCACGCGCCGTCGGCCTCCTGGTGCTTGAGCAGCCACTCCAGACAGAGCTTGATCGCGCTCTCGCGCAGCGGCTTGACCGGGGAGTAGCGCTCGTAGAGCCGGAGGCAGGTGTCGGCGAGCTGGAACAGGGTGTGCCAGCCGAAGCCGCGCTTCTTGGGCAGCCGGTGCTCGGGGCGGTCGCGCCCCCCTGGGACCAGCTCGTCGAGCCGCGCCTCGGAGGGCAGCGGCACGGTGTGTCGCCGCGACGCGAGCACCGCCAGGGGCACGATCGTGGCCCGGGCCCAGGAGGAGAAGCGGTACAGGCTGGTCGGGAACCAATGGGGCAGCCCGATCACCTCGGGGGGCAGCGCCGGCACGTGGTCCCAGGACCACTCGCCCAGGAGCGCGAGCCAGTACTTCGTGAAGTTGCGCAGCCGGGTCATGCCGCCGTGGGCCTGGATCCAGCGCCGGGTCTGCTTCATGGGCTCGGCGTCCGGCGAGATCCCGGCGACCCGCAGCGCGGCGTAGCACTCGACGGTGCTGGAGAGCTCGCCCTCGGGGGCGCCGTTGTAGACGGCCCAGCTCCCGTCCTCCCGGCGCTCGGCCAGGATCGCGCGCACCACCCCGTCGAACTTGGGGTCGCTGCGGCCGAGCCCCAGCACGTGCTGGAGCAGGATCCACTCCGCCTCCATGGTGGAGTTGCTCAGCAGGCGCCCGAGCCAGTAGCCCTCGGCGTGCTGCTCCCGTGCGAGCCACCCGCCGGCCTGCTCCAGGCAGCGGCCGAGGGCGTCGGTGGTCGAGGTGTCGCTCGAGGCGATCAGCAGGGGTGGAGTCACGTGAGTCCTCGCCGCAGTGAGACGCCCGGGTCGCGTCTGGCTTCGAGGGACCTGGTATACGAGGTCCCGACCCGGGTTTGCAAGTCGCTTTGATATTTGGCTTTGAGCATATCGTCCCGCACCGACGGGGTGTTCGGGCCGCGCGGGAGCTGGGAAGGGCTTGGGCTCGACCCTCCCGGTGCCCTAGACTCGGGGCGAGGCCTGGCGAGGGGGGTCGAGATGAAGCGAGCGGGGCTCACGCTGGCTGCGGTCGCGGCCGCGGGGATCGTGTGCTGGGGCTGCGGCGGCGGCGGAGGAGGCGGCGGCGCGCCCGCCCCCACCCCGTCCTCGGCGCCGCCACCTCCGCCGCCACCGCCGCCGCAGACCCCTCCCCCGAGCAACCCGCCGCCGAGCAGCAACCCGCCGCCCAGCAGCAACCCGCCGCCCAGCAGCCCGCCGCCCACGACCCCCGGTCCCGCGCCGGTGCTGACCGCGGTGCGCTACTACGACAGCGACGGGTCCGGCGGGGTCAGCGCCGGGGACCAGGTCGCCCTCAGCTTCGACGTGAACGTCATGGTCCAGTCCGCCGACCCAGGCCGCGACCTGGTGTTCGTGACCGGGGACACGCCGGGGACCGGCGCGACGCTGACGGCCGGCGCCACCGCCAGCGTGGTGAGCTTGACCTTGGGGACCGGCGCGGTGCTCTCGGTGGTCGGGACCTACCAGGTCGGCGTGGGCCCGGGACCTGGCGCGAGCCCCGCGACCCTGGGCCTCAGCGCGACCGCCGCCCCGGGCGCGATCTCCAACGTCCAGGGCGGCACCGGAGCCAAGCTCGGGGACCCGCCCCTGCGCGTCTTCCTCGGCGATCAGGCCACGTTCCCCGGCTACCAGGGCGTGGCCTACACCCAGCCCGCCGCCGCGGCGACCGCGGTCTACCGCGGGAACCTCCACGCCCACACCGGCTACAGCGGCGACACCTCCGGCGCGGGGACGGCGCCCCCGGGCAGCGCCTGGGCCTACGCCCGCGACACGGCGGGGATCGACCTCATGGCCGTCACCGACCACCTGGACAACCTCGACGCCACCGAGTGGGCCAACACCCTGACCCAGGCCGCCGCGGAGCAGCGCGCGACCTTCGTCGCGCTCACCGGCTTCGAGTGGAACCACGGCCGGGTGACGCCGGGTGGCACGTACATCAACCACTGCAACACGATCGGGGCCAAGACCGTCCCCCTGACGCTGACCGACACCGACACCCTGGCTGAGTTCTACGCGCGAGGCGTGAACGTGGCCTACGCCGAGGGCGCTGTGGGGCAGTTCAACCACCCCAGCTTCTCGGACCTCAACGGGCTCGACCGCTGGAACTCGCTGACCTACGACGCCCCCGCCGACAAGTTCATGACCCTGATCAGTTGCATGGGCGCAGGCAACGCCGAGCGCCCGGACCGCGGCTACATTCCGGCCCTGGACAAGGGCTGGCACCTGGCGCCGACCTCGAACCAGGACAACCACACGGGGCTCTGGGGCGACAAGACCGGGCGGCGGACCGGGGTGTGGTGCGACACCTTCGACGTGGCCCACGTGCTGCTGGCCCTGCGCGAAGGGCGCGTGTTCTCGAGCTCGGACACCGACGCCGCCGCGCGCATGTTCGCCAACGGGAGCCTGTGGATGGGCTCGACCGTGGTCGGCTCGGGATCGGTGAGCCTGACCGTGGAGTGGAGCGACGGCGGGGGCCAGCCGGCGTCGACCCTCGAGATCTACACCAACGGCGGCGCGGTCGCGGTGACCCAGGCGATCAGCGGCGCGGCCGGCTCGGCGACGGTCACGGTGAACCCCAGCGTCGACGCGTGGTTCTACGCCTTGGTGCGCCAGGCCGACGGGAGCGAGATCTTCACCGCCCCGATCTACGTCGACCGCTGAGTCGGTCGCGCAGGCGAGCCTGGACGACGGGGAGGCCGAGGCCTACCCGCCCCCCAGGGCCTCGAGCACCGACTCCTTGAGCTCGGTCAGGCTGTAGGGCTTCTGCACGAAGCCCGCGACGTCCCGTCCCGCGAAGCGCTCGTGGACCTCCTCCTTGGCGTAGCCGCTCACGATCACGATCGGGAGGCTGCACCCTCGCCCCGCAGGCGCTCGAACAGCTCGGCGCCGTCCATGTGGGGCATGGTGAGGTCGAGGATCACCGCGTCGAACTCCTTGCCGCGGGTCCTGGTAGAGGCTCAGGGCCTCCGCCCCCTCCCCCGCCGGGACCACCCGATAGCCCAGGTGCCCGAGCATGTCGGCGGCCATGCTCCGGGCCAACTCGTCGTCGTCTACCAGGAGCAGGCTCGCGGCCTCGGGCGCGGGCTCTGCCGAGGCGGGCTCCGCGCCCGTGGCCTCGTCGTGCACCGCCGGAAACAGGAGCTTGAAGTGGGTCCCGCGCCCCACCTCGCTGTAGACCCGGATCGCGCCGCCGTGGGCGTTCATGATCCCGCGCACCGCCGCCAGCCCCAGCCCGCGTCCGCCGGGCTTGGTCGTGAAGAACGGGTCGAAGATCCGCTTCTGGAGCTCTGGGTCCATGCCCTTCCCGGTGTCGCTGACCGAGAGGCGCACGTAGTAGCCGGGCTCGAGCTGCTCTATATCGTGGTGCTGGGCGAGGTAGGCCGCGTCGCAGTACTGGTTTCCGGTGCGGATCGAGACCATGCCGGTGCGCCCCTCGAGCGCGGCCACGGCGTTGGTGATCAGGTTCAGCAACACCTGGCGGATCTGGCTGGGGTCCGCGCGGATCGCATGGAGCCCGGAGGCCAGGTCGAGGTGGATCGTCGCCTTGCGGTCGGCGGCGACCTCGAGCAGCTCGACCAGCTCACGCAGCACGAGGTTCAAGTCGACCTCCTCGAGCACGAGCCGGCCGCGCCCGGCGTAGGCCAGCATTTGCTGGGCGAGCTCCGCCATGCGCTTGCCCGCGCTGCGGATCACCTCCAGCCGCCGCCGCACCGGCGACGCCTTGGGGAGCTCTTCGAGGGCCAGGTCGGCGCTGCCGAACACCCCCAGGAGCAGGTTGTTGAAGTCGTGGGCGACTCCGCCCGCGAGGAGCCCCAGACTCTCGAGCTTCTGCTTCTCCCACATGTCGGCCTCGAGCTTGGCCTGCGCCTCCTCGGCGGCGCGTCGGGAGCTGATGTCCACGATCGAGGTCAGGACCCGCAGTTCGTCGGAGGAGGCGATCGGGCTCAGGCCGATCTCCGCCGGGAACTCCGTCCCGTCGCTGCGCACCGCGGTCAGGTCCCGACCCTCGCCCATGGCGCGGTGGGTCGGGCGCGCGAAGAACAGCTCTCGCAGCGCAGGATGAGAGTCGCGGATCCGGCGGGGGACGAGGTCCTCGATCCCCAGCTGGGTCAGGCGCTCGACGTCGTAGCGGAACATGACCCCCGCCGCCTTGTTGGCCAGGAGGATCCGTCCGCCCACGTCACTGAGGATCAGCCCGCAGGGCGCGTCGTGGAAGGCGGCGGCGAAGACGGCTTGGTTCGGCATAGACCTCATGCGCAGCGTGGTGTACCCCGTGCTGTCAGATCACCACACGAGGACCCCCTGACCGATCATCAGGGGTACTGGTTCCGAGAGTGTGATTGAGGCCTCGCATACTTGCCATGCGGCGTTCGTTGAACGCGGCTCAGCCACGGCCGAAACGTAGCGAAATGCACCAGCGCCTGGAGCCTTCAGCCTGGCGCGAAGCCGCGCGCTGGATCCCCGGACTGCGTCGGCGCGCGTGACCCGCGTGTCCGAGTGAGCTCCTCCGGAACGCACGAAGCCCGCTCGGTGAGCGGGCTTCGGCGGTTGGCCAGGGGCGGACTTGAACCGCCGACTCCTTGATTTTCAATCAAGTGCTCTACCAACTGAGCTACCTGGCCGAGCAGTCACGAATCCTAGAGCCGGACCCGGTCGTCGTCAACCCGGGCCGCGCTCAATCCAGGAGAAGCTCGCGGGCCCGCTCGATGTCAGTCTGGATCTGGGCCTTGAGCGCCTCGGGTCCGGCGAAGCGAGCCTCGTCGCGCAGCTTCTCGACGAACCAGACCTCCAGCCGGCGTCCGTAGAGGTCCCGGCCGCCTGCGAGCAGGTGGACCTCCACCAGGTCGACGTTCGCCTCGGGGTGGAAGGTGGGCCGACGGCCGACGTTGACCACGGCGGGGAGCCACGGCGCCCCCGGCACCCGAGCCCGCGCGGCGTAGACCCCGCTCCCCGGGCGCGCGGCGCCCGCGAGGTCGAGGTTCGCGGTGGGGAAGCCCAGCGTCCGTCCGCGCTGTTCGCCCGCGACCACCGTGCCCAGGACCTTGACCTCACGGCCCAGGAGCGCGCGGGCGCCCGGGAGGTCCCCTTGGGCCAGGCGCTCGCGGATCGCGGTCGAGGACACGACCTCGTCGTCCCCGACGAGGGCGACCTCCCGCGCGCGAAAGCCGAGCTCCGCCCCCAGCGCCTGGAGCGTGCCCAGGTCGCCCGCGCGGTCCTTGCCGAAGCGGTGGTTCTCGCCCACGAGCACCCGGGTCGCGCCCAGGCGCACGAACACCCGCTCCACGAACTCCCGCGGGGTCCAGGAGGCCATGTCGCGGTCGAAGTCGAGCACGACCACGCCGTCGGCCCCGTGCTCGCCCAGGAGCTGCACCCGGTGCTCGACGGAGGTCAAGAGCGGCGGCCCCGCGCCGCCGCCGAGCACGGCCCGGGGGTGGGTCGCGAAGGTCACGACCACGGCGTCCCCGGGCGGGTCCTCCGCCGCCCAGCGGCGCAGCTCCTCGAGCATGCGCTGGTGGCCGCGGTGCACGCCGTCGAACACGCCCACGGTCACCGCCGGGGCGCGAAAGGCTGAGGGGAGCTCGGGGTCGTCGAGGCGGAAGCTGCGAGCGGCGTTCAGACCGCCGCCTCGGCCTCGAGCTCGCGCAGCTTGCGCTTGATCGACTGCCGCTTGGCGGGGCTGAGCCGGTCGATGAACAAGACGCCGTCGAGGTGGTCGTACTCGTGGAGGATGCAGCGCGCGACGAGCCCGTCGGCCTCGAGGCGCAGCGGCTTCCCGTCCAGGTCGGTGCCCTCGAGCGCGATCGCGCGCTCGCGCTTCACCTTGCCGCGGATCCCCGGGAGCGAGAGGCAGCCCTCTTCGAAGGTCCACAGCCCCCCGGTGCGCTCGGTGATCTCGGGGTTCACGAAGGCCATCTCGTCCTCGGGCTTGCCGGTGACGTTGACCACGAAGATTCGCACGTGCCAGCCGACCTGAGGCGCGGCCAGCCCGATCCCGTGGTCGGCGTACATCGCGGGGAACAGGGCCAGGGTCTTCTCGCGGATCTCGTCGGTGATCTCGCTCACCGGCTGTGAGACTTGGCGCAGACGGGGGTCAGGGTAGGTGAGGATGGTGTGCTGGACGTCCATGGAACCTCGTCTCGCTGCGGCAGGTGAGGGCCCAGAGCCCGGTCCCGGTCACATTGCTCGCAGTCTAAGGACGTGAGACGGGCGAGGCAAGATACAGCCTCAGAGGAGGTTAGGCGTTGACATCACCGGCCCATAACACTACAGTCCTCCGCGGATCAGTTGGCCCAAGGGCAGATGGCATGAGCAACCGGCAACTCGATAAGGCGCGTGACTGCGTCAAGAAGAAGAACTTCGAGTACGCCGTCCACTGGTATCTCCAGCACCTCAAGGCGGTGCCGGACGACGTGGAGGCGCGGCGCGAGCTCCGCGCCGCGGAGCGCTCGCAGAAGCGCCTGGGGGGCAAGAAGGGCTTCTTCGGCAAGGCCAAGGCCAAGATGCTCGAGAGCAAGGCCGCGGTGATCCGGGTCAACGCCAAGGACCCCGAGAAGACCATGCTCCAGTGCGAGGAGCTGCTCAAGCAGGACCCCGACCTCGTGCCCGCGCTGCTGCGCCTGGGCGAGGCCGCCTCCTACGCCAAGCACGAGGAGGTCGCGATCATGGCGTTCGAGGACGCCCTGACCGTCGACAAGAACTGCAAGGAGGGCCTGCGGCTCCTGGGCCACGTCTACGAGAACAACGACCAGCTCGACAAGGCGCTCAAGTGCTTCCAGCGCTTGAACAAGATCGACCCCAAGGACAAGGAGGCCATGGACAAGTGCAAGAACTTGCCCGCGCGCATGACCTCCATGAAGGTCCAGGAGGGCGTGCAGGCCGGCGGGTTCCAGAACCTGATCGACAAGGACGAGGCGCAGAAGCTGGCCCGGCGCAGCACCCGCGTGCGCACCGCCGAGCAGGCGATCGAGCGGATCGCCGACCTCGAGGAGGAGCTCAAGGCAGCCCCCGACAACGTGGGCCTCATGAAGCAGCTGGCCGAGCTCTGCCTCAAGGCCGACCAGCCCGCCGAGGCGATCCAGTGGTGCGAGCGCGCCCTGGAGCAGGAGCCCGACAACGAGCAGATGCGCTCGATGAAGGGCGACCTCGTGCTCAAGCGCCAGGAGAAGCTGGTGACCAAGCTCGAGGCGGCGGCGCGCAAGGACGCCAACTACAAGGCGAAGTGGGCGCAGGCCAAGAAGAAATACATGGCCATGCAGATCCAGGAGTTCAAGCGCCGGGTGGACGCCAAGCCCACCGAGTATTCCCTGCGCTTCGAGCTGGGCAAGGTGTTGTTCGACGCCAACCAGATCGACGCGGCGATCCCCGAGCTGCAGAAGGCCAAGAGCGACCCCCGCAAGAAGGCCGAGGCGGGCTATTACCTCGGCCGTTGCTTCATCTCGAAGAAGATCTACAAGATGGCGGTCCGCGAGTTCAAGACCGCCACCGCGGATCTGTTCGAGATGGAGGGGATCAAGAAAGAGATCACCTACTACCTGGGCCGGATCTACGAACAAGCCGGTCAGAAGGCCAACGCGATCGCCGAGTACGAGGCCATCGCCGAGGTCGACTTCAACTACCGGGACGTCACCCAGCGGCTGGAGAGCCTGAGCTAACCACCCGCGACGTCCCCTTTATCGAGCCGGGACTTCCGGCCGAGACAGAGATTTTCAGGAGCCTCCGATGCCCAACACCAAGCAGGCCGCCAAGCGCCACCGCCAGGACCAGGAGCGGCGCCAGAGCAACAAGGCCAAGAAGAGCATGATCCGCACCTTCACCAAGAAGGTCGATCAGGCGCTCGAGGAAGGCAACGCCGCCGTTGCCGACGACATGTTCAAGGTCGCCCAGCAGAAGCTGGACAAGGCGGCCAAGACCAACACCGTGCACCCGAACAAGGCTGCACGGCGCAAGAGCCGGCTGCAAAAGAAGATCAACGCGGCCAAGGCCGCCAAGTAAGCCGATCCCCCTCCCCCTCAGGCGGGAGACCTCTTGCGGACCAACCGGCGCGCGGGCCGGTTGGTCCGTTCGCCGTTGGTTGAGCGCCGGAGAGCCTCCGTGCCCGCGCTGACCGCGGTCGTGACCTTCGGCGGGACCAGCGAGCCGCTCGACGACGTGCGGGTGCTGACCAACCGCTCGAGCGGCCGCTTCGGAGCGGCGATCGTGCGCGCGCTGGCCGCAGCGGGGGTCGAGGTCACCGCCCTCGGCAGCCCCCAGGCCCTGGCCGCGCTGCGCGCGGGGGGACCGCTGCCCCCCGGCTGCCACCCGCTGGAGTTCGAGACCACCGCGGACCTCGAGGGGCGGCTGCGCGCGCTGGCAGACGCGCCGCCCACGCTCCTGCTCATGGCCGCGGCGGTCTCCGACTACCGCCCCCCGCGCCACGCGGGCAAGCTCCGCTCGGACCAGGAGCGCCTGGTCCTGGAGCTGGAGCGCACCCCGAAGCTCCTGGCCGGGCTGCGCGCGGCGCTGCCCGAGACCTTCCTCGTGGGCTTCAAGCTCCTGAGCGGCGTGCCCCAGGCCGAGCTCGTGGCAGTCGCCGCGCGCCAGGCGCAGGAGAACCAGCTCGACCTCACCGTCGCCAACGACCTCCAGGCGCTGACCGAGCGCGAGCACCCCGTGCTGCTCGTGGGGCCAAGCGGCGAGGCCGAGGCGCTCACGGGCCTGCGCGGCGACGTCGCCCACGGCCTCGTGGCGCACGTATTGGCCCAGCTCTCCACGGGACCCGCCCTGGCGCCCCCCGCCGCGGCCCCCGTCCCGGAGGCGGCGGAGACGCTGCGCGCGGCGCACCCCGAGAGCGCGCTGTGGCGCGAAGGCCCCCGCGCCTGGCTCGGCGACGGCGCCGGCTGGCGCCCGGCGGCGCTGGACCCCGCCGCCTGGCGGGTCGGGGTCGAGGGCGCGCCGCCCGTCGACGGCGCGCTCCTGGCCTGGCTGGCGCGGGTCAGCGGCGCCTCGGGTGTGGCTCGGCTGCAGCCGGGGCTCGGCGTCGCCCAGGCCGAGGCGCCTGGCGTGTGCCCCCGAGGTTCACGAGCGGAAGGGCAGCTCGCAGCGGACGCGCTGCTCCGCGCCGCGCGCTGCGGCCTGGATCCGAGCCGTGGCTTCCTGCTCGATCGTGGACCCGCGGGGCTGCTGCTGGGGCTGGGGTCGGAGGCTCCCGCGGCGGCCCGGAGCGAGGCCGAGGCGGGCTATCGAGGCTGGCTGGGGGCGCTTGGGGTCGGCGCGCCCTCGCGGGTCGCCCCCTTGTGGTGGGGACCGCGGGTCGTGGGCGCGGTCGGCCTCGGCGCCGACTGGGTCGAGCCCTGGGTGCTCCCTGCCAAGCGAGGGCGCGGGTTCGGCGACCGCCTCGCCGACGCCTTGACCCGCGCGGGACGTCGCGTGGGCCTGCCCGCCGCCAGCGATCCGGGGTTCTTCCTGCGTCGGGGCTTCCGCCCCACGGGGGAGGTCGCGGGGCGCACCCTGCTCGCGCCCCCGAGCGTCGAGACTCCGGCGCGGGTCGGCGCCTCGGTGTGCCTGGTGGACCCGACCCGACGACGCGTGCTCGTCGGGCGCCGGCTGCGCGACCCCTGGGCAGGGCGGACCTCGTTCCCCGGAGGCGGCGTCGAAGCTGGGGAGACGCCCTGGGCGGCAGCGCGCCGCGAGCTCGAGGAGGAGACCGGGCTAGAGACCTGGGGCGCGCCCCTGTTCGAGCGGGTGGTCTATGCCGGCGACGCGTCCCATGTGCTGCGGGTGCACTGCTTCGCCGTGGGCGCGTTGCTGCCCGAAGCGCCCCGCGAGACCGCCGAGTTCGCCGCCGAATGGCTGGAGCTGGACCAGGCTCTCGCGCGCCAGCTCACGCCCTGCGCCCGGCCCGTCCTCGACGCCGTCGCCGCCTGGCTCCGAGCCTAGGGCTCGCGCGGGGTGCGCACGACCCCCAGCCGCTTGCGGCTGAGGTCGTCCCAGTCCTCGACGCGGCGCTCGCTGCGCCGGCTGCTCCAGGCCCGGGCCACCTGAGCGGCGATCTCTCGGGCGCTGGCCACGACCATAGAGACCGGCGGCGGGACCCACTGCACGGCGAACTGCTCCACTCCAACCCTCCCCTGGAAGCGTAGCCCTGCGGGACCTCCGGCGCCCGCGAAAGTTCACGGGAGCCGCGCCCGCTCTGCGCGGCGCGACCTCTGCCCATCGGCTACGCTCTGACCTCGGAGGGTGCATGGTGAATCCCAGCGGGCCTGGCGGACGGTCGATCAGCGATCGGCAGGGAACCCCGATCGGCGGCGGCGCGCCGCGGGTGGGGATCAACCAGGGACAGCCGCAGCGCGGCCCGACGCTGAACCAGCCGCAGCGACCCGGTCCCCCGGTCCAGCCGCGTCCGCAGCAGCCGCAGCAGCCGCAGCACGTGCAGGCCCACCCCGTGCAGGCGCACCCCGTGCAGGCCCACGCGGTGCACGCGCAGCAGGCCCAGGTGCAGGTGCAGCGCCCGGCGCAGCCCCAGGGCTCGGTCACCGGCGGGCTCAAGCCGGGCATGGCCAACCCCAACGACCCGAACCTCAAGCCCCTCGAGCGGCTGTTCGCGCTCATGGCGCAGTACGACAGCTCCGACCTGCACCTCAAGGCCGGCTGCCCGCCGATCATGCGCGTGCGCGGCGAAATGCGCCCGCTGCAGCTCGGGCGGCTGAGCTCCGACGACATCTACGAGATGCTCAAGACGATCACCAACGCCGAGCAGATCAAGCACTACGACGAGAGCGGGGACCTCGACTTCGCCTACATGCTCCCGGACCAGGCGCGCAGCCGCTTCCGCCTGAACGTGTTCCGCGACAAGCGCATGAACGCGCTGGTCGCCCGCCGGATCAACAACGACATTCCGAGCTTCGACGACCTGAACCTGCCCGGCGAGTCGCTGCGGCGGATCATGGAGGCCGAGGACGGGCTGATCGTGCTCGCGGGGGTCACCGGCTCGGGCAAGTCGACGACGATCGCGTCCATGATCGACTGGATCAACCACAACCACGCCAAGCACATCGTCACCGTCGAGGACCCGATCGAGTTCGAGTTCACGAATCGGCGCTCGTTCATTTCGCAGCGCGAGATCGGCGTCGACTGCGTGGACTTCAAGGCCGCGATCCGCACCCTCGTGCGCCAGGACCCCGACGTGATCCTGATCGGCGAAATGCGCGACCAGGAGACCTTCGAGTTCGGGCTCACCGCCGCCGAGACCGGCCACCTCGTGTTCGGCACGCTGCACGCGGGCACCGTCTCGCAGTCGATCGGGCGCATCCTGGGCCTGTTCCCCCCGGACAAGCACCACGTGCTGCGCCAGGGTCTGCAGTTCAACCTGCGCGCGATCATTTGCCAGAAGCTCGTGCCCTCGCCGGTGCGCGGCCGCCAGCCGATCAACGAGATCATGATCGCGACCCCGATCGTGAAGAAGATCCTGGCCGAGGGCGCGGACAAGAAGCTGAACGCGGTCATGCAGGGCGGTCGCGAGGACGGCATGATGACCTTCGACCAGTGCCTCCTCGACCACACCAAGGCCGGGGTGATCGAGATCGACCAGGCGCTCAAGTTCGCGACCAACCCCGACCAGTTCAAGCTGCGCGTGCAGGGGATCGAGCTCGGCGGCTCCTCGGGCGGGATCGTCGGCTAGGGAGGCCGCCCGCTCATGCCCGACGATCGGCTGCGCGAACTCGAGCGACGCTGCCAGGAGACCCGCGCGCCCGCGGACGAGGAAGCGTGGTTGCGCGAGCGCGACCGCCGGGGCCTCGGGTCGATCGTCACGGTCGTGGCCCTCACACTCAGGGAGCTCCCCTTGCCCCTCACGGGCTGGAAGTCCCTCGTGCACACGTTCACCGGGAAGCTGGATTCGACGGCGTGCGACCCGTCCTGGCAGACCCTCGAGCGCGAGCTCGTCGCCGCCCACCGCCGCGGCGCGGTCGTCGTGGACTTGACCGCCTTTGGCATCGAGCACCGCAGCAGGTTCGTGAGCGACGTGTTCAGCGACAGCGGTCGACGCTCCCTGGCGAGGCGCCTGGTGGACATCTCGACGCGACGCTCGATCCCGTGGGTCCACATCCTGCGCCCTGGGCTCGAGCTCTTCTTCGGCTGGGACGGCGACCTGCCGCGCTACGACTCCGTGGACGGGGCCCTGGAGGCCCTGGGGTGGGCAGGCCACGAGCGGCGGGAGGTCGCCCTCTGCGTGGACATCCCTCGCTGGGAGACCGGCGGGTGGTGAGTTCGTTCGGCGACCGCGGGCTCCCGGGCGGCTCCCCGGCGTGAGCGCGCTGGCGGGCACCCCCGCGACCTCGCTGCGCCGCTCGGGTCCCTCCGCGGGGCTGATCGCCGGCGCGGGGCTGGGGGTGCTCGTGACGGCGGCGGCGGCGGCGGCGCTCCCCCTGCTCGTCTACAGCGTGAGCCTGGCCTGCTTCGGCCTGGCCCATGTGCTGGCGGAGCTGCGCTACGTCGACACCCGCTTCGGCCCGCGGCTGGGCGCGCGCCTGCGCCTCTGCCTGGGCGCGCTGCTGGTCGGCGTGTTCTCCCTGCGCTGCCTCACGGCCCTGGGGGTGCGCGTGCCCCAGGCGCGCGGGGTCGAGCTCGCGCTCGTGGTCGCGCTGTGCGCGGCGGTGCTCCCGCCCCTCGTGCGCCGGCACCGCGCGCTGGGCGCCGCGGCCGGGGGCCTCGTCGTCGCGCTGGCCCTCCTCGCCTGGCGCTGGCCGCTGGAGGTCCTGTTCGCGCTGACCTTCACCCACAACCTGACCCCGGTCGGGTTCGTGGCGGAGCGCCTGCGCGGCCGCGCGCGGCTCCTGGCCCTGGGCGCGTGCGCCGTGGTGTTCGGCGCCGTGCCGCTCCTGATCGCCTCGGGCCTGCCCTTCGAGCTCCTCGCGCGCGCGGGCCTCGCGCGCCCCGAGGCGAGCCTCCTGCCCACGGTCACCGCGCTCGACCCGCACCTCAGCGCGTTCCTCCCGCTGAGTCTGCAGCGCAGCCCGGACTACACCCTCTCGCTGTTCGCCGCCGCCGCCTACCTGCAGTGCATGCACTACGCGGCGGTGCTGCACGTGCTGCCGCGCTTCGACGACGACGCGGGCTGGACCGGCCCGCGCAACGCCTTGCCCTGGCCACGACGCCCGCTGTTCGCGCTGCTCCTGCTCGGCGCCGGGGCCTGCTCCTGATCGGGTTCTGGACCGACTTCGTGGGCGCGCGGCGGGGCTACGGGACCCTGGCCGCGGTCCACGCCTGGGTCGAGCTCCCGCTCCTGCTCCTGGCCGTCGGCGTCCCCGCCGAGGCCGCGGAGGCGAGCTGAGTGCTCGGCACCTGGGCGCTCTACTTCGCGATCACGCTCCTGGTCGAGGTCCCCCTCGCTGCGGGGCTGGCGCCGTCGGGCAGGCGCCTGCGCACCGCGCTGGCCGCCGCGCTGGCGAGCCTCACCACCCACCCTCCGTTCACCGCGCTCCTGTTCGAGGTCCGCCCGGGGTGGGGGGCGATCGTGGCCCTCGAGGTCGCGATCGCGGGGGTCGAAGGCGTCGCCCTGCGCTACGCAGTACCCCTGAGCTGGCGCCGCGCCCTCGCGATCTCGGCGGTCATGAACGCGGCCTCCGCGCTGAGCTCGCCCCTGTGGTGGTGGCTGCTCCGGTAACCAGGCGATCGTCTAGCAGCTGCTAGGCAAGCGCAACGACGTTCTCTAAACGGAAGTGCGCGATTCTGAGTCGTCAGCACTGAGACCACGTGCTGACCTCCCACCGAATCGCGCCTTCCGTTTAGCTACTGGAAGCTCTGCCTGGGCGCTAGCGTTCGGGAGACTCGGCGCTGCAGGACACGTCACGACCAAGCGAAGCCTCTCCTAGAAACCAGAGTCACGATCCTGAGCGGGCGAGCGAGCGCCAGATCGCTGACGACATGGGAGCCACTCGCCCGCTCAGAATCGTGAACTCTGGTTTAGAGTCCAGCGACCTGACCCTGGGAGGTCCCATGCTGCGACACGCCCTCGCCCTGACCCTCGTGGCCTGCGTCCGCGTCCTCGCCAACCCCGTCGCGCTGGGCCCCGGCGGCGCGGACGAGCCCGCGCCCTCGAGCGCGCCCGGGCTCGGCGTCGTGGAGTGGACCGTGATCGCGCTCGTGTGCGGGGGAGGCGTCGCCGCGCTGTTCGCCCTGCGCGGGCGACGCGCGCCCGAGAGCGCGAGCTGAGCCCTGCCACCGGGTCGTGAAGGAGGAGGCCCCATGCGCTCTGCCTCGTACTGCGTCCTCGTCGCCTTGTTCGCCCGCCTCGCCCGCGCCGACGGCGCCCCCGACCTCGAGGCCGTCGAAGCCACGCGCGCGAAGGAGCTCGGGGTCACCGAGTGGACCGTGATCGGGCTCGTGGGCGCGCTGGGGATCGCGGCGCTGATCGTCCTCCGCGCGCGGCGCGGCTCCGAGAGCGCGGGCTGAGCGCAGGGGGTATCCTCCGGGGGTCCGAAAGGAGCTCCCATGCGCCTCGCCTCGTGTCTCGCCCTGGTCCTGCTCGCCGGGGTCGCCCGCGCGGATCTCGTGATCGAGACCCCGACCACCTACAACGCCTACGCGTTCACCCTGGTCGAGGACGAGGACGCCCCCGCCGACCTGCACCTGGTGCTCTATACCTACAGCCGCCCCGACGGCGGGGACTCCAAGCCCAAGTTCCTCTACCAACGCGCGGACCAAGGCCCGGTCATGGTCCCGGGAGACCGCTGGGCGCGGGGAATGGAACACGAGCTGATCCTGGTCCGAGGGAAGCTCCCCGAGGCCCGCGCTCAGGGGATCGGGCTCCCCGGCCTCGGCGACGCCACAGTCGTGGCGAAGGTCAAGCTGACCCGCTGGCTCCCGGAGTACGAAGCCGCCAAGGACGAGAACCCAAAGTTCGTGCGGCAGGTCTACCACGTGCAGGTCACCCCCCAGACCAGCGACGGCAAGACGGTGCTCAAGGCCAAGCGGGTCAAGGTCGAGCGCAAGGACCGCCACGGCGAGACCCTGGAGACCGAGACCCTCGACCAGGACCTGAGCTGGCGCCGAGCCCCTGCCTCGCGCGGGTGGCTCGCCTGGGCGGGGCTCCTCGGCGTCGCAGGACTGGGCGGCCTCGCCGCCAACGCGCGTGTCGCGCAGAGGAGGAACGCATGAGCCGCCTGACCTGGATCCTGGCGATCGCCCTCGGGGCCGGCGTGGCCGCGGCCGACGTCGCCCCGGACTACCCCGTGACCCAGAACCGCTACCTGTTCCGCCTCACCGCGGGCGAGGGCCTGGACACCGAAGGGGCGCAGCTCGTGCTGATCACGACCACCCGCCCCCGCGGGTCCACGGGCGAAGCCGCCGAGAAGGACACCAAGCACGTGATCCTCCGCGTAGGGCCGCGCCCGCTGCAGGTCGCGCGCTGGCACTGGTCCCAAGACCAAACCCACCGCCTGATCCTGGTGCAGGGCGAGCTCCCCGAGCAGCTGACCCCGGCCTGGGTGAAGTCGGTGAAGCCCGTGGCCGAACTCGACCTCAGCGGCAAGCTCATGCGCGAGGAGCGCGCCAAGGGCGACGACGCCGCCTTCGAGACCCAGGTCTACGAGGTCGAGGTCACCCCCGCCCGCGCCGAGGGGCGCACGACCCTGCGAGCCAAGCGGGTCAAGGTCACCCGCTCGAACGCCGCCGGCGAGACGCTGGAGACCGAGGACCTCGACGACGCGCTGGGCCTCCGCCCGCGCTCGGGCGCGCCGCTCCTCGCCCTGGCCAGCCTCCTGGGGCTCTTGGGCCTTGGCGGGCTCGGGCGCCTTCGCCGGAGCGCCTGACCGTGTCGCACCCCGCCGCCTTCCTCGACCGCGACGGGGTGCTGAACCACCGGATCCCGGGCGACACCTACGTGACCCGACCCGAGGAGCTGGAGGTCCTGCCGCACGTCCCCGAGGCGATCCGCGCGCTGCGCGCGCGCGGCTACCGGATCGTGGTGTTCACGAACCAGCGCGGCGTGGCCCGCGGGTTCATGGACCTCGAGGACGTGGCCCGGATCCACGCCAAGCTCGAGCGCGTGCTGGCCGAGGCCGGCGCGCCGCTGGACGCGATCTACTGCTGCCCCCACGACAACGGCGACGGCTGCGCCTGCCGCAAGCCCCTGCCGGGCATGCTGCTCGACGCTGCGCGAGACCTGGACCTCGACCTCGGGCGCTCGGTCCTCGTGGGGGACACCCCCCGGGACCTGGCGGCGGGCGAGGCCGCCGGCGTCCCGCACCGCTTCCAGATCGAGAGCGACGGCGACCTGCGCCAGGTGCTGGGCCAGGTCCCCGACCTCAGGCTGCCGTAGCGACGCCCTAAGCGTCCCTGCCAAAACGCCTTAGACGCAGCGCGTCAGCCCGGAACCTGAACCGGATTTCCAGATCTCGACGGTGTGCGATCGCGTGACAACGTCCGTCCCAGGACTTACGATTCCAGGCCCTGGCCCGGGATCTGCTGGGTCAGGGCTCGGAGAGTGAGAGAGAGCGCGCACATGACCCGACTCGCCCCCTGGGCGGGGCTGGCGATCGTACTTTGCGTGGGGTGTGGGAGCGGCAGCAGCGGCCACTCCTCCAGCACCGTCGCCGCGGCCACCAGCGCCGCCGCGAGCGCCCGCGTCGTACTCCAGCTCGATCCCTCCCTCTCGCCCCCCGTCGCCGCGCGGCTCGAGGCGCTGATCCGCGGGAGCGCGACCCGCCCCGTCGAGGTCACCCAGGGCCAGACCCTGCCCCAGGTCGCCCCGGGCTCGCTCGTGATCGGGATCGGGACCACCGCAGCCACCCAGGCCCTGATCTCCCCCACCGAGGTCGCCCAGCTCGCGAGCGAAGGCTACGTGCTGCGCGCCGAGGACCGACAAGGCTCGCGCTGGATCGCCGCCGCAGGCGAAGCCGGGCACCCGATCGCGACCCTCTACGGCGCCTACGCCCTGCTGGAGGAGCTGGGCTTCGGCTTCCTGCACCCGCTGGAGCCGGTGCTGCCCCAGAGCGGCCTCGCCCAGGGGGCCCTCGTCGACCGCACCAGCGCCCCTCACTGGCCCACCCGCGGCTGGCACCTGCACACCATGCACCCCCTCGAGCTGACCCACGTGCTCAACGGCTGGGGTCCCGCCGGGCCCGCCGACGACGCGGGCTGGCGCGCGCTGCTCCCGGAGTGGGAGCGCTTCTGCGAGTGGGCCGTGGCCAACGGGCAGAACGAGGTGGAGTGGGTCCTGCTCTACAGCAAGTCCTGGGCGACCTTCGCCGAGAGCCCTGAGCGCCAGGCGCGGCTGAGCGAGCTCGTCGCCCTCGGGCAGGCCTACGGACTCAAGGTCGGGATCGACGCCCCCCTGGCCCTGCGCCAGCAGCACGCGTTCACCCTGGTGCGCAACACCGGCACCCTCACGGACGAGGTCGATCAGATCGAGACCCGGCTCGACTACCTCCTGGCCTGCGGCTTCGACTTCGTGGCCACCGAGCTCGGGTTCAGCGAGTTCACCCGCCCCGACGATCAGCGCATGCTGGACTGGCTGAACGCCTTCACCGCGCACCTCTCCGCGCGGGGGCGGGAGGCCTACAGCAAGATCCACGTGTCCCAGGGTCAGACCGCGCCGAACTTCCCGGACCCGGTCACGGGTCTGCCGAGCAACTTCAATTTCCTCCCCCAGTTCGCCGACCCGGCGCTGGGAATCATGCCGCACACCGTCCAGCACTACGCCATGGACGACCCAGCGCCGACCTACGGCAACACCGACTTCACCTACATGCGCGACTTCATGTATGCGCAGGCCGGCAAGCGCAAGACGCTGTGGCACCCCGAGACCGCCTACTGGGTCAGCTTCGACATCGACGTCCCCCTGTTCCTGCCGCTCTACGCCGAGCGCCGGCTCTACGACCTGCGCGAGATCGACCGCGCCGAGCGCGCGGGGCTGGTCGGCTCCGGCGCCCAGGCCGGGAGCCGGATCGACGGGCAAATGGTGTTCTCGAGCGGCTGGGAGTGGGCCTACTGGCTGAACGACGTGATCGCCGCCCGCGCGGCCTGGGACCCCGAGGACCCGGCGCTCACCCAGGACGAGGCCTACGCGCGCGCGCTGACCCGCGCGCTGCGCTGCTTCGGCAGCGCCGCCGCGCCCCTGGCCCAGGCGCTGGTCGAGGTCACCCGCGAGCAGCGTGAGATCCTGATCGAGGGCCAGGTCCTGGGCCAGGCCCCGAGCTCGATCGAGCGCCGCAACGGCCAGGCCTACCTCCAGGGGTGGGAGACCTGGGACGACGTCATGAAGCTCGCGAGCGCGCTCCCGGGCGTGAACCCGATCTTGACCCAGCCGGACAAGATCGGGCTGATCGACGTGCGCCGGCCGGGCTTCTTGGGCGGCATGAGCTACGCCGAGTTCGAGCGCGACATAAAGCCGCTCCTGCACCACATGGCCTGGCGCCTGGGCGAACACGTGACCCTGCTCTCGGGGCTCTCGGCCCAGGTCTCGCCCGAGGCTCAGGGGCTCTACGACGAGATCCTGGACGCGGCGCGCATGAACGCGTTCCGCGCGCGGCAGATCTACGCGCTCTACGACTACGTCACGAGCCTGGGTCGCCAGACGACGAGCTGGCGCCAGTCCCGGCTGCAGGTGGCTCGCGACGCGCTCGACGCGGCGCAGCTCGTGGTGAACCAGCGCGAGACCCACTACCGCGCGGACCCGGACCGGATCGCGGGTTGGGGCGACAACCCCACGAGCTACGAGTTTGGCTACCTGTGGACCGCGCGCCGCCTGCACTTCTGGTGGCGCGACGAAGGCAAGGCGGTGCGGCTGCCGCTGAGCCCGGCGTTCATGAATCACATAGACCCCCTGGACACCGCCTTCGGCGAGGGCAGCTTCACCGACGTGGGCGAGGTGCTGCGACGGGTGGCGGGGTCCTTGGGGATCAGCGCGATCGGAGATCTGTTCGACGCGCCGCCGAGCGAGCCGAGCTATCCACCGCCCGGCGTTCGTTAGAGCTGGCTCGCGCGCGGCGCTGGGTCAGTCCTGCGGGTTGCCGTAGCTGCGCAGGGTCTGCACGATATCGCTCGGGGCTTCGCGCAGTTGACTGACCTCGACCTCGAAGAAGCGGGCTTGCCGCTCCACCCAGGGCGCGGGCTTGACGAAGGACGTGACGGCGGCGCCGTCCTGGCGATACCCGACGATCACGCGCACGCTCTCGGGGGTCGCGGGGCCGTCGACCTCCACCACCAGCTCGCCGATCTTGAACGCCCGGGTCGGGGGACGAGGCTCGCTGCGTCGGGTCACGCGCTTGCGCGGACTCTTGCGCGGAGGGCCGGCCCACGAGCCGGGCGGGTCGCTGGCTGGAGAGTTGTCGTCGTCGAGGGCTGCGTTGAGGTACGCCTCCTTGACCTCGCTGGCGCGGAGGGGACCTTCGATCTCCTCTCTGGTTAGACGGGCGGTAGGCATGGAATGCTCCTTTCCTGGACCAACCACCGCACACTCCATGCCCGAGCCGCTTCGCCGCGGAACTCTCGGAGAGACACCGCCTGCCCAGGAAGCTTCAGGGGGTTCCGGGACACCCCTGTCCCGCCCGTCGCGACACCCCCGTACCCGGGCCAGGGGCGGGAGCGCGACGACCCGTCAGCGCGGCCCCGCGACCTCGCCCTCCCGGGCGCCGCGGAACTCCGCGTAGGGGTTCTCGCGCCCGGGGAGCTCGGCGTCCTCGGAGGCCAGGCCGTGGTAGGCCGCCGTGAGCAGCGCCGGCCAGGCCACGTCGAACACGTGCCCCAGGGGCAGGAAGGCCCAGGGGTGCCCGCTCGCCGCGCCCACCCACGCGAGGGCCGTCGACCCCAGCGCGAGGAACAGCCCGTAGCTCAGGGCCAAGGCCGCCACGCTCACCAGGCGCCCGCGCATGAGCCGCCAGGCCCGCCGCAGGGCGTCGAGGGTCTCGCGCTGCTCGAGGACCACCACCGGCAGCGCGAAGCCGCCGGCGAGCCACAGGGGCACGATCCCCGCCACCGTTCCTCCCACCAGCCACGCCTGCATGGGTGCTTCGCCGAAGACCTGGCGCAGGCCGTAGCCCACGCCGCCGACGAGCACCGCGTAGGGCAGGAAGAACAGCCCGAGCAGGACCACCGTGACCCCGACCAGGGCCGGCGCCGTGCGCTTGAAGCGGCCCCAGGCCTCGCTGAAGGCGAGCTGGAACGGGAGTCGGCGCTGGCGGAGCTGCATGTCCACGAACAGGCAGCAGCCCGCGGGCACGAGCAGGAGGTAGTAGGTCAGGAACAGCCCCATGACCCCGACCACGAGGCAGGCCAGGGAGAGGGCGTCGTCGGGGCCCCAGGGCCGCGTGGCCCGCGGGCCGATCGCGTCCAGGACCCGCGCCCCGTAGTAGAGCGGGAGGCCGAACACCGCCGCGGAGCCCGCGAAGGACAGGAGGTTCCAGGCCAGGACCCGGGGGAAGGCGCGCAGCAGCGCGAGCAGCGCGACCGACCACGCGGCGCGCACACCGAAGTCGATCGGGATCGCGCCCCCCACCCCCCGGGCGTGGGCGCAGGGCTGGCAGAAGTGATCGGCGGGGCGCGGCGCCGCGCAGGCGCTGCACACATAGGCCTGGCACTCGCTGCAGCGACTGCTGGCCCGGGCCCGGGGGTGGTTGTGGCACACCGGCCCCTTGGCCAGGCGCAGCCGCCCGCTGTCGCGGACCGTCCCGCCGTCCGCCGGGGGCACCACCAGCTCGGACTCGCAGCGCGGGCAGCGCACGCGTTCGCCGGGCTGGCGCTGGCGGACGTCGTAGCGTCGAGCAGCCGTCGCAGGTGAGCAGTCGACTCATGAGGTCTTCCGCCCCGCGCAGAGCTGCGCGAACAACGCCTCGCATCTGGGTCACGATCTGCTCCCAGCGGTAGTGCTGCGCGCGCGCGCGGGCCGCCTCGACGAGCTGGCGCGCGCGGGCCTCGTCACCCAGGACCTCCTCCAGGCGCAGCGCGAGGCTCGCGACGTTGCCCGGCACGTAGTAGAGCGCGGCGTCGCCCAGGACCTCGCGGTGTTCGGGGACGTCGTTGGCCACGATCGGGCCGCCCTGGGTCATGGCCTCGAGCACCGAGGGGTGCGTCCCCCCGACCTCCCCCGCCGCCACGTAGCAGGCGGCGTAGCGCTGGAGCGCGAAGTAGTCGGGGCCGTACACCCCGCCCAGGCAGCGCACCCGCCGCCCCGCGGCCTCGAGCACGGCGCGGCGATACCCCTGGGCGTAGGGCGCGTCGCCGACCACGGCCAGGAGCTTGTTGCCCCCGACCCGGCGGTAGGCCTCGACCACGAGCAGCGCGTTGTTCTCGGGCTCGAGCCGCCCGACCACGAGCACGTACTCCCCCGGCCGCAGCCCGTAGCGCGTGAGCGCCTGGGGGTCGGCCCGCGGCGGGGCGTGGTCTCCGCCGTAGGCGATCGTGGGGAGCTGACGCCCGTGGCGCTGCACGTAGTACTCGCGGATCACCTCGGCGTCGGCCACCGGCACGTCGGCGAAGTTCATGGCCAGGGACTCGCTGACCCGCGACCACAGCCGCCCGGCGACCCCCCACTTGCGCCGCATGCGCTCGATCCCGTCCATGTTCAGCACCGTCGGCGCGTTGAGCAGGGGGAGGGCGAAGGCGTTGGCGGCGTTGCACATGAGCACGACGTCGTGCCCCGCGCGGCGGGCCTGGAAGGCCCCGATCAGCGTGTGCAGCGGGGTCTCCAGGTGCTTCCCGCGCGGGGCGCGCGCCGGCACGACCCGGATCCCGCGGTGGGTGCGCGGGTGGTCCCCGACGTAGGCCGCGCGCCCGTAGACCGTGACCCGGTGCCCGCGTCCCACGAGCCGCGCGCCCAGCTCCTCGGCGAAGGTCTCGAAGCCGCCGTAGTTGGCCGGCACCCCCCGGGTCCCCAGGATCGCCACGTCGTAGGTCGTGGCGCTCAGGCGCGCGCGCTCGCCGATCTGGGGCTCCCCCACCGGACCTCCTCGTCCCCCCGGAGGCCGCACGCAGCCGCGAGCGCGCCACCGGCTGGCATTGTAGGCCCCAGCCCCGTCGAAGGTGACCGGGTCGGGATTGAAACCTGCAGCGCGATCCGTAGGCTAGGTTGAGCACTCGAGGACCGCTGCATGCCTGCCATAGATCGTTACTTCGAACGCATTTGCGACGTCGGCTCGTCCGACCTCCACCTCTCGCCGAGCTGCGTCCCCATGATGCGCCTGAACGGAACGCTGGTTCCCGTGTGGGACGACGCGGAGGTGCTCTACTCGGCTCAGGTCGAACAGCTCGTCGCCGAGATCACCCCCGAGACCAACCGGGCGGAGTTCGAGCAGGACAGCGACACCGACTTCGCCTACGAGCTGACCGGCCGCGCGCGCTTCCGCTGCAACCTGTTCCGCGATCGCCACGGCGTGGGCGGCGTGTTTCGCCAGATCCCGAGCGACATCCTCACCGCCGAGCAGCTCAACCTGAGCGAGGCGATCCTCAAGCTCTGCCACCTGAGCAAGGGGCTGGTGCTGGTCACGGGCCCGACCGGCTCGGGCAAGTCGACGACGCTGTGCGCGATGGTCGACTACATAAACCGCGAGCGGAACGAGCACATCCTCACGATCGAGGACCCGATCGAGTTCGTGCACGAGAACAAGAACTGCCTGATCAACCAGCGCGAGGTCGGCCCCCACACCAAGTCCTTCAAGCGCGCGCTGCGCGCCGCCCTGCGCGAGGACCCGGACATCATCCTGGTCGGCGAGCTCCGCGACCTGGAGACGATCGCGATCGCGATCGAGACGGCGGAGACCGGTCACCTCGTGTTCGGCACCCTGCACACCAGCACCGCGGCCAGCACCGTCGACCGCGTGATCGACCAGTTCCCGGCGGATCAGCAGAACCAGATCCGGACCATGCTCGCCGAGTCGCTCAAGGGCGTGCTCGCGCAGACGCTGTGCCGCACCGCCGACGGCAACGGGCGCGTGGCCGCCCTCGAGGTGTTGATCGTCAACAGCGCGGTCTCGAGCAACATTCGCGAAGGCAAGACCCACCAGATCCCCAACGTGATGCAGGTCGGCGGCAAGGAGGGCATGGTCACGATGAAGGACGCCCTGTTCCGCCACGTGAAGGCCGGGCGGGTGTCTCCCGAAGAGGCCTACATGAAGGCGATCGACAAGGGCGCGCTCCTGCGCGAGTTCGAGCTGAACAAGATCCCCTTCGTCGACCCTGCGGTGAAGCGCAAGCAAGAGAAGAAGGAGGCGGCCCGGCGCCCCTCGGGTCCGCCCAAGGGCGACGCGTCGCGCCACACCCCTGCCGCCGGCGACTACCGCGGCTCCTACGCGGACCCCAGCTCGAGCTCGAGCCGCGGCCCGCGGCGCCAGCCGCCCCCGCGCCGTCCCAGCTCCGGCGGCCCGCCGCCGCGCCCCCGCCAGGGCGGCGCGCCGCCCCCCCAGAGCGGCGGCGGCGACGGCAAGAAGCGCGGCTGGTTCAGCTAGCCAACCAACGACGCGAGGCGCGACGTCCCCGTCGCGCCTCGCAGAGTTCTCGGCTCGCGTCGCTCAGGCGGAGCGGCGCTTGACCACCCCGGTCACCGTCAGCGGCTCGAGCATGTGCAGCAGCTCGCGCGGGGTCTGCAGCCGGCGGCGGGGGTCCTTCTGCAGCAGGGAGTAGACGATCCGCTCGGCGAGGGGCGGGATCCCGGGCTGGAAGTCCCCGACCCGCGGCGCGGGGCAGCGCAGGTGCTTCTCCATGACGTGGGCCGCGTTCTTGCCGTCGAAGGGGTACTCCCCGGTCAGGAGGTTGAAGAACGTGATCCCCAGCGCGTAGAGGTCGTAGCGAATGTCGGGCACCCCGGGCGCGCGGATGTATTCCGGGGCCATGAAATACGGGGTCCCGAGCACGTCGTCCTCCGACGTGATCCCCGCCGAGTCGCGGATCCGCACCAGGCCGAAGTCGATCAGCTTGACCTCGTCGTCCTTGGTGATCAGCACGTTCTCGGGCTTGACGTCGCGGTGCACGAGCCCGATCGACTGCAGGGCGGTCAGCGCCTCGGCGATCCCGGCCACGTAGCGCGCGGCGCGCTTGACGCACAGCGGGCTGTTCTTGTCGGCGATCGCCTTGAGCGTCGAGCCCTCGACCAGCTCCATGGTGTAGTAGAGCCGGCCCTGGAACGAGCCGAGCTCGTAGAACTTGATCACGTTGGGGTGGTCGAGGCGCGCGATCGCGGTCGACTCGCGCAGGAAGCGGGTCACCGCCTCCGGACACTCGTGCATGTCCTTCGGCAGGACCTTGAGCGCGACGTCGCGCTCCAGCGCCCGGTCGTGGGCGCGGTAGACCACGCCGTAGCCGCCGCGCCCGAGCACGCCCCGCACCTCGTAGCGCCCCCGGTCGACCGGGCTCTCGGCGTCGGTCTCCGCGGCCGCGCGGCCGCGGGGCATGAACTGCCCGTCGTCGGAGATCGCGATCACGTCGGTGACCTCGGCGTGGATCGAGATCCCGGCGCGCTGCGAGAGCGCGCGGCGCACGCGGTTCTTCAGCTCGCGCGGCTGGAGCGGCTTGATCAGGTAGTCGTCGGCCCCGGCCTCGAAGCAGGGGATCAGGCAGTACTCCTGGCCGGCCTCGACGAGCACGATCACCGCCGGGGGCGGAGCGAGCTGGCCGTCGGGGCGGGGCGCCTGGGTGCTGATCATGCCGCCCTCGGTCTCGGCGCGCGGGTCGAGCAGCAGCGCCGCGTCGAGGATCAGCACGTCCGGCGCGTTCTCGCTGGACGCGCGCTGGTAGACCTTGCTGGCGTCGTCCTTCCAGGGCGAACCGACCGCCCGCACGTCGTGGTCTCCGTCCAGGGAGCCGACGACGTCAGCGCGGGTTTGGGGGTCGTCCGAGATCACCACGATGCGAGCCATGTGCGAGGCCTCCTGCGCGTACCTCTTCGGCGACCCCGACCCCCGGCTTGAGCCAAATGTGTTCGACGAAACCTGGACTTAGGTCCAATCCGCGGGAGGTGCTGCCCTCGGAGTCGGCCGGTTCGCGGTAGGCTTTGGCCATGCGCCCGTTCTTGCCCTTCTTCGTGGTCGCCGTGGCCTGCGCCGCCCCCGACCGTGACGCGCTGCGCGACCGGTGCGCGGCCTTCGCCGCGCTCCACGAGCGCCACCAGGTCCTGCTCGGGGAGCGGGCGGAGCTCAAGCAGCGGGTGGACGCTCTGGACGCAGAGCTCCGCGCGCTGGCGGCGAGCGAGGCCCCGGACGCCGCAGCCGCCGAGCGGCTGAGCGCCGAGCACGAGCGCGCCCAGGGGGCCTACGCCGAGTTCGAGCGGCCCAGCGGTCCCCTGTGGAAGAGCCGGGTCGAGCTCGAGGCCCAGGCCCTCGAGCTCGAGGCGGCCCTCGACGCCGCCCTCGACGCCGAGGACGACCCGGAGCTGCGCCTGTGGCGGGGGGAGCTCCTGGCGCGCCTCGAGCGCTACCGGGCCGCGCTCCCCGACGCCGAGGCGGCGGCCTTCGCGCGCCCCGAGGACCCCCGCGCGCTGCGCCTGCTCGGGCGCTGCGCCGCGACCCGCAACCGCTTCGCCGACGCCGAGGGCTTGTTCGGCGAGGCCCAGCGCCGCGACCCCAGCGCGGAGGGCTGGGCGCTGCTCGCGGTGGCCCACTACTGCAGCAACCAGTTCCAGGCCGCCCGCGAGGCCTGGGCCCGGGTCGAGCCCGCCGAGGTGCCCGCGCGCCTGCGCCGACGCTGCCGCGCCCTGCTCGAGCCCGAGGCGCTCGCGGCGCTGGAGCAGGCCTGGACCGAGGAGCTGCGCTTGCGCGCCGAGCACCCGGGCCCTCGGGTCGCCCTGACCCTCGCGGACCAGGAGGTCGTGCTCGAGCTGTTCCCCGACGCCGCGCCGGTCGCCGTGGCCTGGCTGCTCGAGCGCGTGCGCCAGGGCCAGCTCAGCGACGTGCCGGTCTCACGGGTCCTGGAGAACCTCGCGGTGGTCGTGGGGGCGTCGTCCACCCTCGACCCGGCCGAGCAGGTCGAGGTCGACCCCGCCCGCGCGCGGCGCCACCACTTCCGCGGGAGCGTCGCCCTCGAGCACCCCGGCGACGGCGCGGGCTACGGCCCGGGGCTGCTCGTGGCCCTGACCCCCGCCCCGCGCCTCGACGCCCGGCACCTGGTGATCGGCCGCGTGGTCTCGGGCCAGGGCGCGCTGGACGCTGCGCGCGAGGGGCAACGGCTGACCGCGGCCCGGGTGCTCGAGTGAGCTTCACCCGAGCCGTCGAGCCTCTCGAATCCAGCGCGTGGGTGCACACAGGGGTAGGGGCGAGTCATAGGCCTCGACACCGGCGGGGCCCGCCTGAGGGCTGACAGCGCCCAAGTGTCGAGTGGGCTAGCTCCGCGCCGCCTCGACCAGCTCTCGGACCCGGGTCACGTCGACCGGCGCGCGCCAGTCGCCGTCGTGCTTGAAGTAGCTGCCACGATCAGGGCGTCGGCCTCCTTGGCCAGCGCCCCGGCGTCGTCGGGGTCACCCACGAGCCCACGGCGACCGGGATCCCGGCCGTCTGGCCGCGCGCACGTCCTTGGCCGCGGTGGCGGCTCGCCGGTGTGCTTGCCCGTGACCACCAGCGCGTCGGCGCCGCAGAACGCGCTGCCCAGCGCCAGGTCCGAGAGCGAGAGGTCGGCGGTCAGCGCGTGGGCGGCGTGCTTCTTCTGCACGTCGGCCCACACCTGCACCGCCGCCCCCAGGCTCCGGCGCTGACGCAGGAGCACCGCCGCAGAGGCCTCGAGCAGGCCCTCGTCGGCGACGTGGGCGTAGGCGAAGGCCTCGGCGCGAATGAAGCTCGCTCCCGCCGCGACCGCGGCCGCCAGGGCCTCGAGGTTGGCGCCGGCCAGGAGCTGGATCCCCGTGGGCAGCCCGACGCCCACCACCTGCCGCGCGACCACCGCGGCGGCCGCGAGGCCCGCGGGGTCGATCCGCCCGCGCTCGTAGGGCACGTCCCCCATGTTCTCCACGATCAGCGCGTCGACCCCGCCGTCGCTCAGGGCGCGCGCGTCGCTCAGCGCGCGCTGGATCACCGGCTCGAGGTGCCCGCCCCAGCCTGGGCTCCCGGGCAGGGGGAGCAGGTGCACCATGCCCACCACGGCGCAGCGATCGAGGTCGAACACGGGAGGCCTCCGTTCTGCGGCGGACGCCGCTGGGCTGGAGCTTAGCGGTTTTTGCCCGCGGGGCGCGCGCTGGCCTCCCCCGCTACCGTGGGGGACGCGGGGGGGGTCTCGTGAACTCAGGAGAACGGCTGTGCGCCAAGTGCGACTGCGTCTACGACGCCGAGCACGTGCCCGCCGACGGCCGTTGCGTCGAGGATCGCTGCCGGGGAGAGCTGGTCCAGCGCGTGAGCTGGGTCGACTGGGCGAGCCTCGCCTGCGCCGCCCTGGGGTCGGCCCTGGGGCTGAGCGGGGCGTGGGTCTACTTCGACGAGCGCCCGCCCGTCGACTGGACGCGCTGCGCAGCCGCGGCGGCGGTCGTGCTCGCAGTGGGGTTGCTGCTCGGGTTCAGCCGGCACACCCGCTACAGCCCCTACAGCCGGGGCGGCAACGTCTTGGCGCTGGGCTTGATCTACCCACCCCTCGTGCTCTTGACCTTCGTGGTCCTCGCTTTCGGCCTGTTCGTGGTCGTCGCGGGCGTGGCGGGCACCCGGCGCAGGGAGGTGTAGACCTCCTCGTCCCTCCGCTTTCCCACGCCGGGTAGGATCGCGCCGTGACCTCTCGCGCCGCCTGGCTCCTGGCCCTGTCCTCGTTCCTGCTCCTCGTCGGTGGCTGCGCGACGCCGCCGTCGGTGTTCCCTCGGTTGGAGCAGCCCCTGAGCGACGCCGAGGTGCTCGAGGTCCTCGACCGGCGCACGGCGGTCCCCGGCTACTCCGGGCTGGTGAGCCTCGACTACCGGGACCCCGAGGTCTCGGGCGTCCTGGAGGCGGTGGTCAACTGGCGCCCCGAGCACCTGCGGGTCACCGCGTTCAAGGGGCTCGTGGTCACGGACTACGACGTGTTCGACCTGCTGCTCGTCCCCGACGGCTACGCCCTGCGCTACCTCGACGACGAGCGCGAGGACCGGGTCGTGCGCGGGAGCCTGGCGGAGTTCACCCGCACCCGCCCGCGGCAGGCGAGCTTCTACTGGATCGGTGAGGCGCTCCTGCTCCCGGGGCGCACCGTGGGCGCGGCGACGGTCCGTCGCGACGACGGGCTGCGCGTCGAGGGGTTGCTCCTGAGCGGCGCCCGGGCGAGCTTCGTGCTCGACCCGGAGACCCTGGCCGTGCTCCGCGCGCGGATCGCGGTCCCCGGCGAGGCGCGCACCCTGGAGCTGATCTACGCCGACTACCTGCAAGACGGCGCGGCGTTCCTCCCCGGGCGGGTCGAGCTCCTGGACCCGGCCCTCGAGGTGCGGGTGACCGTCGAGGTGGAGGACGGCGCACGCAGCGAGGCCTTCGAGGACTACGTGTTCGACCTCGACGACGTGGGCGGCGAGTGAACGGCCTCGCCCGCGCGGGGCTGGCCCTGGCCGCGGTCGGCGTCGCCGGCCTGGCGCTGGCCCGGCTCCCGATCGACGCGGACGTGACCCAGCTCCTCGACACCCCCGCGGCCCGCGCGCTGCGCACGGCGGAGGAGGTGTTCGGCCTCGGCGAGCGGGTGGTGCTCCTGGTCGAGGCGCCGGGCCCCGGGCGCGAGGCGGACCTCCTGCGCTGCGGGCGCGAGCTGGTGCGCCGGCTGGAGGCGCGCCCCGAGCTGGCCTCGGCCACCGACGGTCTGGGGGTCAGCCCCGAGGCCTTCGTGGACTCGCTGCTCCTGCCATACGGTCCGCTGGCGGCGGAGCCCGAAGAGCTCGAGACGCTGCTCACCCCCGCGGGCCTGCGCGGGCGCCTCGAGCAGCAGCTCGAGCGGCTCTCGCTCATGGGCGCGGGGGAGGCCGAGCTGTGGGTCGAGCGCGACCCCCTGGACCTGCACCGCTTCCTCGTGCGCCGCTGGGTCAGCCTCGCCGCGGCCTATACGCTCCGCCCCGGCGGCCGCGAGCTGCTCGACCCCGCCGGGGAGGCGCTGCTCGTGCTCGCCCGCGGCGCGCGGGGGAGCCACGAGGCCGGCGCCGCGCGGGAGGTGGTCGCCGCGGTCGAGGAGGTCCGGCGCGAGGTGCTCGCCGAGCCCTGGGCCGCGGGCCTCGAGGTCTCGGCCACCGGCGGCTACCACCTGGCCGAGGAGAGCGCGCGGGTGATCCAGCGCGACCTGATCTTCAGCCTCTCGACCTCGATCTTCCTCGCCGGGCTGCTCCTGGCCTGGGGCCTGCGCCTGCGCCCGTGGGCGATCCTCGCGCTCATGCTCCCCACGCTGTGGGGGACGACGGTCGGCGTGGGGGTGTTCGCGCTGACCCGCTCCAGCGCGTCGGCGGTGGCCTTCGGCTGCACTTCGCTCCTGATCGGGCTGGGGATCGACTTCACGATCCACCTCAGCACCGCGGCGCAGGCGGAGCGCGCCGCCGGGCGCTCCGCCGCGGACGCGGCCCGGGACGCGCGCCGGCGCACCGCCGGCGCGCTCGTGCTCGCGACCCTGACCTCCGCCAGCGCGTTCTTCGCGTTCGTGCTCGCCGACCAGGGCTTCCTGCGCGACATGGGCTGGCTGACCCTGTGCGGGCTCGGGACCTGCCTCCTGGGCGCCCTGTGGCTGGGCCCGCCGCTCCTGGCCGCGCTCCTGGGGCGCCCCGCCGCGGCGCCCCCCCGCGGCGCGTGGGTCGACGCCCTGGCCCAGGGCGCCGCCGCGCACCGCCGGCTGGTGCTCCTCGGCGCTGCGGGCCTGAGCCTGGCTACGGCGGCGCTGCTCGTCGAGCGCCCGCCGCAGCTCGAGGACGATCTGCGCCGGATCCACGCCGAGAACTCCGTGCCCCTCGCGGTCCAGGACCGGGTCAGCGCGCGCTTCGGCGGGACCCAGGACGCGGTGTTGATCCTGGTCGAAGGCGAGGACGAGGCCGAGGTCGTGGCCGCCTGCCAGCGCCTGGAGGGCCCGCTCCAGGAGTGGATCCGCAGCGGGCTGCATCGCGCGCGGGTCTCGATCGCGGCGCTGATCCCGCCCCGCGCGAGCCAGGAGCGGGCGCGCGCCGTGCTCGCCGCGCGGCCCCAGGTCGAGCAGGACCTGCTCGCGGCCCTGGCCGACGTCGGGTTCGAGCCGGAGCCCTTCGCGGACTACGCGCGGCGGCTCGGCGCCGCCGCGCAGGCGGAGCCCCTGACCCCGGAGGGCCTGCGTCGAGCGGGCCTCGGCGGGCTTGTCGACGACCTGGTCCAGCGCGCCCACGGGCGCGCCTACGCCGTGGTCCAGGTCTTCCCCCGGGCCGAGCTCTGGAGCGGCGCGGCCCGCGCCGACACCGCCGACGCGCTGCGGCGGGTGCTGACCGAGGCCGAGGTCCAGGGCAGCCTCAGCGGGCTGCCCCTGGTCTCGGCGGAGGCCGCCCAGGCCGTCGCCGACGACTTCCTCCGGATCTGCGCGATCACCGCGGGGCTGGTGCTCGTGCTCCTGGTCCTGCGCTTCCGTCACCCGCTGCACGTGCTCGCGGTGCTCGCCCCGGCGGCCCTGAGCACGCTCTGGACGGCGGGGCTGTTCTCGCTCGTGGACGAGCGCCTGAACCTCATGAACCTGGGGGTCCTGCCCATGATCCTCGCGCTGGGGATCGACGACGGGATCCACCTGACCCACACCCGGCTCCACGGCGACGGCGTCGGTACCGCGCCCTTCCGCGCGACGCTCCTCGGCGTGCTCCTGACCTCGCTGACCACGCTCCTGACCTTCGGGAGCCTGGCGCTCTCGGAGAACCGCGGGATCGCCTCGGTGGGACGCCTGACCCTGTGCGGGATCGCCTTCGCCCTCATGGCCTCGATCACCGTGCTCCCCGCGCTGTTCGGGCCCGCCCCGGTGAATCCCGACGCACCGCCGCCCGACCCACACGACGTCCCCCCAGCCTAGGATCGGAAGCATGAGGATCGAAGCCGCGTTCGTGTGCGTCGTGTTGGCCGCGCTCCCCGCCCGCGCCGAGGGCGAGGCCAGCCCCGAGGTGAAGGCCTTCCTCCAGGGCTGGGGCGAGGCCATGGCCGAGGTCGAGAGCCTCAGGGTGCGCTTCACCCAGACCAAGACCCTGCGCCTGTTGAAGAAGCCCCGGGTCAGCCAAGGCCTGACGGTGCTCCGGGGGCGGCGCCTGCACATGACGGTCACCCGCGACGGCGAGCCCGAGATCGAGCTCGCCGTCGACGCCGAGCGCGCGCGGCTCTACTACCCCAAGCGCCAGACCGTCGAGGTCTTCGCCCTCGACGGCGGGCCGCCCCCCGAGAGCCCGTTCCCCCTGTTCTCCGGCGACGTGGCCGAGCTGGAGACGACCCACGACCTCGAGCTGCGCGACGTGGACGGGCTCACCGAGCTGGTCCTGGTGCCGCGGGACCCTGAGTCCAAGACCCAGCGCGTGGTCATGCGCTTCAAGGACTACCGGGTGGTCGCGGTCGAGCAGACGACTCGCCGCGGCGACACGGTCTCGATCCAGGTCCAGGAGTTCGCGGTCAACGCCGAGGTCACGGACGCCGAGCTCGAGCTCGACCTGCCCGCCGACGTGAAGGTCGTGGACGGGGTGCGCGGCGGCGCGCGGTAGGTCGCGGGAACCACACCCCGGCCCGCGGCGTGTGCGATCGTCGAACGGAGCCCCTGCCAAGGAACCGACCCGTGAAGTCCACCCTCCTCTGCGCCCTGCTCCTGGTCGCGCCCGCCTGGGCGGCGCCGTCCCTCGCCGAGCACCGCACGAAGCACTACCTGATCCGTACGGACCTGCCCCGGGGCGAGGTCCGGGAGCTCATGGCCTTCGTGGAGGCGATGTACAAGAGCTACCAGAAGACCTTCAAGGGCGACCCCCTGCGCGAGGGCTACGCCCCGGAGGTGCGGGTCTTCGCCCAGAAGGCCGACTACGACGCCTACGGCCAGGCCGACTCCCAGGTCAGCTTCAACGCCAACTGGCGCGGCTACTTCGCCCGCGAGCGCGCCGAGCTGGTGAGCTACCGCGGCGAGACCCTCCCGGACCTGTTCGCGATCCTCAGCCACGAGGGGCTGCACCAGTTCATGTGGGGCTACGGCGTGCCGCCCGAGTCCGACGCCTACCCGCCCTGGTACGAGGAGGGCCTGGCCGAGTGGTTCCGCACCGGCCGCGCGCAGGGCTCGCGCCTGGTGCAGGGTACCTTGAGCTACCACGTGCAGCGGGTGCGCCGCGCGATCGACGAGGGCTGGGTGTGGACCCTGGACCAGATCCTCGAGTGCGACCCAGCCCGGCTCCAGGACCCCGACCGCTTCGACGCCTTCTACGCCCACGCCTACCTGCTCATGGACCTCCTGGTCAGCGCCGAGCCCAAGGCGGTGCGGAGGATCTACCAGCTCAAGAAGGAGGGCCGGGAGAACGCCGAGATCGTGGCCGAGGTGCTCGGCGACGCCCAGGCGCGGGAGCGGCTGTATCAGGCCTTCCTGCGCCACGTGAAAGCGAAGAAGTAGTCCGCGGAGGCACCGCGAGCGGCAGGGCTCAACTCCCGGACCGAGCTGCTCCAAGGCGCACCCGCCGCGCGTGTGCACCGAAGACACCGGGCTCAGCCAGGACCCTCGCGAATCTGCCCGTCTGCGCGCACAGGGGTAGCGGCGGGGTTGATCCGGCTTGTCCCCGCCCGGGTGTGTGCGTCCCTTGGGCCTCCGTGGCGGCGGAGCTCCGAGCAGGCGCCGTGGGTAGGCCCTCCACTCCGAAGGGTGGAGGGACGCACATACCGGGCGGGGACAAGCCCCGCCCCTACGTTGTGTGAGAGCAACGCCACCGCAGAAGAGCTCCGCGCTGGTCAGGCGCGACGAGCTGGCGCACGCTGCGTGCCGAACACCTGTGGGTTTACCCCCGCCCGCGCTCGCGCACCCTGAAGGGCGCCCTCAGAACGCGAGCTTCGCGCTGAACACGACGCGGCCGTCGCGCTCGTACTGCCCGAAGAAGGTGTCGTCGGGGCCGTAGAAAATGTCGCCGGCGAGGGTGAAGGAGAGCGTGTCGTTGACCCCGTACTGCAGCTCGGGGTGCAGCCAGGCGTTCTCGGGGCCGTTCACGTTGAGCGCGAGGTTCACCGCCAGGCTCAGGCTCTGCAGGAGCTGCATGGGCTGGAACTCGAAGCCGTACTGCAGGCGCAGGAGCACCGCCCCCGCGAGCACGCGCCCGAGGTTGCTCCCGGTCATGGCCTCGGCGTCCTTGGTGACCAGCTCGCCGGCGTACTCCAGGATCAGCGCCAGGTCCCCCTCGCCGATCAGGTCGACGAAGGTGTAGTTGATCCCGAACACGTACTGCAGGATCTCGTCGCCCCGCGGGCCCTCGTAGAAGGTGTGCGCCGCCTCGCCGTGGATCTGGATCCGCTCGAGCAGGTCGCCGGCCTCGCCCGGGAGGTCCAGGAACGCGAGCGTGGTGGCGAAGTCGGCGCCCAGCATGTGGATCCGGTCGAACACCGGCTCGACCTGGAGCACCGGGGGGAAGATCACGACCGTCGCCAACTGCCCCGCGGGCAAGTCGTCGAAGCCGGTGTAGGCGCTGAGGCTCACGTCCCAGCCCTTGGCGTGGAGCGTGACCTTGGCCGCCCACTGGGTGCTCTGCAGGTCCCCCGGCGGGTCGTCGGGGCGCAGCACCGTGAGCGGGAACCCCGCCAGCGGGTCGAAGCGCGTGTTGCTCGGGGGCACGCGGGTGCGGGTGAAGGTCGGGATCGAGATCAGCTCGACGTTCACGCTGCCGAACTCGAACTGGAGGTTGAGGTCGACCGCCGCCGCGAACACCGGGATCCGCCGCCCGGCGAACAGGTCCGAGTAGTCGCTGGGGTTGATCTGGTCCGTGGGGTTGAACATGTCGCCGGTGCCCCAGGCGAAGCGCTGGTAGCCCAGGCGGAACTCGAAGCTCTCGTAGAGGAACGCGCCGTAGAGCGCGTTCGGCACGAGGTACGGCCGGTGCGGGTTCTCGTCGTCGAAGGTGTCGTAGCTCCCGCCGTAGAGGTGGTCGTCGTCGGCGCGGACCTCGAGGTTCGCCACCATGCGCAGCCCCGCGGTGCGGTTCTCCTTGAGCCAGTACCAGTGGTCGAAGTCGACGTTGAGGCTGACCTCGTTGCGCGTCTTCTGCGCCCCGTGGCGGCTGAAGTGCGAGAAGTGCCGGTAGCCCAGCGAGCCGTGCACGTACTCGGTGAAGGTCTCCCAGGCCTCGGCGACCGCGTTGGGCTCCTCCTCGGGGGGCGCCTCCTCCGCGACCTCGCCGCCGCCGCCGAAGAAGTCGTCGAGCTCGCTCCCGCCGCCGCTGCTCCCGCCGCCGAAGAACGCGTCGAGCTCGCTCCCCCCCGACGGCTTCTTGCGCGAGGCCGGGGCGTCGCCGAAGAACGCGTCGAGCTCGCTCCCGCTGTCGTCGCCGCCGCCGTCGCCGCTCCCTTCGTCGCCGCCGTCGGCGAACGGGTCGTCGCCGAAGTAGTCCTCCCCGAAGGGGTCCTCCTCGTCGGTCCCCGCGTGCTCCTCGCCGCCGCCCTCGTGGCCGGCGTCGGCCCCCTGCCGCGCGCGCTCGAGGGCCGCCTCGGCCTTCTGGCGCGCCTCGCGCTCGGCCTCGAGCGCGCGCTCGAGCTCGGCGTTGCGCCCGCGCAGGCGCTCGAGCTCCTCGGCGTCGGCCTCGTGGGCCTGCTCCACCGCGGCGTCGATCCGCGCCTGGACCTCGGCCTGCTCCTCGAGCAGCGCCTGCTCCACCGCCTTGGCCAGCTCGACCTCGAGCGCCGCCGCCTGCTCGCGCTGGAGGCGCGCGCGCTCCTGGTCGAGCTCCGCGCGCTGCTCGGCCTGGGCGCTCTCGAGCGCCGAGCGCGCCTCGCTCAGCTTCGCCTGCACCGCCTGCAGGCGCTCGCTGAGCTCGCCCTGCTCGCCCTTGGCCAGGTCCAGCGCCTGCTGCAGCCCGCCGCGGGTCTCGCTCAGCGCGGCCTCGTGGGCCTGGTTCAGCGCGGCCAGCTCCTCGCGGTGCGCGGCCTGGAGGTCGGCCACGTCCTGGCGGCGCTTGACCTCGAGCCCCACGGTCAGCCCGCAGGAGCCCAGGAGCAGGAGCACGAGCAGCAGCGGGAGCTTGCTGCGCTTGCGCCCCTCCTCCTCGGCGACCTCGCCCGCCGCGCTCGCGCGCGCGCTGCGGCTCTTGCCCCGCGCCGTGGCGACCCGCCCGCTGGGCGCGCGCTTCTTCCCCGGCGGTTTCCCTGAGCCCTCGCGCTTGGCGCGGGTGGAGAGCGTCGGCACCGGGACGTCGGGGTCGAGGTCCCCGTCGTCCCAGGACGCCATGTACTCCTCGGCCGAGGCGGTCAGCCCCTCGGCCCCCGAGACCCCGCCGGACTCCGAGGGCTCGGCGCCGTGCACGAGCTCCTCGCTGGGTTCGTCCGGGGGCGGGGCCGGGCGGCCCCGGGACCGCGGCCGCCGCGCGCTCCGGGCGCCGGCGATCCGCACCGAGTCGTCGCCGGCCACGCTCGCGCTGAAGCGGGTGGACTCGGCCCCGTCGTCCACGATCACCAGCGGCCCCGAGGGCCCGATCGGCCCCATGTCCGAGACCGGCCCCAGCTCCGAGGGGGTGAACATGGGGTCGTAGTCGTCGTCCTCGAGGTCGCGGACGTCGGAGTCGAGGTCGCCCTGGTCGGAGTCGAAGCCCGCGGCGTCGTCCGCCGGCGTCGAGCCGGGCGGCATGCTCGGGAGCACCGCCGAGGACTCGAAGGGCTCCGGGTCGTACTCGCCGGTGTCGCGGATCACGTCGCCGGATTGGTCCAGGGCGCCGAGGTCGCTGTCGATCGCCCCCAGGTCGCTGTCGGCGTAGTCCCCGCTCTGGCTGCCCAGGAGCCCCAGGGTGCGCAGGGTCGGCTCGTCGAGGTCGTCCTCGCTCACCAGCTCGTCGCGGGCGTCGCCGGCGGTGCTCGCCCCGGGGAGCCCCAGCGCGGCCTCGTCGCTCTCGTCGATCGTCTCGCCGAAGGGGAACTTGACGCGGTCCGAGTCCGAGCCCTTGAGCGACTCGCCGAAGGGGAACTTCGCCGGATCCAACTCCTCGCCGGATCGGCGCTGCTTGCGGCGACGGTCGTCCTCCGGCTTGCGACTCACGGGCTCCCTGGCGGCGCACACGCGCCATTCCTCACTGTAGCCGCTGAGCGGTCGCCGTGGTCGCGGCTCAGGAGCTCGGCCCGTGCGTCGGGCGCACGATCAGCGCGCGGCGCGGAAGGCCTCGACCACCGCCCGCGCGCGGTCGGGGTCCAGGGGCGCGCCGGCCTTGCCGCCCTGGCGCGCGGCGCTGGCCACGATCGCCCCGTCGCAGCAGGGGGCGAGCTGGGCCGCGTTCTCGGCGCTGAGCCCGCTCCCGATCAGGACCGGGACCTCGAGGGCCGCGCGCACCGTCGCCAGGCTCTGGGCCTCGGGCGGCGAGCCCGTGGCGATCCCCGACACGATCACCGCGTCCGCCAGCCCGCGCAGCGCGGCGTCGAGGGCGGCCTGGACCAGGTCCGGCTGATCGAGGGTCCGGGCGTGCTTCACGTGCACGTCGGCCCACACCCCGATCGGCTGCGCGCTCCCAGGCCCCGCGCCCAGCGCCTCGCGCAGGCGCAGGGTCTCGGCGGCGCGGCCCTCGAGCAGGCCCTGGTCTGCGGCGGCGACCCCGGCGTGGACGTTGACCCGCACGAAGCTGCCGCCCGCGGCCAGCGCGCAGCCCAGCGCGGCGCGGGCGTCGTTGCGCAGCACGTTGACCCCCACCGGCAGCCCGCTGGCTTCGCGCACCGCCAGGGCGCAGCGGCTCATGAGGGCCACGGTCTCCGGGGCGACCTGCTTGAAGAACGGGACGTCGCCGTAGTTCTCCACGAACAGTGCGTCGAACCCGGCCACGGCGAAGCCCTGGGCGTCGGCGCGGGCCCAGTCCAGGAGCTCCTCGAACCCGGCTCGTCCGAGCTGGCTCCAGCGCGGGCTCGGAGCAGGGCGGGAGGTGGACGACGCCGATCAGCAGGCGGCCGGTGGCGGGCAGCGGGACGCGCATGAGGGCTCCTTCAGCCGAGAGCCTACCCCGCGCCCACGAGCGCGCGCGAGCCCGGCGGGCTATCACGGGGGCATGTCGATCTACGCGGGGCTGGGGTTGGGGCTGGGGGTGCTCGTGTTCGTGGGCGCGATCTACCTCGCGACCCGCGCCGGCGCGCCCGCGCGGCGGCGGGCGACGGCTGGCTCTGCGACCGCTGCAAGTACAACGACCCGCGCTACTGTTCGCAGCCCGACCGCCCCAACGCGACGACCTGCGGCGAGTTCAAGCAGGTGGGCACGTGAGCCGCGCGGCGCTCTGGCGCTGCTCTGGTCCTAGCCCTGGCGCGGGCCGACGAGCCCCAGGCTCCGCCGCCGGTGACCGGGGTCGGGACCTGGTTCGTGGCCGGCGAGGAGCCCGAGGCGCCGCCGGCCTGGGCCAAGGACGGGGCCGTCGACTTCGAGGCGCTGCGGGGCAAGGTCGTGGTGCTCGAGTTCTGGATGTCCTGGTGCCCCGGCTGCGCGCGCACCCGCCCGGTCCTGGCGAAGCTCCACGAGCAGCACCCGGACGACCTGCTCGTGCTGGGGATCACCGCCACCGACGCCAAGCAGTCGGCGGAGGCCGCCCGGCGCTACGTCGCCGAGCACGTGCCCTTCCCGGTCGCGCTCCTGGCCACGGGCGAGACGATCGCGCGCTACGAGGTGGGCAAGATCCCCCACGCGGTGGTCGTCGACCGCGCCGGGCGCGTGCGCTGGCGCGGGAACCCGGACCGCGAGGCCAAGGCGTTCAAGGCCGCCGTGCGCGCGGCCCTGCGCGAGCCCGCGCGCGAGGACTGAGCTGGAGTCGCCGCCCGAGAGACCAGCCCCGCCGCGGGTCCAGGTCGGCGACGAGCGCGCGGGCCAGGCGCGCTGCCCCTACTGCCACGACGCGATCGGCGACCTGCCCCGCGCGGACTGCGCGCGCTGCGGGACGCCCCACCACGCCGCGTGCTTGAAGGCTGGCTGCGCGACCTACGGCTGCGAGGCCCGCCGCGTGCATGCGCCTGGCGCTGACCGGCGCGGGTCATCGGGTGGACCCTGGCCTTCGCCTACTTCATGTTGCCCGTCGCGGTGTGGGTCGCCGGGCACCTCTCCCCCCCCGAGCACCGGGTCCTGGTCCAGTGGATCGGCGGGGCGTTGGCCGCGGTCGGGGTCGCGCTCCTGCTGCTGCGGGTCGAGCGCGCCAACGCCGCGGCCCAGCTCCGGGACGCGCAGGGCGAGCCGCCGGGGCCGCGATCCCTGGTCCCCGTAGTCCCCAACAGGCGATCGAGATCCTGACCCTGGGCGGGATCGGCGGCGCGCGGGAGGTCCAGGCCGCCCTCGACCGCGTGGCCGAGGGCGCGCCCCCGCCGCCCAAGGTCCCGCTGGGCGCCGAGCTCCCCGACGCCTGCCCCGAGTGCGCCCAGGCCCTCGAGGCCCCCGACGGCAAGGAGGAGCCCGACGGCTTCTGCTACCACTGCGGGGCGTCCTTGTTCCCGGAGGCCTGAGCCTGGGCTCCGCCCACGCCGCCGCAGGGTGGCGAGGCGTAACACGTTCGCGCTCCGTTCGAAGCCGATCGAGCTGCTCGTAGTCCGTTGGCCCTCGGTCCTACGAGCCCCCGACCTCCTCGTAGGCCGTTGGCACAACGGCCTACGAGGGAGTCGATCGACCCGTTCGACGTTCACCCAACGGGTGACGAGTGGGTCGACCTGCTCGTAGGCCGTTGCCCTAACGGATTACGAGTGAGTCGACCTCCATGTAATCCGTTGCCCTAACGGATTACGAGTGAGTCGACCTACACGTAATCCCAGTGTTCTTCGGCCTACGCGCGAGTCGACCCCGTCTCAGGCGTCGAGCGAAGGTGTTCGGTGTGCCGGCAACGCCCGCGCGCCCCGGTGTGAGTCGTTGGCGTGTCGTGCGGTGCCTCGCAGGCCAAGATTTCCCTGGATTGTCGTGAATATCTTTCTCTTCACGAATCGGGAACAAATCGGAACCCGCGGTTGTCCAAGGAACTACGCGTGCGCGGCGAACGGTTCGTCGCTCACGCCTCGAACCAGTCGGCTCGCGCGAGTCGGCAATACACCGTGAGATTCCCATGAACGTTCCCGTGAAGACTTTGCTGAACCTCTACCGTTTCCCCTCGGGCCGGCGGCTCTCGTGCCTGCGCAGCATGCGCGAGCGCCTCGCCGACCCCGCGTTCGCCGAGCTCCAGTCCGTGCTGGATCGGGCGATCGCGAGCGAGTGGGCGACCCGCGACCTCGAGATCCGCTACCGCAACGGCATGCGGCAGCGGAACAACGAGTTCTCGGACGAGACCTCGGCCCTCGACCTCGAGCTCGATCGGGCGTTGAGCGCGCTGGACGACGCCCTCGGCGTGGCCCTGAAGGCCTACGGCGAGGGCTCGCCCCAGGGCGAGGCCGCGACCCTGCTGCGGAGCACGCTCTTCGGCCAGGGCGTGCGCTTCCTGATCCACATGCCGTTCATGGAGCAGGAGGCCGAGGTCGCCGTGCTCCTGGAGCGAGCCGCCGACGAGCCCTCGCTGGCGGAGGCGGTCCGCGTGACGCGGGTGGAGCCCCTCGTCGAGCGGATCGCGGAGCTCAACCGCCGCTTCGGCGAAGCGATCCGCGACGGTCGGCCGGTCTCGCCGGCCTCCTTCGAGGAGGTGCGCGCGGCCCGCGACGCCGGCCACGAGCGGCTGGGCCGGATCGTGATCCTGGTGCCCGCGCGACTGCTTGGCGCGCCGCCCGACGGCGAGCACGCCGAGGCCCTCGCCGCCGCGCTGCAGGTGGTGCAGGAGCAGAACGCCGCGATCAAGCGCTACCGCAAGCGCCGCCGCGGCGTGAACGGGCTCGACCCCGAGGAGGAGTTCGACGAGCCGGACGCCGAGGTCGAGGAGGCGCCGCGCGAGCTCCCCAGCGTCCCCACGCTGGCCCTGCGGGAGCGTCCTTCCGCCGGCGACGCCGAGGCGGCGTAGGCGTTCCAGAGCGCGCGGGGGTTGGCTGTGGCCGGCCCCCGCGCCCCTGCGTGTTGGTGGGAATGGCTCCGCCTCCCACGAACCGCCAATGGTCGATCCGTGCAGCGCCTCCAGTGGCTGGTTGACGCGCTCGGTTTCAGAGCAATGATCGTCAGGGACGAGGCCACCTAGAGGCCGAGAGAAGGAAAGATCGCGGAACAGGGCTATTGAGGAGCGGCCAAATGCGCCCACAGAGGTGATCGCGTTGAAAGCGACGGCAAGGACCAAAGCCAGAAAGACCGGGCCCGGCCCAGCAAGGGAGTCGAGAGGTGGCCCAACGAGGCCCCCGAGGGCCTCTAGGGTCAGATGAGGATCATCCAAGACACTGCGTTTAGGTTGCTTCGTGACGACCCCCCTGGGATTTCGGTCGAGGATCTCCATTTCAGCAACTGCGTGTTCGACAACTGCTCTCTGTCGCTCACTCGTGATCCTCGGAACCGAACATGGGTTCACAACGTCGTGCTGGCCGACTGCGAGCTGTTCAACTGCCAGGTCGGACCTGCACTCCTCGACGAAGTCCGTGTCCACAACCTAAAGACGAACGACATTGGGATCGTCAATGGAGCACTCTTCCGCAGAGTCGTTCTCACCGGAAGGATTGGGTCCCTACGGATCAATCCTGACCCGATCCTCCATGACCAAAGCCCGAGCGTTTTGAGTTCCTTCGACGCGGACCGAGAGAAGTTCTATGCCTCGATCGACTGGGCCCTCGACATCCGCCACGCAGATTTCGTCTCCTTCGCGGTCGAGGGTGTCCCAGCCCGCCTGATTCGCCGCGACCCTGAAACCCAGGTCGTGGTATCCCGGGAGCGGGCTTTAGGCAGGGACTGGTCGAAACTGTCAGAGTCGGTGGGTGGTTACTGGACGGACATGATCGACACCTTCCTGTACGAAGGTACCTCTGAGCTCGTCCTGGCCGCTCCACGAGGAGCGCGTAGATCGGTGTTTCAGCAGAGGCTGTCGGGGCTGCGAGAACTCCGCGCGTTGGGCGTCGCAGAGCCCGAGGGGAACTCGCCAGGCGTCCTCTCCCCCCTGCCAAAGCCCATAGCTCCGAAGCGAAAGGCCCAGGCCAAGAAGACCCAGGCCAAGAAGACCCAGGCCAAGAAGACCCAGGCCAAGAAGACCCAGGCCAAGAAGACCCAGGCCAAGAAGACCAAGCGCAGGTAGCTTCGAGCCGACGCGAAGCGAGCGCTCGCAGTGCACGAAGAGTCGCTACTCGCTCGCGGCGCGCTCGCGGAGGTAGTTGCGCAGCACGTCGAGGGTGCGCTGGGTCGCGCCGCGGGCGGCGAGGAGCGCGTCCTGGCCGCGGCGGCCCATGGCCTGGGCGGCGGCGGGGTCGGCGAGGAGCTCGCTCAGGACGCGAGTCAGCTCGGCGGCGTCCTGGACCTCGCGCACGCCCTGGGCGGCGGTCAGGCGCTCGACCTGCTCCTTGAAGTTGTCCCAGTGCGGGCCGAAGACCGTGGGCTTGCCGAACACCACGGGCTCGAGCATGTTCTGCCCGCCGTGGGGGATCAGGCTCCCGCCCACGAACACCACGTCGGCGGCGCAGTAGAGCCGGCCCAGCTCGCCGATCGTGTCCACGAGCAGCACCTGGCCGGGGGCCAGGCTGCGGTCCGGGCGCTGGACCTGCTCCGAGCGCAGGACCGGCTCGCCGACGGCGTCGCGCACGATCCGGGCCACCTCCGGCGCGCGCTCGGTGTGGCGGGGCACGAGCACCAGGCGCAGGGTGGGGGTGTCCTTGCGCAGCGCGCGGTAGGCGTCGACGAGGGCCTTCTCCTCGCTCGGGTGCGTGCTGCCCCCGATCAGGACCTTCTCCTCGAGGCCGATCCCCATGTCGCGCCGGGTCTCGGCGGCGTCGGTGTGGCTCACGTTGAGCTGGTCGTACTTCATGGAGCCGGTGACGTAGATCTGGTCCGCGGGCAGGCCCAGGCGGCGGAAGCGGTCGGCGTAGCGCTCGGTCTGCACGCAGAAGCGGCCGACCTTGCCCAGGGGGTCGAACAGCCAGCCGCGCACGTAGCGGTAGCGGCTGAAGCTGCGCTCGCTGATCCGCCCGTTGACCAGGGCCACCGGGATCTTGCGCCGGTAGGCCTCGCTCAGGAAGTTCGGCCAGATCTCGAGCTCGACCAGGATCACGAGGTCCGGGCGGATCGCGTCGAGCACGCGGCGCACGGACCAGGTGAAGTCCAAGGGGTAGTAGATCACCCGCAGCCCGGGGTAGGCCTTCTTGGCCACCTCCTGCCCGGTGCTCGTGGTCGTCGAGAGCACGACCTCGTACTCGGGCAGGCTCTCGTGCAGGGCGTCGATCAGCGGCGCAGCCGCCACGATCTCGCCCACCGAGACCCCGTGGATCCAAATGCAGCGGCGCTCGGAGGTGCGCCGGCGGCACGCCCCCAGGCGCTGGCGCAGGCCCGCGAGGTGCCGGCGGCCGCGCTTACGCCCGACCTTCACCGCCAGGGCGGGGGAGGAGAGCAAGAGCGCGCCGTAATACGCGAAGTCGACTAAGGACGCCACGGCGTCCGGCGAGCGGGCGGAAGGAGGGTCAAGGTCAGGTCGGCTGCTTGCTTCCGCAGCACTTCTTGTACTTCTTGCCCGAGCCGCAGGGGCAGGGCGCGTTGCGCTTGACCTTGGGCTCCTCGCGCCGCTCCGGCTGGGGGGCCTCCCCGCCGCTGGCCGCGGCCATGTCTTGCTGGCGGCTCTGGGCCTGGCTCTGGAAGCTCTGCTCCACGCTGCGGGCGGTGGGGTTCTCCGCCGGCGCGCTGTAGCTCTTGGGCTTCCAGGTGTTCGCGAGCTGCTTCTCCTCCTCCTCGCGCACCGGGCGCACGCGGAACAGGAGGCTCGTGATCTCGTCGGCGGTGCTCTCCCACATTTCCTGGAAGAGCTTATAGCCCTCCTTCTTGTAGGCGATCTTGGGGTCTTGCTGCGCGTAGCCGTGCCAGCCGATCCCCGAGCGCAGCTGATCCATGCCGTGGAGGTGGTCCTTCCACTTGGCGTCGATCTTCTGGAGCATGATGTAGCGCTCCAGGCGGCGCATGTCCTCCTCGCCGATCTCCTGCTCGCGCAGCCCGTAGGCCTCCTCGACCTTCTCCATGAGCAGGTCGAACTTGGCCTGCTCGCTCAGCTCCTCGACCTCGCGCGGGAGCACGCGGAAGCCGAACTGCTTGCGGCACCAGTCGCAGAAGCCGGCGACGTTCTGCTCCTCCACCGGGAGCCGCCCGTCGACGTACTCGGCCAGCGCGCAGTTGATCGCGCGCTCGAGCCAGAGGAACACGCTCTTGCGCAGCTCGCGGCCCTCGAGGATCCGCTGGCGCTCGCGATAGACGAGCTTGCGCTGCTCGTCCATGACCTGGTCGTACTCGAGCACGTTCTTGCGAATGTCGAAGTGGTGGGCCTCGACCTTCTTCTGCGCCTTCTCGATCGAGCGCGTGACCATGGGGGCCGAGATCTCCTGGCCCTCCTCCATGCCCAGCTTGTCGAGGAGCCAGCTCACCTTGTCCGAAGCGAAGATCCGCATCAGGTCGTCTTCGAGGGAGAGGTAGAAGCGGCTGGAGCCCGGGTCGCCCTGGCGCCCGCAGCGCCCGCGGAGCTGGTTGTCGATCCGGCGCGAGTCGTGGCGCTCGGAGCCCACGATGTGCAGGCCCCCGAGCTGCTGGACCGTGGTGCACAGCGGAGGCGCGGTGTACTCCTTGCCCTCGAACGTGATCGTGTGCTTGAAGTGCTCGAGCATGCCGCGGAACTCCCACTCCTCGTAGAGCGAGACGCCCGTCGAGAGCACGTAGGACTTCCAGTGGGTCATGAGCTTGTCGTAGAGCGCGGGGTCCTCGACGGTGAGGTCCTTGGGCGCGATCCCGCTGTCCTGCCAGTGCTGGAGCAGCTCCTGCTTGGTGAAGGTCCCGAGCAGGATGTCGGTGCCGCGGCCGGCCATGTTGGTGGCCACGGTCACGCGCCCGAGCTGCCCGGCGTCGGCCACGATCGTGGCCTCGCGCAGGTGCTGCTTGGCGTTGAGCACCTCGTGGGGGATCCCGCGGCGGTGGAGCATTTGGCTCAGGCGCTCGGAGTTCTCCACCGAGATCGTGCCCACGAGCACCGGCCGCCCGAGGGCGCGCACGGCCTCGATCTCGGCGCAGATCGCCTTGTACTTCTCGCGGGCGGTGCGGTAGATCACGTCGCCGAACATGCGCCGGCGCAGGGGGCGGTTGGTGGGGACCGAGAGCACCTCGAGCTTGTAGGTCGACCAGAACTCGGCGGCCTCGGTCAGCGCGGTCCCGGTCATGCCCGAGAGCTTGTCGTAGAGCCGGAAGTAGTTCTGGAGGGTGATCGTGGCCAGGGTCTGGGTCTCCTTCTTGATCCGGACCCCCTCCTTGGCCTCGACCGCCTGGTGCAGGCCGTCGGACCAGTTCCGCCCGTGCATGAGCCGGCCGGTGTGCTCGTCGACGATGATCACCTCGCCGTCCTGCACCACGTACTGCTTGTCGCGCTTGTAGAGGTTGTGCGCGCGCAGGGCCTGCTCGATGTGGTGCGGCCAGGGGTTCGAGGCGGTGTCGTAGATGTTCCCGCGGCCGAGGAGCTTCTCCACGCGCTCGATCCCGCGCTCGGTGAGGATCACCTGGTGGTCCTTCTCCGAGAACACGAAGTCCCAGTTGTCCTCGAGGTCCTCCTTGTCGACCTGCTTGCGCTTGGCCTCCTCCTCGAGCTTGGGCTTGGCGATCCCGCGCAGCTTCTTGGCCACCTCGTTGGCGATCACGAAGTTCTCGCTGACGTCGGTGGCGTCGCCCGAAATGATCAGCGGGGTGCGGGCCTCGTCGATCAGGATCGAGTCGACCTCGTCCACGATCGCGTAGTGCCGGCGGTTCTGCTGCACCTGCTGCTCGGGGTCGACCTTCATGTTGTCGCGCAGGTAGTCGAAGCCGAACTCGTTGTTGGTGCCGTAGGTGATGTCGCAGGCGTACTGCACCCGGCGGTCCGAGTTGCTCATGTGGGCCTGGATCACGCCCACGGTCAGCCCGAGCATTTCGAACAGCGGCCGGTTGAGCTCGGCGTCGCGCTTGGCGAGGTAGTCGTTGACCGTGATCACGTGCACGCCGCGGCCGGCGAGGGCGTTGATGCTCGCGCCGAGGGTCGCGACCAGGGTCTTGCCCTCGCCGGTGACCATTTCCGCGATCCAGCCGTTGTGGAGCGCGATCCCGCCGATCAACTGCACGTCGTAGTGGCGCTGGCCGAGGGTGCGCTTGCCCGCCTCACGGATCAGCGAGAAGGCGTCGATCAGCACCCCGTCGAGGATGTCCTGCTCGAGCTTCTGGTACTTCTTGTCGACCTCGTCGGCCTCCTCGGGCCGGCCGTTCAGGCGCAGGCGGAAGGCCTCCTCCTCGAGCTCGGGGCCGCCGCGGTCCTTGAGCTGCTCCTGGATCTGCTCCTTGATCGTCTGGATCCGCGCGCGGATCTCGGCGTCGGGGAGCTGGGCGACCTCGTCCTCCAGCGCGTTGATCTGAGCGACCTTGGGCAGGATCTCGCGGATGAGCCGGTCGTTGCGGCTGCCGAACATGCGCGTCCAGGTCGAGGCCAGCGTGCCGGCGAAGCGGTGCAAAGGGTTGTCGACGTTGTCGATCGCTTCGAAGAATCCCATGGAGATAGAGACTCGCGGCGCGTCGTGAGCCAAAGGGGGGGGACGCTGGGCTTACCGCGGACGCCCTGAGGGTAGCACGCAGACCCCTGGGGTCAACGCAGACCAAGGGTTAGGGAGATTTGACCCGAGGCGCTACGCCCCAGCCTGGGTCTCGGCGCCCTCGGTCGGCGCGTCCTCGGGGGCGCCCTCGGGCGCCGGCTTCGGCGCGGGCTTCTCGCCCCAGAGGAAGACCATGGCGATCGCCCCGCCGGTAATGAAGATGTCCGCCACGTTGAAGGTCGGCCACACCGTCTGCCCGAACACGCTGTCGAACAGGTCGTGCACCGTCCCGCTGGGCGGGGTGTGCACGTCGAGGAAGTCGCGCACGAAGCCATGGACCACGCGGTCCCAGAAGTTGCCGATCACCCCGGCCAGGATCAGGCCCAGGGTCGCGATCAGGCCCCAGGCGCGCGGCGCCGCGGTGTGCACGAAGTAGGGCACGCCGACGAAGGCCAGGATCGTCATGAGCATGAACAGCGTGTGCCGGCCCTCGAAGAGCCCGAAGGCCGCGCCGAAGTTCGTCGCGTGGCTGAGGTTGAACCAGCCGTCCAGGACCACCCGCGAGTCCCCGGGGTTCGGCAGGGCGGCGAAGGCCTTCTCCTTGGAGACCAGGTCCAGGGCGACCCCCAGGACGAGGGCCACGAAGAACAGGACCCAGCGCGCCCAGGGCGGCGGAGGCGGCTTGGCCTCGCTCACTGTCCGGCCTCGTCGTCGGGCTCCTCGTCCTCGTCCTCGTCCTCGGGCAGGAGCGGCTCCTCCTCTTCGATCCGCGGCGCGCTGAGCACCACCGGCTCGGGGAGGTCGGTGCCCTGGTGGCTCATGAGCGGGAAGCCCGGGCGGTCGAACAGGACCTTGAACTGCGGCTTGAACACGATCGCGGCGGGGACCTCGAGCGAGAACGCGCCGGTGTCGTCGGTCACGCAGGGCGCGCCCTGGAACATGGGGCTGTAGGTCACCGTGACCCCGGGCACCGGCTCGCGGGTGGTGTCGACCACGTGGCCCTGGAGCACCGTCGGCTCGGGGACGGACTCGCAGCCCACGCTGAGCGCGAGCAGGCAGGCGGCGGAGAACGCGCGCAGGGACATGGGGGCACCTCTCGGGGGCATTGGACCGCGGGAGCCGCGCGGTGGCAATCCTGGAGAGAGACGCGGGGGGGCGGGAAAGGTTCCTTGGGGGCTTGGATTGCTTCGCTGGGTCGAGAGGTTCGCCCGGTCCGGTGGGAGAAGAGGAGGCAGGGGCAGAGGCAGGGGCAGGGGCAGGGGCAGAGAGCTCCGCGCGTGGCGTGGGCGGGACGAGACGCCCTCTGGGCCGAGCGGTGGAGGGACGCACAGACCCGGGCGGGGACGAGCCCCGCCCCTACGCTTTGCGGAAGCGGCCCGACGCCCGCGGGCGGGGGTAAACCCGGGTAAACCCCGCCCCTACCCCTGTGAGGGCACACGCGCCGGATTGGAGAGGCACAGCCGATTCGAGCCTCGGTGGCGAAGACCGTGCCGAACACTCCTGGGACGAGCCCCTGGAAGCTCCGCCAACGCCCCCGGAGGTGAGCCCTACCCGTCCGGGTGGAACCGCTGGTGGATCTGCGCCAGGCGCTGGCGGTCGAGGTGGGTGTAGATCTGGGTCGTGTCACGCGGGCGTGGCCCAGGAGCTCTTGGACCACGCGCAGGTCGGCGCCGCGCTCGACGAGGTGGGTCGCGAAGCTGTGGCGGAGGGTGTGGGGCGAGGCGCAGCTCGGGGGAGGCCGGCGAGGATCAGGCGGCGGCGGACCACGCGGAACACCACACCGCGGTCGATCCCGCGCCCGGTGCGTGAGAGGAACAGGCGCTTCGAGCGCCGGGCGCGGGCGAGGACCGGCCGCCCGTGGCTGAGGTAGCCTCGACCGCGTCCCGGGACGAGGGCCCCAGGGGCACGAGCCGCTCCTTCTTGCCCTTGCCCGCCACCCGCAGCAGGCACACGCCCTGGTCCGGGTTGCCGAGGGCCTCCTGGGCCGCGGCCAGGCTGGCCTCGGCGGCCTCGCTCGCCCGCGCGCCGGTGGCGTAGAGCAGCTCGACCAGGGCGCGGTTGCGGATCCCCAGGGGTCCGGGCTCGAACACCTCCAGCAGCCGATCGACCTCGTCGACCTGGAGCACGCGCGGGATCGGGCGCCCCTGGCGGGCGGGCAGCACGTCCCGGGTGGGGTCGTGCTCGACCTCGCCCTCCTCGACCAGGAAGCGGAACAGCGAGCGGCAGGCGGCCATGGCCCGGCTCACGCTGCGGGGACTCAGCCCGCGCTCACGCAGGGCCGTGAGGTGCCGCCGCAGGTCCGCGGTCGTGACCTCCCCCGGCCGCGCGCCCTCGGGGAGGCTCGCGGTGAACGCCACCAGGTCGCGGCGATAGCCCTCCACGGTGTGCCGGGAGGCGCCCCGCTCGACCTCGAGGTGGTCCAGGTAGCTCTCGATCGCCAGGTCCACCCCCCCTCTTCGGCGGGGAGCAGGGCTTGGCTTGAAGGGACAGGTTCACGTGCAGCTCGCCGAGCGGGCGAAGCCCCAGCGCGTCCAGCGGCGGCCCGGCGAGCGGGCGAAGCCGCGAGGCAGCGGCGGCGAAGCCGCCGCGAGCCCCGGGGTGAGCCCGAGGGGCTTTGCCCCGAGGGCGAGGGGGTCTGGGACAGACCCCCTGAAACGAGGGCGAGGGGGCCCTTGGCCCCCTAATACAACGTGGCCTTCTTGCGGCGCAGGACGCGGAGTTGCTCGGTCAGGACCTCGAGCCCGCGCTCGCGGATCCGGTCGACGCCGCGGGCGTAGGGCAGCGGGTTCTCCACCGGCACGTCGGGGTCGACGCCGCGAGCCTCGAGCACGTGCCCGCCGGTGATCGCGCGCATGTCGACCGAGGGCACGAGGGCGGTGCTCCCGTCCTTGAGCGGCATGAAGGTCGCCCCGATCACGGCGCCGCAGGTGGTCTCGCCGACGAGGGTCGCGAGCTTGCGGTCCTGGAGGTGGAACGAGAACACCTCCTTGGCCGAGCGCGTGCGGCGATCGATCAGGGCGACCGTGGGCTTGCCCCAGAGGCAGGAGCCCGAGTTGGGGTCGAGGTAGCCCAGGATCCGCTCGAGCACGCGCTCCAGGCCGCCCATGCCCCGCAGGTCGATCACGACCCCGTCGGCGTCGGCCAGGGTCGTGCTCAGGAAGTCGCCGGTCAGGTCCGCGACCTCGTCCATGAGGAAGGTGTAGAGGTGCACGTAGCCGATCTTGAAGCCCTCGCGCTGATAGACCTGGCGGCTGGCGAGGCAGGCCTCGAGCAGGCTCCACTCGGCGGCGGTGAGGGTCACGCGGAACAGCCCGCGCTCGGAGCCCGGGAAACGCTCCATTTCCAGGCGCACGGTGTCGCCGACGGCGGGCACCCCGATCCGGAACGGGCGCGGCCCGCCGAGCCCCGAGTCGTAGAGCTCCGGCGCGAGCTCGGCCAGCTCGGCGGGGGTGTCCTCGATCGCCAGCAGCCGGTCGCCCCGCAGGAGCCCCGCGGCGTGGGCCGGGCTCCCGGGCACGACCTCGCGCACGTAGTAGGCGCCCTCGATCAGGTCGAGGGTGAACCCCCACTGCGGCACGAGGCGCCCCTTGGACATGAGCATGTAGTGCGCGTGGAACACGTCCTTGCGCACGAGGGCGGAGTGCGAGGCCTTGAGCTCGGCCAGGAGCTGGGTCACGACCTCGCGCAGGGCCGCCGGGGTCTGGGCCGCCTTGGCGTCGGCGAGGTGCTTCTTGCGCAGCGCCTCCCAGTCGAGGCCGTGCATGGAGCGGTCGTAGAACTTCCCCTTGAACAGGGTCCACACCTCTTCGTAGAGCGGGGGCCCGAGGTCGTCTTGCGCCGAGAGGGGGAGGGCCCCCGCCAGCGCGAGCGCCGCCGCCGCGATCGTGGACCGGAACACTAGGCCTTGCCTCGCTGCACGAGCTACGCGTCCTCGGCCGGCGGGGGGATCTCCCCGCTGTCCTCGATCGACACGTCGCGCTCCCGCTTGGTGCGGTCCCTGCCGTAGTGCTGGAAGCCGCCGTCGAGCTTGATCTTCTTCGGGCGCTGGATCAGGCGCAGGACGAAGAAGCCCAGGATCAGGAGCAGCACGACGCCCGCGGCGATCAGGAACACCTTGTAGGCTTGCACCTTGCACCAGAACAGGGTCTCCAGCCGAGGGTCGTTGGGCACCAGCACCTGGCCGCGCTCGAAGAGCTCGAGGGCGCCGAGGTAGTCCTCGTTCTGGTAGCGCTGCACGGCGTCGCGCAGGAGCAGCGAGCCCTCGATCTGCGTGGTCTGCGAGGCCACGGAGGGGTCCAGGGTCTTGGCCCGCTCCAGGATCCGCTCGATCTCGTCGCGGGAGGGGTCCTCGGCCTTGATCGACCAGGACGTGGGGCCGCCCGCCGGGGTCACCTCGCTCTTGCTGACGTAGGCCTTCTCGTCGTCGGGCAGCTCGATCTTGACCCAGTTGCCGTCCTCGGTCTCGCGCCCGGTGACCTGCTCGCCGGCCTGCGCCACGCGGATCCGGGAGGCGGAGTCCCGCGGCATGCGGCGGATCGCGGGGCCTTCGAGCTCTTCGTTGGCGACCTCGAGGTAGATCTGCGCGAGCTTGGGCTTGGCGAGTTGCCCCTCGGGGCCGGCGTTCAGCGCCTCCTCGTAGAGCTGGGCCGCGCGCCCGCGCCGGCCCTCGGTCGCGTGCTGGTCGCCTACCGCGATCAGCGCCTGGGGCAGGAGCTTGCGCGCCTCGACGTGCTTGGGCTGCTGCTCGAGCACCTGCTGGATCAGCTCCAGCGCCGAGGCCCAGTCGCCGTTGCGCGCCTTGCCCTTGGCCTCTTCGAAGCGCAGCTCCAGCGCGCGGATGTGGGCCTTCTTGGCGTCCTCCGCGAGCAAGCGCAGGGCGGCGGAGACCACCGCGCTCTTCTCGGTGTCCGGGGCCTGCTCCAGGTTCACGAGGTCGGTGACGTCGATCCCTCGCCGGCGCAGCTCACGGATCAACTCCTCGAGCACGCTGTCGGCCAGGCGCTCGAGCAGCTTGCCCGCGCGCTCCGCCTCGCTGCGCGCGTCGGCGTCGGTGGGGGGCGCGGTCGCGATCTTGAGCAGCGAGTCCACCGCGGCGGCGGGGTCGCTGGCGAAGGCCGCCTCCACGCTCTCGCGCAGGTCGACCCGCGAGTGCAGCGAGAACAGCCGGTGCGCCGCCTTCTCCCGCAGGCCGCCGGGGAGCTGGCTCATGAGCTCGATCAGCTTGCGCTTGTGGTCCTCGGCCTTGGTGTCGAGCCGGGCGAGGGGCACCTGCCGCAGCTTGCCCTCGCGGAACACCGTGCGCTGCAGCTCGTGCTCCTTGAGGTTGAGCTCGGCCAGGATCCGCTCCAGGGCCTGGGGCGCGATCCCGCGCAGCGCCACCCGCGCCAGGTCCGCGTCGCTGGGGCCGTGCACGGGGTAGAGCGCGCGGTCGATCAGCATGCCGACCAGGGTCTCGTCGCCGTTGCTGGCCGCGGCCGCGTAGATCCGCGCCAGGGCGTTGAGGTCGTCCTTGGCCCGCTCCAGCGCTTGCTGAATGTAGCCCCGCGCCTCGTCGCTGGTCAGCGGGCGCATGTTGGACTCGTCGGCGACGAGCTTGGCGTAGCCGTCGACCAGGGCGTCGTCCTTGACCTCGTGCTCGAGCTGCACGCGGTCGCCCACGAACAGGGTGGGGACCTCGAGCTCCACGGTCTTGAGCGGGGTCGAGTCGACGTCGAGCCCCGACTTGCCCAGGTTCAGCCGCACCTTGGCGTCGGCGAGCAGGGTGTTGGGGAGGTCGTGGCTGATCTCGACGGTGAACTCGAGCCCGCCGTCGCGCGCGGCGCGGCGCCGCTGGACGCGGAGGAGCACGCTCCCGCCCTGGATCGGGTAGGTGAGGTTGGTGGTCAGGCTCACCCAGCGCACGGAGGTGACCTCGCTCCGCTCCCAGGTGCGGGTGTCCGCCCAGCGCTCGTTGCGCCACACCCGCAGGGTGCAGGAGGTGGGGGTCAGCTCGGTCAGTTGGCCCACGTCGAGGCCGATCCCGATCGTGTCGCCGACCTGGACCCCGGTGCTGTCGAAGGCGTCGCCGCTGAGGGTCGGGTCCGCTTCACCCTGGGAGCGGTCGAGGGCCGCGCGGTTCTCGAAGGTCTTGATCTCCTCGAGCCGGATCATGCGCTCGTCGGTCTCGCCCAGCGCGGTCACCGTGACCCCGTGGAGGTCGGCCTTCACGAAGCTGTAGGCGGTGTCGTTGACGATCACGGTGTCGTCGGCGCTGGAGCGCGCGATCGTCTCCCACAGCTCGCCCTCGATCACGTCCTCGAGCCGCCCGCGGGCCAGGTCGAGCACCGTGCTCCCGTCGCAGAGCATGCGCACCCGCTGGCCGGGCTTGAGGATGTAGAGCACGCCCTTCATGTTGCGCTGGAGGTAGACCTCCTCGGGGATCCGGTAGTTCTGGGCGTCGACGGTGATCCAGTAGTGGTTCTGGATCGGGCCCTCGCGCCCCTGGAACGTCCCCGAGACCACGCGCTTCTCGGCCAGGCCGAGGGTGCCCTGGTCGCGGCTGATCGACTTCAGGAGCCCGCGGGAGTCGATCGAGTAGCGCACCTTGTCGCCGCTCGTCAGCTCGCTGAAGGTCGCCTGGAAGCGCTCGTAGATCTCCTGGGAGACGCCGAAGCGCGTCCCGTCGGCGAACACGACGGTCCCGCCTCCGTTGACCGGGTCAGGGTCGAAGGAGGAGAACTTGCGGACTTGGTCGCGCTCCTGGGCCGCGACGACCGCACACACGGTGCAGGCCAGGGCCAAGGAGGAGAGGACACGGTTCATGGGCGATCCCTGTGCAATCCGTTCAGGGTGGGCATTGTGGCACGCACGCGCAAGGGACTCCACGCAGCCCGTGAGGCCCTGCGGCAGAGCGGAGCGGACGGGGGTATACTTCCGGGCGGAGGATCCGCATGCGCAGCCGCCTTCTCCCCCTGGCCCTCGCCGCCGCCCTCGGCCTGGGCTGCTCCAGCGAAGACACCCAACCCGACCCGCCGCAAGACACCGAGCGCGCGGAGGCCAAGGCCGAGTTCGCCGAGAGCTACGCCGGGACCTGGACCGGCCGTGACGGCGCCAGCTTCACGGTGGTCGACGGCGACGACGGCAGCGTGAACGGCACCTTGCGGGAGGACCCCCTCGGGCGCTGGGAGTCCCTGGAGTTCACCCTGGCGCGGGAAGCCCAGGGCTTCGTCGGCACCTGCCGCTTCGTGACCCTCGAGTCCTCGCTGTCGGGTGAGGTGCGCTGGGAGCTGACCCCGACCGCCGACGGCGACGCCGAGGGCCGCGTCCAGGCCGCCTACGTCGACGGCGACGAGGTGCTGACCTTCGACCTCAACCCCATGTGGGATCAGGCGAGCTTCAGCGTCGAGCGCGGGGCTGCGACCGCGCCCGCCGACACGACGGAGCCCGCGGACACGACCGACGAGCCCGCCGACACGACCGAGCCCGCCGACACGACCGACGAGCCCGCGGACACGACCGACGAGCCCGCCGACATGGCCGACAGCGGCTCTGACTCCAGCGGCAGCGGCGGCGGGGACCCCTGGGCCGACTCCACCGGCGGCGTGGCCGCCGCGCCGGCGGACACGGGCAGCGCGGACTCGGACTACGGCGACACCGACGAGCCCGCGGACACCGACGAGCCCGCCGACATGGCCGACAGCGGCTCCGACTACGGCGACACCGACGAGCCCGCGGACACGACCGACGAGCCCGCGGACACGACCGACGAGCCCGCGGACACGACCGACGAGCCCGCGGACACGACCGACGAGCCCGCGGACATGGCCGACAGCGGCTCCGACTCCAGCGGCGGCGGCGACCCTGGGCCGACTCCACCGGCGGCGTGACCCGCGACGAGCCTGCCGACACCGACGAGCCCGCGGACACCGACGAGCCCGCCGACGTGGCCGAGGGCGGCTCCGACTACGGCGACACCGACGAGCCCGCGGACACCGACGAGCCCAGCGACATGGCCGAGGGCGGCTCCGACTACGGCGACACCGACGAGCCCACGGACCCCGACGACCCCTTCGCCCTCGACCCCGACGACGTGGACACCGAGGTCGACGAGGAGGCCAAGCAACTGGCGGAGGCCCAGCGCAAGGCCGAGCTCGAGGAGCAGGAGCGCCTGGCCAAGATCCGCGAGCTGTGCGCGACCCCCGAGGGGCTGTGCGAGCAGCTGTTCAAGGCGCTCAAGGACCAGGACGGCGTGCTCTACACCGCGTGCTGGATCAACCGCGAGGACGCGCGCTTCCTGGCCAAGGAGGACGCCCAGCAGCTCGTGACCCGCGCCACGACCGCGCGCTCGACGCTCTGGCGCCAGACCGGCGACCTGGGCAAGCTCCAGAGCTTCCGCGAGCTCGACGGCAGCGCCGAGGCCAGCCGGATCCGCGACTACGACGAGGTCCTCGACGCGCGCCTGGTGTTCACCCTCGTCGGCGGCAAGGAGTCCGCCCTCGAGGTCGTGCGCCTGGCCCAGGTCGAGGACAAGAGCTGGAAGATCGTCAACGTGAGGATCCCCCGCTAGGCGATCCTCCTCCCTTCGATTCCCCTGGGGCGGCGCCGCGTGCGCCGCCCCGCGCACATGCGGCCGCCGCGCGCGGCGGACCGAGCCCGTGACCGACCACGACGCCGACGAGATCGCCTACCCCTTCCACGAGAAGCTGTTCCTGGTGCTCGCCGGGGTGTTCCTCGCGGCCATGGTCTGCATGAACGTGCTGGGCGTGACCCGGTTCGTCCAGATCGGCGGCTGGTCCTTCACCCTGTTCGGCGAGCGAGTCTCGGTGCTGGTGCTCGCGGTCGGGGTCCTGCCTTACCCCGTCACGTTCCTGGCCACGGACATCATCTCCGAGCTCTACGGGCGCAAGCGCGCGAACTTCGTGGTGTGGGTCGGGTTCGTGCTCAACGTGTTCCTGCTCCTCGTGTGCTACCTGGGGCAGGTGTTCCCGGCGCCCTTCGACAACCATGGCCCGCTGTGGGAGCAAGCCTGGACCGACATGGGCGGCGTGGGCCAGCCCAGCGGGAGCCCGCCCGGAGACCGCTTCTACGGCGAGATCTGGCGGCTCATGAGCGGGGCCACGGCGGCGAGCATGGTCGCCTACCTCACCGCCCAGCTCGTGGACGTGCACCTGTTCCACTACTGGAAGCGGCTGACCAAGGGCAAGCACCTCTGGCTGCGCAACAACGCCTCGACCCTGGTCTCCCAGCTCGTGGACACCGTGGCGGTGCTCTCGATCACCCTCTACTCGGAGCTGGCCCTGTTCGGGGGCCAGCAACCGGTGATCTGGCTCGTGGCGATCATGGTCGGGAGCTACCTGTTCAAGCTGGTGGCCGCGCTCCTCGACACGCCGCTGTTCTACCTCGCGGTGATCTACCTCGGCCCGCTGGTCCGCCCCGAGGCGCCGCCGATCGAGCCCGAACCAAAAGGCTAGCGCCACCCCCGTTGCCGAGGGTGGCGCCGCAATCCTTCCTCATTCGAGCCGCATGACCCAGGCGAGGAGGCTTTCGCCTCGATCCCACCATCACGCCCGGAGCGACCCGAACCCTGAACCTTGTCCTTCCTTCCACAGAGGACACGGGACACAGAGCATCGAGCGTGCCCGGCGCAAGTCCTGCGCTCGGGTCCCTAGCTGTCGAGGCGTGGCGCCATCGCGCCGGGCGTTTTCGCTCACGGGACGCGCGTCCAGGCGAACAATCGTGTGGGTGCGTCGGCGGTCGGGCCCAGGAAGTCCGGGGCGTCGTCCCCTTCCGAGGTAGGGGCGGGGTTTACCCCCGCCCGCGCCTCACGGCACGGTAGCGGACGGGAGGGCCCACCCCCTCAGCCTTCGTCCGCCTCGCCCTCGGCCAGGATCGCGAGCAGGGCGGCCCGGTCCAGGCCCTCCGCCCCGTCGCCGACCGCCTGCTCGAAGGCCCGCACCCGCTCGCGGACCTCGAGCCCGACCACGATCGGGGGCAGGGTCGCGCTCATGCGGTCGAGCACCCGGCGCAGCTGCTGCAGGCCGTCCATGCTCAGCCGGCCTGCGCGCAGGCGGCGCAGCTCGTCCATGGACTCCTGCAGCCCCGCGAGGTCGGCCAGCAGGCGCTCCTCGCGCTCGGCGTCCGCCGGCGGGAGCCCGAGGTAGGCGCGCAGGAGCGTGACCTCCTCCTCGCCGAGCTGCACCTCGGGCTGCACCAGCCGCCGCTTGAGCCGCTCCACGAAGTCGTGGGTCACCGTGTCGTAGTAGGTCTTGAGCTCGTCGCGGGCGTTGGCCACCTCGCGCAAGAGCTTGCGGTAGCCCTCGGGCCCGCCACCGGCCGCGTCGAACAGCTCTTCGAGGTTCGCGAACAGCGCGGTGTATTCGAGCATGGGGCCCCGCTTATCTAGGCGACGCGGACGGTGGTGCAGGCGACCCAGTCGCCCGGTCGTTGCCGGTGCCGCGAGCACACCAGGATCAGGAGCGCCAACGCCCCCAGCAGGTGGGGCGGCGGGATCAGGAGCTCGATCCGGAACAGGTTGCGATACAGCACCGCGTTCCAGGGCGCGCGGCCGCCGGCCAGGTCCTGGACCTCGAGGCCCACGCAGGCCTTGCCGAAGGTCTTGGCCCACACCAGCTCGCACAGCGTGAAGTAGCCCAGCCCGCCCAGGGTGAAGAACGCGGCGTAGGCCAGCGGCGCGGCCTGAGCGCGGGCGTCGAGCCCCGGCACCAGCGCCAGCGCGGCCCAGCCCAGCCCCGCGAGCAGCCCCAGGTCGAGGCTGAAGGCGAGGGCCCGCTCGGGGAGCGGAGCGCTCGGCGGCGGCTCGCCAGTGGCGGGGGGCGAGCCGGGGGGCGGCGTGCGCCGCAGGCGCAGGAGCCCGAGCACGCCGCGCACGACCAGGACCAGCGCCAGGCCCAGAAGCGCGCCGAACCAGCCGAAGATCAGCGCCTGCTGCTCGGCCGGGAGCTGAGCGAGGTCCTGCCAGCCGTCGTCCCACCCGGCGTCGGTGTGCACGCGGTAGCGGATCGACGCGCCGACCTGCCCGAACAGGAGCAGCTTGCCGGCGAGCTCGCCCGCCGAGAGGCTCGAGATCTGGGCCCGCGCCTGGAAGCGCCCTTCGGGGGCGGGCAGGCTGTCGAGCCGCGAGAAGCCCAGGTCCCCGAGCGCGAACAGCTCGACCCCGCTCTCGCCCTCGCGCGGCACGCCGAACAGCCACACCGCGCCGTCGTCGCGGCGCACCAGCGCCGGGGCCGCGAGGTCGACGTCCAGGGTCTCGACCGGCCCGAAGCGCTCGCCGTCGAAGCGCGCGTAGCGCACCTGCCCGGGCCCGCTGGGCCGCGGGTCCTCGCCGGTGCCCACCCGCCAGGCGAGGAGCAGCCCGTCGGCGGTCGGGGCCGAGGTGTAGGCGTGGGGCAAGCGCTTGAGCGACTCGCGCCGGGCGTCGGGGTCCTCGCCGTCCCAGGCCCCGGCCAGGCGAGCCGCGACCGGGACCAGCGCGCCGTCCTCGTTCACGTGGGCCGCGCGCAAGGCGCCCTTGGCGTCGACCCCGAACACGAAGACCTGGCTGTCGACCACCGCCACGTGCCCCGGGTGCGTGAGCCCCAGGTCGCGCTCGCTGAAGCCGCCGGACCAGCGGCGCTCGAGGGACTTGCGGTCGTAGAGCGAGTAGAACCAGCCGTCCTTGTCCTTGGGGTTCGCGAACAGGGTCACGAGCGAGTCGCCGCAGAGCGCGGCGCTGGCCAGGATCCCCCGGGAGCGGGTCGGCGGGCCGAAGCCCACCCCGTCCTCGCTGCGCCGGAAGGCGAAGCTCATTTCCCGGCTGCCCTCGTCGTAGAACACGATCCCGCCGCGGGCGTCGCTGACGAAGCGCGGCGCGGTGAAGCCCGTGGCGATCCCCTCGTGCAGGTTCGCGATCAGGAACAAGAGCCCGACCAGGAGCACGATCGGGATCGCGGTGCCGGGGCCGAGCTTGCGCCAGTTCGTCGGGGGCGCCGCGCGCACGTTCTCCTCCGCCACCGTAAGCCTCCTGAGCGTCCCTAGCTTAAGCCAAGCTCGCGGTTCCTGCTGCAGGTTGTTCCGCGATCGGCGTAAAGCCCCGCTTACAGCCCCGAGCCTGTAAGAGTGGGTTCCCGTGCCAAGCTGGCTTGGGCTTTCTCTGGACCTAAGTCCCCGGGCCGCGGTGCACAGCCCCGGCCTCTGAGTTGCGCCGTGGAACCTCGCGGGCGATCCCACCGTGAGGAGTAAACGGCACCATGGACTGCGCAGCGAGGACTCTGGAGTGGCGCCAGCGATCCGACGACGAACTCATGCACGCCCTGGGGGCCGGCGATCAAGACGGCCTCGCGGAGCTGGTGCGCCGGCACCAGCAGCCGCTGGTCGGCTACCTGAACGGGATCGTGCATGACGTCGAGCGCGCCCGAGACCTGTGCCAGGAGGCCTTCCTCCGCGTCTACCGCCACGCCGAGGGCTACCGCCCCAGCTCGCGGTTCACGACCTGGCTGTATCACATTGCCCGCAACCTGGCCCGCGACGAGCTCCGCGCCCGCCGCCGCCGCCCGCCCCTGGCCTTCCCCGAGCACGGCCTCGACGCGACCCCCGCGCAGGAGCGTCCGGTGTCCGGCGCCCTCGAGCAGCGCGAGCTGGTGCTCGCGGCCCTCGACGCCCTCAGCCCGCGGGACCGCCAGCTCGTCGTGCTCCGCGACCTCGAGGGCCTCAGCTACGAGGAGATCGCCGAGCGCGTCGGCTCGCGGCTGGGGACGGTCAAGAGCGGGCTCAACCGGGCCCGGACCCGCTTCGCCGCGGCCTACGCCGCCCTGGGATGACCCCGGCGCTCGCCGCGCAGCTCTGCTAGGCTGGCGGCGGAGGCGCGCGTGACTCCGCTGACCCTCGATTGCACGGTGGTCCAGCAACAGCTGGGCGCCTACCGCGACGGCGAACTCGACGCCGACGTGGCCGAGGGCGTGGCGCAGCACCTCGCGGGCTGCGGGGAGTGCGCCCAGGCCCAGGCCCGGCTCGAGGCCGCGCTGGTGGCGCTCAAGACCCTCAGCGGCCGCGACGTCGACCGCCTGCGCGCCGAGGCCACCCCCTTCGACCCGCGCCCGCTCACGACCCTGATCGGCGTGGGCGCGGTGGTCCTGATCGGGGTCCTGATCGCGCTGGTCGTGCTCGCCTTCCGCGACGCGCCCGCGCCGTCGCCCGCCCCGCCCGCGCCCCCCGAGCCCGCGCCGCGCGCGCTGGTGCTCCCCACCGTGGGGGCCGTGGTCGGGATCGAGGAGGACCTGGCCTGGACCCCCGCCGCCCGCGAGACCGCCCCCGCCGCGCTGCCGGAGCCGGAGCCCGAGCCCGTCGCCGTGGCCGCCGCCCCCGCCGAGGCCCCCGCCGAGCCCGAGGCCCCGGTCGCCGTGGCCGAGCCCGACCCGGAGCCCATGGCCGCGGCCCCCGCGCCGGCCAAGCCCAAGGACGCCGCCAAGCCCGAGCCGCTCCCGCTCCCCGACGCCGTCGCCAACGCCCTGGCCCGCTGGAAGGTCGGCGAGGGTCTGGCCTACAAGGGCCTCGAGTTCTACTTCGTGGTCGACCCCAGCGGGCGTGACCGCCTGGGCGGCGGGAGCCTGGCGCTGGTGCGGGCCGAGGAGGACCGCCCGGCGCGCCCCGACCGCCTGGTGCTCGAGGCGCCCCGCGGCGCGCGGCGCTACGTCGGGCTCGTGGGCGAGCTGGTCGAGGCCCCCTACGGCCTGCGGGTGCTGGTCGCGAGCGCGCCGTTCCGCTCGGACCCGGCCGAGGTGCTCCCGATCTCCTTCGACGGGCTGACCCGCCGCGCGACGCCGCTGCTCAAGGGGCCGCTGATCCTGCCCAGCGTGGCCCGCAAGGAGTTGATCCAGGGTCGGCGCCAAGAAGCGGTGGCCGAGCTGCTGCAGCTCCTGAACGACCCCTCGCTCCTCGAGTTCCGCCGGCTGCGCGACGAGCTGGCCCGGCTCGAGTCCGACGCGCGCGAGCTCGAGCGCCGGCTGCGCGGGCTGCTCGCGAGCCAGCGCGGCCTGCGCGGGCTGGGCTACAGCGTGAGCAACGAGGCCCGCGCCCTGGACCTGTTCCCCAGCGCGACCCAGCTCGGCGCCGCGCTCCCGCGGCTGCTGCGCACGGCGCTGCTCGAGGAGGCCCTGGCCTCGGCCCCCGAGCGCATGCCGATCGACGACCTCGCGGACAGCCGCCCGCGCACCGTGACCCCCGGCCGCACGACCACGCTCCAGGCCCACCTGGGGCTGCTGCAGCTCGCCCGCCAGGCCACCGCAGAGCCTGGGAGCCCGCGCTTTACGGCGCGGGTCAAGGGCCACGCCTGCGAGCTGAGGGTCGAGCGCGGCGAGCTGGTCCACGGGGCGAGCTTCTAACCAGCGGGAAGCCCCGCGGCGCCTGGATTTCCGCTCGAGATCGGTCCTCTTTTCGCTTGATTTACGCCGGTCGGTTGCGACACTTGGGCCGCCTGAGCAGACCAGGCAGGGCGTTTTTTCCGGTCGCCGGAACGAGCAGCTCTCGGCGGACGCCGCCGTGGGCTGCTTTGCGTAAGGGGCTGGAGCGCCACACCAAGCGGCAGTCGAGGCGAGCCCGAGGAGCTCGCGCTCGGAGACCCAGAAAGGACTCTTAATGAGCGACCGCTACCTGTTTACCAGCGAATCCGTCTCCGCTGGCCACCCGGACAAGGTCTCCGACCAGATCAGCGACGGGATCCTCGACGCGATCTTCGCCCAGGACCCTCACGCCCGCGTGGCTTGCGAGACCACCGTCACCACCGGCCTGGTGCTGGTGGCCGGTGAGATCACGACCTCGGCCGTCGTCGACTACACCCAGGTGGTGCGCGACACGATCCGCAAGATCGGCTACACCGACCCGAGCCTCGGGTTCTCCGCCGACGAGTGCGGCGTCATGATCGCCCTCGACCGCCAGTCGCCGGATATCGCCATGGGCGTGGACGAGGGCGACAACAAGGAGCAGGGCGCGGGCGACCAGGGCCTCATGTTCGGCTACGCCACCAACGAGACCGACGTGCTCATGCCCCTGGCGATCCACCTCTCGCACCGGATCCTCGAGGCCTGCGACAAGGCGCGCACCACCACGCTCAAGTGGCTGCGCCCCGACGCCAAGAGCCAGATCACCGTGGAGTACGACGGCAAGAAGCCGCTGCGCGTGCACACCGTCGTGATCTCGCACCAGCACACCGACGAGGTCGACAACGAGACGATCCGTAAGGAGCTGACCAAGATCGCCAAGGGCGTGATCCCGGCCGACCTGATCGACGCCGACACGATCTGGCACATAAACCCGACCGGGCGCTTCGTGATCGGCGGCCCCAAGGGCGACTGCGGGCTGACCGGCCGCAAGATCATCGTCGACACCTACGGCGGCAAGGGCCGCCACGGCGGCGGCGCCTTCTCGGGCAAGGACCCGTCGAAGGTCGACCGCTCGGCCGCCTACATGGGCCGCTATATCGCCAAGAACCTGGTCGCCGCCGGCCTGGCCGACGAGTGCGAGGTCCAGCTGGCCTACGCGATCGGCGTCGCCGCGCCGGTGTCCGTGCGCGTCGAGACCTTCGGCACCGGCAAGGTCGCCGAGTCGACCCTGGCGGAGCTGGTGCGCAAGCACTTCCAGCTCACCCCCAAGGGGATCATCGAGTCCCTCGACCTGCGCCGCCCGATCTACCAGCAGACGGCCGCCTACGGCCACTTCGGCCGCGAGCTCCCCGACCTCTACTGGGAGCGCACCGACAAGGCCGAGGCGCTCAAGAAGGACGCCCTCGCGGCGGCCAAGGCCTGAGCCACCCTGCGGGGCGCGACGTCGTCGCGCCCCGCGCCGTTTCACCCACCCCCCGACCCCCTCACCCTGAACTCTTGACGGGCCGACACCCCTGCCGCTTTCCTGAGGTAGCGAGGTGGCCCATGGAGCCTACCGTGACGAAGACCGCCACTTTCACCGACTACAAGGTCAAGGACCTCACCCAGGCCGACTACGGCCGCAAGGAGATCCTGATCGCCGAGAGCGAGATGCCCGGCCTCATGGCCCTCCGCGAGGAGTACAAGGGCAAGCACCCGCTCAAGGGCGCCCGGATCGCCGGCTGCCTGCACATGACCATTCAGACCGCGGTCCTGATCGAGACCCTGGTCGACCTCGGCGCCGAGGTCCGCTGGTCGAGCTGCAACATCTTCAGCACCCAGGACCACGCCGCCGCCGCGATCGCCGCTGCGAACATCCCCGTCTTCGCCTGGAAGGGTGAGACCGAGGACGAGTACTGGTGGTGCGTCGAGCAGACGATCAAGGGCCCGGACGGCTGGACGCCGAACCTGATCCTCGACGACGGCGGTGACCTGACCGTGCTCATGCACGACAAGTACCCCGAGCTGCTCGAGAACGTGAAGGGCCTCTCCGAGGAGACCACCACCGGCGTGCACCGTCTCTACGAGATGATGAAGGCCGGCAAGCTCAAGGTCCCCGCCTTCAACGTCAACGACTCGGTGACCAAGAGCAAGTTCGACAACCTCTACGGCTGCCGCGAGTCGCTCGTCGACGGGATCAAGCGCGCGACCGACGTCATGATCGCGGGCAAGGTCGCCGTGGTCTGCGGCTACGGCGACGTGGGCAAGGGCAGCGTGGGCTCGCTGCTCGGCCTCGGCGCTCGCGTGATCGTGACCGAGATCGACCCGATCTGCGCGCTGCAAGCCGCCATGGAGGGCCACCAGGTCATGACCATGGAGGAGGCCGCCAAGATCGGCGACATCTTCGTGACCACCACCGGCTGCGACGGGGTGATCACCCGCGCGCACATGGACGCCATGAAGGACCAGGCGATCGTGTGCAACATCGGCCACTTCGACACCGAGATCGACGTCGCCTCGCTGGAGAAGGACAAGAACCTGACCTGGGAAGAGGTCAAGCCGCAGGTCGACCAGATCATTTGGCCCAACGGCAAGCGCCTGACCCTGCTCGCCAAGGGCCGCCTGGTGAACCTGGGCTGCGCCACCGGCCACCCCAGCTTCGTCATGTCGGCGAGCTTCACCAACCAGACCCTCGCCCAGATCGAGCTCTGGACCAACACCGAGAGCTACGAGCGCGGCAAGGTCTACGTGCTGCCCAAGATCCTGGACGAGAAGGTCGCCCGCCTGCACCTCGACAAGCTCGGGGTCAAGCTGACCACCCTCTCCAAGGAGCAGGCCGAGTACCTCGGCGTGCCCGTCGAGGGCCCCTACAAGCCCGAGTACTACCGCTACTAAGCGGCAGCGCTGGGGAGCGAGCCTCCCCCTGCAGCGACGGGGTCGGCGTGAGCCGACCCCGTTCGCGTTGGTTGACCCCCGAGCCAGTCCCGCGCGCGGTCGATAGCCTGGGGCAGGAGGCTCCTATGGCGCGGCTCACCGACTGCCCCGATTGCGGCGGCAAGGTCTCCAAGCGAGCCAAGCTCTGCGTGCACTGCGGGGCTCCCCTGGACTTCATACCGACCTGGGTCTACCTCGCGATCGCGGCAGGAGCCGGTTATCTGATCTACCGGATCCTGTGAGCCCCACGCCGCCTCGCCGGCTCAGCCCACCGCGCGGCTCCACAGCACGAGCAGGGGCACGCCGAGGGCGAGGCAAGCCACGGTCGAGACCGCGCCGAAGCGCAGGTACTCCCAGAACCCGAGGGTGTAGTGCTCGCGGGCGCGCTCGGCCACGATCAGGTTCGCCACCGAGCCGATCAGGGTCAGGTTGCCCGCGACGGTGGTCACGTAACCGAGGAGCACCCAGGCCAGCTCGCGCTCGCCGCCGAGCTCGCCGAGCTGGGGGCCCACGAGGAGCACCAGGGGCACGTTCGAGACCGTGTTCGCGCCGACGGTCATGCCGGCGGTGAACCCGAGCACGCCGGCTGTGCGATCGAGGCGCATGTGGGGGGCGAGGGCCTCCCAGGCCTGAGCCACGAGGCCCGTGCGCTGGAGCGCGGCGACCACCACGAACAGCCCCGAGAAGAACACCAGGAGCTGCCAGTCGACCTTGGCGAAGGCGGCGGTGGGCTCGTCGCGGTCGGCGATCATGAACACCAGCGCCGCGCCCAGGGCGACGTAGCCCAGGTGCAGCCCGCCGAGGAACGCCGCGCCCAGCCCCACGAGCACGGCGACCGAGAGCCAGGGCGCGGGCCCCTCGGCGCGGGCGGCCTCGGGGTCCGTGAGCGCGAGCGGCTCCGGCGGCAGCCGCCGCCCGAACAGCGCCCACAGCAGCGCCGCGTTCACCGTCCAGCCCACGAGCACCGCGGGCAGCGAGAGCCAGGCGTAGCGCGCGAACCCGATCCCGCTCAGGCTGCCGATCAGCATGGTCTGCGGGTTCCCCACCAGGGTCGCCGCGCTGCCGAGGTTCGCGGAGGTAGCCACCGCCAACAGGAACGGACCCAAGGGCAGCCGGCAGCTCAGGCACAGGCGGACCACGAGCGGGGTCAGGAACAGGCACACCGCGTCGTTGACCAGGAGCGCCGAGAGCGCGCCCGACGCGACGCTGACGCCGAGCAGGAGCCCTCGCGGCGTGCGACACCCCCGCACGAGGAGCGCGGTGGCCTCGCGGAAGAACCCGCCCCGGTCGAGGTAGGCGGTCACGAGCATCATGCCCAGGAGCAACACCAGGGTGTCGTGGTCCACCGCGGCGTAGCTCTCGGCGGGCGTCAGCGCGCCGGCCGCGACCATGAGCACCGCCCCCAGGAGCGCCCCCGCCGAGCGCCCGATCGGCAACCACCGCAGGCGCCGGGTCACGATCAAGGCGTAGGTCAGGGCGAAGATCGCGAGCACGATCCCGGTCACGGCGTCACCGTCCAGGTCCGGATTCTCGGCGCGGCGGCGACACCGCGCCAGCGGCGGGGCTCCCGCGGACGTGCGACCCTGTCTCTACGGAGGCTCCCCTGACCCAGCCCGCCACGGTCCTGTGCGACGCCCGCGTGCGCTGCCTCGACGCGGCGGGGACCGTGGCCGAGGCGATCGCGTTCCGGGGCGAGACGATCCTCGCCGTGGGCGCCCGCGCCGACGTGCTCGCGGCCGCGGGGCCCGACGCGGTGCTCCACTCCCTCGGCGGGGCGACGGTGCTCCCGGGCTTCATAGACGCCCACCACCACGTGGCCCTGGCCGCGCTCTACGGGGGGCTCGTGCGCCTCGTGCCCCCGGAGGTCCGAGACGTCGCCTCGCTCCAGGCCGCGCTGCGCCGGGCCTCGGCCGCGCTCCCCCCGGGGCGCTGGCTGGTGGCCATGGAGTGGGACGCCGGGCTCCTCGCCGAGCGCCGAGCCCCGACCCGGGCCGAGCTCGACGAGGCCGTGGGCGACCGCCCGCTGTTCTGCCTGCACCAGACCTGCCACTCCGCCCTGGCCAACAGCCGGGCCCTCGAGCTGGCGGGGATCGACGCCAGCACCCCCGACCCGCCCGGCGGCGCGATCGAGCGTGGACGCGGCGGGCTGCCCACCGGGCTCCTGCTCGAGCGCGGCATGAGCCGGGTCGAGGCGCTGGCCCGCCCCGACCTCGCCGCCCACGACAGCGAGGGCTTCCTCGAGCGCGTCGCCGCCCACTACCGCGCGCTGGTCGCGGTCGGGATCACCGGCGTCGCCGACCTGGCCTGCCCGGTGGACCTGCTCCCGCTCTACCGCGAGGCGGTCCGGCGCGGGCACGTGCTCGTCCCCACCCAGGCCTGCCCGGTGTCCGCCACCGGCTACCTGGAGGAGCCTTGGGACGTGCTCCAGGGCCCGCGCAGCGGCGAGACTATGGGCCCGCTCGAGGTCGGCCCGGTCAAGCTCGTGCTCGACGGGGCCCCCGGCTGCTCCATGTGCCTGGGGGTGTTCCAGAGCCTGGCGGCCCTGGTCAAGACCCTCGGGCTGAGCGTCGCGCGGGGGAGCCTCGACCCCCTGCGCACCACGCTCTCGATCGAGCCGCGCTACGGGCTGAAGCTGCGCTCGGGGGTCGCGATCTACGGCGCCGCCGACGCCGAACGGGTGGTGCGGACCCTGGTCGAGAGCGGCTTCGGGGTCGCCAGCCACGCGATCGGCAACGCCGCGGCCGACGTCGCCCTCGGCGCCTACGCCGCCGCAGGAGACGCCCTGCACCAGGCGACCCTGCCCCGGATCGAGCACGGGAGCTTCCTCGCCCGGAGCCAGGTCGCGCGCCTGGCCGACCTCGGCGCGGGCCTCGCCGTGCAGCCCAGCTTCCTGCGCATGCCGCTCTACGAGCACGCGGTCTCGGTCCCAGGGCTGCCCTACTTCCCCCTGCGCTGGCTGCTCGACGCGGGGGTCCCCCTGGCCGGGAGCTCCGACTACCCGGTGTTCGAGTTCGACCCGCTGCGCGGCATGCGCGACGCGGTCGAGCGCACGAACCTCCGGGGCGAGGTCGTCGACCGCGCCCAGCGGCTCGAGGTCTCGGAGGCCCTGGACCTCTACACCCGCGGCGCCGCCCGGGTGTGCGGCTGGGCCGACCGCGCCGGGAGCCTCGAGGTCGGCAAGCGCGCCGACGCGGTGGTCCTCGAGGGCGCGCTCGAGCCCCTGGAGGCCGCGCGGGTGCGCGCGACCTTCGTCGGCGGCGCGCTCGTCCACGGGAGCGTGTAGTGCGCGTCGCCCGCGAGCCCGGGGGGCTGCGCCTGGACTCCCTGGACCAGTTCCGCGGCTACACCGTGGCCGGCATGTTCCTCGTGAACTTCCTCGGGCCGTACCCGGCGAGCCACGAGCTGCTCAAGCACATGAAGACCTACTGCAGCTACGCCGACACGATCATGCCGCAGTTCTTCTTCGCGGTCGGGTTCGCGCTGCGGCTCACGGTCCTGCGCCGGGTCGACGCCCACGGCAGCGGCCCGGCCCACCGGCGCGCGGTCAAGCGGCTCCTGACCCTGCTCGCGATCGGGGTCCTGGTCCACGGCCTCGGGCGCCCGGCGGTGAGCTGGGCCGAGCTCCAGGGCCTGAGCTGGGGCGAGTTCACCCTGCGCGCGCTCGGCGGCGAGACCTTCCAGGCCCTGGTGCACATTGCCGTCACCGGGCTGTGGGTGCTCCCGGTGATCGCGCGCTCCGCCGAGACCCGGGTCCTGTTCCTGCTCGGCTCGGCGCTCCTGCACCTGGGGCTCTCGGCCTGGTTCTACTACGACTGGACCGCGCACCACCGCACGATCGACGGCGGCGTGCTCGGCTTCCTGAGCTGGACGATCCCGACCCTCGCCGGGAGCCTGGCCTACGACCTGGTGACCGCCCGCGGCCCGCGCCGCGCCCTGGCGCCGACCCTGATCCTGGGCGCCGGGTTCATGCTCGTGGGCTACGGGCTCTCCTGCGGCAACGCGATCGCGCGCAGCGGGACCCTGGCCCTGGTCGAGCCGCCCTTCGTCGCGCCCAGCGCCCCCGTCGACCTGTGGACCATGAGCCAGAAGACGGGGAGCGTGTCGTATCAGACCTTCGCCGCCGGGTTCTCGCTGTGGGTCTACGCGCTGTTCGTCTACCTGGCCGACGTGCGCCGGCTGAACCTCGGGCTGTTCCGCACCCTGGGCCAGAACGCGCTCCTGGCGTACATCCTCCACGGCTTCGTGGCGCACCACGTGCAGAACCTGGCCCCGCGGGACGCGCCGCTGTCCTGGGTCCTGCCCTGCTTCGCGCTGTTCTTCGGCGTGACCTGGCTCTGCATGGCCGCCTGCGAGCGCAAGGGCCTCTACCTCAAGCTGTAAACCAGAGTTCACGATCCTGAGCGGGCGAGAGTGGCACCTAGCTAGGTCGTCAACGATCTGGCGCTCCCTCG
>JAWKSZ010000001.1:0-303865 GCA_041402045.1 Planctomycetota bacterium | reverse complement strand
GCTGAAGGTCGTGGAGCTCTCGGCCAACAGCCCCGCCGAGTCGTCGGGCCTGCGCTCGGGGGACGAGATCCTCACCGTCGACAAGACGGCGGTGAAGAGCATCGAGCAGTTCGTGAAGTCGATGGAGGGCCGCTACGCCGGCGACGTGGTCGTGCTCGAGGTCGTCCGCGACGGCTGGAAGAACCAGGTCCGCGTGACCTTGGGCAAGCGAGAGGACTGAGCATGCGCACCCAGATCCCTACCCTGCTCCTGGCCTGCGCGGCGCTCGCGCCGCTGGCCCAGGCCGACGAGACGCCGCTGGCGGCTCTGGAGGCGGCGACCCAGCACGTGGTCGACGACGTCCAGGCCTCGGTGGTCGGGCTCGAGGTCGAGCGCACGAACTACGGCCCCCGCGACCTGACCGCCGCTGAGCGGCAGCTCCTGGGCGTCGTGATGCCCTACGACCAGCGCTACTTCACCCGCCCGGACGGGCCCAGCTCCGCGGCGGTGATCGCCCCCGGAGTGCTCGCCACCTCGAGCTACAACGTCGAGGGCGAGGGGGAGATCACCGTGCTGACCGCCGACGGTCGTGAGCTCAGCGCTACGCGCCTGGGCACCGACCACAACCTGGGGGTGACCCTGCTCAAGACCGACCCCAAGGTCGGTCCGGCGCTCTCGCTGCGCGAGGTCGAGCCCAAGGTCGGTGAGTTCTCGATCCTGATCGGGCGCGGCCAGAACCTCGAGCCCTACGTGACCCGCGGGATCGTGAGCGGCCTCGCGCGCTTCGGCGGCGACGCCTTCGCGCACTCGGCCCGCACCAACTACGTGAACACCGGCGGCGTGATCGTGGGCCTCGACGGCCAGGCCCTGGGGATCTCGACCCAGCACAGCCACCGCGCGCGCCAGGGTCAGAACTCGGGGGTCGGCTTCGCCGCCTCGTTCCACGACCTCAAACCCAACCTCGCCCAGCTCATGCGCGGCGAGGACGTCGCCAAGCGCAAGCTCCCCTTCCTGGGGATCTCGGCCGACCCCGAGACCTTCAACGGGGGCGAGCACGGCGTGCGGATCGGGCGCGTGGTCGAGAACTCGTCGGCGGCCAAGGCCGGGCTCAAGGCCGGCGACTGGATCAAGATCTTCAACCAGGTCGAGGTGCAGAACTTCCTCGAGCTGCGCGAGGAGATCCTCAGCCTCAAGATCGGTCAGGAGATCATGATCACGATCGTGCGCGACGGGGAGACCCTGGACTTGACCGTGAAGCTCGGCAGCCGCGAGGAGGAAGACTGATGCGGACCCTGTGGATCGCGGCGACCCTCGCCGCTTGCCCGCTCTTGGCGCGGGCCGACGACGACGCCCTGGCTCGCGCCATGGCGCTGCAGAAGGACCTCGTGGCCCTGGCCGAGAAGGTCAGCCCCGCCTTCGTGGCGATCGGCGGCGGCTCGGGGGTGATCGTCTCCCCCGAGGGAGACGTGGTCACCAACCACCACGTCGCCGGCGGGCGCAAGGTGGGCGAGACCTGGCAGATCATGGGCCAGGGAGGAACGATCCACACCGCGATCATGGTGGGGACCGACGAAAGCGGGGACATCTCCCTGCTCAAGATCCAGGGCGAGGGGCCGTTCCCCTACGCGCCCCTGGGCGACTCGGACAAGGTCCAGGTCGGCGACCCCGTCGTGGCCCTGGGTAACCCCTTCGGCTTCAGCAAGGACGGCAGCCCCCACGTGACCATGGGGATCGTGAGCGCGGTGCACCGCTATCAGGGCGGGTACTCCGACGCGATCCAGACCGACACCCCGATCAACCCGGGGAACTCGGGCGGGCCCCTGCTCAACTTCCAGGGCGAGGTGATCGGGATCAACGGCAAGATCAACTTCCGCTGGGGCAACCGCGCCAACAGCGGGATCGGCTACGCGATCCCCGCGAACCAGATCAAGACCTTCATCCCGGCGTTCCGCGCCAAGGGCGAGGTCGATCATGGGACGCTCAAGGGCGTGCGCCTGGCGGACACGCCGAACGGCGGCGAGGGCTGCCTCGTGCGGCGGGTGAGCGGCTCGTCCCAGGCCTACCGCGCCGGGCTGCGCGAGGGCGACGTCGTGCTCCAGGCCGACGGGCGCGAGGTGCACAGCGCCGCGCGGCTGCGCGGGATCCTGGGGACCTTCCCCGCCGACTCGGAGCTCGAGATCGTGGTGAGCCGCGACGGCCAGGAGCAGCGCTTCACGGTCGCCGTGGAGTCGGCGGTGGTCACGCCGCGCAGCGTGCGCGGCGGCTGGCTGGGGATCCGCATGCAGCCCCACGACGACGGGGTCGAGATCGCGAGCGTGACCCCGGACTCCCCCGCGGCCAAGGCCGGGATCGAGTCGGGGGACCTGATCACCGCCCTCGAGGTCGAGGGGCGCAAGACGCCGGTCAAGAAGACCGGGGACTTCATCGCCGTGCTCGGCAAGCTCGAGCCCGGGGCGAAGCTGACCCTGATCGGGAGCCGCGGACCGCAGGAGATCGCGATCGAGGTGACCCTCGGCGAGTGGCCTCAGCCGGGAAAGCGCTGAGCGCGAGCCACGACTCCCCGCAGGACCCGAGGCTCACGCCTCGGGTCCTCGCATGTACCCAGGTACCCAGGCGCGGAACGACTCACGACGCCGCTTTTGCGTTTCACACCTGGGACCCACCCCACCTTTTCACTCATATCTTTTCGTTGTGGCGCCGACGTTTACACCTTTTCATGGTTGGTTCGATCGTTGCTCTTAGGTAAATTTCGAAGGACGATGGGAGGACTCGGTGCCTAAGCGGATTGCCGTCGCTGCGTACTTGCTGGCCGCGCTCGTGGGAGCGGTTGGGGCTCAAGAAGCCCTGGACCTCCCGCCGCCTGGAAACGAGCGTTTGTTCGGCTTCGAGTTCGAGTTCGCCGGGGCAAACGACCGGATCACCGACTTCGAGCGCATGCCGTTCGAGAACTACGAGCGCCTGATGCGGGTGATCGTGGACCACTACGGCGGCGAGGCGAGCGACATCAAGCGCGTCGACTTCACCAAGCCCACCGAGAACCTGGAGAAGTTCCCCACCGGCGAGCGCCCCCTGTTCCGGGCCGAGTACGTCGACCCCAAGGGTCGCAAGTGGAAGATCGAGCCCGAGTTCGTGCAGTCCACGGGCCTCGACGGCTACGAGCTCGTCACCCCGCCCCTCGACGACCCCAAGGACCTGCGAGAGATCATCGACAAGATCGCCGCGTCAGGCCTGGTCAAGGAGGGCCTCAAGTCCGGCGTGCACCTGAACCTGGACGGGCGGAACCTGGTCCGCGGCAACGACGCCCGGGCCCTGGTCAACCTGATCCTGATGCACGAGAGCTACGAGCCCATGCTGCGCCGGCTGTTCCGCCCGGTCCGCGGCGGGTCCCCGACCAACCGCTTCGCGCGCTCGATCGCCACCGACCACGAGGCCCTGCTGCGCCAGCTCGACGCGCTGCCGGAGTCGGAGCGCACGCTGGAGAAGGTGGAGGAGCTGTTCCGCGCGGTCGAGCCCCGCGAGGCGGCCTTGCACGAGGCCGAGGTCCGCGGCGAAGGCGCCTGGACCAAGCTCTGGAAGTACCGCTCGCTGAACCTGGCGAAGGTGCTCCAGATCAACGAGATGCACAACGGGCGCGCGGGCGTGGTCGAGTTCCGCATGTTCGACCTCGACGTGTTCAAGAACCCTGCCGCCCACGAGAAGCAGGCCGAGATCTACCGCTCCATGGTCCGCCAGGCCGAGCTCATGGCGGAGCGAGGCGAGACCTTCTCCTACCGCCCGCGGATCCAGGGCCCCGAGGGCTCGGACATAGCCGCCCTGAACACCCCCAAGGACCCGGAGGCCGCGCGGGAGGCCGCGCGAGAGATGCTCCGCACCCTGGGCCTCGACCCCGCGAACTTCAACGAGTACCTCGAGCGGACCCTCGTGCGCGAGACCGTCCCCACCCGCAGCGGGCTCGAGGACGCGCTGAACCAGCTCACCGACAAGAAGCTCGTCCACAACGGCAAGGCCTTCACCTACGGCTTCGAATACGAGGGCCGCGGCATCGACGCGGTCAAGATCATGGTCCCCACCGACGCCCAGGTCCGTGAGAGCTGGGACTCGAAGACCCTGGAGCAGAAGAAGGCCTACTACCGTCAGACCGTGGGCGACCGGCCGTCGACCATCGACAGCTACTTCGAGCCCGACACCCGCCTGTGGTGGCTCGACCCCTATTGGTACACCGAGGCCACCGGCAACTGGGAGATCCACTCCAAGGTCTTCGACAACCTCGAGGAGGCCATGCGCGCCATGCGCGAGGCCAAGCGGCTGGCCGGCGCCTCGGGCAAGGGCTTCCACCTGCACATGCGGGACAACGGCCCCGACTGGGAGCTGCTCGAGCAGCGCGGCAGCGAGTTCGCGGACTTCCTGCAGCGCGCGTCGGACTGGGTGTGGCTCCAGCGCGCCCGCCGCCTGAAGACCATGATCGGCATCAAGTCGTGGTCGAACGCGCGGCTCACTCACGACGCGGTCGACGGGCTCTCGCGCCTGCAGTCGACCTCGCGCGCCACGATCCGCACCCAGATCAACCGCAGCCAGGACTACATCGACGTCGAGATTCGCGGCCTGACCAAGTGGGTCGACGACATCGAGTTGCTGGCCAAGCTGATCTCCAACGGCCTCGTCACCGGCAACTTCGGCGAGTGGAAGCACAGCGAGAACCCGCTCAAGTCCAAGACCAAGGGCGCCGAGTCGGTCAACTTCGTGGAGTTCATGGAGACCTACGTGCGCGAGGTCGAGGGCAAGGAGCTCTCCCCCGCCGAGCGCCGGATCTACGAGCGCCTGCAGCACGACTACCTCGCCCGCGCGGACTCCGGCTCGCGCCTGAGCGTGACCCAGCTCAACGTGGCCACGCCGCTGCAGCCCTGGCACATGGACCAGGCCCTCGACCCCTACCTCCGGCGCGACCTCTACTTCCGCCAGCAGGACTACGCTCGCAGCCTGCGCTACACCATGAACAAGGTCATGCGCGGCGAGTACGGCGTGGACCTGGACGTGCTCTCGGCGGAGGGCTTCACCAACACCACGGGGATCGACCCCGAGCTGGCGGAGAAGCTGGTCCAGGCGCGTGAGCTGGCCGGCGGGATCCTCCAGATCGAGGCCGCGATGCGCATGGTCGCCAGCGGTGACCCGGCGAAGCTCGCCCGCACCGGCGCGGTGGACGTGCTCAACGGCACCGACGCCATGCTCGGCGACCGCCTCGGCCTCAGCCCCGAGGACGTGGAGCGCCTGCGGACCCACCTCAAGGCCGGGGACGCGGTCGACGCCCTCAACGCCGCCGGCGTGGACGAGACCCGGATCCTCGAGGCGATCGATCGCTCGGGGGTGCTGGAGATGAATACCGCCGAGGCCGAGACCCTCGCCCGGCGGCTGGGGCTGACCCCCACCGAGCTCCAGCGCTTCATGGACTACCGCAACGCCCACGACCTGACCTCGGAGGAGGTCCTGCGGGCCGCCGGGGTCAGCGAGTCCGTCGTCGAGCGGATCCTGGAGGAGGCCACGCGCACCGTGGACCTCAAGACCGCGAGCCAGGCCGAGCTCGAGGGCCTGGGCCTCAGCGCGCAGGAGGCGGCCAAGGTCGCCGCGGCCCGCAACGCCCAGTTCTTCCGCACCTACGAGGACCTGGCCAAGGCCGGGCTGAGCGAGTCCGCGATCGAGGCCCTGCGATCCAGCCCGCGGATCAACAAGCGCAAGCTGAACACCCTCACCGCCGAGGAGCTCGTGGAGCGCGGCGGGATCTCGGCCAGCGACGCCGAGAAGATGGTCCGCTACCGCAGCGGCGTCCAGGAGTTCACCAGCGAGGTGCTGGGCGACCTGCTCGGGGACAGCCAGCGCGGGCGCGAGGTGCTCGCGCGCACCCAGCCCCTGGACCTGGCCAACGCCAGCGTGAACGACTTCGTCGATCGCGGCTTCGAGCGCGCCGAGGCCGAGCGCCTGCTGCGCTACGCCCGGGCCAACCAGGTCTCGACCCCCACCACCGCCGAGGGCTGGGCGGAGCTGTTCCAGGACCTGCGCGAGGCCAAGGTGATCCGGGGCGCGCGCCGCGTGCGCGAGCTCGCCGAGCGCGCCGCCGTGGAGAGCGTGCCCCTCGAGACCGCCAACGTCGAGAGCCTGCAGCGCTTCGGGCTGACCGAGGCGGAGGCCAAGGAGGTCGTGCGCCTGCGCGACGTGCAGCCCCTGACCAAGGAGTCGCTCGTCGAGGCCGGCTTCAGCGAGGCCGAGGCCACGCGCCTGGCCAAGGAGGTCGAGGCCCTCGACCTGCGCACCGCCAGCTACGCCGAGCTCGAGGCTCGCACGGGCCTGACCCGCAACCAGCTCGAGCGCGCGGTGGCGGTCAGCGGGACCGACCTGGACCAAGGCGCCCGCCGAGGCTCTGCCGAGCGCTTCGCCCGCCCGAGGCTGGCCGACCGCGTGGTCCTGCTCCGCGACGGAAGATCTTTCGCTGAGGCGCTCACGGAGCTGGGGCACGGCGACAAGCTCGAGTCGCTCCAGGACCGCGCCAAGGGCGTGGCCACTGGGCCACGAGGGCGTCTCGGTCTCCGAGCTGGCCCGCCGCCTGAGCATCAGCCGCAACACCGCGCGGAACATCGTGCGCTACCGCGACGCCCACGACCTGAACAGCGTCGAGGCGCTCAAGCAGGCCGGCCTGTCGCAGGTCGACGCCGAGCGGGTGTTCGCCGAGCTGGGCGAGGGTGAGCTGCTGCGCGTCGCCGAGGCGCCGGCCGAGCTGGGGCTCAGCGCCGAGGAGGCCAAGCTGCTCGAGGTCGCCCGCACCGCGGTCCAGTTCAACTCGATCCCCGAGCTGATCAGCCACGTCGGACTCGAGACCGTGCGCGCCCTGCAGAACTCGTCGCTGTCGCCCGAGGACCTGCGGACCAAGAGCGCAGCCGAGATCGCCGAGGCCGCGAACCTGAGCATGGAGCGCGCCAAGGAGCTGGTGCGCGTGACCCAGGTTCACGAGGTCGAGTCCCTGGAGACCCTCAAGGAGCTCCTGGGCGAGAGCCGGGGCCGCGAGGTCTACACCCGCGCCAAGGTGCGGCGTTCGAGCAGCGAAGCCGAGCTGGCCCGCGCCTTCGGCGAGGACATCGCCCGCCGCCTGATCAACTTCCGGGAGGCCCACAGCTTCAGCGCCTACAACCAGGACCGCAACGTGGAGGACATGGTCCGCCGCGGCGTGGTGCGTTCGGACGTGGCCGAGAAGATCCGGGTGTTCGTGCCCAAGATCGACCTCCAGACCGCGACCTTCGAGCAGCTCACCGGCCCTCGGTTCCAGCTCCCGCCCCGCCTGGCCGGGCGCCTGATCGCGCTCCGCGACAGCCGGCCGGTGGGCACCGTCGAGGAGCTGCGCGAGCTGGGGCTGACCAAGCGTCAGGCCGAGGCCATGCTCGCCGGCTCCAAGCCGCTGAACCTGACCACCGCCACCGTGGAGGAGCTCACCGCCCGGGGCTTCACCAACCAGCAGGCCGAGGAGCTGCTCGAGCTGCGCACGAAGCTCAACGAGGCCCCCAAGCTGGAGGCCGGCGAGATCAGCAAGCAGGTCCGCTTCAAGGTCAAGAAGTGGGCCATGGAGAACGAGCTGGCCGAGGGCCTGCTGCGCTCCCTGATCCCCGAGGCGCGCCCGGGTGAGGCCCGCTTCGCCACGGAGGTCCCGGGCGTGGTCGAGGGCGGCGCCCCCGCGGAGACCGAGGCTCGTGAGACCGAGGCCCGCGAGACGGAGCGTGAGGTCCGCGAGCGCACCGGCATCGCCGAGGCCCTCGACGGCGAGGCCCGCGAGGGCACGGTCGCCGACCGCGAGGTCCGGGGCGAGACCGAGGGCTTCTCGAACCGGCGCGAGCGCGCTGGCTCGAACGAGGTCGAGGCCCGCGACCTGGAGAGCATGCGCGGCGTGTTCAACGCGGTGCGCAGCAGCGCACTGGCGCGCTGGGAGGCCCGGATCTACGGGCTGCCCGAGGGCGCCGACCGCGCGATCTTCGAGACCGGGCGCGAGGCGCTGCGCAACCTCGAGCTCGAGGTCGTGCGCACCTCCGACGTGCTGGCGCGGGTCGTGGACGGCAAGACCGTGCAGGTCTCCGTCGGCCTGTTCGACGAGCTCAAGAGCCGGGCGCCGGCGGGGCAGAGCGCGGAGCGCTTCGCCCTGCGCTCCCTGGCTCTGATCCTCGGTCACGAGCTCGCCCACGCGGGTGGCGTCAAGGTCGAGCGGCCTGCCGACATCGAGGGCCTGCGGATCGCGCGCGACTCGGCGGTGGGCGAGACTACCGGCAAGTTCACCCGCGCCGAGATCCGCGAGACCCTGGCGGCCTTCGACAAGCCCCTGGGCTCGGGACGGGTCTCGAACCTGCTGTATCGCATGCAGAACCTGGTGCGCTACGGCCGCGTCGGCGCCCGCGTGAACGCGCTCGAGGCCGCCGCCGAGGGCGCGGCCGAGGCGGACCCCTACGCGCGATACCGTCGCGGCGACGGGACCGTGCGCTGGAGCCGCGTTGCCGCGGCCCGCACCGCGGGCGAGATCAAGGGCGGCGCGCACTTCGCCCTGGCGCTGTTCTTCAAGGAGGTCGCGGTCCTCGTGGCCAGCGGCGACCAGCAGCGCATGGAGGAGTTCTTCGACTACTTGCTGTCGACGGACTTCTACAAGCACTACGGCCTGTTCGTGGCCGGCGCGCGCATGGGCGAGGTGGCCTACGTCAAGTCGCTGCAGCGCTACGTCAAGCCGCGCTTCGTCAACTCGCTGCTGAAGACGAGCCTCGTGCTCGGCGCCGGTATCGCCCTGCCCATGATCGTGGAGGGCACCTTCGAGTGGAAGGCGTTCACGATCACCCTCGGCTCGCTGGGCCTCTCCAGCGCGCTGGTCAAGGGCGCGATCAGCGGCGGCAAGCGGATCCGCGGGCTGATGACCGTCAAGGAGGCCCAGGCCGCCGGCAAGCTCGGTCGTGCTGGGCGCCTGGCGCGGCTCGGCGGGTGGGTCTTCACCGCGGTGGAGCTGGGCGTGGTCCTGATCATCGCCGAGGAGCTCGAGCACCAGGTGCACGCGTTCCTCGACGAGCGCGCGGCCAAGCAGGCCCTGCGCGAGGCTGGGGCCAAGCTCCTGGCCGCGGTGCGTGACCCCGAGGCGACCCCCGACGCGGTCGAGGCGGCGGCTCGGGAGTATCACGACGCCTACGGCGCCTGGCGCAACTTCCTGTTCGCCGACGTCCAGGCCCAGGACGCCTGGCTGGCCCAGCACGCCGAGGGCATGGCCGAGCTGGCCAAGGAGGCCCAGGATCGCCGGGCGCTGGTGCTCCAGCGCGTGGAGCGGCTGCCGAACCTCAAGGCGCGGGTCCTGGCGGACCACGGCACCCTCGAGGCCTACGCCGAGCACCTGGTCGCCGAGGACGAGGCCGAGCTGATCACGACCATGAACGGCTACCTCGAGACCTACAACCAGCGCCGCGAGGAGGGCCTCGAGGCCGTCTACGAGTCCAACGAGCGCGGCACCCCGCTGGTCAACAAGCTCCAGGGCTCGGCGCTGAGCGCGCTGACCGCCCCCGCCGCGGGCACCGCCTTCAGCCGGATGGCGCGGCCCGCCGAGGTGGATCGCTTCGAGGAGGCGCTGGGCAAGCCGAGCAAGAACCGCTTCGAGTCCTACGGGGACGAGTCGCTCCTGCTCGAGGAGCTGGAGCGCTCGCTGCGGGCGACCTCCCGCGAGCCCCTCGCGGAGCGGGTCAAGCTCGTGCGCGAGCTGGTCGGGCGCACGCTGCTCAAGGATCAGGAGCTGATCCGCGGCAACGGCCAGGTCAGCCCGGACGGTCCCGAGAGCCTGCCTGCGGTGCCCCGGCTCCCCAGCGACGGCGTCGTGGCGAGCGAGGGCGAGGCCGAGGGCGAGGACGTGCTCCCCGACTTCCCGGCCGTGGCCTTCCTCAAGAGCGAGGGCCGCGTGCTCTCTGCCGCCCAGGACGGCGCGAGCGAGCTGGGTGTCGTCTCCGACGGCGGGGCGATCTTCGCCACCGGCCCCGCCGCCGACGGCTTCGTGCCGGTCGAGTTCGATGGCAAGCAGGGCTTCCTGCCCGCGGTCCAGCTCGACTACCTGCGGTAAGGCACACGCGAGCGCAACCGGACGAGGCCCGCGCAGCGCGCGGGCCTCGTGTCGTGTGGGTGCTGCGATCGCGCCGACGGCCGCGGTAAGGCGGGCTGTTGCGAAACCGCGCCGGCAAGACCAGGAATCCAAACCGCCAAGGACGCCAAGGGCGCCAAGGCTCCGCTGATTCGGTCACCTCGCGTAGGCAAGGGACACGACTTGAACCGACGTCCTGCTGTTGCCTCACTTCCCAGCCTGGAAGAGGGGCCGACAGGGCGGAGCCTTGGCGCTCTTGGCGGCCTTGGCGGTTCCCTTCTTCTCCCGGCTCAGAGCGTGAACGGGGTTTGCTAAGAGCCTCACGGGCGCGGGCCACGCACGGGTGCGGTCGGACGGGCGTCTAGGTCGCGGCGAGCTGACTCAGGACGACCAGGAGTTCGCGGGGGCGGAAGGGCTTCTCGAGGAAGTGGGTCCGCCCGTCGGGGGCCAGGGCGTCGCAGGCCTCCCCCGCGAACCCCGAGACGAAGACCACCGGCAAGTTCGGCCGCTGCGCGCGGAGGGCTTCGACCAGCTCGGTGCCCAGGCCGTCGGGGAGCATCACGTCCACGACCACCACGTCGGGAGGGAGGGCCTCCGCGCGCTCCCGGGCCTCGGCGAGGTTGCTGGCGGTGGTGACGTCGTAGCCCGAGAGCGCCAGAGCGTAGGCCAAGGTCTGACGCAGGTCGCCCTGGTCCTCGACCAGGAGCAGGCGGCCCGTGGCCTCGGGCGGGGGCTGGGCCACGGTCGAGTTGGCGCCGAACAACTCGGGGGTCACCGCGGGGAGCTCGACCTTGACCCGAGTTCCCTGCCCGGGGGCCGAGTCGACCTCGATCGTCCCTCCCGCGGTGCGGACCAGCTCGGCCACGGTGAACAGGCCCAGCCCGGTCCCGCGGCCCTCGCCCTTGGTGGTGAAGAACGGGGCCAACGCCTGGGACGCGGTCTCCTCATCCATGCCGCAGCCCGCGTCCTCGACCTCGAGCAGCGCGTGGCGGCCGCGGCGCGAGGAGCGGACCCTCAGCTGCCCGCGGGCCTGCATGGCGTCGCTGCCGTTGACCGCCAGGTTGAGCACGATCTGACCCAGCTCTCCGCCATCGAGGGGGACCCACACGTCGGGAGCCTCCAGGCGCTGGTCGACCTGGATCCCCTCGCCCAAGGTGCGGCTCACGATCGGGAGCAGACGCTCCAGCTCCTGGTCGAGGGAGCACACGTTGTTCGTGCGGACCCTGCGGTGCGAGAGCAGCAAGAGCTGGGTCGTGAGCCCGCTGGCGCGGTCGATGGCGTCGTCGATCAGCTTCAGGTGCTCGCGCTGGGGGGGAGTCGCGCTGAGTTCGAGCAGGGAGGAGCAGCCCAGGACTACGCCGAACAGGTTGTTGCAGTCGTGGGCCACCCGCGCGGCGAGGCGCCCGACGGCCTCGAGCTTCTGGCGCTCCACGCTCTCCTCGATCAGGCGGCGCTGCTCGGAGACCTCCATGCTCACGGCCAGGGTCCCCAGGTGCTGCCCGTCCGCGCCGCGCAGCGCGGTCACCTGGACCTGGAGCCAACGGGGCTCCTGGTCGGGGACCAGCACGCGATAGGCGATCGAGACCGGGGCCAGGTCTTGGTTGAAGCGCTCGACGGCGGCTCGCAGGCGCTCGGCGTCGGCGGGGTCCACCCGGCTGACCCAGCGGTACTCGACGAACTCCTCCCAGCTCACCGCGAACAGGTCCAGGATCACCTGGTTGGTGTAGACGCAGCCACGGGAGGGGTGCTCGAGCCAGATCCCGAAGGGCGCCTTGTCCAGGAGCGCGTCGAGGTAGGACTCGTCGACGGACAGGGACCGCATGGCTTCGAGGTAGGTGGGTCGCGCTCGCACGACATGCAGCCTAGCCCCGTTCCTGGGGTCACGCACGCCTCGACCCGCCGGGTCCTCCTCCAGGTTCGCCGCGGCGGTGACCTCGAGGCAGGGCACGTTGCTCGTGCGCACCCGACGGCTGAGAGCGACGTGCTCGAGGCGGCCCCCGGACTAGACGAGGCAGTCGAGCGCAAGCGCTCGCCGGCTGGTGCCGCGCCCAGCGCCCAGGAGGTGCAGTTACCCTCATGGAGACGAGGGGGCTCGAACCCCTGACCTACGGCTTGCAAAGCCGTCGCTCTCCCAGCTGAGCTACGTCCCCGAGAGCGCGTAGTGTAACCGAGGCTCTGGGAGGGCGCCGCTGTCAGCAGCCGGCGCGCGGGACGGTCGTGGGCCGTTCAGCGTGCCCCCACACGCAGCGAGGGCGGCCTCGACGGCCGCCCTCGGTTGGGGGTACCAGGATTCGAACCTGGGACCTCATCGTTATCAGCGATGCGCTCTAACCAGCTGAGCTATACCCCCCTGGGAACGCGCAGTATAGCGGTCGCTCGGTCGGCGTCAATCCCCGCGCTGAGGAGCGGGACGGGCCCGGGCGAGCTCGAGCAGGCGCTCCCAGCGGAAGGCCGGGCCTGGGTCCTGCTTGTGGACGCTGACGTGGTAGTGGCCGATCACGCCGCGGAAGCTGGCGAGCTCCTCCGGGGTCAGCACCCGCCACAGGATCTCGCCGCCGGGGTCACGCGGGACCTCCAGGGGCATCCGCGGGAAGAGCTCGGCCAGCGCGCCCACCAGCGCCGCCAGGGTCTCGTACTGCGCCTCGGTGAAGTCGTACTGCGCGTAGGGCTTCCCGTGGATCAGGCCCTCGACCGGGTCGGGTCGGGCGGGGCGGGCCACGAAGCCCGGGGGGAGGTCGCCGGCGAAGGGCCCCAGGTCGAGCACGGCGCCGGTCGCGTCCTGGGAGTAGGCGGCGCGGATCGTGTCGCTGGCGAGGACCCCCGGGTGCGCGATCTCGATCCCCACCGAGAGGTCGTTGGCGGCCCCCGCGTGGCGGGCCCGCTCGGTGAGGTCCAAGGTCTGGTAGAGCGTGCCATCCAGGTCGAGCAGGAAGTGGCAGCTCAGCCCGCGCTGGTCGTGGAGCACCTTGAAGCAGTTCCTCGAGGTCCAGGCCGCGTCGTAGTGCACCACGACCTGGGTCAGGTGCAGGGCGAGCAGCTCAGGGGTCCAGCCCCGCGCCGCGACGACCTCGGCCAGGGCGGGCTCCAGCCGGCGCCGGCCGCCCTCCGAGTAACGCTCGGGGGTGTCGCAGCCGGGCGCGGGGGAGGTCGGCAGCACGTCGTCGCTGAAGGCGCAGCGCTGGCTGTAGGCGTCGTAGCCCTGCGGGTCCTTCCAGGTGACGACCGGGGCGCCGATGTCGAAGGGCACGCCGGCCACGATGATGCTCGTGCCTCGCGACGGCGTGGGATCGGCCTCGGCGGGGGCGCCCTCCTCGCCGTCGGGCGCGGGCTGGTCGTTGCTCGTGCAGCCGGACGCGCCCAGGGCCAGGCCAGCGACGAGCGCGCACATGGGGAGCCTCACGGGCACCTCCTCGGCGGCGCATTCTACGCGCTCGGTGGCTACCCCACGGAATACGGCAACAGCCCGATCGCGAGCTCGGTGGCGCGGGGCGTCCGCCGCCCGGGGTCGGGCTCGAGGGCCTCCTCGACCAGCGCCACGAGCCCCGGGGCCAGGTGCAGGCGCACCAGCGGCTCCAGGTTTGGCGGCTGCCCGTCGAGCTTGAGCGCCACGAGCTGGTCGCCGGTCTGAGCGTAGGGCGCTGCCCGCTCAACGCCTCGCACAGGATCACGCCCAGGGCGTAGAGGTCCGAGCGCTCGCTCGTGGGCTCGCCGCGCAGGACCTCCGGCGCCACGTAGGCCAGGGTCCCGCCGCGCTCGCCGCCCAGGCGCCCCGCGAGCCCGAAGTCGATCAGGACCGGCCCGGTGGGGCCGAGCACCACGTTCTGCGGCTTGAGGTCGCCGTGCACGACGCCCTTGGCCGCGAGGTGCGAGAGCGTGCCCGCGAGCTGGCGGCAGATCCGCGCCGCCTCGGGGGCGGGGAGCGGACCGCGGGAGAGCTGGTCTGCCAGGGTCTCGCCGGGGACGAGGTCCATGGCGTAGTAGGTCCGTCCGCCGTCGGCGCCCACGTCGCGCACCCCGACCACCCCCGGGACCTCGGCCAGGCTGCGCAGGAGCTGGGCCTCGGCCAGCAGCCGGTCGGTGGCCGAGGCCGGCGCCCCAGGCAGCAGCGCCTTGAGCACGCAGGCCTCGCCATCGTCCTTGCGGGTCGCGCGCAGGGTCACCGCCTGGGCGTTGCGCCCTAGCTCCCCGGCGATCGCGTAGCGCTCCCAAGGGGGGCCCTCCGCGCTCTGCCGCCGCTTGAGGAACAGCGTGATCCGGTCGCGGAGCTCGGGCAGGTCCACCGGCTTGGGCAGGTAGTCGTCGGCGCCCGCGGCGTAGGCCTGGCTGACCTCGGCCAGCGCGTCGCGGGAGCTGACGACGACGATCGGGAGCCGCACCCGGGGGTGCTCCTCGCGCAGGCGCGCGCAGAGCTCGATCCCGCTCAGCCTGGGGAGCAGCACGTCGGTCACCACCAGGTCCGGACAGCGCGCGGCGACCGCGGCCAGGCAGGCCTCGGCGTCGCCGAACACCTCCAGCTCGGCGTCCAGCGTGGCCAACCCCCGGCGCAGTTGCTCCTGGGTCGCGGGGCTGTCTTCGACGACGTAGATCAGCGCGCTCATCGTTCGCGCAGCGCCTCTCGCAGCTCGGGGTCGTCCTTCAAGGGAGCCAGCTCCGGCACGTTCTCCAGCTGGGCCTCGCCCAACTGGGACTCGCGGATCAGGCGCAGCAGCTTCTCTCGCGCCGACTCGAGGTCGCCGCCCAGGGCGTCCAGGCAGGCGCGCCAGTAGGTCGAGAGCGGGCCCTCCGGGAGCATGGCCTCGGCCTTGGCCAGCGCGTCGCGGGCCTGGTCCAGGCGCCGCAAGCGGATGTACGTCGCGGCGAGGTAGGACTGGGTGACGTAGGACCGGCCGCGGCAGCGCGCCTGCGCCTCCAGGAACCAGTCCAAGGCCTGGAGATACTCCTGCTGGCGAAAGTGGGTGTAGCCCTGGAGGAACCAGCCCACCGCGAAGTCCGGGCGCTGCCGGCGCAGCTGCGCGACGCCGGCGTCCAGCAAGGGAAAGAGCTGCGGGAAGCTCAGCAGCCGCTCCTCGATGCGCCAGTACTCCACGGTCAAGCGCGGGTCGAGCTCGGAGGCCACGAACAGGTCCGCCACCGCGCCGGCCAGGTCGTCGGCGCCCTTCTCGACCCGGCCCGCCGAGCGCACGGTCCAGCCGGTGGGGGTGCGGGGGTCCGCCGCGATCCCGCGGTTGGCGAAGTGGGTGGCCTCTTCCCGCCGTCCGCGGCGCATGAGGTGCCCCGCGGCGGTGTTGAAGATCAACGCGCGCCGGGTGTCGCGGTGCCCCTCGTAGAACAGCTCTACCGAGCGCTCGATCGCCGTCGGCAGCTCGGGGCTGTCGAGCGCCAGCAGGAGCTGCACGCGCAGGGTGGCCACCGCGTGCCGCGGGGGGCCCAAGGCGCGCTCGAGGTCGAGCTCCTCCAGCGCCGCCTGGAACCGGCCCAGCGCCTGCAGGCAGCGCGCGCGCTCGAGGCGCAGCTCGGCCTCGTCGTGGGGGCTCCAGCTGCCGGCGCTCAGCGCCTCGTCCACGATCGCCAGCGCGGCCTGGGGCTGGAGGCGCAGGTCGCGCTCGATCGCCGCCAGGCTCAACAGCGCCCGCACCCGGTGCGGGTCGCGCTCGGAGAGCTCTGCGTAGTGTTCGGACGCGAGCTCCCAGCGCCCCTGGAGGTAGAGCATGCTCGCGAGGTAGGCCTGGGCCTCGAGGTGCTGCGGGTCCACGTCCAGCGCGCGGCGCAGCCACAGCCGCGCCACGTCGAGCTCGGCGTTCCAGTTGAAGTCGCGCTCGGACTCGACCCCGCGCAGCAGGCGCACGAAGAAGCGCCGGCCCTGGGCGGAGTACTGCTCGGCGAGCTCCTGGGTGTCGGTCGCCAGCGAGTGGGGCAAGAGCTCGACGCGCTGATTCGTGCGCACGTGCTCCTCCTGGTCGGCGATCGCGTCGGGGTCGCCCTGCTCCAGGCGCAGGCGGTAGCGCGTGCCGTAGGCGGTGGACCGCTCGGGAGCCGCGGCCACCGCGGCGTCGAGCTCAGCGCGGGCGCGGGCCAGGTCGCCGCGGGCCCAGGCCACGCGCCCCAGGCCGAGGTGACCCGCGTAGCGCCCGGCGGGGGACCGGGCCAGCTCGTCGAAGCGCAGCTCCGCCTCGTCGAGGAGCCCCTCGGACAGGGTCAACTCGGCCAGCGCGCTGCCCGGCGCCAGCGCGCCGGGCGCCAGCTCGAGGGCGGTCTCGAAGCAGCGCCGCGCGCGGTCCGGGCGCGGGCGCTCGCGGAGCAGCGCCAGGCGCCCGAGGATCGTCCAGGCGTTGGCGCGTTGGGCGTTGCTCAGGGCGTGCCCGCGCAGCGCGACCCGCAGGTCGCTCTCGGCGCCGCGATCGTCGAAGACCAGCTCGCGGGGGTCGTGGATCAGGAAGCGCACCCGCCCCCGGAGCAGCCGGGCCGCCGGGAGCTCCTCGGCCCGCCCGAGGTCGACCAGCGCGGCCTCGTAGTCCTTGTCCGCGACGTGGACCTCGGCCCGCAGGGCGTAAGCCTCGGGGTTCTGCTCGTCGCGGCGCACCGCCGCGTCGGCCACCTCGCGCGCCTGCGCCACCTGCCCCTGGGCCAGGAGCGCGCGCCCGAGCCCGAGCCGCGGGCGCGCGTCGTCGATCAGGAGTCGGCTGGCCTCCTCCAGGAGCGCGACCGCCTCGCCGTACTCCCCGTCGGCGAGCCGCGCCTCGCCCAGCGCCAGCACCGCCTGGGGGTAGCGCCCGCCCACCGCGTCGGCGGCGCGCGCGGCCTTGATCGCCCCCGGGAGCTGGCGCAGGGCGGCGGCGAGCTGGCCGTCCTCGTGCAGGAGCAGGCCTTCGGCCAGGGCGGCGCGGGGGTCCCCCGGGTCGGACCGGTGCGCGGCGCGGAAGTCGGCGAGGGCCTGGGCGCGCTTGCCCTGCTCCTCGAGCAGGCTCCCGCGGGTCATGAGCGCGGTGGCGTGGCGGGGGTCGACCTCCAGCGCGCGGTCCAGCGCGCGCAACGCGCCCGCGGGGTCGCCGCGCACCAGGCGCAGGTTGGCCTGGCGCAGGTGGGCCTCGGCGTCGCTGGGCCAGAGCTGGAGCGCGTGGTCCAGCACGCGCTCGGCGTTTATGAAGTCCCCCTCCTCCTCCAGGCGGATCGCCTCGACCAGGAACTCGCTCGCGCGCCAGCGGCGCGACGCCGTGCGCGCGATCCAGCCCGCCCCCACCGCGAGCACCGCGGCCATGACCCCGATCGTCAGCGGGGCGCGGTAGCGCCGCAGCCGGCGCAGCACCCGGCGCGCGCGGCCCAGGGGGCGGGCGAGGGTCGGCTCCCCGCGCAGGTAGCGCGCGAGGTCGGCGGCGAAGGCGCCGGCGTCGGCGTAGCGCCGCCCCGGGTCGCGCTCGAGGGCGGTCTCGACCACGCCAGCCAGCGCCAGAGGCACGTCCGGGCGCACCGTGCGCAGCGGCGGCACGTCGTCCTTGACCAGGCGGTCGAGCACCTGCGCCGTGTCGGTGGCGCCCTCGTAGGGGGCGCGCCCGCAGATCGCCTCGTAGAGCGTGACCCCCAGGCTGTAGACGTCCGTGCGGGGGTCGATCTCCTCGCCCAGGGCCTGCTCCGGAGACATGTAGAGCGGGGTGCCGACGATGGTCCCCTCGCGGGTCAGGGCGGCGTCGGAGTGGCGGCGGGCGAGGCCGAAGTCGGTGAGCACCGGGCGGCCGTCGCCGCGCAGGAGCACGTTGTCCGGCTTGACGTCGCGGTGCACGATCCCGGCGGCGTGGGCGCAGGCCAGGGCCTCGGCCAACCGGCGCCCGAGCTCGGCGGCGACCTGGGGCGCGAGCCGCCCGTCCTGGTCGAGGGCTGCGCGCAGCGAGCGCCCCTCGACCAGCTCCATCGCGAAGTAGAGCACCCCCCGGTCCTCGCCGATGTCGTAGATCGGCACGATCCCTGGGTGGCGCAAGGACGCGGTGGCCTCGGCCTCGCGGCGGAAGCGCTCGCGGGCCGTGCCCACGATCCCCTGGGTGCGCGGGAGCACCTTGAGCGCCACCCGCCGGCCGAGGCCGACCTGGACCGCCTCGTAGACGACCCCCATGGCCCCGCGACCGAGCTCGCGCTGCAGGCGGTAGCTCCCCAGGGTCTCCTGGCGCAGGACCGGGGGCAGCTCGGCCTCGGTCGCGTCGCTGCGGGTGTCCTGGATCGTGTGCGCCCGGGTGCGTCGCTGTTGGAGCAGGCGCCAGGCGGCGGGGTCGAGGCCGGCGCGCTCGAAGAGCAGCTCGCGCAGGGAGACGTCGAGGCCCTCGCGTCGCTGACGCCGCCGCTCCTGGCGGCACTCGGAGAGGTCCTCCTCGCGGAGGAACCCCTCGGCGACCGCCCGCTCCGCGAGCCGCTCCTCGCTCTCGTCCATGACCGCTCAGTCTACCCTAAGCGACCGCCAACGCTCGAGTTGGAAAACCCTTCCGCGGCCCGGCCCCCGGGCTGGCGCGTCGGCGCCGATCGGCCCCCTCCTGGAGCGGGGCGGAGCGCCCCAGGCCCTCGATTCGAGGCTGGATTGCGCGGCGGACGGGTGCTAAAACCTGCGCTCGCCAGTTGCCCGGTGGTGTAATTGGTAACACAGAAGTTTTTGGTACTTCCATTCCTGGTTCGAGTCCAGGCCGGGTAAATAACACGTTTCGTCACCTGCTCGCGTGTCTGCACGCGGGCCAACGTCCGCGGGTGACATCGACGGCTGGAGCCGTCGAAGCCCCCGCGTTCGAGTCGTCGGGGTTTCGGTGTCGCTCGCCGCTATCGTGCTCGCTGCTGGTCGCTCCCGCCGGATGCAATCCGACCTGCCCAAGGTCTTGCACCGCGCGCTGGGCCCGACCCTGGTCGAGCACGTGGTCCGCGCTGCGGCCGAGGTCGGCGCCACCCGCCAGGTGGTGGTGGCGAGCCCCGAGCACCAGGACGCGATCGCCCGCGAGCTGGCCCCCTGGGCCGCGAGCGCCGGGGTCGAGCTGGACGTGGTCGTGCAGGCCGAGCCCAAGGGCACGGCCCACGCCGTGCAGGCCGCGGAGGCGGCGCTCCGCGGCTTCGAGGGGCGCGCGCTGGTGCTCATGGGGGACGTGCCCTGCATCTCCGCGGACTCGCTGCAGGCCCTGCTCGACGGGCACCAGGGCGGCGTGACCCTGCTCTCCGGTCAGGTGGAGGACCCCTACGCCTACGGCCGCGTGGTCCGCGACCCGGACGGCGCCCTGGCGGCCATCGTCGAGGAGAAGGACGCCGACGAAGCGACCCGCGCGATCCGCGAGATCAACGTGGGCAACTACGTGTTCGCCCTGCCCCAGGCCTTCACCTGGCTGAGTCAGGTGACGCCCTCGCCCCAGACCGGCGAGCTCTACCTGACCCAGGTGATCGAGCTCGCGCGCGCCGCCGGCGCGCCGACCGTCGCCGTCGACGCTGCGCGCCCCGAGGACATGCTGGGGGTCAACACCCGGGTGCAGCTGGCCGAGGCCACCGCGGCCCTGCGCGAGCGCACCAACCGCGGGCACATGCTCAACGGCGTCACGATCGTCGACCCGGCTACGGCCTGGATCGACGTGCGCGCGAGCATCGGGCGCGACGCCCGGATCGAGCCCTGCGTCGTGATCCAGGGCGCCTGTCGCATCGAGGCCGGCGCGGTGGTCGGTCCCTTCGCCCACGTCCGCGGCGAGAGCGTGATCGGCGCCGAGGCGCGGGTCGGGAACTTCGTCGAGGTCGTGCGCTCGGAGGTCGGACCCCGGGCGCGGGCGCTGCACCTGACCTACGTCGGCGACGCGACCCTCGGCGCCGAGGCCAACCTCGGCGCGGGGACGGTGTTCGCCAACTACGACGGCGAGCGGCACCACGCCTCCCGCGTGGGCGAGGGCGCGTCCCTGGGCGCGAACACCGTGGTCGTCGGTCCCTCGACGGTCGAGGCCGGGGCGCGCACGGGAGCCGGGGCGGTCGTCGCCAAGGCCGTGGTGCCCGCCGGTGAAACCTGGGTCGGGGTCCCCGCCTCGGCGATCTCGCGAGGTGTCCGGTGAGCCCGTTCTCTCCCGCCAATGCGCCGATGCTCCTGTTCTCGGGGAACTCGAACCGCTCGCTGGCCGAGGCGATCGCGGGCTACCTCGGCGTCTCGCTGGGGAGCTGCGAGGTCGGGCGCTTCCCCGACGGCGAGGTCCGGGTCAAGTTCAAGGCCGACGTCCGCGGCGCGGACGTGTTCCTGATCCAGTCGACCTGCACCCCGGTCAACGACCACCTGGTCGAGCTCCTGATCATGGCCGACGCCCTGCGCCGGGCCTCCGCCGCGCGGATCACCGCGGTGATCCCCTACTTCGGCTACAGCCGGCAGGACCGCAAGGACGAGGGCCGGGTGCCGATCACCGCCAAGCTCGTGGCGGACCTGCTCCAGGCCTCGGGGATCCACCGCGTGGTGACCCTCGACCTGCACGCGGCCCAGATCCAGGGCTTCTTCAACATCCCCGTCGACCACCTCTACGCGTCGCGGGTGTTCACGAAGTACGTGCGCCAGCTCGACCTGCCCGACCTCGTCGTCGCCAGCCCGGACGCCGGCGGCATGAAGCAGGCCTGGGGCTACAGCAAGCGCCTCGACGCCTACCTGGCCGTGGTCGAGAAGCGGCGCACCAGCGGCGAGGACGTCGAGGTCGGCTTCGTGATCGGCGACGTGCAGAACAAGAACGTGGTGATCATAGACGACATGATCAGCACGGGCGGCAGCGTCTCCAAGGCGGCGCAGCTGCTCAAGGACAAGGGCGCCAAGGCGGTCTACGTCATGGCCACCCACGCCGTGTTCTGCGGACGCGCCGTGGAGAAGCTGCGCGACGCGCCCTTCGAAGAGATCATCGTCACCGACACGATCCCGGTGACCGCGAACATCGAGCGCCTGAAGGTGCTCTCGGTGGCCGAGCTTCTGGGCGAAGCCGTGCACCGTATCCACACCAACAAGTCCGTGAGCACGCTCTTCCAGCGTCTCTAGGCTCACCGACGCGGCCAACGGCCGAGCGTTAAGGAGTAGTCCGCATGAACCTCGACACCCCCCTCAAGGCGCGCCTGCGCACCGAGCACGGCACCCGCCAGTGCCGGCGCCTGCGCCACAACGGCGAAGTGCCTGCCACGCTCTACGGCGTGCTCCGGCAGGGCGACCAGCGCACCGAGATCAACAAGGACCTCGCGGTCAGCGCCTACGACCTCTATCAGCTCATCGAGAAGAGCGTGCAGTTCGTGACCGTCCACGTCGACGGCACGCAGCAGAAGGCCGTGATCAAGCAGGTCCAGCGCGACACCTTCGGGGAGGACGTGCTGCACGTCGACCTCAAGGCGATCCAGGAGGACCGCGAGGTCACCGTCCCGATCGAGCTCACGGTCAAGGGCAGCGCCAAGGGCGTGCGCGACGGCGGTCTGCTCAAGATCGCGCTGCGCCGGATCCTGCTCACGGCGCTCCCCGGGAAGATGCCGGAGTCCGTCGAGATCAACATCGAGCACCTGCAGGTCAACGAGCGGATCCTGGTCCGCGACCTCAAGCTCGGCGACGGGGTGACCCCTGCCTCGCCCGGCGACCAGCTCGTCGTGCACGTCATGCCCGGCCGCGGCATGAAGGGCAAGTTCCCCAAGCGCAGCGCCGCGTCGCCTAGCGAGGACGGCGCCGAGACCTCCAACGAAACCGAAGCCCAGCCAGCAGCCGCCGGGGCCGAGTAGCCCGAAGGCGAAGGAGTAAACATGAGTGACGACGCGACCGCGGTCGCCGGGCAAGAGTCCGACACCGTGAAGAAGGAGCCGGAGGAGTTCAAGCCCCAGCTGCCTTCCTTGGACCCCGAGATCGAGAAGACCACCCGCCTCTACGAGCTGATGCTCATGTTCGACCCCGCCGAGGCGAGCCGGACCTGGGACAAGCTGGTCGAGTGGGTCAACGACCTGATCGGCAAGCGCCTCGGCCAGCACGTGCTGCGGGTCGACAAGTGGGCCGACAGCCGCAAGCTGGCCTACGAGATCAAGGGCCTCAAGCGGGCCACCTACATGCTGGTCTGGTTCCGCGCGGAGCCCAAGACCACCCGGGAGCTGGAGCAGCAGATCCGGCTCGAGGAGCGGATCCTGCGCCACCTGCTCCTGGTCCACGACTCGGAGCCCCCGGGCGTCGGACAGACCGCGGAGGACTTCGACGCCGCCGCGCCCCCGCCCCCCGAGCGCTACTAAGCACAGAAAACATAGAAGGAGACACACATGTCACGCGATCGTGAGTATGGCCCCGGTGGTGGTGGCCCTGGTGGTGGTGGTGGCGGCGGCGGCAAGCGCCGGCGTCGCGTCCGGCGGATCGAGTTCATCGATTACAAGGACGTGCCCACCCTGCGGAAGTTCCTCAGTCCGAACGGCAAGCTGCACTCGCGCAAGCGCAACTCGGCCGACGCCAAGACCCAGAACAAGGTCCAGGCGGCGGTCAAGCGCGCGCGCTTCATGGGCTTGCTCAGCTACACCAACTAGGAGGCCCCGTGCGTTTGTTGCTACGTGAACGAGTGAAGGGCCTGGGGGCGCCGGGGGACGTCGTGGAAGTCCAAAACGGCTTCGGGCGGAACTACCTGATCCCCCAGAACCTGGCGGTCCCCAACACCCCCGAGAACCGGCGGGTGGTCGAGGCCGAGCGGATGATGTGGATCCAGCGCGAGGCCAAGCGCAAGGAGCTGGCCGAGGTCGCGGCGGGCGCGCTCAAGAACGCCCTGCTGCAGGTCTACATGCGGGCTCAGGCCGACGGCACCCTCTACGGCTCGGTGACCCGGACCGTGGTGGCCCAGGTGATCGAACAGCAGTCGAAGGTGCCCGTCGAGGAGCGCTGGATCAACCTCGATGCGCCGATCAAGAAGATCGGCGACTACGACGTGACGATCTCGCTGCCCACCGACGAGGAGGTCCCCTTCAAGCTGACCGTGCTGCCCGAGGAAGAGCAGCCCAACTAGCTCCCGAGGACCTCGAGCGACCGGGCCGGTCGGAGTCGCCTGCGGGCGCCTGCGGCCGGCCCGTCGCATTGGTTGAAGGCTCCGCCGAGGGCCCGCGGGGGCGGAGATTCAACCGCCAAGGGGCCAGGCTCCGCGCTGTGGGTCGAGCGGCCTGGAGGGTGAGCAGGCTCCGTAGGAGCAAAGCGAACCACGCCTTCCCGCCGGCGCGGCATGTATTCGGCGGAGCCTTGGCGCCCTTGGCGGCCTTGGCGGTTCACTTCTCTTCCGTGCGCCTGCGCGCGCCGAAGCAGGGGAAGCTCCGCAGACGCGCGCGCGGACGCATGGTTCAACCGCCAAGGCCGCCAAGGACGCCAAGGCTCCGCGCGATCGGTCCCGCCGCGGGACACGCAGGAGCGGAGCGAACCACGCCTTCCTGCCGGCGCGGCATGTGTTCGGCGGAGCCTTGGCGGCCTTGGCGGCCTTGGCGGTTCACATCCTCTTCCGTGCGCCTGCGCGCGCCGGCGCAGGGGAAGCTCCGCAGACGCGCGCGCGCGCGGACGCATGGTTCAACCGCCAAGGCCGCCAAGGACGCCAAGGCTCCGCGCGATCGGTCCCGCCGCGGGGTCACGCAGGAGGGGAGCGAACCTGCCGCTTCCAGCGAACTCTCTGGGGACGGACGTGCTCGGGCCGCGGAGCCTTGGCGCGCGTGGCGTCCTCGGCGGTAACGAGATCTCGTCGGCCAGCTCACGCCCCCGAAGAAGGCGGCGCGCCTCGCACCTCCTGCAGCGCGTCGCGCACCCGCTCCAGCAAGGCAGCTGGGGTGAAGGGCTTGGCCAGGAACGACGAGCGAGGCACCTGGGCGAGCTCGGCAGGCGAGTACCCGGAGAGGAACAGCACGGGGAGGCGGGGAAAGCGCTGGCGCAGCTGTCGCGCGAGGGCTGCGCCGTTGAGCCCAGGCATGACCACGTCGGTCAGCAGCAGGTCCACCTTCGCCGCGCGCTCTGCCTCCAGGAGCGCCGCCTTGCCGTGGGCGGCTGCGAGCACCTGGTAGCCCCCCGAGCGCAGCACCTCCAGGCACAGCGCGCGCACGCCGGTGTCGTCGTCGGCGAGGAGGATCGTGCCGCTCCCGCTCGCGGGCTGGGGGGCCTGCGCGGCGACCGCCTCGGCGGGATCGGCAGCGGCCGCGGGCAGGTAGACCTCGAACGTGGTCCCGCGGCCGGGCTCGGTGTCGACGCGGACCTGGCCTCCCGCGTCCTGGACGATCCCGTGCACGGTGGAGAGACCCAGCCCCGTGCCCTTGTCCACCTCCTTGGTGGTGTAGAAGGGCTCGAACACGTGGGGCAGCACCTCGGGAGGGATCCCCGCGCCGTGGTCGCGCACGGCGAGCACCACCGCCGGGTGAGAGGGCTGGCCGGGCGCGCTCAGCTCGCCCTTGCGGGTGAAGACCTCGAGCTCGCCTCCCTCGGGCATGGCGTCCCGGGCGTTGATGCACAGGTTCAGCACGACCTGCTCGAGCTGGCTGGGGTCCACCTTGACGCAAGGCAGGCCGGCGCCGAGGGACACCGTGAGGGTCACGTCCTCGCCCAGGAGCCGGTGCAGGAGCTTCGACATGTCCTCCACGAGCCCGTTCACGTTCAGCACGCGGAGCTGGAGCACCTGGCGGCGGGAGAAGCTCAGGAGCTGCCGGGTGAGGGCCGCGGCGCGCTGGCCCGCCTTGTGGATCTCCTCGACCCCGCCGCGCGCGGCGTCGTCGGCCGCGAGCCGGCGCAGCGTCAGGTCCGAGTAGCCGAGGATCGCGGTCAGGAGGTTGTTGAAGTCGTGGGCCACGCCGCCGGCCAGCCGCCCCAGGATCTCCATCTTCTGGGCCTGGAGGAACTGGCTCTTGAGCTCGATCAGCTCGCTCAAGTCCACGTGGGACCCGACCACTCGGGCGCGCTGGCCGCGCTCGTCGCGGAGGGAGGTCCCGCGCGCGAGGATGTGGCGGTAGGTCCCGTCCTTGTGGCGGAAGCGGAACTCGCACTCGAAGTCCGGGTCGTCCCCGGCGAGGTAGGCCTGGATCAGCGCCTGGGTCGGCCCGCGGTCCTCGGGGTGCAGCCGCTGCTCCCACTCGGAGTATTCGTCGGCGATCTCGTGCTCGAGGTAGCCGATCTGCTGCTTCCACTCCTTCGAGTAGTGCACCCGGTTCGTGCGCAGGTCCCAGTCGTAGAGTCCAACCTGGCCCGCGGAGACCGCCTGCTGCAGGCTGACGAGGGTCTGCCTGAGCTCGTCCTGGGCTTGCTTGCGCTCGCTGATGTCGTGAGCGAACACCATGATCCGCCCGGCCCCGTCGGGGCCGGGTGAGGGGGAATACACCGTCTCGAACCAGCGCGCGCCACCCGCCCGGGGGACGTGCTCCACGAGGTGCAACGGCGCCTGGATCTCCCAGCAGGTCTCGAGGTTGCGCTGCACCCGCGCGCCGAACTCGGGGCCGTAGGCCTCCAGCGGGGTCAGGCCGCGCATGCGGGCGAGGGGGAGGCCCGTGGCGGCCTCGGCTCGGGCGTTGAGCAGGCTGTGGATCCAGCGCCCGTCGACTCGCTCGAGCACGAACACCTCGTCGAAGGTGGTGTCGAACACCTCTTGCAGCAGTTGGCGGGTCTGCTCGAGGTTGGCGGCGTGCTGGCGCGCGGCGTCTTGGGCGTGGCGACGCGCCGTGATGTCCTGGATCACGCCGTGGACCGACACCACCCGCTCGTCCTCGAGCACCGGACGGCCGATGGTCCGCACCCACTTCCTGTTTCCGGCGCCGCTGACCAACTCCAGCTCGAGGTCGTAGGGCTCCGCGTGCTCGATCGCGCGCTGCACGGCGCGCTCGATCGCCTGGCGGTGCTCGCCCTGGAAGTGCTCGAGGCCGATCTCGACGTTGGCTTCGGCGTCGGGGGGGAGGTCGTGAATCCGCGCCGTCTCCTCGGTCCAGGCTCCCCGCCCGCTCGCTGGGTCGAAGCCCCAGCCTCCGACCTTCGCCAAGCGGCTCATTTCACGCAGGAGGAAGTCCTGCTCCTGGGCGGCAGCGCGCTGCCTCGCGTGCTCGATCGCGACCCGGGCGGCGTGGGTCGCCTGGTCGATCAGATCCAGGACGCTCGGCTCCGGGGTGCTCGGGCGGTCGCGGTAGAGCGCGAAGGTGCCCAGGACCTCCCCGCGCCGATCGAGGATCGGGAACGACCAGCACGCGCGCAGGCCATGAGACAGCGCGAGGTCGCGGTAGTCCGCCCACAAGGGGTCGCTGGCGATGTCCGAGACGATCACCGGGCAGCGGGTGTAGGCGGCGGTGCCGCACGACCCCGTGCTGGGGCCGACCGGCGCGCCTTCGATCGCCGCGGAGTAGGCGGCGGGGAGGCTCGGGGCAGCGCCATGACGAATGCGGACGCCGTCGTCGTCGAGCAGCAGGATCGAGCCCAGCGTGTCGGGAGCCAGGTCCTCGACCAGGCGCACCACGGCCTCCAGCGTTCGCGCCAGGGGGGCGCCCTGCGCGTCGAGCTCCAGGACCTCCACCAACCCTTGCAACACGCGCGACTCGTGGGCGCCGCTGCCCACGTCCTGGTAGAGCGCGGTGACCCCGGCGGCGTGGGGGAACGCGCGCAGGCGTACGTAGCGCTCCTGGGCCGGGAGGAACACCACGGCCTCGACCCGCTGCCCGAGCTGCGCGGCGCGCTCGAGGGTGCGCCGCAGGGGACCGTGGGGGTCGGGGAGCACGTCCGCGAGCTGGGCTCCGCGGAGCGCGTCGGGGTCCAGGCCGTGCAGCGCGGCTGCCCGAGGGTTCACCTCGGCGCAGCGCCAGGCGGTGTCCCAGGTCATGAGCCCGTCTGCCTGCTCCAAGAGCGGCAGCAGGTGCTGGAAGCCCGCCTTCGCGTCTGCATGGGGGGAGCTGGACGACTCCAAGGTCCCTCGCTTCGTCGTGGCCCAACCTTAGACCCTAGCGACCCCCTGCTCCCCAGGCACGCATCAAAACCACTGGGTGGACCGCGGGTCCGGCGGCCGCACCTCGGACCCCCTCAAGGGGGAAAGCCGGCCATGGCTCCGAGGTGGGTGGTGATCGCCTGCCGGGTCGAGGGCTGCGCCCGGTCGAAGCGCTCGAGCAGGATCGAGGCCACCGCGCGCAGGCTGCCCTCCTGCTCGGCGACGTCGCTCCAGGCGCGCACCTTGTCGTAGGTCGTGGTCCCGGCGGCGACCTCGCCGAAGGCCTTGGCGAACAGGTCACGCTGGGTCAGGAACGCCGCGATCAAGGTCGCGCGCGCGGTGGACATGGACTCCTCCTGAGGGCGGCTGAGGCTGCCCACGGCCTTGATCAAGGCGCCGATCTCGCGCTGGTAGTCGGCCTTGGCCCGTGAGACGTCGCCCCCGCGCTTGAGCGCGTCGATCGCGTGGGCCTTGGCCAGCGCCGCCTTGGCCACGTAGGTCATGGCGTGGTTCAGGAAGCGGCGGTAGCGCGCGGGCACGTCCGACAGCGAGCGCGGGTTGGGCAGCGGGACCAGCGCCTGGGGGTAGGGCGCGCCCGCCGGCGGAGACTCGAGGTCGTCGGGGTAGATGCTCGTGAAGTCCACGTGGCCGTAGTCGTCGTCGGGGTGCGCCTCGCTGCGTCCGGGGCTCGAGCTCGGCGGCGCGGGGCTGCCCGCGTGCTTCGCGTCCACGAACTTCTTGATGTACGGGAGGAGCTGCGGGTAGTTCCGCGAGCGGAAGCGCACGACCCCGTCCGGCGTGCAGAGGACGAACATGCCCTCGAGCGGCAGCCCGGCCTCGACGTGCTCGGGCCCGCCGACCCAGAGCTGGACGTTGGCCGCGCGGGTGTGCCCGAAGTGGGTGGCCCAGGCCTCGGCCTGCTCCAGGGTCGGCGCGGTCTTGCCGTCGGGACCCGTGATCAGGAGCTGGACCACGAGCAGCTCGGGGTGGTTGGGGGGGACCCCCGCGTGGCGCTCGAGCTGGGTCTGGAGGTTGGCGACGTCCGGCTGGGGGGTGACCCCGCCGAAGCCGCCCTGGGTGTCCCCGCCGGCGAAGGCCTGGGAGTAGGGGTGCTGCATGCCCGCGAGCTCGAGCAGCACGATCTTGCCCTCGAGGGCCTTCTCGGAGATCGGGCGCCCGAAGCCGTCGCGCAACCCGTCGAGGGAGAGGGGCTGGTCGCGCTCGGGCGGCCAGGCGCCGGGGGCGGCCCGTCGGCCCCCGGTCCCGCGGGTCGGGCCGTCGCCGGCGGGCAGGGCCTCGAGCTCGCGCTTGGCGCGCTCCCGGACCGCGGGGTCCGGGTCCGCGATGGCCAGCTCGAACTGCTCGCGCGCCCGCGCGTAGTCGCCCTCGCGGGCGCGCTGCAGCCCCATGTCGAGGGCGGTCTGCCCCGCGCTGGTCCGCTCGATCCGTTCGATCAGCTTGCGCGGGACGGGGACGCGTCCGCCGGGGGTCTTGAGCACGACCTCGGTGTCGTCCTCCTGGATCAGCTTGCCCTTGAGCTTGCGTCCGTTCTTGAGGTAGACGGTGTCGCCGGGGGCGACCCCCGTCGCCAGCCCGGCGAGAAACAACCCGAGCCACAGCCTGCGCATGAGCCCTCCCCCGGCGAGTGTGTCGGGGTCGCCTCGTCGGCGCAATCGGTTTGCATTGCGCGCGGGGGCGTTTCGCTGCATGGTTTAAGGGCCCACAGCTCCCCGGGAGGGGGCGGGGCCGAGCAGGGGGGCTGCTCGGGTGAGGGGTCGAGCCGGCCCCGAGCGCTAAGGACCACCGTGGGCGACTCCCTGAGCACCAACGCGTCGAGCGACTCGCACACCGTCGAGCTGCCTCAGGCCCCCAGCACCGAGGGATCCAAAGGACGCCCCTTCGGCGACTACGTGGTCGAGCGCGAGGTCGCGCGCGGGGGCATGGGGATCGTCTACCGCGCCCGCCGCAACGTGGACGGGAGCGTCGTCGCGCTCAAGATCATCAAGCAGGGTCCCCAGGCGAGCCCGCGCCAGGTGCGCCGCTTCCAGCGCGAGACCGAAGCCGCCCTGCTCCTCGACCACCCGGGGATCGTGCGGATCTACGAGACCGGCTGCAGCGAGGGCTACCACTTCTACACCATGGAGCTGGTGGAGGGCGAGAGCCTCTACGCCTTGCTTAAGCGCAAGCAGCGCCTGGACGTGAACGACGTCCTGGAGCTCGTGGCCCTGGCCGCGGACGCCGCGCACTACGCCCACGAACAGGGGGTGGTCCACCGCGACCTCAAGCCCGCGAACATCCTCCTGACCCCTGACGGCCGGCCGAAGCTCACCGACTTCGGCCTCGCCAAGCAGGTCAAAGCCAAGAGCCACCTGCGGCGCACGGACCACGTGGTGGGGACCCCCTATTACATGCCCCCGGAGCAGGCCCGCGGGGACATGGACCTCGACCGTCGGGCGGACGTCTACGCCCTGGGCGTGATCCTGTTCGAGCTGCTCGCGCTGCGGGTGCCCTTCGAGGGCACGACGAGCATGGAGGTCTACCAGCACGTCCTGAACACGAACCCGCCTTCGCTGCGCGAGCTCGACCCGCGGGTCGACGAGCGCCTGGAGCGGATCGTCTACCAGACCCTCGCCAAGGAGCTGGGCGACCGCTACCCGACGGCTCTGGCGTTGGCCGACGACCTCCGGCGCTATCAGCGCGGGGAGTCGATCCAGGCCCGGGCCCCGGCCTGGGAGCGCCGGCGCGTCCAACGCCTGCGCCGACGGATCGCGCTCTGGGGTGGGCTCGTGGCGGTCGCGGCGGTCGCGGCGGTCCTGGTGTGGCGCTCCCGGGTTCCGGAGCCCGCGGACCAGCCGCCCCCGCCCGAGCACACCGCGGAGCTCGCGGCGGAGTCCCAGCGGCGCGAGGCGTTCCAGACTGCCGAGGCCGCGCTCCAGGAGCTGTTCGGCGCCGAGACCCAGGCGGGCCTCGACGCCGCCGAGGCCAAGCTCGAGCAGGTGCGGGCCGCGGTCGCGCTCCTGGTCGACGGGGGCGAGGGGTGGAGCGAGCGCGCCGACACCCTCGCTGCGCGGCTGGAGCGGGGCGAGGCGCGGCTGGGGCTCGCGCGGGCCCGGCTGCAGGGGCCCGCTGGAGACTGGGCAGGGGTGGCCGAGCGGCTGGAGGCCGCCAACGACACCGAGCTGCGGGTCCTGCGCGCGCGCGCCCTGATCGGGGCCGATCGCCTCGAGCAGGCCCGCGAGCTGCTGAGCGCGGTCCTCGCCGCGGACCCCTATGCCTCGGTGGCGCTCCTCGCCCGGGCCGAGCTCGCGCTGTGGGAGGGCGATCAGCCCGCGGCCCAGGCCCGGATCAAGGCGATCCTCAGTCAAGACCCCGACGACCCCGCGGCCTTGGCGTTGGCTGCGCGGCTCGAGCTGCGCCGGGGCGCGCTGCGCGAGGCGCTGAACCACGCGGACGCCTGGAGCCGCGCGACCCCCGGGGACGCCGACGTGGCCTGGCTGCGCGCGCTCTTGGCGTGGGAGACCGCGGACGCGGGGGCCTTGCGCGCGAGCCTCAAGCGCCTGGGCGAGCACCCTGCCCGGGTCCAGGCCGTAAACGGCATGCTCGCGCTCGAGCAGGACGACTGGGCGGCGGCGCGGCTCGCCTTCGAGGCCGCGCTGAAGCACGACCCCGGCCTGGCCGAGGCGAGCCTGGGTCTGGCCCTGGCCCAGGGCGGCGCCGGGGAGCGGGACGCAGCGCTGGCGACCCTGGCTGCCCTCGGCGAGCGCAGCGACCCGCGGGCGCGCTGGCTGCGCTCGCGGGCGGCCGCCGCCGGCGCCCGGCTGCTCTTGCCCGCGGCGTGGCTCGAGCGCTGGATCGGCGACGACGCCCCCAGCCTGGCGCGGGCCGAGAAGCTCCTCGCCCGGGCTCGCGCGCAGGAGCCGGTCGCGGCCGAGGCCTTCCGCGCGGAGCTCGAGCGCTGCTGGCTCGTGGCGGACCGCGACGGGCTGACCGCGACCCTCGCGGCGGCGCGGGCCTACCTCGGCGCCGACGCGGCAGACCCGTGGGCCGAGACCCAGACCGACGCCGAGCCCGGGCTCGGGTGGCTGTCCTGCTGGGAAGGCGAGGCGCAGCGCCTGGCCGGAGACGTCCGCGCCGCGCGACGTGCCTTCCAGCAGGTGCGCAGCGGCCCCTCCAGCGTGTGGGCCGCCGCCGGGCGCGAGGCCCTGGACGAGCCCCGGGTCGCCCCTGACAGCGCACGCCCCCAACGGGGCTTCGGGTCCTCCGCCGCCTGGCTCGCGCCGCTCCAGGTGCGCACGCCGGCGGTGTTCCCGCGCGACGCCCTCGGCAAGCTCGCCCGCGCGGGGAGCTGGGACGCCGTGCTCCAGGTCCTGGAGGCCTTGGCTCACGCTCCTGCGCCCCGGGTCGCGAGCCTGCGCTGGCGGGGGCTGATCCTGCTGGGAGCGCTCCCGCCCAGCCTCGACGGGGCCCCCGAAGTGCCGGCCGAGCTGCGCGACCCTGCGCAGGGGGCGGACCTGCTCGAGGCCGCGCTGGCGGAGTCGCCGCCGGCCTGGGCCGACTACGGGCGAGCGCTGATCGCCCGGGCTCGGGGGGACGCCGCCGGAGCCCTGTCCCTGGCCGAGGCCGACGCGGAGACCCGACCCACCGCGGCGGGGTGGCGGCTGGTGGCGGCGCTCAAGCGCGCGGCCGGGGACGAGCGCGGGGCCGAAGCGGCGGAGCAGCGGGCCCAGGGCCTCGCCTCGCAACGTCGTTAGCAGCCTTCCCGATTCTCGAAGGCCTGTGGGCGGGGGGAGGCCTGAAAAAAGCTCGTTTCCAGAGGGGCCCGGCGCTTGCTAACCTCCCCGCTCTTCGACCCCATGGGGGGACGGTCGGCGCAGCTCGGGTGCGCGGACGAAGGGGCCAGGGTTGGGCCCTCAAGACTAAGGATGATCCCCGTGGGGGGCGAGCTGCGGTTCGCCGCCATGAGCGAGGCTCGAGAGAGGCCTCGGCAGTGAAGGTGGAGTGATGAAGAAACTACTGGTCGCAGGAGTGGTGGTGCTGGCCCTGGGTGGGCTGGTGTTCGCCGTGATGAACGGCATGCAGCCCGAGCAGCGTCTGGCCGACGCGGCTCCGGCCCACACCGTGCTCTGGCTCGAGGGCAAGGGCATGGAGGCGGCCTGGACGAAGTTCAAGGCTTCGCCGGCCTACAAGGACTTCGAGCGCAGCAAGAGCTTCGCCGAGCTGAAGAAGCAGTACGAGCAGGCGCTGGAGATGGCGCAGAAGATGGCGGAGGACGCCGAGAGCCCCGCCGGGAAGGTCAAGCAGGCCGGGCTGGCCCTGGACGAGACCACGCTCTTCGACTTCTTGGGTCAGAGCGTAGGGATCGGGTTCCTGGCCCCCGAGGGCGGCAAGCCCGCGGTCGTGTTCATGACCGAGCTCGACCAGGCGGGCCTCGCCAAGCAGCTCGCCGCCCAGGGCAACTGGAAGGAGATCTGGGGCAAGCTCACCGGCGCGACCAGCGAGGACATGGATCAGGAGTCCTACGAGGGCTACGACATCATGTGGCCCAAGAAGCTGGCCGACGCCCCGCAGAAGCCCTACCTGGCCTCGGTCAACGGCGTGCTCGCCGTGAGCCACAGCAAGGAGGCGATCCAGGAGGTGATCAAGGTCGCGATCAAGAAGGCCAAGGGCCTGGGCGAGCAGCCCCGGTTCAAGGACGAGGCCGACCGCCTGCCCCGCGGGAGCAAGCTCTACGGCTGGATGGACCTCGACTTCCTGCGCAACACCGAGCGCCTGATGGCTACCCTCAAGGCCGGCGCCGCCGAGGCGGGCGCCCCTGAGGAGGCGACCGAGCAGTTCAAGCCCGAGTCCCTCGCGCTGCTCCTGTCGGACCTGCAGCCGGGCCGCAAGGGCCTGGCGGTCGCCGTGCACCTCGAGGGCAACAGCCCCTACGGGTTCGCGATCAGCGCCTCGCGCGACGCGAACGGCCTGTTCCAGGACAACCCCAAGGTCGACGCCCGCGGGCTGATCACCCCGCAGACCGTCGGCTACGTCGAGGTGCGCGACGTCTACGGCCTGGTCAGCGGCTACTTCAAGAGCGAGCCCTGGAAGGCGCTGGTCGACAGCAAGTCCGGACAGTGGGTGCTGGACGCGATCAAGAACCCCAAGAAGATCGCCGAGCTCTCGGGGGAGGACCTGAGCCGGACCCCGATGGCGGAGTTCGCCGACAACGACCCGACCTTCGAGCTGCGCACCGCGCTGGCCATGGCCTTGCCCGCGGTGCAGGAGCTCCTGGGCAACGACGTGATCGCCTCCCTCGACGTCGTCCCCGACAAGCAGGACCCCAAGGAGATGTTCAAGGGCGTCGCCTGCCTGCGCGTGCGGCCGCTGCTGCGCGTGATCTACGACCTGGCCGCCGGCGCCGCCAAGGCCCACGCGGGTGAGGGCGCGCCCTACACCACCGCGGACCACGGCAAGTCGACGATCTTCTCGCTGAACCCGCAGATGACCGAGGGCGTGCCCGTGAACTGGACCCGGGTCGGCTCGGTGATCCTGGCGAGCAACGACGTGACCAAGCTCCAGAACGCCGTGGACGGCGCGGGCAAGGACGCCAAGGTCGACAACCCGCAGATCCAGGGTGTGCTCGACCGCATGGAGGACGGCTACTTCACGTTCGTCTACTTCAACCAGGCCGCGGTCATGAAGTCCATGAGCAAGGTCATGGAGGGCCAGATGGGCCCCCAGGAGAAGGAGCTCCTCGAGGCCCAGCAGGCGATGTACGAGGCGATGGCGATCCAGGCCGGCGCCTTCTACGTGAACGCCGACTACACCGAGAGCAAGGCGATCCAGTACCAGTCGGTGGGCGAGTCCTTCCAGAAGGTGGCCGAGGCCACCTACGTCGTGGCCGACAGCGAGCCCGCGGCCTGGAAGACGCTGCCTACCGCGACCTTCCTCAGCGTGGCGGGCCAGGGCAACCTGCGCCCCATGCTCGACTGGGCGCGCTCGAGCTACGAGGGCGTGTTCTCCAAGGAGGACCAGGAGGCGGTGCTCAAGGAGGCCTCGAAGTGGCTCGACGGCCAGGACGTGGTCAAGTTCCTCGAGGAGCTGGGCCCCGCGATCGGCCTGGGCGTGATCAACCAGCCCCTGCTGCCTGGCGAGGGCGAGGCCTCGCCCATGCTGGCGGCGATCCCGGGCGCGGTCCTGAGCGTGCAGCTCAAGAGCCCGACCGAGGCCGAGAAGACGATCAACAACGCGATCACCCACGCCCTCGACGAGCTGGTCAACAGCCGCGAGGAGGGCGGCTCGCGGGTCGTCGAGACCCTGCAGACGATCAGCAGCGCCGAGTCGCTGTTCCGCGAGGGCGACTACGAGGGCGACAACGTCCTCGACTACGGCTCCTTGGCCGAGCTGGTGCAGACCAACCTGGTCGAGCCCGAGCTGGCCAAGGGCATGCACGGCTACCGCTTCACCGTGGAGGTGGACAAGCGCGAGCCCGAGTTCATGTGGCGCGCGACCGCGAGCCCGATCTCCCCGGGGCCCAAGCCCCGCTACTACGCCATGGACCAGACCGGCGTCGTGTTCTGGATGGACAAGCCCTTCCGCTTCGGTGAGAACGGCGAGATGCCTGCCGCGGCGCAGCCCGCGGGCTTCGACGAGCCTGGGGTGCGGGTGCCGCTGCCCAAGGATCACCCCGACCGGGTGAACGTCGTCGACAAGGAGCTGGCCGGGGTCAAGATCAAGGCCCTCGGGCTCCCCGAGCAGGCGCGGCGCGAGTTCGAGCCGATCCTCGGCAAGGGCCTCTCGCCCTGCTGGGCGTTCCACGGCGGCTACCTCCTGGTGGCCAGCTCGGAGCACGCTCTGGAGGCGGCGATCAAGGCCCAGGCGGGCGAGGACATCACCAAGAGCGAGAGCTTCAAGCGCGCGACGAAGAACCTCGACACCAAGGTCGTGGCCTTCACGCACCTGTCCTGGGCCGGGGTGATCGACCAGATCAACGCCAACGGCAAGCTGATCGCCCAGAACGCGGCGCCGGCGCCGGCGGAGCTCCAGGGTCCGAAGATGCCCGAGTACCCCATGGACGGCGGCGAGGAGGCCTACCAGAAGTACGAGAAGGACATGGACGCCTACTGGGAGGCTCGCAGCGCGGTGCGCGACAAGCAGCGCAAGTGGCGCGAGGAGCACGCCGAGGAGAACGCGGCCAAGCTCGAGGAGATCCTCGACTCGCTCAAGATCCTGGGCTACACCTGCGGCTCGACCACCTACGAGAAGGGCGCGGTGATCACCACCACCGTCTCGCGGGTCGACCTCTCGGCGGCGAAGCCCGCTGAGGCCGCGTCCAAGAAGTAGCGGAATCCAACCCAGAGAGACGGCGGGGGGCCCCAGGGCTCCCCGCCGTTTCGTTGGTTCGGGGGAGCTCTCCCCTGCACCCGACGGCCGTGAGCGCCGCGAACCAGAAACCGGTAGGATCCGCGCGTGAACATGCAGGACCTTCGACTCTCGGCGGGTGGCGTCGAGCTGGGCGCGTTGAGCTGGGGGCCCGCGGACGGGCGGCCGCTGCTGGCGCTGCACGGTTGGCTGGACAACGCGGGGAGCTTCAGCCGGCTGGCGCCGCGGGTGCCGGACGTGCGCTGGGTGGCGTTGGATCTGCCCGGCCACGGGCTCAGCGAGCACCGGCCTCCGACCCAGCACCAGCACTTCGTGGACTGGGTCGTGGACGTGAGCCGCGCCGCGGACGCGCTGGGCTGGGAGCGCTACACCCTGGTCGGGCACTCCATGGGGGCGGCGATCGCGGCGCTGGTCGGCGGCACCGAGCCCGAGCGGCTGGAGCGGCTGGTGCTGATCGAGGGCCTGGGGCCGATCCCCTGCCCGGCCGAGGAGGCGCCCGACCGGCTGGAGCGCTCGCTGGTCCAGGCCCGCAGGCGCGCGCAGGGCACGCGCCAGCGCGTGCACGCCTCGCGGGAGGAGGCCGCGGCGCGGCTGCGCGAGGTCAACCGCTACCTGAGCCCCGAGGCTGCGCGGATCCTGGTGGAGCGAGGCACCGCCCCGGTGGAGGGCGGGGTCGCCTGGCGGGCCGATCCGCGGCTGCGCGACCTCTCGCCCATGCGCATGACCGAGGATCACGTGCGCGCGTTCCTCGCGCGGATCCGCTGCCCGACCCTCGTGATTCGCGCGCAGGACGGTCACGCCTCGGACCCTGGACTGATCGAGGCCCGCCTGGCGGCGATCCCCGACGCGCACCTCGTCGAGCTGCCCGGGCATCACCACCTGCACCTCGACGACCCCGAGCCCGTGGCTCGGGAGCTGCGCGCGTTCCTGGCCGGGAGCACGCCGGCGGCGCCGGCGGCGCCGCCGAGCGTGGCCGCGGTGCGCGCGGTGGTCCTCGACGTGGACGGGGTGCTGACCGACGGCGCGCTCGGCTACGACACCGCCGGGGTGGAGGTCAAACGCTTCAACATCAAGGACGGGCTCGCGATCAAGCTCCTGCGGCGGGCGGGGATCGAGGTCGCCTGGCTCTCGGGGCGCGGCGGGGCCGCGGTCGAGCGCCGCGCGCAGGAGCTCGGGGTCCAGCACGCGTTCCTCGACGTGAAGGACAAGCTCGCGGAGCTCCCCCGCGTGCTCGCGGCGCTAGGGGTCGAGGCCCACGAGGTCGCCTACATGGGCGACGACCTCCCCGACCTCGGGGTCCTGCGCGCGGTGGGCTTCCCCACGGCGCCCCGGGACGCGTGCCAGGAGGTGCGCCAGGTGGCGCGCTACGTCACCGAGGCCCGGGGGGGTGAGGGCGCGGTGCGCGAGCTGGCCGAGCACCTGCTCAAGGCGCAGGGTCGCTGGGTGCCCCTGCTGAACTAGCAACCGCCCGCTGGGCGGCACAGGCCTGGCGCTGCGCGGGCCGGAAGGACGAGGACATGCGCTACCGACGACTGGGTGACAGCGGGCTCAAGGTCAGCGTCGTAGGGTTGGGGAGCTGGCTGACCTACGGCAACGCCGTGGAGGAGGAGCGCGCGCAGGAGTGCGTGCGCGCCGCCCTCGAGGCCGGGATCAACTTCTTCGACACCGCCGACGTCTACGCCAAGGGCGAGGCCGAGCGGTGCCTGGGGCGGCTGCTCGCGGGCGTGCGCCGGGAACACGTGGTGCTCGCGACCAAGGCGTTCTGGCCCATGAGCGACGACGTCAACGACCGCGGGCTCAGCCGCAAGCACCTGCTGGAGGCCTGCGCGGCCAGCCTGAAGCGGCTGGGCACCGACTACGTGGACCTCTACCAGTGCCACTGCCACGATCCGGACTCCCCGATGGCCGAGGTCGTGCGCGCCATGGACGACCTGATCCGCCAGGGCAAGGTCCTCTACTGGGGCGTGAGCAACTGGGACGCCGAGCAGATCCGCGCTGCGGTCGAGTGCGCGCGCTCCCTGGGGGCTCCCCCTCCGATCTCCAACCAGCCGCCCTACAACCTCCTGCAGCGCGAGATCGAGGAGCAGGTCGTGCCCACCTCGCTCGAGCTCGGCCTGGGGCAGGTGGCCTACAGCCCCTTGGCGCAGGGCCTGCTCACTGGGAAATACCGCCACGGAGAGGTCCCCGCGGAGAGCCGCCTGGCCAACGACCGGCTCAACCGCTGGATGCACGCGCGCATGACCCCCGAGAACCTCGCCCGGATCGACGCCCTGGCGAAGGTCGCGAGCGAGGCGGACCTGGGGCTGACCCGCATGTCCCTGGCTTGGTGCCTGGCGCAGCCGGGGATCGCCTCGGTGATCGTCGGCGCGACGCGGGCGGAGCAGGTCCGGCAGAACGCGCAGGCGGCCGAGCTCGAGCTGGGCGCCGACGTCCTGGCGGCGATCGCGCAGGCCTGAGAGGACGGCCTCCAGGGGTCTGTCCCCGACCCCCTCGCGCTCGCGGCTGACGCCGGTCGCCCGGGCGGGCGAAAATCCACCTCCTGGCCGGTCCGCGCCCGGCGAGCGAGGCGGCAGGCGGGCTCGAGGGAGCGCCCCCTGTGACGGTTGCCCCCCTCCCCCGGCCCAGGGCAACGTGCTACAGTCGGTGGACTTGGAACAGGGGAGGACCGCGTGAAGGTTTCGCGCATCTGGGGAGTGTTCGTCGTCGGAAGCACGCTCGTGCTGGGCTTGGCTGGTTGCTTGCCGCTGCACCCGAGCTTCTCGCCCGCGCTGCGGTACGACAGCCCGCCGGACCCGGACAGCGAGCGGCGCCAGTGGGCCCTGCTCGGCAGCGAGCTCGAAGAGTTCCCGATCCTGACCCTGGCCCACCCCTGGAAGCCGATCTACGACCGCATGGTCGAGGTCGGGATCCGCCCGATCACCGCGCGCAAGAACGTGCGCCGTGCGGCCCGCTTCGGCCCCTCGCGTCAGCGGATCGCGGAGGCGGTGGAGTCCGAGGACGACGCCCGCGCGCTGCAGGTGAAGCTGGACGAGATCCACCTCCAGGCCCTCGAGACGCGCTGGTCCATCGACGACCGCTCCAACTACAAGCGCGGCTGGGACGAGGACCAGATCTACACCGACACCCGGCCCGACGAGGAGGAGGGGGCGACCGAGGAGACCCCCGCCGACACCGCGCCGCCGGCCGAGGAGACCCCCGCCGACACCACGCCGCCGGCCGAGGAGACCCCCGCCGACGTCCCGGCGGTGGAGGACGACCTCCCGCCCATGGAGGACGACCTCCCGCCCATGGAGGACGACCTCCCGCCCGTGGAGGACGACCTCCCGCCCATGGAGGACGACCTCCCGCCCATGGAGGACGAGCAGCCCATGGACGACGAGCAGCCCATGGACGAGCAGCCCGTGGACGACATGCCGGCGGACGACGACGAGCAGCCCATGGACGACGAGCAGCCCATGGACGACATGCCGGCGGACGACGAGCCCGCGCCGGTGACCCCGGCGGTGGGTCCCGACGGCTGGCCCCTCGACGACCCCGTCGACGAGCCCATGGACGAACAACCCGCGGACCAGCCCATGGAGGACAGCCCGTCGGACGACGAGTGGCCGAGTGAGGACGCGCCGGCGGACGACGCCATGGACCCGCCCATGGAGGACAGCCCGTCGGACGACGAGTGGCCGAGCGAGGACGCCCCCGCGGACGACTCCATGGACCAGCCCGCCGAGCAGCCGGCCGACGACTGGCCGAGCGAGGATGCCCCCGCGGACGACTCCATGGACCAACCCGCCGAGCAGCCGGCGGACGACGAGTGGCCGAGTGAGGACGCGCCGGCGGACGACGCCATGGAGGACAGCCCGTCGGACGACGAGTGGCCGAGCGAGGACGTCCCCGCGGACGACTCCATGGACCAGCCCGCCGAGCAACCGGCTGACGAGCAGCCCATGGACGACGAGCCGGCCGACGACTGGCCGAGCGACGAGGAAGACCAGTAGGCACGAAGCGGCGGCCCGCGTGACCACGCGCGGACCGCTGCTCGCAGGCACACCGTGCGCGGCGGGATCGTGAGCGATCGCCGCCGCGCGCGTCGTTTCGGGCGCCGCCTCCGCGCCGGCGCGAGGCCCCCCGCGAGGAGCGAGCACATGCCTGCGACGAGCGACGAGCGGTTCGGGGACTGACCTTGCGGCGGCGCTTCCTCCGGTTCTGGGCGATCGTGTTCGTGGCGCTGGGCGCCAACGTCGTCCTCGACTACTGGTTGATCGTCCGGAACCCGGACGAAATGGAAGAGATCGTCCGCACGACCCTCGGGAATCTGCTCCCCGAGTACACCCCTCGGCTGGGCGAGGTCGAGCTGCTCTCGTGGGAGCAGGGCCTCGTGATCGGCGAGTTCGTGCTCCACGAGCGCGGGAACCCCGGTCGCGAGTGGCTGCGGGTCGGGCGCGCCGAGGCGGTGGTGAGCCTCGTGCCCCCGGCGGTCACCGAGCTGCGCCTGATCGATCCGGAGATCACGCTGCGGATCGGACCCGACGGACAGTTGACCCCGGCTCCGCCGACGGGTGAAGGGGGCGAGACCACCCTCTACGCCGACTTGAACCTCAAGGTCGAAGGCGGCCGCGTGCGGGTGATCGCCGACCTCCCCGAGGGGCGGCGGGACGTGCTCCTGAGCGGGATCACCGTGGACGCCCTCCTGCGGGAGGACCTGTCCCTCGAGACCCGCGGTCGGGCGCGCCTGGGGGCGCTGTTCGGGTCCGACGACCCGCTCGCCGCGGGCGGGCGCGCGCTGAGCGGCGTCCCCCCCGACCGTCTGCACCGCGACCTGTTCCCCCAGGTCGAGTTCAAGGTCGTGGCCGACGAGCAGGGGTCCGTAGACGCCAAGGTGGACCTGCGGGACGGTGAGCTCAACCGGGTCGTGCGCAGCATGATCCCGCGCCTGTTCCAGGAGAAGGTGTGGGACGAGATCGGCCCCCAGTCCGGGCACGTGGACGTGAGCCTGCACGTGACGCACACCGCGCGGCACGGGCTCAAGGTCTCGGGGTCGATCCGCCCCCAGCAGGCCACCGTCCGCCCCCGGGGGTTCTCGATCCCGATCGAGGACATTCAGGGCGCGTTCGAGGTCGTGGTCGCCGTCCCCCCGGGCGCCGACGCCCCCGAGATCCTGAACGTGAGCTGGGAGAACACCCTGGCCCGGGTGGGAGAGACCGGCCGGCTCGTGGCCCGCGGCTCGGCGTTCCCCGGCAAGGAGGACGAGAACCTCACGCTGTTCATCGCGATCGACGTGCGCGAGATCGAGCTCTCGGAGGCCTTCCGCCGCGCGCTGCCGCCGGACATTCGCCGGGTCTACGAGGAGTTCGATCCGCGGGGCACCGTGGGCGGAGCCAAGGTCGTGATCTTCAAGGGCCCCCACATGGAGGACCCCCAGATCTCGGCCCAGGTCCACGACCTGGGGGGCACGGTCTCGGCCATGTACCGCGACTACCCGATCCGCTTCCTCGACGCCCAGGGGAGCTTCAGCCTGGCCGAGGGGGCCAACGTCGAGGTCCGCGCGACGGGGCAGCTCGAGTTCGGCGGGGTGGCCGAGGTCGAGGCCATGGTCATGCACGGCGACCTGATCCACGTCGACGTCGACGCGCGAGGGGTCCCGGTGACCGCGGCGCTGCTCAGCGCGCTCCCCGAAGGCACGCGACGCTTCGTGGAGCCGTTCCACCCGCGCGCGGGGAGCTTCGACGCGCGGATCAAGGTCGCCAAGGCCGGCCCGCGGGCGGAGGCCACCCCGCGGGTGTCCTTGACCCTGCACGAGCTCGAGCTCGCCCCGGAGCTGTTCCCGCTCCCGCTCGTGGCCGACGGGACCCTGGTGATCGCGCCGGAGATCCTCCCCGGGCAGGACGACGACGAAGAGTCGGTCCCGGCGCGGGTCGACCTGACCCTCGACGTCAAGGCGCGCTCGGTGGACGGCGCGATCCGCGACGCCCCTTCGGTGCGCGCCCTCGTGGTGCGCAAGCCCCTGCCAGGGCGAGTTCTCGGGGGACCTGCAGGTCGACGTGCGCGCGGTAGAGTTGACCCAGCGCGTGCTCGACGCCGCGCCGCCTGAGCCGCCCAGGTGGCCTGCGCCGTCTGCTCCGGCCCCGGGCGAGGTTGTCCAGGGTGCGAGGCGCGCGTCCGCGCCCTGGACCGCTTCGAGGTCATGTGACCGGGACCTCGCTCAGCCTGGCTCCGAGCCTGGACGAGGCGGCGCAGGAGCGGGACCTCGCTGGCGAGCAGGCCCCGCTGCGGGTCGACCTGGACCTCTTCGCCGCTTCCCTCGCGCGGAGGCGCGCGCGGGTGCGTGGGCGTCCTGGAGGCCAGCGGGCGCCGCGGCTCGGGGAGCTCTCCTCGATGGCGAGGTCGAGGTCGCCGGTGAGGAGCCGCTCCTGCACCTCGACCTGCGGCCCAGGACGGAGCTCGACGCGGCGCTCCTGGAGCGTGCTCCCGCGGGCGAGGGGCGCGAGCTGCCGTGAGGCCGCCGAGCCTCGTCGTCGACGTCGATACCGCGCTGCGCCAGGTCCCGGGCGACCCGCGGGGCACCGGATCACGCTGCACTCCCCGACGCCTCGCTGCGCGCGGCGCCCTTCACCCCAAGCTCGCCGGCTTCGGCGCGACCCGGGTCACGGACCTCCGCGGCGACGTCGAGGTCCGGATCGGCGAGGCGCTGCGCTTCCGGGCGCGGTCCAAGGCACGCTCGCGGGCGCAGAGCTGGTGATCGACGGAGCAGGGCCTGCGACGCGCGGCGGCAGCCTGCGCCGGGGTCGACGGGCTGGAGCTCGACGCGACCCTGCGCGAGCAGCTCGCCCGGCGCTGGGGGACGTGCTCGAAGCCTACCCGGCGGAGGGCCCTCGACGCGGCGCTGACCCTGGACGTGGACGGAGAGCGCGGGACCCGCGGGTCGACGCGCGCTCGGTGCCGCGGGGGCTGCGGGTCCGGCCGCGGCTGTTGCCGGTGCCGCTGACCGACGTCCAGGGCGAGCTCAGGATCGTGGACGGTGAGCCCGAGCTGATCGATCTGCGCTGCCGGCTGCAGGACGGGACGCTCACCCTGCGCCGGGACCAGGCCAAGCAGGACTGGTTCCCCCAAGGCGGCGACAAGGGCCACGTGATCCGCATCGAGGGGACCGGGCTGGGCTACGGCGAGGACCCCGCGCGTCGGCAGGAGCTGATCGGCACGCTCCCCACCCGCTGGCAGGAGATCCTGCGCGCCCTCGAGCCCGAAGGCACCCTCGACCTCTCCGCCGCGCTCTACGTGCCCTACGACCTGAGCGAGGGCGCGCTGAGCTACGTGGCCGAGGTCCGGCCCCAGGGCTTCGGGTTCCAACTGCGCGAGACCAAGCCCCTGGAGCTGGACCACGTGAGCCCCGGGGCGATCCGGGTGCGCGGCGCCCAGGGCGTGATCCGGCTCACCGGGCGCGTGGAGGAGCTGGCCCTGGCCACCGCCGAGGGCGAGATCCTCCTCGATCGCATGCGGCTGTTCGACCAGACCCTGTTCGACGTCCACGCCCCCCTGATCCTGCGCAACGGGACCTTCCAGATCGGACGCGCCGGGGCCCCGCTCTCGGGCACGCTCTGGGGCGGTGACCTGGCGACGATCGTCGAGTTCACCCCGCGCAGCGGCTACTACCGGGGCTCGCTCGACCTCCGCAAGGGCTCGCTGGTGGACGTCAAGGCCGGGCTGCTGCGGATCGGGTCCGAGGACGCGCCCACCCCGACCAAGGCTCCCGCCGCGCGCGCGGGCCAGCCGCTCAGCGGCTGGGCCAGCGCGAACCTGCAGTTCCACGGCGGGAGCCGGCAGGGGCGGACGACCCTGCCCTTCAGCGGCGCGGGCAAGATCTGGGTGGGCGAGGCCAACCTGGTCGAGCTCCCCCGGGCCTTCGACGTGGTGCGGATCCTCGAGGACGCCTTCTCGGGCGAGACCTCGGAGCCCCTGGCCTTCGAGACGATCGTCGTCGACTACACCCTCAGCGCGTCGCGCCTGAGCCTGACCGAGGTGCGCCTCGACTCGAGCAAGGTCGACTACGTCGGGCGCAACGGCTACGTGCTGTTCGGCGACGACGCCGACACCTCCGGCCGGATCTCCCTCGACCTCGTGCCCTTCGACACCGGCGGGAACATTTGGGAGCGGGTCCTGATCGAGAACATCGTGCCGGGCACGGGCGTCAGCGTGCGCGGCTCGCTGTGGGGGCCCAACGCCCCGCCCTCCGTGCGCCCGTTCCCGTTCTTCAAGCTCGGCGAGCAGCCCTCGACCTGTTCGCCTCGGCGACGAGGCGCCGGAGGAGCGCGGCCCGAGACGCCCGAGGACGGCGGCGCTCCGCCGCCCGAGGAGCAGCAGCCCGAGGACGCCGACCAGCGCCGCTGAGGGCAGGGCCCCGGCGATCCCGGTGCGTCCAGCGAGCTCCGCCCTCGGGTCAGTCCGTGCGGAAGCGGATCGTGCGCAGGTGCTCGCCCTCGATCACGTCGTAGCCGGGGTCGGGCTCGCCCTCCTCGTCCTCGACGTCGGCCTCTCGCGCCAGCTCGGGGAGCGGGGGCGCCTCGCCGCCGAACATGCCCTGGCGGAAGTCGTATTCCCGCTCGGCGACCACCGTCGCGTGCTTGAGGACCACGTCGCGCAGGTAGCCCAGGACCTCGCGGTCCAAGAAGTAGGTGTCGGGGATCAGGTCGAAGTCCGGATACTCGGCCTGGATCTCGGCGAGCTCCTCGACGTAGACCTCGTAGTCGTCGGGGTCGAGGAAATACACCACCCCCGCGAAGCTGTCGCCGTCGTCGAGGGTCGTGGTCGTGTCCTCGCTCGTGCCGGCCCGCGCGGCGTCGGGCATGACCACGAACTGCGGCAGCGCTTCGCGGTCGGGCATGTTGGGGTCGAAGCCCGGGGCGAAGTGCACCGTCAGGTTGCGGTTGACCGTGATCCGCAGCTCGCCGCCCCAGCGCTCCTCCTCCTGGCGGTGGTCCTCGACCCCGAACAGGAATGCCTGGCGCACATCCATCAGGTGCGCGAACAGGCCGCGGGGGTTCTCGCGGCGCAGGCTGTTCAGCTCGTGGACCGTGAGGCGGGTCCCGTCGTCATCGTCGGCCATAGGCTCCTCGTGCCCCAACTATAGCCAGGCGGGGCCTGGGCTCCGAGACCGAGTTCCAGCGAACCGACCCGCGCGAGCCCGTGTGGCCCCGGCCCCATCGGGGGAGTACCCTCGCTCCATGGCGAAGAAGCCCCTGATCCCGCGCACGGTGATCGAGCGCGAACGCCGGCTGCTGTCGGCGGCGCTGCGCGAGGCGCTGAGCCCCGCGCCGCCGCGCAAGCGCGAGCTCGCCCTGCGCAAAGTCAGCGTCAGCGTGCGGCGGACCTGGGTCAGCGCCGGCTGCTTCGGCGAGGCCGTGCAGTGGCGGCTCTCGTCGCGCCCCAAGGATCGGGGCCCGTGAGCGGGCGCGAGCTCCCGACCCTCGAGGTGGTCCCCGCCTGGCGCGGGGCGACCGGCTCCGAGCCGCGGCACGTGCTGCGGCCGGAATACTTCGGGTCGCTGGTCTACGACCGCGAGACCTTCCAATACATGCCCTTCGACGCCGAGGCCACGGGGTTGCTCCTGGACCCCGCGCGCGCCACGGGCGAGGCCGCCCGCGCCTTCGTCCGCGGCCTCGAGGAAGAGGGGCTGCTGGGGGCGGACGGTCGCTTCGACGGGCGGGTGGTCGCGGACCGCGCGCACCCGGGGCGGCTCTCCGCCCCGCTGACCGTATATCTGGGGGCGACCGAGGGCTGCAACCTGGCGTGCAGCCACTGCCAGGCCGACTCGGGGCCGGGCGCCCTCGTGCCCTTCCCCCCCGCGCTCATGCGCGCCCTGTTCGAGGAGCAGTACGCCCTGGGGGCCATGCAGGTGCACGTGACCGGCGGCGAGCCGCTCCTGCACCCCGCGCTGTTCGAGGGGCTGGAGGCGGCCTTCGAGCTCGGGCTGAACGTGATGCTCACCACCAACGCCACGACCCTCACCCCGCGCCTGGCCGACGCGCTGGCGGCTCGCCCGTTCCGCACGCTCTCGGTGAGCCTCGACGGCGCCGACGCCGCGAGCCACGACGCGATCCGCGGGGAAGGCGTTCGCGCGCCCTCGAGGGCCTGCGCCCGCCTTCGCCGCCCGGGCGCCGGTGGGGTGACCTTTGCTCCCGACCCCCGGGCCTCCGGGGCGGATCGAGGCCCTGGCGCGGCTGTGCGAGGAGGCGGCGCCGCTCGCTCTACCTGCGCCCGGCGCTCCCCGCGGGCCGCGCGCGGGAGGACCGCGCCTGGCTGCCCGAGGCCCCCGAGTTCGACGCCGCGGCCGCCGAGCTGGACCGCGCCCAGGCCGCGGTCTCGATCCCCTTGTTCCGGCCCAGTCGGGTGCCGCACCAGGAGGACTCGGCGCGGGTGCTCGAGCGCTTCGGCTGCGTGGCGGGGAACCTCGTGTGCAGCGTGACCCCGCGCGGGCAGGTCTCCCCCTGCGCGCTGCTGGGCCCCGAGTTCGACAGCGGCGACCTCGCGACCCAGGGGCTGCACGCGCTGTGGAGCCAGGGCGCGGGGTTCACCCGCCTGCGCGCGCTCGAGGGGAACTCCGACTGCTGGAGCTGCAAGCACTACGACTCCTGCGGCGGCGGTTGCCGGGCCCGGGCCCTGGCCGCGGGCCGCGGGCTCGACGACCCCGACCCCTGGTGTCACTACGAGCCGCGGGAGGGCGCGTGAGCGACGCCGAGCTGCGGGAGGTCGAGCGTGCCCTGGCCGAGACCCCCGACGACCTCGAGCTGCTGCGCCAGCAGGCCGCGCTCCTGCGCCGCTCGGGCTTCCCTGAGCAGGCGCTGAGCGCCCTGGACCTCGCCTGGCGCCTGGGCGCTGAGGACCTGGAGCAGGAGCTCGGCCAGGAGCTCGCGGGCCGACGCCTGGAGCTCGAAGGGCTGAGCCTGCGCTACGTCCCCGCGGGCCCCTTCGTCATGGGGATCGAGGGGTTCGACGCGGACTGCTCCCCGGCGCACCTGGTGCGGCTGAGCGGCTACTGGATCTCGCAGATCCCCGTCACCTTCCGCGCGCTGAAGGACGACCCCCGCTTCCACCCCAACTTCCGGCGCGCGATCGAGGAGGACCCTCGCGGCTGGTACGCGCGGCACCCGTTCACCGCGGACCGCGCGAAGGCCTTGGAGTGCGTGGACTTCCTCCAGGACGCGCTCGAGGCGGCCGGGCTGCCCGACGGCCGGCTGCGGCTGCCGACCGAAGCGCAGTGGGAGCGCGGGCTGCGCTCGACCCTGCTCCGCTCCGACGCGACCTCGATCTACGGCGTCGAGCGCGGGATCACCGTGGAGTGGATCCGCGACCCCTACGCCCCGACCGCCTACGCCGAGGGTCCGCGGTTCGATCCCCAGGGCCCGAGCGAGGGCGACGGGCAGTTCTGCGTGCGGGGCGTGGCCAGCCTGCCCCCGGACGTCTACCCGCTCTACCGCGACGCCGCGAACGCCACCGGGAGCTTCACCGTGGGCGGGCGGCGCGACCAGCGCACCGTGCGCCACGAGGGCGGGATCGCCTTCCGCGTCGTCCTCGAGCCCCGCTGAGCCCATGAGCGACCCGTCGACCCCGGAGCAGCCCCCCGAGTTCGCCCAGCTCCCGGACCTGGGCGTGTGGATCGAGGCCGCGCTCCTCGTGCTCGCCAGCGCGGCGATCCTGGCCTTCCCGCTCTACCCCGAGTGGCTGCGGGTGCAGACCAGCCACAACGAGGCCTGGGGCGCGGTCTCCCTGGCCTGGAGCGTGTGGCTGCTCGCGCGCAACAACCCCCTGGGCTGGATCGTGGGGCTCGTCGGGGTGGCGCTCTACGCCTGGGTGTTCTGGGAGGCCCAGCTCTACGGCGAGGTCGGGCTCCAGTGCTTCTACTTCGTGACCAGCCTGCAGGCGATCTGGATCTGGGCCCGGGGCGGCCCGGCTCACGAGGAGCGCCCGGTGGGGCGGGTGCAGCCCGCGACCCTGGGCTGGACGGCGCTGGCGGTGGTCGCGGCCAGCGCCGCGCTGACCTGGGTCCTGGCCCAGGCCCGGGGCGCCGTGCCCGCGGTCGACGCCTTCACCACCGTGGTCTCGGTGACCGCGCACCTCTACCTCATGGGGCGCTACGTCGAGAGCTGGTACCTCTGGGTCGCGGTGGACGCGATCTACGTCCCGCTCTACTTCACCCGCGGGCTGTCGCTGACCGCGGCGCTCTACGCCCTGTTCTGGGTGCTCGCGGTGCAGGGCATGCTGCGCTTCCGGCGGCTCTACCGGGAGCAGACCCGAGGCCCCGCGCCGTGAGCCTGGGGGTCACGGTGGGCAAGTTCTACCCGCTGCACCAGGGACACGCGCACCTCCTGCGCGAGGCGTCGCGGCGCTGCGCGCGGCTGGCGGTCGTGGTCGGGCACCTCCCCGGGCAGGAGCTCCCGGGGCCCCTGCGCGCGGCCTGGATCCAGGAGCTGTTCCCCGAGGCGGAGGTGTTGCTCACCGAGGAGGACTTGCCCGAGGCCCCGGAGCCCTGGGCGCGGCGGACCCTGGAGCTCCTCGGCGGGCGCCGCCCCGAGCTGGCCTTCACCTCCGAGGCCTACGGCGAGGCCTGGGCCCGAGCCCTGGGCGCGACCCACGTCGCGATCGATCCCGCCCGCGACGCGGTCCCGACCTCGGGGACGGCGCTGCGCGCGGACCTCGGGGCGGGGTGGCGCTTCCTCACCCCCCCCGCCAAGGCCACCTTCGCGCGGCGGGTGGTCGTGCTCGGGGTCGAGTCCAGCGGGACCACGACCCTCGCCCGCGCCCTGGCCGAGGCCCTCGGCACCCCCTGGGTCCCGGAGTGGGGCCGGGTCTACTGGGAGGGCCGCCAGAGCGGTCCCGCGCCCGAGCGCTGGACCCCCGACGAGTTCCTGCGGATCGCGCGCGGGCAGGCGGAGCTCGAGGACGCCCTCGCCCGGCGCGCCGAGCGGGTGCTCGTGTGCGACACGGACCCCCTGGCCACCGCGGTGTGGGCCCGGCGCTACCTGGGCGCGCCCGCGCCGGCGGTCGAGGCCCTGGCCCGCGCGCGGCCGCCCGCGCTCTACCTGCTGACCGAGCCCGACTTCGGCTTCGTGCAGGACGGGACCCGGGAGAGCGAGGCCTTCCGCGCCGACATGCACGCCTGGTTCGCCGAGGCCCTCGAGGCCAGCGGGGTGCCATGGCGGCGGGTCGGCGGGCCTCCCGAGGCGCGGCTGGCGGCGGCCCTCGAGGCCGCGGCGCCGCTGCGCCGATTCGCGCCGCTGCGCGACCCCTACACCCTGAGCGGTTGACCGGCCGCGAGGCCTGTGGTGGACTGCCCGAGAGGAGCGCGCCGTGAGCGACTACTTCAAGCGCCTGGAGAACATTCTGCGGGCGAAGCTGAACGCCAAGCTCGGCGCGTTCGGCGACGACGACGCCGACCTCGACCCCGACGAGATCCTGCGCCAGGGCGGGTTCGACCCCAAGGACTTCAAGAGCGCCGCGGACCGCGCGCCCTCGGCCCAGGACGAGGTCTCCAAGGCCTACTCGAACCTCGAGCTCACCCCGCCGGTGACCGTGGACGAGGCCAAGCGCGCCTGGCGCAAGCTCATGGCCAAGTACCACCCCGACCGACACCAGGGGGATCCTCGCAAGGAGGCGATCGCGACCAAGGTCGCGGCGCAGCTCACCGAGGCCTACCGGATCGTGCGCAAGGACCTCGGCGCGGAGTAGTCGGGAGTCAGCGAAGCCGACCCCCATGGAACGTCCTCGGGCCGCGGAGCCGAGTGCTGTGCGTCAGAAGTTTCGGTACAGGTCGCGCAGCAATCGTCGTCCCTGGCGAGGCGTGAGGAGGGAGCAATGCGGGCCATTGTGACCGACGAACAACACAGCCAGGGGCGGCGAGGGCAAGCGAGATGTACCGGAACTTCTGACGTGCAGCACTAGGAAGCGGGACGAGCGCGCTCCAGGAGGCTCGCGCTCTTGCCGCTCCCGAGGTCGCGCCCCGCTCGCCCTGGCGAGCCTCCTGGAGCGCGCACGTCCCGCTACTTGCCCTTGGAGCGGTAGATCGTGACGGCGTCGGGGTCGATCAGCTCGCCCTTGCTCACCTGGTGGGCCTCGTCGCCCCACTGCTCGATCCAGAGCTGGGTCTTCTTGTCGGGCGAGAGCAGCTCCCAGGTGCGGTGCTCCTTGCCGAAGCCGGTCCCGTCCTTGTGGCTGAGGGTCTTGCCCACGTCGTCGACGGTGTAGGCCTCGCCGCCCACGTCGACGGTCTGACCTTGGGCCAGGCCCTCGACGGTGTCCGGGGTCAGCCCGAAGTCTGCGAGGTCGCCCTGGCGCCGAGCCTTGTAGGCCCAGAGCCGGAGCGGGCCGCGCTCCTCGTCCCACACCAGCGCCACCGGGCGCCCGGCGTAGGTCGAGGCCAGCTCGAACCACTCGTCCCGGGCGCGGGAGTAGCGGGTGAAGGCCTCGACCTCGAGCTGCACGTCCTCGAAGGAGTCGCCGAAGCCGGTGACCTCGATCAGCGCGCCGCGCTTGAGGTCCTTGACCGTGGCGTCGAGCACGTCGTCGTCGGCGAGGCCGCCGGCGCCGATCTGCTTCGGCGCCGGCGCGGCGCCGAGCTGCTTGTTGCCGCTGGCCGCCTTGAGCACGACCACGCCGACCCCGACGCCGACGGTGCCGACCGCGGCCACGATCAGGAGCAGGATCAGCGCGAACGACATGGCCTAACCCTCGAGCTCGGCCTTGAGCGCGGCCAGGTCGTCGTCGACCCCGCTGTCGCCCTCCATGCCCAGCATCAGCAGCTCCTTCTCCAGCTCGGAGTCGTCGCCGCCGCCGTCGGCCAGGGCGTCGAAGGCGATGGCCATGGCCTCGTCCTTCTCGACCGAGGTCTCGAGCCGCTTGAGGGTCGAGAACGCGTTGTCGCCGTCGCCCAGGTCCGCGAGGGCCGCGGCGACCTTCTTCTGGGCCTGGGCCGCGTTCTTGCGCGCGATCAGCGTGGCCGAGGTGCGCTCGGCCTCACGGATCTTGTCCTTCAGCCGCTGGATCTTGGTCTTGATCGCCTCGGCGGTCTGCTTGGCGCCGTCGACCTGAGGGCCGAGGGTCGCGGCTTCCTTGCCGAACTCGTTGGCCTTGACCAGCGCGCGCTTGGCGAGGTCCTCGCGGCCGCCCTGCAGCGCCTTGCGGGCCTTGTCCTTCCAGTCGTTGGCCTGGGTCTCGAGCTTCTCGTGCTGACGCATGAGCCGGGTGTTGTTGGCCACGGCGTCCGCGGAGGCGTTCACCAGCTTGCGCAGGTCGGCCTTCATGTCGCGGATCGACTGCTTGACCACGACCTCGAAGTTGGCCTCCTCCATCTTGTCCAGGCGCTCTTGGCGCTTGCCCTCCGCGATCCGTTGCTCGCGCTCGTCCTTGGGTCCGCTGAACCAGTCGAAGATTCCCACGTCGCTCCCCCTTAGCTTTCCAGGCCGGCCAAGAGGCCGCGCGCCTTGACCGCGTCGAGCTCGATGAACTCGATCGCGGTCTCGATGTCGTCGGTGTCGTCGGCGCCCAGCTCCTGCAGCTTGCAGTAGTTCATGAGCGCGACGTTGTACTTGTCGCCGGGGCGCTCGATCAGCTCGATGTGCGAGGTCGAGATCCCGTTGTCGCTGCGCAGCATGTCCAGGGCCACCTTGTGGGTGATCGCGCTCTGGGGCACGGTCACCAGGGGCAGGGTCACGTTGAGGATGCTCTCCTCGACCGCGCACAAGATCTTGACCCCGCTCGAGCCCGCGATCGTGAACACGTCGCCGTGGTCGCCGAGGATCTCGTAGCCGAGCTGTTTGATGATGTTCTTGACGCCCTGGGCGCTCACGTCGGTGGTTGCCATGGCTCTCCTGCTGCTGAGGTGCTCCCGCCCTGCGGCGGAGGCGCGAACTTAGCAAGGGCGCTGGGGGAGGGCAACCGGACCAGGCCTGGGCCTCGGCTTGCGTACGCTCGCCGGCCTCGCCAGGCTGCATGTTCAAGGAAGTTCAAGAGGTGCACAGTGGGGATCAAGTGGATCGTGATCGTGGCGTGCCTGGTGGGCGCGCTCCCCGAGGTGGCGGAGGCCAAGCGAGGGATTCCCTTTCTGATTACTCACGGCGAGGACGTGGCCGAGGTCGGGGCGCCCACCGCGGACAGGGTGCCCATGTTGACCGAGATCACGGGCTCTGGCGGCTTGAAGGTTGGCTACTTGCACTCCCACTTCGGGATCTTCTGGCTGAAGCTTTGGACCTGGGACGGCAAATACGTGCTCTACGACGGCCGCGACAACTACTGGGAGATCGACGAACAGCAGGCGACGGAGTGCCTGGGCTACGCCGCCTCCCCGCCGTTCTCGGTGCGCTTCCCCACGGGGCTCATGATCCTCGTGATCCTGGGCGCAGGGGTCGGGGGCATGAAGGTCCTCGAGCGCCGGCAGGCGATCGATCAGCGTCAGGCCTACCTCGCCCGCCGCGGGGCCGCTCGGCACGCGCCGCCCGAGCCAGGCTACGGCGCGTAGCCGCCCACAGGCGACCCACTGCGCTGCGCAGTGCACTGCAAGGCGTTGGCGTTGAGGGGCTTCTGCCCCCCGAGGCGGCCCGTGCCCCCCGGGGGGCCTTCTCCCCCCTCTCACCATGAGACAAGGAGTTAGCCCGGGCCTTGGGTTTGCAATGGGTCCCTCTGCTCAGTGGAGGGCACCCTCATGGGATCGATCGTGTGCGTGGATCGGGAGCCGGCAGCGGCCAGCGCCCTCAAGCGACGCGGCCACGCGGTCACTCAGATCGCCGACCCCGGGACGGCGAGCGCGTTCTTCGAGCGCCCCGCGGACCTGTGGCTGATCCACGAGGCGGCGCAGCCGGCGGCGGCGCTGCAGCTCGTCACCCGGATTCGAGGGCGCCAGGATCTGCGCGAGATCCCGATCGTGTTCGTGACCCAGGGGTCCGACGAGGCCGCGGTGCTGCGGGCCTACGAGGCCGGTGCCAGCGCCGTGCTCACCTCGCCCCTGTCCCCGGCCCAGCTCGTGGTGCGCACGAACCGCCTGCTCTCGGCGCCTCGCGAGATCGAGCCGGAGCCCAACACCGAGGCCCGGTTCCGCCCCGGGACGCTCTGGCACGGGCGCTACGTCCTCGAGCGCGAGATCGGCAGCGGCGGTACGGCGACGGTCTACCGGGCGCGGGACCGCAAGACGGGGGAAGCGGTCGCGGTCAAGATCGCGCAGCTCGCGGAGTGGGACTCGGAGTCCCGTGAGCGCACTGCCCGCGAGGCCAAGTCCCTGGCGCAGGTGACCTGCCCCCAGTTCCCGCAGCTCAAGCGCTTCTCGCACTTCAAGGGCCACGACTACATGGTCCTGGAGCTGATCGAGGGCCCCACCCTGCTCGACTACGTCGGGACCTACGGGGTCGTCGACGCCCGGACCGCGGTGGACCTGCTCCTCGGCCTGAGCCTCGCGCTCTACGACCTCACCGAGCACGGCCTCGTGCACCGCGACCTCAAGCCCGCCAACGTCGTGCTCCGCGACTGCGACCCCGCGGACCCGGTCCTCGTCGACTTCGGCCTGACCCGCGCCCCCGACCAGGACCTGCTCACGGATCCGGACATCCTCGTGGGGACGATCGGCTACATGGCTCCGGAATACGTGCGCGGCGACGCGATCGGGCCGCGCAGCGACCTGTTCAGCCTGGGGCACGTGCTCCTGTTCGCGCTCACCGGCGAGCGCGCCTTCCCCGGGCTCCACGGCTTCGATCTGCTCCAGCAGCTGGCGCTCGAGACCGCCCAGGTCCCCGAGCACGTGCCTCAGCCCCTGTCGAGCTTGCTCCAGCGCCTGATCGAGGTCGACCCGGACAAGCGCCCCGACGGTCCGCTGGAGCTGCTCGAGGTCCTCGCCTACTCCGTGGCCCACTCGCGCAAGTGGCACGTGGGGCGCTGAGCGCGGCGCGACTCCGCTTCGGAACCGTGGACTGACAACTCCGCCCGCGTGTGCTCTAGTACGCGGCCTGGAGGCGCCATGACCACGACCGAGACCCCGCTGCAGCCCGTCCACCGCCTGGACTACACCCCGCCGGACTACGCGATCCACACCGTCGAGTTGACCTTCCACCTCGGCGAGGACGCGACCGAGGTCGAGGCGGTGCTCGCCATGGAGCGCACCCCCACCGCCGACGGCGCTCCGCCCCTGCGCCTGCACGGGCAGACCCTGGAGCTGCTCGAGGTCGCGATCGACGACGCGCCCCTCGCCGCGGACGCCTACGCTGTCGACGCCGAGGGCCTCACGATCCACGAGGTCCCGGCGGTGTTCAGCCTCACCACCCGCGTGCGGATCAAGCCCCAGGAGAACCTCTCTCTGTCGGGGCTCTACCGCACCAGCGGGAACTTCTGCACCCAGTGCGAGGCCCACGGCTTCCGCCGGATCACCTACTTCCTCGACCGGCCGGACGTCATGGCCACCTACCGCACCACGATCGTGGCCGACGCCTCGCGCTACCCGGTCATGCTCAGCAACGGCAACAAGGTCGCCGAGGGGACGTCCGAGGACGGCAAGACCTGGGTCACCTGGGAGGACCCGTTCCCCAAGCCGAGCTACCTGTTCGCCCTGGTCGCCGGGGACCTGCGCTGCCACGCGGGGCGCTTCACCACCAAGAGCGGGCGCGAGGTCGCCCTCGAGATCTGGGTCGAGCCCCAGAACCTCGACCGCTGCGACTACGCGCTGCAGTCCTTGATCCGCAGCATGCGCTGGGACGAGGAGACCTACGGGCTGGAGCATGACCTCGACGTCTACATGATCGTGGCCGTCAACGACTTCAACATGGGGGCCATGGAGAACAAGGGCCTCAACGTGTTCAACTCGAAGTACGTGCTGGCCCGCCCCGACACCGCCACCGATCAGGACTACGAGGGGATCGAGGGCGTGATCGGGCACGAGTACTTCCACAACTGGACCGGCAACCGGGTCACCTGCCGCGACTGGTTCCAGTTGACCCTCAAGGAGGGGCTGACCGTCTATCGCGACCAGCGGTTCACCGCGGACATGACCTCGGCGGCGGTCAAGCGGATCAAGGACGTGCAGGGCCTGCGGGTGCGGCAGTTCCTCGAGGACGCCGGCCCCATGGCTCACCCGGTGCGCCCCGAGTCCTACGTCTCCATGGACAACTTCTACACCGCGACCGTCTATCAGAAGGGCGCTGAGGTCGTGCGGATGTACGAGACGCTCCTCGGACGCGCCGGCTTCCGCAAGGGGATGGACCTCTACTTCGAGCGTCACGACGGGCAGGCGGTGACCTGCGACGACTTCCGCGCGGCCATGGCCGACGCCAACAAGGTCGACCTCGAGCAGTTCGGGCGCTGGTACCAGACCCCGGGCACGCCCACGGTCAAGGTCGAGGAGGCCTGGGACCCAGCCGGCGGGCGCTACACCCTGACCCTCACCCAGGCGCTCTCGCCGCGGGCCAAGGACGTGCCCCAGGACCAGCGCGAGCTGCACATTCCGGTGGCGGTCGGGCTCCTGGGCGCCGACGGGAGCTCGCTCCCCCTGCAGATCGAGGGCGAGCAGCAGCCGCGCTCGGGGACCGGGACCGCGGTGCTCGAGCTGCGCGAGCAGACTCAGTCCTGGACCTTCGTGGGCCTCGACCAGCGCCCGGTGGCCTCGGTGCTCCGCGGGTTCTCGGCGCCGGTCAAGCTCGAGTTCGCCCGCGACCGCGGCCAGCTCGCGTTCCTCATGGGCCACGACACCGACAGCTTCTCGCGCTGGGACGCGGGCCAGACCCTGGCCCGGACCCTGCTCCTCGAGAACGCCGCGCAGGGCCAGGAGCGCCTGGACCCGACCTTCGTCGAGGCCTGGGGACGGATCCTCGCGGACCCCGAGCTCGACGGCTCGCTCAAGGCCCTGGCCCTCGCCCTGCCGAGCGAGGTCGAGCTCGCCCAGCACATGCAGGTGATCGACGTGGACGCGCTCCACGCCGCGCGCCAGGCCGCCAAGCGCCAGCTCGCCGAGGCCCACCGCGCCACCCTGCAGGCGACCTACGACCGGCTGAACGACGGCGCGCCGTACCAGAACGACGCCACCTCGATCGCGAATCGCCGGCTGAAGAACGCCTGCCTGAGCTACCTCTCTACACTCCAGGACCCGGCGATCGTGGAGCAGGTCTACGCCCAGTTCGGCCGGGCCGACAACATGACCGACGCTCAGACGGCGCTGATGCTCCTCTGCAGCCTCGACGTGCCGCAGCACGCCAGGCCTCGAGTTCTTCTACACCCGCTGGAAGGACGACCCCTGGTCCTCGACAAGTGGTTCAGCCTCCAGGCGCTCTCGACCCTGCCCGGCACCGCCGACGCCGTCGCCACGCTCTGCGAGCACGGCAGCACCCGCTCAAGGGCAACCGCGTGCGCCGCGCTGCTCGGGACCTTCGCCGCCGGGAACCTCGTGCAGGTTCCACGCCAAGGACGGCAGCGGCTACCGCCTGCTCGGGGACAAGGTGCTCGAGGTCGACCGCACATGAACCCTCAGGTCGCTTCGCGGCTCGCGCGGGCATTCAGCAGTACGCAGCTTCGATCGGCGCCAGGCGCTGCAGCGCGAGCAGCTCGAGCGGATCGCGGGCCGACGGGCTGAGCAAGGACACCGGGAGATCGTCAACCGCGCGCTGGCGTAGGGACTGGTTCCTCGCAGAGCCCCGGGACTCCGGTTCGCTGGTTGCTGGTTGCTGGTTGCTGGTTGCTGGTTGCTGGTTGCTGGTTGCTGGTTGCTGGTTGCTGGTTGCTGGTTGCTGGTTGCTGGTTGCTGGTTGCTGGTTGCTGGTTGCTGGTTGCTGGTTGCTGGTTGCTGGTTGCTGGGTTGGTTGCTGGTTGCTGGTTGCTGGTTGCTGGTTGCTGGTTGCTGGTTGCTGGTTGCTGGTTGCTGGTTGCTGGTTGCTGGTTGCTGGTTGCTGGTTGCTGGTTGCTGGTTGCTGGTTGCTGGTTGCTGGTTGCTGGTTGCTGGTTGCTGGTTGCTGGTTGCTGGTTGCTGGTTGCTGGTTGCCTGGTTGCTGGTTGCTGGTTGCTGGTTGCTGGTTGCTGGTTGCTGGTTGCTGGTTGCTGGTTGCTGGTTGCTGGTTGCTGGTTGCTGGTTGCTGGTTGCTGGTTGCTGGTTGCTGGTTGCTGGTTGCTGGTTGCTGGTTGCTGGTTGCTGGTTGCTGGTTGCTGGTTGCTGGATTTATGGTTGCTGGTTGCTGGTTGCTGGTTGCTGGTTGCTGGTTGCTGGTTGCTGGTTGCTGGTTTGCTGGTTGCTGGTTCGCAGAGGCCGGGACTCCGGTTGCTGGTTCGGTGGACCCGGGACTCTGGTTGCTGGTTCGCAGAGGCCGGGACTCCGGTTGCTGGTTCGGTGGACCCGGGACTCTGGTTGCTGGTTCGCTGAGCCCGGGACTCCGGTTGCTATGGGACCCGTCCCGCTCGTTCCGTCGGACGTCCCGTGGCAGGGGTCCTCCTCGCCACCCGGGGACGGGGCCTCCATGTGTTCGTTGCGAGCCGCCAACCGAGGGCAGGGGCGGGGGGGTTCATCCGGGGGCTCCTCCGCCCGGGTCTGTCAGGCCCTTCACGATATTCGAATCGGCGGAGCTTGCGGCCTGAATTACGCCGGGACGTAGAGGACGCCAGGAACCGCAGGCGCACCGCGACGCGCAGCCGTATTGGATCGTCCGATCGTTCTCCGCCCGCCCCAGTGCGGCTCCCAGCGCTTCGCTCCAGGGTGAGAGCTCGCACTGGGGCGGGCTCCGAGAACGATCGGACGATCCACATGGCTGGCCCTTCCCCCACCAACGACTCAAGCCTTCGAGAAGGCCCTCGAAGTCGCCGCGGTGGGTCCACCACGTCGGGACAAGATCCCAGCCGACCTCCGCAGACAACTCACCCGCGCAACCGAGAGCATCGCCCTCAACCTCGCCGAGGCGCAAGGCAGCAGCGGAGGCAACCGACGACGACACTTCAACTCGCCTACGGCTCCGCCGCCCAGCCCACGCAGCGCCGCCCTCCTCGAAGCCTACAGCCTCCCAGGAAGCAAACAGACCAAAAACCCTCCAACGCCTCGGAGCCGCGATCCAGCCTCGCCCGGCGAAGCTGAGACTCCCCAGGAGGCCCCCGCAAGGGGCGCTCCAAACCAACAACCAGTCACCCCAAACCAACAACCAGCAATGATCACCAAACCAGCAGCAACAACCAGTCACCCCAAACCAGCAGCCAACAACCAGTCACTCCAAACCAGCAACCAGCAACCAGTCACCCCGAGCCAGCAACCAGCAACCAGTCACTCCAAACCAGCAACCAGCAACCAGTCACCTCAAACCAGCAACCAGCAACCAGTCACTCCAAACCAGCAACCAGCAACCAGTCACCTCAAACCAGCAACCAGCAACCAGTCCCCCCGAACCACAGCAACCAGCTCCTACCCCTCGCGTCGCCGGAGCGCGAGCAACAGCAGCAGGAGCGCGAGCGGCCACGGCGCGCCGCCCTCGCCGAGCTGGCAGCCGCCTTGCGACTTCGGGGGCCCCGTCGGGGGCGGGTTCGTCGCCGGGGGCGGGTTCGTCGCGGGCGGGGCCGTCGTGCCCGGGGGCGTCGTCGGCGGCGGCGGCGGCGCAGGCAGGGTCAGGTCGGGGTCGAGGTAGTCGACCACCGCGACCATGAGCTGGGCGCGCTGGCCCGGGTCGCCCACGCTCTCGAGGGGGAACCCGAGGGTCACCACGCGCTCCTTGATCCCCACCCCGGCGGTGGGGGCGCCGGTCGTCTCGTAGCTCAGGAGCACCTCGGCGCCGGAGCTCGGGGCGAGCACGTCCGGAGTCAGGGGCACGTAGCGGCCGTTGCCGAAGTTCAGGGTGGGGAGCGCGGCGAAGGGGCCCTGGGGCGCCGGCTTGGCCACGAACACACCGGCGTCGTCGCCCACGTAGCTCGCGCCGAGCTGCTGGTCGAGGAACCCGACCCCGCCGCTGCGGGCGCCGAGGTCCCAGGCGACCTCGGTCCCGCTCACCAGGAGCTTGCCGCCGGCCTGGAGGTAGGCGGTCACCGCCTGCTGCTCCGCCGGGTCGAAGGTCCGGTCCTGGCTGCTCTCGCGCCCGAGCAGCCAGTCGACCAGCGCGTAGTCCGTGAGCGCCACCGCGGCGCCGACGCGGTCGTGCTCGGCGTAGTCGACCGCCGCCTCGGCGGGCACGGCGCCCGCGAGGGCGTCGAGGTGCTCGCGCACGTCGTCGTAGCGGTAGCGGGTGGCCCAGTTGTCGTGGGTGAAGCGGTAGAGCCGGGTGAAGCCGTCGACCACCAGGACCCGCGCCCGCGGATCGCCGACCCGCGCGCCGCCCACGCGGCCGGGGAGGCTCTCGCCGCCGGGGTTGGTGGCGCTGACCCGCACGAACACCCGCTGCCCGGGGGCGAGGCCGGTGAGCACGTGGCTCGTGCCCAGGACCTCGACGCCGTCGTCGAAGGCCCAGCCGTTCTTGCTGGTGTAGACCTTGAACCCGGTCGGGGTCGCCGTGGGCTCGAGGCGGTCGGTGGCGCCCTCCCAGCTCACGCGGAGCTCGCCGTTGCCGAGGTTCTCCAGGCGCAGGCCGGTGGGAGGCAGAGGCGCGACGCTGAGGCTGGGGTCGAAGCTCGCGAGCACGCCCTTGTAGATCGCCCGGGCCGCGGCGGTGCGGAAGGCCGGGTTGCGCAGGTGCGCCGCGTCGTCGGGGTGGTCGTGGAACGCGAGCTCGAGCATGCAGCTCGGCATGCCCAGGTTCTCGCGGAGCTGGCCGAAGTTGGCGAAGCCGCGGCCGCGGTCGCGCCAGGCGGGGTCGAAGTCGGCGCGGAAGGCCTCGATCAGCTCGTCCTGCACCAGGTCGCGCAGGCGGTCACTCGCGGCGACGAGGGCCGTGGGGTGCCGGCCGGCGGGGCCGATCCCGTTGCGCCCGTTGCCGTAGCTGAAGTTGATCGTGCCCGTGCCGCCGCCGGCGTTGGTGTGGAGCGCCACGAAGCGAAAACTGTCGTCGTAGGCGCCGCCGGTCCAGCCCGCGAGCCACTCGGCGTAGGCCGGGCGGATCGTGACGCTGCCGAGGGTCGAGGGGAAGCCCTTGTAGTTCAGGTACGCCTTGGCGTCCTCGCGCCAGCGGGGCTGGCCGGAGGCGCCCACGCCTCCGCCGAAGCGCACCGCGTCGGCGATCACGAAGCTCGTGGGGTCGCCGCCCTGGTTCGAGAGCACGACCTTGCCCGCGGTCCCCGCCTCGAAGCCCCACTCGCCGAGGAACGCCCAGTGGTCGCCCATGACCTTCTGGGTCAGCCGCACCTCGCTCACCCCGCCGGCGTGGTGCACGCGGAACAAGGCGTCCGCGGCGCGGTTCGCGCCCTGGGTGAACCAGACGTAGACCGGATACAGCCCGGCCTCGGGCAGGGTCGGGGTGAAGCTCGCGGTGGCGGTCTCCTGGGCGGCGACGGCGGCGTAGCGGTAGCCCGCGCGGAAGCGCGCCGGGGCGAAGCTCGAGGCGGTCCAGCTCCCGGTCACCGCGAACCCTGGGTCGTCGTCGTCGACGATCACCTCGTGGGCCTGGTAGCTGCGCTCGCGGCACACCTCGACCCGCGCGCCGGCGTTGGCCAGGTGCCGCGCGGCCTCGGACAGGATCTCGTTGGTGTGGATCCCCTCGCGAATGTCGTGGAGCAGCGGTCGCTGCCAGACCCAGTTGCCGTTGAGGAGCTGGTAGCCATGGCCCGGGCTCAGGACCACGGTCCGGCCGAACAGCGGCCCCTTGGGGTTCGGCACCTGGTGCACGTCGGCCCGCGCCCAGGGCGCGAGCGCGGTCAGGGTCGCCAGGGTCCACAGCAAACGGCTCATGTCCGTCCTCCTCGGCCAGGACGGAGCACCGGACGTGCCTCAGCTTAAGGCGTTGTGGCCAAATTGCTTAGGGCCGCCGCTCCTTTTCTCGGCCGCATCAGGGCGAACCGACTGCCCAGATCCAGGGGGTGCGGCGAAGCTCGCGTCGGTCAGCCCCAGCCCGTTCAATGGGGCCAGGAGGTCGCATGACCGACGGCTTGAGCCCGACCGCACAGCTCTTCGACCGCTGGGCCCAGCAGGGCGACGCCGAGCGTATGGAGGTCGGTCATGGCGCGCGCGCGCGGGACGCCCTGGCCGCAGTCCCGGTGCAGCCGGGGCAGCGCCTGGTCGACCTGGGCTGCGGCAACGGCTGGGCGACCCGCGCGCTGCACGCCCGCGCCGGCGCCACCGGCTGGTGCTACGGCGTCGACGCCTCCCCGGACATGATCGCCCGCGCGCGGGAGCAGTCGGCGAACCTCGACCGGATCGAGTTCAGGGTGGCCGAGTTCCACGACCTGCCCTGGCCCGACGGGCACTTCGCCCACGGCTTCAGCTTCGAGGCGCTCTATTACGCCCTCGACCTCGACGCAGCCCTGCGCGAGGTGCGCCGTGTGCTCGAGCCCGGCGGGACCCTGATCGTGGGCACCGACTTCTACGAGGAGAACGACACCTGCCATGGCTGGCCGGAGCGCATGGGCGTGCCCATGACCCTGCTCTCGGAGGCGGGCTGGCAGGCCGCCCTCGAGGCCGCAGGCTTCGAGGTCACCCGCAGCTTCCGCTGCTTCGACCCGCGGCCGGTGGACCCGAGCTGGCCCGCGGAGAAGCAGGCCCGCGAGGCGCGCTTCCGGCGCGAGCTGGGGACCCTGGCCTTGATCGCCCGCAACCGCTGACGCACAGCCCGAGGAGCTAGCTACTCCGCCAGCGCCCAGGCGACGACCTCGGCGCGGACCGCGGCCTCGAGGGCCTCGAGCTCGAGCCCGAGGGTCGCGGCCTGCTCGAGCAGCCGCAGGTAGTGCGCCTTGAGCTGCTCCTGATCGGGCACCCCCGCGCGGCGCACGTCGAGCATGGCCCGCAGCAGCGGGAGGAGCGTGAGCCCTAGCTTTCGCGTCGGGGCGTCGGGCCCCAGCGTGAGGGTCGCGCGGGCCGCTCGCTTGGCGGCCTCCTCGAGGTCGGGCCCGGGCTCCGCGGGGTTGCCCAGGAAACGGTCGGCGGCGGCGAGGCCCTGGCTCAGCTCGGGGGCCGGCTCCCCCTGGGCCAGGGCGTGCCGGCACAGCGCGGTCCCCACGCGGAGCATGATCGCCCCGCCGAAGCGGCCCACGCGACGGCCCCAGGCTTCGAGGGTCGGCTCTGGGGCGGGCGGGTCCCACGGGCCCGGGGGCTCGGGGTCCTTGCGGCCCAGCGCCTGGCGGCTGGGGCGGTGGCCCAGGGCATCGGCCAGCTCCAGCCGCGCCCGAGGCAAGGCGCCGGCGTGCATGCGGGCGCGCAGCGCCGCGGCCTCGGGGTCGAGTGCGTCCTCGGTCACGCGCTCAGGCTACATCGCCGGAGGTCCTCGCGTCGCTCGGCGAAGCGCGCGCCGGAGGTCTTGAGTAAGCTCGGGGCCCTGGAGGTGGTCCATGACCGATACCGGCGTCAGCTTCATGCGCTCGTTGATCGGCGGCCGAATCGAGCAAGACGTGCTCTTCCCCTTCCCCGAGGTCGCCCCCGAGCAGGCGGAGGTCTTGAGCGCGGTGTGCGACTCGATCGACTCCATGCTCGACGGCCGGGACGAGGAGTTCCGCGCCTGGGACGTCGCCGGTGAGCTCCCGCCGGAGGTGATCGAGGAGCTCAAGGAGTTCGGCCTGTTCGGGCTGATCGTGCCCGAGGAGCAGGGCGGGATGAACTTCGGCAACGTGGCCTACTCGCGCACCCTGCAGCAGATCGCGCGCCACGACGCCTCGCTGGCGGTGACGATCGGCGCCCACAGCTCGATCGGCATGCGCGGGCTGAAGCTGTTCGGGACCCCGGCGCAGAAGGCGAAGTATTACGAGAAGCTCGCCTCGGGCGAGATGATCGCCGCCTTCTGCCTGACCGAGCCCGGGGCCGGCTCCGACGCGGCCTCGGTCAAGACCGTGGCCGAGGACAAGGGCGACCACTTCCTGCTCAACGGCAACAAGCTCTGGATCACCAACGGCGGGATCGCGGACTTCTTCACGGTGTTCGCCAAGACCGGCCCCCAGGACAGCCGGGGCAAGCTCTCGGCCCTGATCGTGACCAAGGACATGCCCGGGGTCTCGATCGGCGCCCACGAGGACAAGATGGGCCTGCGGGCCAGCTCGACCACGAGCGTGTTCTTCGAGGACGTGAAGGTCCCCAAGGAGAACCTCCTCGGCCCGCTCCACGGCGGGTTCAAGGTCGCGATGAACGTGCTCAACAGCGGGCGCTCCGGCGTCGGCGGCGGCGCGGTCGGGGGCATGAAGAAGCTGATCGCGCTCGCGGCGGCCCACGCCACCGAGCGCAAGCAGTTCGGGCGGGCGATCGGCGAGTTCGGGCTGATCAAGCAGAAGATCGGGCGCATGGTCGTCGACTGCTACGCCACCGAGGCCGCGGTGACCGTGATCGCGGCGCTCGGGGACCGGGGCTACGAGGACTACTCGGTCGAGGCCGCGATCGTGAAGATCTTCTCCAGCGAGGCCCTGTGGCGCACCGCAGACGAGGCGCTGCAGACCTCGGGCGGCACCGGCTACATGCGCGAGCTGCCCTACGAGCGCGTGATGCGCGACTGCCGGATCAACCGGATCTGGGAGGGCACCAACGACGTGCTGCGCCTGTTCATCGCGCTCACCGCGCTGAACGACGTGGGCCAGAGCCTGCGGGAAATGGAGAGCACCCTCAAGGGGATCTTCGACCACCCGATCAAGGGCTTCGGCGTGCTCTACGACTACGCGCGCAAGCGCGCGAGCTGGGCCACGGGCTACTCGCTGCGCAACAGCCTGAGCAAGACCCACGTGTCCCTGCGGCCCCAGGCCGAGCTGTTCGAGGACAACGTGCGCTCGCTCGCCGCCATGGCGGACCGCGTGCTGCGCAAGCACGGCAAGAAGATCATCGAGAAGCAGTTCGCCCTGCGCCGGATCTCCGACGTCATGATCGACCTGTTCATGCTCGCCTGCGTGCTGAGCCGGGTCACCGCCGCGATCGAGAAGCACGGGCTCGACGCCTGCAAGCGCGAGCTGTGGGTGGCCCAGGTGTTCGGGGGTCAGGTCCAGCGGCGGGCCGCGGCGCACTTCCGCAAGATCGACCAGAACGACGACGAGCTGATCAAGGCGTTGGCCGAGAGCACGTACGAGACCAAGGGCTACACCTGGGATATCCTGTAGACCCAGGAGATCCTCTCCGTCGCCCCCGCGATCCTGCGGGGGCAGAAAGGACGCGAGCGTGCGCTACTCCCCCCTGATCGTCGCCGTGGCAGCGTTCAGCGCGTGCACCGGGTCCCACGGGACCGGCTCCCACCGCGGCAAGATCGCGAATTGGGAGGAGCCCCAGGCGGGCATGGCCAAGGCCAGCGCCGAGGGCCTGCCCATGATGATGTTCTTCACCGCCGATTGGTGAGGCCCCTGCCGCCAGCTGGCAGCTGGCGCCCTTAGCGACGACGGCGTCGTCGCCGCCGCGAAGACGCTGGTCCCGATCTACGTGGACTGCACCGGGCGTGACCAGAACCAAGAGCTGCGCGCCCGCTACGGCGTGAACGGCGTCCCCACGGTCCTGTTCCTCGACCCCCAGGGCGAGGTCGTCGGGCGCTTGGGCGCCCGGGATCCGCAGAGCCTGATCCAAGCGATCGAGGCCGCGGTCGGCGGGTCCAGCGAATGAACGCCGCGACCGCCCACGGATGGCGCGTGGCCAACGACTCTCTCGGCGCGGCGGGAGGTCCGCCGCGCTCAACCCGAAGCAAGGAGGTGGCTCGTGCGTACACGAGCATGGATCGCGGCGGCGGCGCTGGTCGCGGTCGCGTCCCCGAGCCTGGCGGCTCACAAGGGGAAGATCGACAACTGGGAGGAACCCCAGGCGGGCATGGCCAAGGCGAACGCCAAGGGTCTGCCCATGATGATGTTCTTCACCGCGGACTGGTGAGGCCCCTGCGGCCAGCTGGCAGCTGGCGCACTTAGCGACGACGGCGTCGTCGCGGCGGCGAAGACGTTGATCCCGGTCTACGTGGACTGCACCGCGAACGGCCAGAACCAGGCGCTGCTCTCCAAATACGGCGTGCGCGGATTCCCCACGATCCTGTTCCTCGACCCCAAGGGCGAGGTCGTCGACCGCCTCGGCGCGCGCGACGCGCAGAGCGTGATCCAGAAGATCGAGGCCGTCGTGGCCCAGCACTCCACCGGCGGCGCCGGGGGGGAGGCCGGCGGCGGCGGGCTGGACGAGGTCGTGAAGCGGGCCCTCGAAGAGGAGAAGCTGATCGGCGTCCTGTTCGTGGACCCCAAGAAGGCCGAGAAGCAGGAAGAGCTGCAGGCGGCCCTCGACGCCGACGGGCTCGCCGAGCTCAAGGGGCGCTTCCTGTGGGTCGAGCAGCCGGTCAAGCTCGAGGACGGCAAGCGCAACCCGTTGGCGCGGACCCTGGGCGTGAGCAGCGGCCCCTACTTCGTGTTGCTCGACCCTCGCGGTGAAGGCGAGCTGGACAAGAAGAAGGTCGTGGGCAAGACCAACAGCGTCAAGAAGCTCCAGGAGACCCTGGAGGGCGCGCTCGAGAAGGCCGACGGCAAGTAGGGGATCCACCCCTGTGACCTCGCGGGGCGGCGCAGCGCGCCGCCCCGCGCTCGTGTGGGCGTCCTCGGTTTGCGCGCCGCGCCGGAGCCAGCAACCCTGGTCCAGTGGACCCCGCGCCCTCGACCTCAGACTCGGCCACCCCCCGGACCTTCGGGCGCTATGTGCTGCACCAGGTCATCGGGCGCGGTGGGATGGGGGAGGTGTGGCGCGCCTTCGATCCGCAGCTCGGGCGGGAGGTCGCGCTCAAGCTCCTGCGCGCGGGGCAGATCCCTGCGCGACGTGCCGAGCGCTTCCGGCGCGAAGCGCAGGCGCTGGCCCAGCTGCAGCACCCCCACGTGATCCGGATCCACGACGCGGGGGAGGCCGCGGGTCGGGCCTACCTCGTCATGGAGCTGGTCGACGGGGGCTCGCTCCAGACACGCCTCGCCCAGCGCGGTCCCCTGGCGCCCCGGGTCGCGGCGGGGCTGATCCTGCAGCTGGCGCGAGCCCTGGCGGTCGCTCACGCGGCCGGCATCCTGCACCGCGACGTCAAGCCGGACAACGTGCTCCTGCGCGCCGACGGCTCCCCGGTGCTCACCGACTTCGGGCTGGCGCTCGCAGAAGAGGATCGACGCTTGACCCAGACCGGCGCCTTCGTGGGCACCCCCGGATATCTGGCGCCCGAGCAGGGCAGCGGGGCGCGGGTCACGGCCTCGGACCCCCGGGGCGACGTCTACTCCCTGGGCGCGACGCTCTATGCCTGCCTCACCGGCGCACCGCCCCACGGCCAGCTGAGCCTCCTGGAGCAGCTCGCCGCGGCGGAGCGCCGGCCGCAGCCGCCCTCCCGACTGGCGCGGGGGGGGGACGCGGAGCTCGACCGGATCTGCCTGGCGTGCCTCGAACCCAACCCCGCGGCGCGCACGCCGAGCATGCCAGCGCTCGCGGCGAGCCTCTCTGCCTACCTCTCGGGAGCGACGTCGGCGGGGGGCAGGCGCACCCGGACGCTGGCGGCGCTGGTGGGGGGCGGAGGGACGTTGCTGGGGGTAGGCCTGCTGGTCGCCCTCGCCGGACCCGCCGCCGCTCCGCCCGCCGCGCTCGCCCCTGGGACGCCCTCCCCGGACCTCGAGGCGCTCGAGCTCGAGGCGTCGGAGCCCGAGGCGCCGGAGCCGGTCCCCGCGGCGACGGCCTCGCCTGCGGCCGTGGAGGTCGCGTGGGAGAGCGCCAGGGCCGCCTTCAAGGCTGGACGACGCCACGCGGACCGGGGAGAGCACGACGCGGCCCTCGTCGCCTTGAACTACGCCTGGGACCACGCCTGGGAGCTCGACGAGGTGCAGCACTTCGCCATGGGGCGGCGCCTGGTGCAGCTCCTGGCGGAGTACGAGGTGGCGGGACCGGCCGACGTGGGGCCCGCGCGAGCGCGGCTGGCGCGCGCTCGAGAGGTCGCGGAGGAGCTCGACCGCCGGCTGGAGCAGGAGTTCGACCCCCTGCAGAGCATGGTCTCTCGCGCGGAGCTGGGCGTGGTGGTCGACAAATACACCTCCGTGCAGGAGGCCCGGATCGCCTTCGCCGAGGGGCGCCTCGAGGAGGCGCTGCAGCTGGCCCGAGGGGTCTACGAGCGCAATCGCAACTCGCCGTTCGTGGTCTCGACCCTGCTCGAGGTCCTCGAGCGCCTGGGGCGCGACGCGGAGCTGATCCAGACCGTCGAGGTCTTCGAGAGCAGCTTCCCCGACACGGCGGCCAGCGCTGGGTCGGTCCTGGGGCTCTACTACCGCGCCCTGGGTCGCGCGGGGCGGGGCGCCGACCAGGACGCCCTCGCGGAGCGCCTGCTCGCGGTCTCGGACTCCGGGTGGTACTTCGAGCGCGTGCAGCGTCGTCGCGCGCGCGGTCCCTACGACGCCGCCCGCGCGCGGCTGCGCGAGCTGAACGCGGCCCTCGAGCAGGCGCCGTCCCCTGCGCTGGAGCTCGAGCGCCTGCGCTCGAGCCTGCTCCTCGAGGAGTTCGACGCCGCGAAGCGCTACGGCGCGCGGCTCCTCGCCAAGGACCCGCGCAACGCGCTGGCGCTGCTGACCTTGGGGGAGCTGTACCTGGCCGTGGGCGAGCCGCGGCAGGCGCTGGATGTCTTGAGCCGACTGCTCGCGGTGGACCCCGGGCACGGGCTGGGCCACGCCCGGCGGGCAGAGGCCCGGCTGGCGCTCGGGGACTATCCCGAGTCGTTGCGCGACGCCCGACGCGCGCTGCGCCTGGACCCCGAGCTCGCGCGGGTGACCCGGGTCCAGGCGTTCGAGTTCGAGTGCCTGTTCCAGCTGGGGCGAGTCCGCCAGGCCGACGAGGTCCGCCGCTTGCTCCTCGACTCGGGGTCCCCTTGGCACGAGACCTTCGCTCGGGTGCGCGAGCCGTGAGCGGCCCCCGGCCCGCGGGGGCCACCCGCTCCGCGGGGTGGCGTCGCGGCGCCTGGCCCGTGCGACCCAGGAGCCCGAGGCGTTAGACTCGACGCGGGAGGAGCGGGTGAGCGAGAGCGCGGCGCCCAACGAGGAGCCGGAGGTCCAGCGGCCTCAGCTCAAGATCACGGCGCGGGAGAAGAGCGCGGCGGACAACCGCTGCGCCTACTGCCACGACGAGATCGGGGTGCGCGTGGCCGCCTTCTGCCCGGTGTGCGGGGTGCGCTTGCACACCGACTGCCTGGAGCAGATCGATCGCTGCCCCACGATCGGCTGCGACGCCGACTTCGGCGAGGAGCGCCGGCGGCAGCGCTCCCTGGCGCCGAGCTGGGAGGCGGTGTTCGCCGACTCGCCCCAGGCGGGCCCCCGACCCCTGAAACAGCTCGAGGTCCTGCGCTTCCGCGACGGGCGCAGCAGCGGCAAGAACCTGGGGGAGCTGCTCAACCAGAACCCGGTGGACCTCTCGGGGCTGGACCTGCGCCACGTGAACCTCAGGCGGCTGGCCGTCGAGGACGCGCTGCTCCTGCACGTCGACCTCTCCGGGGCGCAGCTCGACGGCGCGCACTTCGCGGGGAGCGACCTCAGCCACGCGCTGCTCAGCGGGGCCAAGCTCCTGCACGCGCGGCTCGAACGCACCAGCCTGCGCAGCGCGAACCTCGAGGGGGCCGACCTCAGCGGCGCGTGCCTGCAGGGGGCGAACCTCGAGCGCACCGAGCTGCGGGAGGCCGTGCTCAAGGGCGCCGACCTGCGCCAGGTCCAGGGAGACCACGCCCGCTTGGGCTCGGTCAACCTGCGCGGCGCCAAGCTCGGCGCCGCGAGCCTGGTCAGCGCCGACCTCGCCCACGCCGACCTGCGGGAGGCCGAGCTCAAGGGCGCCGACCTCTCCCGGGGCGACCTGAGCTACGCCCGGCTGCAGGGGGCGAACCTGACCCGGGCGCGGCTCGAGGGTGGGCGGCTGACCGGCGCCAAGCTGGAGGGCGCGGACCTGAGCCACGCCCAGCTCGGGGGGGTGAGTCTCAAGGGCGCCGACCTCAGCGCGGCCAACCTGCGCGGGGCGACCCTCACCGGGGCGGACCTCACGGGAGCCCGGCTCACCGGGGCGCAGCTCGAGGGCGCAAACCTCAGCGGGGCCAAGCTCGCCGGCGCGGACCTGGCGCAGTCCGGCTTGGCCGGGGCGGTCCTGCGCGACGCGACCTACGACAAGCAGACCGCCTGGCCCAAGACCGGGGTGTTCAAGCGCTTCGACCCCAAGGCCCGGGGCGCCACGCGAACTTGAGGGCAACCGTTGTCCCTGACCGCCGGGCGGGCTACCTTCGGCGCCCATGGCCACCCTCGACGCTCGCTCCAAAGCCCTCCGCCGGCGGATCCTGGACATGGTCCGGCACTCGCGCCGCGGTCACATAGCCTCCGGGTTCTCTCTGCTCGAGATCGTGCGCGTCCTCTACGACGAGGTCCTGCGCTACGACCCCGCGCGCCCCGACTGGGACGGACGCGATCGCTTCGTGTTCTCCAAGGGGCACGGCTGCATGGGGCTCTACGTGCTCCTGGCCGAGAAGGGGTTCTTCCCCGAGGCCGAGCTCGACCGCTTCTGCGAGTTCGAGGCGCTCCTCGGCGGACACCCCGAGCACTTCGTGCCCGGGGTCGAGGCGGCCACCGGCTCCCTCGGACACGGGCTCTCGATCGCGGTGGGCATGGCCCTCGCGGCGCGGATCGACAAGAAGCCGCACCGCGTGTTCGCGCTCGTGGGCGACGGCGAGTGCGCCGAGGGCTCGGTGTGGGAGGCGGCGATCTCCGGGGGCAAGTTCGGCCTCGAGCACCTGACCCTGATCGTCGACCGCAACCGCATGCAGTGCTACGGCTGCACCGAGGACATAGGCCCCCTCGAGCCCTTCCGCGAGAAGTGGGAGGCCTTCGGCTGGGCGGTGCGCGAGGTCGACGGCCACGACGTCGACGCCCTGCGCGCGGCCTTCGCCGCGCTGCCCTTCGCCGCGGGCAAGCCCAGCGTGCTGATCGCCTCCACGGTCAAGGGCAAGGGCGTGCCCACCATGGAGAACAACCCCGACTTCCACCACACCAACAAGATCGCCGACGAGGCCCTCGACGCGCTCTGCGCCGAGCTGGAGGCCCAATGAGGCGCACGATCTTGCGCGGGGTCCACGAGCTCGCGCGCCAGGACGAGCGGGTGGTGTTCATCGGCTCGGACATCTCCAAGCGCGACCTCGCGGGCTTCGCCGAGGAGTTCCCCGACCGCTACATCATGGAGGGGGTCTACGAGCAGCACGTGATCGGGCTCGCCGCGGGGCTGGCCATGAGCGGCAAGATCCCCTACATAAACACGATCGCCACCTTCCTCACCCGGCGCTGCTACGAGCAGATCGTGATCGACCTCTGCATGCACCACCAGCCGGTGCGCCTGATCGGGAGCGGGGGGGGCACGGTCTACGCCCCCCTCGGCGGCACGCACCTCGCGATCGAGGACATGGCGATCCTGCGCTCGGTCCCGCACATGACCGTGGTCGCCTGCTCCGACGCCGAGGAGATGACCCGCTTCCTGCCCACGACCCTCGACTACCCTGGCCCGATCTACATTCGCCTGGCCAAGGGCGGCGACAACGTCGTGCCCCACGACGGCTCGCCCTTCGTGATCGGCAAGGCCTACCCCAAGCGCCAGGGCCAGGACGCGCTGCTCGTGGGCACCGGGACCACGACCCTGCGCTGTCTGGAGGCCGCCGAGCGCCTGTCCGCCCAGGGGCTCGAGGCCGCGGTCCTGCACGTGCCCACGGTCAAGCCCTTCGACCGCGAGACCCTGCTCGAGCTGGCCGAGCCGGCGCGCGCGGTGGTGGCGGTCGAGGAGGGCGTGATCAACGGCGGCCTGGGGAGCGCCGTGGCCGAGGCCGTCCTCGAGGCGAACTTCCCCACCCCCAAGCGCTTCGCGCGCATGGGCTTCCCCGACACCTTCCTCGAGCACTTCGGCAGCCAGAACGCGATCATGGCCCGCTACGGGCTGACCCCCGAGGGGATCGCTGCGCGCGTGACCGAGCTCCTCGCCTGACCTGGAGGCTCCCCCCGTGGCCTACGTCGACTTCCTCTCCGTGATCCACAAGAGCACGACCCGCGACTACCTCGCGCGGGTCAACGCCGTGCCCAAGGCCGAGGCCGCGACCAAGGCCAAGGAGTGGGGCTACGACTACTGGGACGGCTCGCGGGACACCGGCTACGGCGGCTACTCCTACGACGGGCGCTGGCGCAAGGTCGCGGACCAAATGGTCGCCCACTACGGGCTGCAGCCGGGCATGAAGGTCCTCGACGTGGGCTGCGGCAAGGGCTTCTTGCTCTACGACCTGACCCAGGCCGTGCCCGGGCTCGAGGTCCACGGGGTCGACGTCTCGAGCTACGGGATCGAGCACGCCAAGCCCGAGATCAAGGACCGGCTGCAGGTAGCGGCGGCCCAGGAGCTGCCCTTCGCGGACGACAGCTTCGACTTCGTCTACTCGATCAACACCCTGCACAACCTGAAGAACTACGAGCTCGAGCCCGCCCTGCGCGAGCTGAGCCGGGTGAGCAAGGGCGCGAGCTACCTCTGCGTGGAGTCCTACCGCAACGAGGAGGAGAAGGTGAACCTCCTCTAGTGGCAGCTCACCTGCGAGCAGTTCTGCTCCCCGAGGAGTGGGCCTGGTGGTTCGAGCGCACCGGCTACACCGGCGACCACTCGTTCATCTACTTCGAATAGCCGCGGCGTCCTCGGGTCGGACCTGGCCGCGCTCGACCAGCGCGGCCACCTGGTGCGCGAGCTCCACGCTCCCGGGCGCCCCGGCGCCCAGGGGCTGCCCCTCCAGGATCGCGCGGCGCAGCGCCTCGTCGGGCAGGAGCACCTGGTAGGCCGCGACGCGCCCCCGCGGGGCCCGCGGCAGCAGGCGCTGGAAGCACACCCCCAGCAGGCTCTGGCTCAGCGCGCGGCGCACCAGGCCGTGGAGCGACTCGGGGGTCGCCTCCACGATCCGCAGCAGCGCCTCCTGCGCGCTCTCGGCGTGGACCTGGGTCAGGACCAGGTGCCCGGTCTCCGCGGCGTGCAGCGCCGCGGTCAGGCCCTCGAGGCTCGAGAGCGCGCTGACCCCGATCACGTCCGCGTCCTGGGCCACCGCGGCCGCGATCCCCGTGGCCACGTCGGCGACGTCGACGCCGACCTCGCGCTGCTGCACCAGGGCCCGGACCGGCTCCATGACCCGATCCAGCGGGTCCTCCACCGTGCACAGCAGGGCGTCGCGCTCGCGGTTGACCTGCTCCAGCAGCGCGAACAGGGTCGTGGTCTTCCCCGAGGCGTGGGGGCCCGCCACGACCAGGAGCCCCGTGTCGCTATCGAGCAGGGGCAGGAGGACCTCGGGCACGCCCAGATCCGCTGCGGTGAGGGTCACGTCCGACTCGACCAGGTAGCGGAACGAGAGGCTGAACTGGCCGGCGCAGCGGGTGAGGGTCACCCGCACCGTGCAGCGCCCGTCGGAGAGCAGGGGGAGGATCAACGGACGCTGGACCATGCCCAGCCGCTCGAGGCGCTGGTTCACGTCGCGACCGAAGATCTGCAGCGCGATCGCGCTCACGTCCTGGGAGGGGAACGCGGGCCCCGGCAGCGGGGCCAGGACGCCGTCGACTCGGCCGCGCGGCGGCTGGCCGGGGGCCAGGTGCAGGTCCTGCGCGCCCGCGGAGTAGGCGTGTTGGGCGAGGCGTACGAAGGCCTGGAACGGTTCGGTCGACATGGGGGCTCCTAGAGCGGCAGGCGCAGGCCGGTGCCCGCGCGCGAGGGGGAGGGGAGGGAGGGGCGCAGCCCGAGCAGCGAGCCCCGCAGGCGTTCACGGGCGTCGAACAGGCGGCGCTTGACGGTCCCGGGCGGGAGCTCGAGCTCGGCGGCGGTGGCCGCCACCGAGAGCCCGCGCAGGTAGAAGCGCTCGATCACCGCCTGCGCCGCCGGGGTCAGCTCGGCGACCGCGAGCCGTACGAGGCGCCGGCGCTCGGCGTGCTCGAGGTCCTGGGCCGGGGGCGCCTCGACGGCGGGCTCGGCCAGGAGCGCGGCGGGGCAGGGCCGGCGCGCGGCGCGCGACGTCGCGCTGCGCACGAGCGCGTCGAGCCAGGCGGGGAACGCGCGCGGCTCCCGCAGCCGGTGCAGCTCGCGCAGCGCGATCAGGAAGGCCTCCTGGACGGCGTCCTCTGCGGCGTGCCGGTCCTGGGTCAGGCTCAGCGCGCAGCCCAGGGCGCGCCCACGCTGAGCCGTGGCCACGTAGCAGAACGCGTCCAGGTCTCCTGCCTGGGCTCGGCACACGTGCTCTAGCAGCTCTTCGTCCACGATCCCCCTCAGCCGGCTAGAGCCGTGAGGCTCGCGGGAGGTTCGGGGCGAATCGAGAAAAGGGTCGGGCCCCGCGTCCGCGCCTCAGCGTCCGACCCACCGGCGAGCGGTCTCCCGGGCGCGCCGGCGGGGGCCGTCGGCCTCCTCGTCGGGCCAGGTCTCCAGGCATCGCGCGTAGTCGCCCACCCAGAAGTAGAGCCAGCCCCGCCAGTCGGCCTCCTGCGGGGAGGCGGGGGTCGGGGTCCCCAGGGCCAGGAGCGCGTCGCGGGCCGCGTCGAGGCGACCCGCCTGGTAGTCGACGCGGAGCGGGTGGAACGGCACCCAGGGCGGCTCGGAGGAGGCAGCGAGCAGGAGCGAGATCTCCACCCAGGCCCACAGCCGCTCGTGGTTGGGCGAGGCGAAGCGCGCGGGGTCGGTCTTGGGCTTGCGTTTGAGCGCCGTGTCGACCGCGTCGTCGAGGGAGGGGAGCTTCCTGGCGAAGACCTCGGCCAGGAAGGGCAGGAACTCGGGGGGGTAGTGGGGGAAGTCGGCCAGCACGCGATTGCGCAGCCAGTTGCGCATGGAGGTCCAGCTCGTCGCCCGCGTGAAGCCCTCGGTGACGAGGCCGATCCCGCGCAGGCGCTTGCTCGCCAGCTCCAGGTTTCCCTCGCGCAGGTCGAGCCACATCAGCAGGTAGGGCAGGAGCGTCGTCGCCGAATCGTCGACGCTGGCGCGCATGAGCGCCTCGGTCCGCGCGCGGACCTCCGCGCGCTCGTCGTCGCCTGCGAAGGCCCAACCGAGGTTGCCTTCGCGATAGGGCGAGGTCTGGCGGCGCTCCGGGTCGAGGTGCAGGTGGTCGCCCGCCAGCGCGAGGCGCGTCAGCTCGAAGCTCAGGTGTCCCGTGTAGTAGGGCTTGTTGGCCAACCCCAGGCGGGGAGCTCTGGCCAGGTCTACCAGCCCCAGCCGCAAGGAGCAGCGTCCGCTGGGGGCGTGGGCGGGGGCGACCGGCGCGCTCGTGCGCCACACGAGGCGCGACCCGGAGCGGAGCTCGAGGTTCAAGCGATCGTCCTCGTAGCGCGCGCGCGCGCTGAGGGGGCCGCGCGGGTCCGCGTCGAGGGACGTCCAGTCGCCCACGCGCTCGGGGTCCCCGGTGAGGAGGGACACCCTGTAGCCGAAGGACGCGTCGAGCTTGAGCAGGAACCCCAGCCAGCGCGCGCCCTCCTCCGTTCCCTGTGCGGGGGCGTGGAGCGCGACCAGGAGGTAGCCGCCGGTGACGAGCCGCAGACTGGAGAACTCGGCGCTCAGCTCCCAGGCGCCGGGCCCTACGAGCAGCGGGATTCCGAGCTCAGGGCGCCCGGGGGACACCCCGTGCAGCCGGAGCGCGTCGGGCGAGCGGGTGAAGCACCACGGTTCGAACAGGCCCAGGCACCCCTCGAGCTCGGGGTCCGGCTCGCCGAACAAGGTCGCGGCCGCCGGGAGCTCGCGCCAAGGCGGGGTGAGGTCGGGCGCCGGGGCTTCGGGGGTCGCAGGGGCCGCGGGGCCCGCGACCGGGGTTGCCTCGGGGGAGGACCCGAGGCGGGCGACGACCGCGGCCCCCAGCCCCGCCAGGCCGACGAGCGCGAGGACTGCGGCAGCGCCGGCGGTGCGCCGCAGGCTCGCCGGGCGCGGACCGAGGTCTTCCCCGGCCAACAGCGCCCGACGCACGAGGTAGGCGGACGCGGGGCGATCCCGCGGGTCGGGGGCCAGGCAGCGCAGGCAGAGCGCGCTCAGCCACTCGGGGACCTCCGGGCGCGCGAGGTGGGGCGGCGCGATCCGCTCGAACATGCCCGACGCCAAGCAGGCGTAGAGCGTGGCCCCGCGCACCGGCGGCTGCCCGGTGAGGCAGGCGTAGAGCACGGCGCCGAGGCCGTAGAGGTCCGAGCGCGGGCCGATTCGGGCCTTGTCGCCCTTGCCCTGCTCCGGCGGCCAGTAGCCGGGGGTGCCGAGGAACACCCCGGTCTGGGTGATCCGGCTGAGCTCGGACTCGGCGTCGAGGGCCAGACCGAAGTCGGTGAGCCGCGCGCGCCCCTCGCCGAGCAGCACGTTGTCGGGTTTGAGGTCGCGGTGCACGATCCCTTGCTCGTGGACGTAGCTCAGGGCCTCCGCCAGCTGCCGCGCGACGCGGATCGACTCGGCGATCCCCAGGGGCCCGCGGGTCAGGCGCGCGGCCAAGGTCTCGCCCTCGACCAGCTCCATGGCGAACCAGGGCCCCTCGGGGGCCTCCCCCGAGGCCAAGAGGCGCACCACGCCGGGGTGATCGAGGCGGGCCTGAGCCTCGGCCTCGATCGCGAAGCGGACCAGCTTGCGGCCCTCGGTCGCGCGCTCGGGGAGGATCTGCTTGAGCGCGACCTCGCGCCCGTCGGGGCCGACGGCGCGGTAGACCACCCCCATGCCTCCCCGGGCGAGCTCGTCCAGCACGCGGTAGGGCCCGATCTGCTGCATGAGGGCAGGGTAGTCGGCGCGGGAGCGTTCGCCACCGCGTGCGCGAGGCGCACGGCGTGGCGACCTCCGGGGCGCGGCACTATCCTCGGCGCGTGGACGGTAGCAGGGGACGCGGCGTGGACTCCGGGCGTCTGCGGGTCAGCCCGGGCGCGGCACCCGCCTCGGAGGTGGTGTGCCCCTACTGTCGCGACGGCTTCGCGGCGGGCGAGGGCTCGCGGCGGTGCGACGGGTGCTCGACGCTCTATCACGCGGAGTGCGCCGAGGAGCTGGAGCGCTGCGGGACCTTGGGGTGCAGGCAGAGCTTCGCCCCCGGCGGCGGCGTCCCTCGCGCCAGGGAGACACCCCGGGGCGGAGTGTGGGAAGGCAGCCCGCAGGGAGGCCCTCGCCAGCACGAGCGCCGTCACGCGCCGGCTCGCCACCGCTGCACGGCGTGCCACACCGTGGTCCCGGCCCGGGAGACGGTGTTCTGCGGGTCCTGTCAGGCGCCCTATCACGCGCCCTGTGCTCAGGTCACGCGCCGCTGCGCCTGCAACGCGGTCTTGCCCGGCGCGGTCAGCCCGATCCCAGCTACCGCGACCCTGATGTCCGCCTTGGGGCTGCTGCTCTGCTCCCCGTTCCTGTGGATGGTCCCGAACGTGTCGTTGATCCTCGTCACGGTCGTGCCGCTGGTCGTGAGCGCCGCGGCGTGGGGCTGGCAGTGGCGCCTCGGCCCTCCCTACTGGCTGCGGCTCAGCGCGTTCGAGCGCCTGGGGCTCGGCGTGTGCGGGGCGGTGGCGGTGGTGTCCGGGTTCCTCACCGCCGTGGAGGGTCACCCCTACGAGTTCGGCGGCCTGGTCGCGGGGGCAGTCCTGTCGCTGATCTTTGGCGCGACCCGCGGGCACCACCTCCCCGATCGCCGCGGCGGCTACGGGGGCTGGTGAGCCCCTCGGGTCTCGGACCCGGGGCTGGCCCGTCGTCTGGCGGCGGAGTACGCCCCTGAGGCTGAAAGAGGCTGACGTCCAAGCCCTGAACGCCGGGGAGGCCCTGCTGCGGATCCCACAGCTCGGGGATCTGAGGCTCGCAGCTCGGCGAGGTCGCCGGGGTCGTTCCCCTGCGCGCTCCCGATCGCGGGGCCGCCTCCTCAGCGCGGGACGGCCTCGAGCTTCTCCAGGTTCTCCGCGAGAAGGCGCTGGACCCACCCGGCCTCGTCCGGGCCGATCCCCAGGGCCAGAGCTCGCTCGAGGGCTGCGACCGCGGCGCTCGCCTCGCCCCGCTCGCTCTGAATGAACCCCAGCAGGGCGTAGGCGGTCGGGTGGTCGGGGGCGAGCTCGATCGCGCGCTGCACGTCGGGAAGCGCGGTCTCCAGGCGCCCCTCGGCGAGCAAGCTCTGGGCGCGCTTGCGGTGCGACGGCGCGAGCTGCGGATCGAGCTCGAGCGCGCGGGTGTAGTCGTCTATGGCCTCGTCGTGGCGATTCAGCTTGGAGAGGCTGACTGCCCGGTTGTGCCAGTAGGTGGCGTCGTCGGGGTCGACGGCGATCGCGTGGGTGTAGACCTCGATCGCCTCCTCCTGGCGCCCCAGGCGATCCAACGCCAAGCCGTAGAGGCCGACCGTCTGCGCGTGGTCGGGCTCGAGCTCCAGGGAGCGGACGAGGGGCGCGAGGGCCGCGTCGAACCGCTCCGCCATGAACAGCGCGTAGCCGCGATTCCGCAGGCGATTCGCCTCCAGCGTTGCGGCGGGAGGGGCGAGCGGCTCGGCGGGTGGGTCAGGCTGCGGCGGCGCGGCAGCGGGGCGGGGCGGAGGAGGCTCGACGGGGGCCGGAGCGACCGGGCTGGGCTCGGGCTGAGCTCGGCGACTGCGCCACACGCTCCACGCCCCCGCGGGACCCCCCAGGAGCGCGACGAGGGCTACGCCCGCGGCGGCCCAGCGACGCGCTCGCTGAGCGGCCGTGGACCTCGACAGCCCGGCGCGCAGCGCGCGCGCGACCTCGTCGGCCGACGAGGGGCGTCCCGCGGGGTCCCGGGCCAGGCAGCGCACGCACAGGTCGCTGAGCCAGCGCGGGACCTCCGGCCGCAGCTCGCGCGGCGGCGTCGGGTCCTGGCCAACCTTGAGCACCAGCTCGACCACCGTCGACCCTTCGGCGGGGGGGCGGCCCGTGAGGCACGCGTAGAGCACGCCGCCGAGCCCGTAGACGTCGGTGGCGGGACCGTGGTCGTGGATCGCGCCGCTCACCTGCTCGGGCGCCCAGTACCCCGGGGTCCCTTGCAGCGCCCCGGTCGCGGTCAAGCGGCTGCCCCCGCGCTCCTGGTCGAGGACCAGGCCGAAGTCGGTGAGCAACGCCTCTTCTCCCCGGAGCAGCACGTTGTCGGGCTTGAGGTCGCGGTGCAGCACGCCGCAGGCGTGCACGTAGCTCAGAGCCTGGGCCACCTGCAGAGCGCAGCGCACGGCGGCGTCGACGGGGAGCGGGCCACGGCGCTGGAGCCTCTCTTGGAGAGGCTCGCCTGCGACGAACTCCAGGGCCAGCCACGGGCAGCCCGCGTGTTCCCCGGCGCCCAGGATCTTCACCACGTGGGGGTGGTGGAGACGGGCCAGGGCCTGGACCTCTGCCTCGAAGCGCTGGCGCCCCGTATTGCTCTCCCGGGCCAGGAGCAGCTTCAACGCGACGGGCTGACCTCGAGGGTCGGTCGCGCGGTAGACCACCCCGCTGCCGCCGCGACCCAGCTCTTCCTGGACGGTGTAGGGGCCCACCTGCATGACGCTCAGCCTACGAGGTCGCTGGGGCGCCGGCCACCGTGGCGCTGTGGACGAGGCCCCCCGCGGAGGACTCACGTCCTTGCTCAGCCGCGCTCCCTGACCTACCTTGGCCGGCCCCCTACCGGGGGAAGGAGCTCCCGCCTTGAAGACCCTGGCCGCGATCCTGGTCGAGCAGAACAAGCCCCTGGAGCTGGGGGAGGTGGAGATCCAGGCCCTGAACTACGGGCAGGTCCTGGTGCGGATCCACTACTCGGGGATCTGCGGCTCGCAGGTGGGCGAGATCGCCGGGGTCAAGGGACCCGATCGCTGGCTGCCGCACCTGCTCGGGCACGAGGCGACGGCGACGGTGGTCCAGACGGGGCCCGGCGTGAAGAAGGTCGCCGCTGGGGACGCGGTGGTCCTGCACTGGCGCAAGGCCAGCGGGCTCGAGGGCCCGACCCCCAGCTACACCTGGGAGGGGCGGACGGTCAACGCGGGCTGGGTCACCACCTTCCAGCAGCTGAGCGTGGTCTCGGAGAACCGCCTGACGAAGGTCAGCAAGGACCTGGACCTGGTCAGCGGCGTGCTCTACGGCTGCGCCTTGACCACGGGCTACGGCGCGGTCGTGCGCGACGCGCGCACGCTGCCCGGCGAGTCCGTGGTCGTGTTGGGCGCGGGGGGCGTCGGGCTGTGCGCGATCGAGGCGGCGCGCCTCGCGGGGGCGTACCCGATCGTGGCGGTCGACCTCTACCCCGAGAAGCTGAAGGTCGCCGCGGCCCAGGGCGCGACCCACACCGTGCTCAGCGACGAGGGGGCCCGGGACGCGATCCTCGCGGCGGTCGGCGCCAAGGGCGCGGACGTGGTGATCGAGAACACCGGCGTGCTCTCGGTCATGGAGCTCGCGGTGGCGGTCACGGCGAACGACCGCGGGCGTACGGTGCTCGTGGGCGTGCCGCCCCACGACGCGCGGCTGCCCCTGGACACCCTGCCGCTCCACTTCGGCAAGCAGCTCACCGGGTCCCACGGCGGCGACGCGGACCCGGACCGCGACATTCCCCGCCTGGCCCGGCTGCAGGAGGCGGGCCGGCTGCAGCTCGACGGCATGCTCACCCACCGCTTCCCCCTGGAGCAGGTCAACGACGCCCTCGACGCCATGCGCCGCGGCGAGGTCGTGCGCTGCGTGCTCGACATGGAACCCTGAGCGTGCCGCGGGTCGCGGTCCTCGGCGGCGGCACCCTGGGGGCGGCCTTCGCCCGGCACCTGCGCGCCCTGGACCCCGAGACCCCCTGGACCCACCGCCGCGCGGGCCCCGGGGTCCAGCGCTTGGACTACGCCGCGCCGGACCTCGCCGCCCTCGAGCTGCGCGGCGCGCGCGTCGCGTTGCTCCTGGGGGGGGTGACCCGGATCGCCGCCTGCGAGGACGACCCCGAGGGCAGCCACGCGGTCAACGTGACCGGGACCCTGGCGCTCGTCGCCGGGCTCCTGGAGCGGGGCGTGCGCCCCGTCGCGTTCTCCAGCGACTACGTGTTCGCAGGGGACGCGGGCCCCTACGCCCCCGACGCGCCGCGGGCGCCGAGCACCGCCTACGGGCGGCAGAAGGCCGAGCTCGAGGCGCGGCTCGCCGCCGACTACCCCGAGGCGCTGGTCGTGCGCCTGGGGAAGGTCTACGGCACGACCCGCGGCGACGGCACGCTCCTCGACGGCTTCGCGCAGGCCTGGGCGCGGGGCGAGGTCGTGCGCGCGGCGACGGACCAGCTCATGGTCCCGATCCACCTCGAGGACGTGCTGCGCGAGGTCCTCGCTCGGCTCGACGCGCGGGGGGTGCTGCACGTGTGCGGGCGCGAGTCCGCCAGTCGATACGACCTGGCGGAGGGCCTGCGGGTCGCGCTGGGGCTCGACCCCGCGCGGCTCGAGGCGATCCGCCTGGGGGAGCTGTTCCCCGAGCGGCCCTTGGACACGCGCCTCGTGAGCGACGTCGCGCCGCGCTGGACCCTCGCCCAGGCGACGGCGGCGGTGGCCGCGAACTACCGCGACGGATAGCTCGCTCCGCCCCAGTGTGTCCACCTGGCGGCTTGGACAGTTCCGTGACACGGGGCTAACCCGCCGCGACGTGAGGGGTTTCAGCGACCCCGCGCGGCGTTCTTCCCGGCCGCGGGAAATTCTCCGTTAGCGCGCGCGACCTCCCCGGCACCACCCCGTGACGGAAGGACGAGGTCATGCACGCTGAGTTTGTTGGTCGCTCCCCCTGGCAGGTCGTCATGTCGCTCTCCTGCGCGACGCTGTGCGGCGTCACCGTCCTCGGCTGCGGCAACGGCGGAGGCGGAGGCTTCTACGCCCCGGCCCAGACCACGGCCCCGATCCGCAGCGCGAACTCGGGCAGCGTCGCCACCGCGACCTCCGCCACCCCACAGAACCAGGCGCCGAGCGTGGTCCTCGACCCGCAGGACTCGCGTCGTCCGCTGAACCTCGTCCACGTGCTCAGCGCGCAGCTCCAGGACGACGGGCTGCCCGCCGGCGCGCTGACCGTGACCTGGTCCCAGGTCAGCGGGCCGGCCACCGCCTGGATCAGCGACGCCAGCGCCCTCGAGCTGCGGGTCGGCCTCCCCGAACAGGGCGACTACGTGTTCCGCTGCGAGGTCACGGACGGGCAGCTCGACGCCAGCGCCGAGGTCACCCTCCGCGGGACCGCGATCGAAGAGGTCCCGGCGTTCCCCGAGGTCGGCTTCCTCTCGCGGACCCTCACCGGCGAGGAGCAGGCCAAGGCCTACTACGAGACCGTCGACCCCGACGGCAGCCGTGAGACCTTGACCGAGTTCATGCGCACCAACGGCTTCGACCAGGGCGCGGACATCGAGGCCACCTACTTCAACGGGGGCGACCTGGGCTTCGGCCGCGACATGTCGGCCAAGATCAACGCCCAGACCCAGGCCTGGATCACCACCAACCACGCCAACCTCGACGACACGATCAGCGGGGACGAGCCGATCGCGACCGTGACCATGGAGATCACCCCCGGCGCCAACGGCGGCAAGCCCTTCACCAAGTTCTTCGTCTACGACGACCAGGGCCGGCGGGTCACCGGCGCGGACCTCGACGGGCACGGGGTCAAGTTCGTGCCCGACCTGTGCATTGGCTGCCACGGCGGCGCCGCTCAGCCGGTGGCCAACGGGGTCTACGGCAACGGCGGCGACGTGGGCGCGCGGCTGCTGCCCTTCGACGCCCAGACCTTCGAGTACCTCGACCGCGACGGCTTCCGCCGCGCCGACCAGGAGCCCGCGCTCAAGGACATGAACCTCGCCGTGCACGCGAGCCCGGTGGTCACCCCGCGGGTCAAGGAGCTGATCGAGGGCTGGTACGGCGGGCCGACCTTCCCGCGCCAGACCCAGGACGACGCCTTCGTCCCCGCGACCTGGCAGACCGACGCCGAGCTCTACCTCGACGTCTACGCGCCCTCGTGCCGCACCTGCCACTCGAACATGGAGGCGCCCCTCGACTTCGCGAGCGCGGACCTGTTCAAGGCCTACGCCCCTCAGATCCACAAGGAGCTCGAGGCGCGGACCATGCCCGACTCGCGCAAGACCTTCGAGGCGTTCTGGTCCAGCCCCAGGCCGGCGCTGCTCCTGGCGGCGCTGCCCAACCCCACGCCGCTGAACGTGCCCCTGGGCCTGCCGCAGGTCGCCGTCGGCGTGGAGCGGCGGGTCGAGCAGGACTCCCGCGCCGCGCTGCTCGACGTGCGGATCGGCTTCGCCGCCCTCGGCGACCTGCTCATGCGCGACCCCCAGGCGCTCATGACCGCGGCCCAGGCGCGGGTCACCGAGCTCGGCGTTCAGCGCCAGGCGCTGATCGACGACGGCGAGGGGCGCCTGGTCCAGGAGGTCGACCAGCGGATCGACGACCTCGAGCGCCGCAGCCGCCAGCTCGGCGACTGGATCGCGCAGAACGGCCTGGCCGAGCTCCAGGACGACCAGGCGCGCCTGCTGCGCGACTGGCGGGACCTCCTGCGCCGCGCCGACGGCCGCCTGGATCGCGCCAACGGCAACCGCGCGCGGCAGCAAGCCCAGGACGACCTGCGCGAGGACATGAACCAACTGCGCCAGGACCTGCGCGGGGGCGTGCGGCGCCTGGAGCGCCTGCAGACCACGCTGCACGCCGCGAGCGCTCCCGTCCGCCCGCCCGAGCGCTAGAGCCCCCGCCCACCCACCCACACCTTCCTTCCGCGCGGCGCTCCGCTCCCCTCCGGGGCAGGGCGCCGCTCCGTTCGGGACCTCACGCTTTTCTCTCCTGCCGGACATGGCAGGTTCGACGTCGGGAGGTGGGCCGTGCGGGTGGCGGTGGGGTTGGCGCTGGTGAGCTGCCTGGTGGCGGTCGCGCAGGAGGTGATCCCGCCCGACGTGCGGGAGGTGGCGACCGAGCTCGCGCTCGAGGAGGAGGAGCGCCAGCGCTTTGCCGCTGACGTGGCCTGGGCCCGGGCCGAGCGTCAGCGCCTGGTGGCGCGCCTGCGCTCCGGCGAGCTCGACTTCGCTGAGCTCGGGGCCGAGCTCGACGGGCTGCGGGACGCCCTGCGCGAGCGGCTCGCCGCGAGCCTGACCCCCGCCCAGCTCGCGGCGCTCGACCTCGACGACTTGCTGCGCGGGCCCCCCGACCCGGTGCGGGTCAAGCTCGAAGCCCGCACGAGCCTCATGCCGTCCCTGCCCCTCCTCCGCGGAGGCCGGGTCGGCGAGTGGGCCAGCTCGGTCGAGCTCGGGCTCGAGGTCCCGCTGACCCACACCGTGACCCTGACCTTCGGCGTCGAGGGCAGCGAGCGGGTCCTGGACTTCCACCGCGCCTTCGAGCTCGACCCCCAGGAGGGCGACCCCTTCGGCCAGGTCCACGGCGCGCGGGTCAGCCTCGGCGCCCAACTGCGCCTCGGGCCCGTGTTCGTGATCGGCTCGCTCTCGGGCCAGGTCGCGGCGGAGGACGGGGCCAAGGCCGAGGACGCGCTGACCGTCGGCGGGTTCGCGGCGGTGTCCTACGCGTTCTCGCGCAGCTTCTCCCTGGGGCTGGGGGTCCTGGTCCGCAGCCGGATCGAGGAGCAGGTGCAGGTCCTGCCCCTGCCCCTGATCCGCCTGGACCTCGAGCTCTCCGAGCGCTGGCGCCTGAAGCTCGGGGCGCCCGACGGGCTGCAGCTCAGCTTCCGCGCCCACGAGAGCCTGGTAGCGACCCTGGGGATCGGGTTCCTGGGCGGGATCGCCCAGGACCTGCGCCTCGACGACGAGGGCTTCGCCCCCGAGGGGGTCGCCCGCGGGCGCCGGATCCCCGCGCGGCTGGAGCTGCGCTGGACCCCCGTCGAAGGGGTCAGCGCGGGGCTGGAGGTCGGGGTGTTCCTCTGGCAGCGCGTGCAGATCGACGACCGCCGCGGGCACTCGCTGACCGACGACCGCACCGACCCGGCTCCCTTCGGCGCGCTCTCGCTGCGCCTGGAGTTCTGAGCGGGTGGACGCGCTGCTCGCGAGCCAGCTCGCGGCGACGTGGTTCATGGTCGGGGTGATCTGGCTGGTGCAGGTCGCGCACTACCCGCTCTTCGACCGCGTCGGGCCCGAGCACGCGGTGCCTTACCACCGAGCCTACGTCGGCCGCATGGGCTACGTGGTGGGACCGCCCATGCTGGTCGAGGCGGGCGGGGCGCTGGCCTTGGTGGGGTGGGGCGCGCCTTGGTGTCCGCCGCACGAGGCCTGGGCCGGGCTCGCGCTCGTGGCCGCGCTGTGGGCCACGACGGGGCTCTGCTCGGTCCCCGCCCACGAGCGCCTGAGCCGAGGCTGGGACCCAGGCGCGCACCTCCGGCTCGTGCGCACGAACTGGCTGCGCACCGCGCTGTGGACCGCCCGCGGCGCGCTGGCGCTGCTCTGGCTCACCCGCCTGTAGCGGTTCGCGGGACGAACCGGTCTCGGCACCGTGGGGCGCACTCGCTGTTCGCAGGGGGCGCTGTCCGGACGCCGACACTCCGCGGACGCCGAGCCCGACGCAGGCTGGAGATCGCGCGGGCTTACGCGGGGCATGACCCTTGCAAAAGGAGGGGCAGAGGAGTGAGAGGGGAACCCATGAACCTTTTGATTTCTGGACTTATGGCCGCTGTCGCCTGCTCCGCCCTGGTCTTCGTCGGGACCGCCGACGCCCGCGTCGAGCGCGTCGACACTCCCGCCTCGGTGGCGAGCATCGACACCGTGCTCGCTCCCACGATCTAAACCAGAGTCCAGAGTTCACGATCCTGAGCGGGCGAGAGTGGCTCCCACGTCGTCAGCGATCTGGCGCTCGCTCGCCCGCTCAGGATCGTGACTCTGGTTTCTAGGAGGCAAGCGCTCGTCGGCCACGGCGAGGCTTCGCGATTCGCAGGGTTTACGGCAAGGACGTTTTCCAGTTGGAACGAGGGCCGGTAAACTCGCCCCCGTGAATCAAACCGCCGACAGCATTCCGCCTTCCACCATCCGCGCCCCCTTGCTGGAGGCCCGACGGATCGTGATCAAGCTCGGGACCCGGGTCCTGACTCACGACGACGGGAGCCTCGCGCTCTCGCGCCTGTTCGGCCTGATCGAGGACGCGGTCGCCCTGCGCCGCGCGGGCAAGGACGTGATCGTGGTCAGCTCCGGCGCCGTGGGCCTCGGCCGCGAAGCCCTGGGCTTCGGCACGACCCCGAGCGAGGTCGTCGATCGTCAGGCCTGCGCCGCGGTCGGGCAGACCCGGCTGATGGCGCTCTACCAGGACGGCTTCGGCCGCCTGGGCCTGGTCGCGGGGCAGGTCCTGCTCTCCCAGAGTGACTTCGACGACCGCGACCGCTGCCTGAATCTGCGCGCGACCCTGAACCGCCTGCTGCGGCGGGGCGTGATCCCCGTGGTCAACGAGAACGACGCCGTCTCTACCGACGAGCTGACCTTCCTCGACGAGGCGCGCCCCGTGTTCGGCGACAACGACAAGCTCTCGGCGCTGGTCGCCACCGAGCTCGCCGCGGACCTGCTGATCCTGCTCACCGACGTCGACGGCGTCTACGACCAGGACCCGCGGGGGAACCCCGAGGCCAAGCTCCTGACCCGGGTCGACTCCCTGGTGAACCTCGACGGCGCGGGGTCCTCGACCTCGGGCAGCGGGCGCGGCGGCATGCGCAGCAAGGTCGCGGCCGCCCAGATCGCCGCCCGCTCGGGCTGCCACGCGGTGATCGCCTGCGGGCGCGACTTCGGCGTGGTGGGCCGCGCGGCGACCGGCGAGGCGATCGGGACCTGGTTCCCGGCCCGCGAGGACGGGCTGCAGTCGCGCCGGCGCTGGATCGCCTACGCCACCGCGCCCCGCGGGGTCCTGCACCTCGACGCCGGGGCGGTGCGCGCCGTCACCGAGCGCGGGGCGAGCCTGCTCGCGGCGGGGGTGGTCTCCGTCGAGGGCGGGTTCGACAGCGGCGACGTGGTCGAGCTGCGCGGGCCCCAGCGCGAGCTCCTGGGCCGCGGGCTCATGTGCTGCGACGCCGACGCGGCCCGCGCCTGGTGCGCGGGGACCTCGCCCGCCGGCGTGCGCAACCACGACGCGCTGGTGCACCGGCGGCACCTCGTGTTGCAGCCCGAGTTGGAGTGATCATGAGCGCAGCGACGAACCCCATGCAGGCCCCCGCCAGCGCCGCCCGCCGCGCGCAGCGCGCGCTGGGCAGCGCCGCGGGCGAGGTCCGGACCCGGGTCCTGAACCGGCTGGCCGCGCTGCTGGCCGAGCGCGAGGCCGCGCTGCTCGCGGAGAACGCCGCGGACCTCGCCGCCGCTGAGCAGGACGGCGTCGCCGAGCCCCTGGTCAAGCGCCTGGCCCTGACCCCGGCCAAGCTCGCGACCTTGCGCGAGGGCGTGGCCCAGCTCGCCGAGCTCCCGGACCCGATCGGCGCGACCCTGGCCAAGCGCGAGCTGGACGAGGGCCTGGAGCTGACCCAGGTCAAGAGCCCGCTGGGCGTGCTCCTGATCATCTTCGAGAGCCGCCCCGACGCCGTGATCCAGATCGGCGCCTTGGCCCTGCGCGCGGGGGACGCGGTCCTGCTCAAGGGCGGCTCCGAGGCCATGCGCAGCAACCGCGCGCTGGTGGGCTGCCTGCGCGACGCGCTCGCGGGGGAGGGCCTGGACCCCGAGGCGGTGCAGGGGATCGAGGGCCGCGAGGCCGTGGCCCAGCTCCTCGAGCTGGACCACCTCGTGGACCTCGTGATCCCCCGCGGCTCGGGAGAGCTCGTGCGCCGGATCCAGACCTCGACCCGGATCCCCGTCCTCGGGCACGCCGAGGGGGTGTGCCACCTCGTGCTCGACGCGGCCGCGGACCCGGCCATGGCCGCGCGGCTCGCCGTCGACGGCAAGTGCGACTACCCCGCCGCCTGCAACGCCACCGAGGCCCTGCTCGTGCACGCGGGCTTCCTCCCGCACCTGCCCGCGGTGGGCGCGGCCCTGACCGCGGCCGGGGTCACGCTGCGCGCCGACCCCCGCGCGCGGGAGGCGCTCCCGGGCGCCCAACCGGCCACCGACGCCGACTGGGGCGCGGAGTACGGCGACACGGTGCTCGCCGTCAAGGTCGTCGACGACCTGACCGCCGCGATCGAGCACGTGCACCGCTACGGCAGCGGGCACACCGACTCGATCGTGACCGCGGACCCCGAGGCCGCCGCGCGCTTCCTGCGCGAGGTCGACTCGGCGTCGGTGTTCCACAACGCCAGCACCCGCTTCGCCGACGGCTTCCGCTACGGGCTGGGCGCCGAGGTCGGGATCTCCACCGGGCGGATCCACGCCCGGGGCCCCGTCGGGGTCGAGGGGCTCCTGACCACGCGCTGGCTGCTCCGCGGCCAGGGCCAGGCCGCCGGCGACTACGGCCCGGGCAAGCGCGCGTTCACGCACCGCGAGCTCGCGTAGCGGGCGTGAGCGGACGCCTGTCGTCGCCGTAGACAGCGCGACGGAACACGGGTCGAGCCGCTCGGAGGCTGACTGCGCCGCGCTGCGGTCGCAGCGACCTCGGGTTCCCTGACAACGCCAGCGTCAGGGTCCGAGCCTCGGCGGAAGACTTCGCTCCGGCACCGCGGGTGCTTGGTGGGCGGAGAAGGAGGCCGCCGCATGCCCGACTCGACGACCCCCCCGTGCGCCCACTGCCAGCGCACCCTGGACGCCCCGCTGCGGGGCTGCGCGGGCTGCGGCACGTTCCTGCACCAGAGCTGCGCCGAGACCCTCGGGCAGCGCTGCGCGAGCCTCGCCTGCCGTCGACCGCTGGTCGGCGGGCGCGAGGAGCTGGCCCGCGCCGCGCGCTTCAGCCTGGGAGACCTGGCCCTCATGGTCGGGCTCCCGGTGCTCGTGGGCGTGTTCTTCCACCGCGCGCTCCCGCCCTCGCTCAAGGGGCTCAAGGTCGCGCTGTGGACCTTCCCCTGGCCCCTGGGCGCGGCCTGGGCTGCGCTGCGCCGGATCCCTGGGAACCTGCGCCGCGTCGCGCTCCTGAGCGGCCCGCGCGCCGCGGGGCGGCTGTGGCTCCTGGTCTCGCCGCTCCTGGCCCTGGCGCTGTTCGCCAAGGGCACCGTCGACGGCGAGGCAGCGCTGGGGGTCGGGGTGCTCGCGGGATGGTTCGCGCTGGTCGCCCTGGCGCTGTGCCTGTTCCAGGTCGCGGTCACTGCGGATCTGGTGCGGGCCCCTCGTCCGTAGCGGGCCCCTGCCCGGGGGGCGGGTGCTCCATGGCCCACTGGATCGCGGTCTTCAGCCGACCCCGCGCGTGCTCGACCGCGGGGTGGCCGTAGCCCGCGGTGCGCCGCTCGAACTCGTGGCGCACACGCTTGGTGAGCGCGTCGAGCGCCGCGAACTGCGAGCGCGCGGTGCGGGCGCGCTCGATCTCCGGGGCATAGGGATCCAGGAAGCGCAGCGGGCCCGGGTCCTCCTCGAGCAGCTCTTCGGCGCGGGCGATCCGCGCCGGGAGCAGCTCGGGGTCCTCGTCGACCTCGACGTCGAGGTTGCTCACCAGGCGCAGGGCGGCGGCCGCCTCCCAGCGGTCCACCGAGGTGGGCGCGTCGCGGAGCTGGGCGATCAGGGCTTGGAGCGTCTCGCGCTGCAGGCTCTGCTCGAAGGCGCGCTCGCGCTCGCGCAGCCAGGCCAGGTCCTGGGCGCGCAGGGGCTCGCCGCTGGCCCAGCCGTCCAGGGCGCGCCCGAGGAGCGCCGTCCCCTCGGCGTCGGCGAGCAGGTAGCGCACCGCGGCCCAGGCCAGGGGCTCGGCGCCGACCTGACGCCGGTCGAGGGCCCGCCGATCGTGGACGCGGGTCAGGGTGTCCTCGAGGGCCGGGCGCCCGCCGAGGAACAGGGGCAGGTAGGCGTCGAGCAGGCGCTGCCGGATCCGCGGGGTGGCCAGCGCCTCCTCCCCCAGCTCGCGGGCCGCGAGGTCGGCGAAGGCCTGGGACAGGCCCTCCTCGATCCAGGTCGCGGGGAGCTCGGGCCCGTAGCGCAGGAGCAGGCGCCGGCGCAGGGAGCCCGCGGCCTGGGGCCGGCTCGGCGGCTCGAGCACGTAGGGGGGGCCGAAGGGGGTCTGGTCCTCGGCGCGGTAGCGCACGAACAACGCGCCCTGGGGCGAGACGAAGGCGCCGGCCTGGGCCGGGGCGTCGTGGTCGCTGGCGTAGAGCGCGAAGCGCCCGGGGTCGGCGATCACGTAGGTCGGCGCGGGCTGCCGGGCGGGGTCGACCGAGAGGAAGGGCAGGCGCGCGTCGAGCAGGAGCTCGAGGGTCTCCTGGTCGCGCAGCGCCTGCTCCGCCGCGGTCGGGGGGAGGTCGCTCCGCAGCAGGGTCCGCGCGCCGGAGTAGTCGCTGAGGTTCGGGTCCGGCGCGGGCCCGGGCTCGGGAGGCGCGGCGCAGGCGCAGAGCAGCAGCACGAGCGGGAGGAGTCGGCGCATGCCACCGACCCTACTCCACTTCGACCCGGGCAGTAAGGTCTCGGCTCCACGGGCCAACTTGTCACCGCCAGCCTGGACCCGTAGCCTTTGCGGTCACGGGGCGCAGGCCTCGAGGCACCCCGGCCTGGGGTCCTCGGCGAGGCCCGCCCAACGAGCGAGGACGTCATGGGTCTGTTGGACGGCAAGGTCGCGATCGTCACCGGCGCGGGAGGGGGGATCGGGCGCTGCCACGCGCTGCTCCTGGCCCAGGAGGGCGCCAAGGTCGTGGTCAACGACCTCGGCTCGGCCCTCGACGGGTCCGGGGCCTCGGTCTCCATGGCCCAGCAGGTCGTGGACGAGATCGCGGCGCAGGGCGGCGAGGCGGTGGCCAACGGCGACAGCGTGGCCACCCGCGAGGGCGCCGAGGGGATCCTGCAGGCGGCCCTCGACGCCTTCGGGCGCGTGGACATCCTGGTCAACAACGCCGGGATCCTGCGCGACAAGACCTTGCTCAAGCTGGAGGAGGCCAACTTCGACCTCGTGGTCCAGGTGCACCTCAAGGGCACCTTCCTCTGCACCCAGGCCTTCGCGCGCCACGTCAAGGAGCGCGCCGACCAGGGCGACCCCGGCGGGCGCGTGATCAACACCAGCTCGTACGCCGGGCTCAAGGGCAACTACGGGCAGACCAACTACGCGGGCGCCAAGGCCGGGATCTACGGCATGACGCTGACCTGGGCCCAGGAGCTGACCAAGCTCGGGGTGACCGTCAACTGTCTGGCGCCCATGGCCAAGACGCGCATGACCGACACGATCGACATGGTCCCCGACAGCATGCGCCCCGAGCAGGTCGCGCCCATGGCGCTGTTCCTCGCCTCCGAGCTGGGCAAGGACGTGAACGGCCGGGTGTTCGGGATCCACGGGCAGCAGCTGCTCGAGTACCGCATGCTCATGACCGACGGGGCCACCAAGGACGGCGACGCGCTCTGGACCCCGCAGGAGATCGCCGCGCGGCTGAAGGAGATCGCCGGCGAGGCGCGCCCCGCCGCCGCCGCCGCTGCTGCGCCCGCGGGGCCGGGGGCGGTGATCGCGACCGCGTTCCGGCTGATGCCGCAGGTGTTCGTGCCGGAGCGGGCCAAGGGCTGGAGCGCGGTGATCCACTTCGACATCGCGACGGGACGCCCTACACGGTGAAGGTCGAGGGCGGCGCCTGCAGCACGCAGGAGGGCAAGCACGGGAGCGCGACCTGCGTGGTGACCGTGGACCAGCAGACGTACGCGGACGTGGTGCAGGGGAAGCAGAAGCCCGAGCAGGCGTTCATGGCGGGGAAGATCAAGGCGTCGAACCTGGGCGACATGATGAAGTTCGGGTCGGCCTTCGACATGAAGAAGGCCAAGCAGCTCGCGGAGCAGCACCAGGCGGCGCCGGCGGCGGTGGCGGCGCCGCAGCCCCTGGGGCCGGCGCAGGTGATCGGGGCGGCGTTCCGGCTGATGCCGCAGGTGTTCGTGCCGGAGCGGGCCAAGGGCTGGAACGCGGTGATCCACTTCGACATCACCGACGGGACGCCCTACACGGTGAGCGTGCAGGACGGCGCGTGCAGCACGCAGGAGGGCAAGCACGGGGACGCGACCTGCGTGGTGACGGTGGACCAGCAGACCTACGCGGACGTGGTGCAGGGGAAGCAGAAGCCCGAGCAGGCGTTCATGGCAGGGGAAGATCAAGGCGTCGAACCTGGGCGACATGATGAAGTTCGGGTCGGCCTTCGACATGAAGAAGGCCAAGCAGCTCGCGGAGCAGCACCAGGCGGCGCCGGCGGCCGTGGCGGCGCCGCAGCCCCTGGGGCCGGCGCAGGTGATCGGGGCGGCGTTCCGGCTGATGCCCGCAGGTGTTCGTGCCGGAGCGGGCCAAGGGGCGCTGGAACGCGGTGATCACTTCGACATCACCCGACGGGACGCCGTGCACGGTGAGCGTGAAGGACGGCGCGTGCAGCACGCAGGAGGGCAAGCACGGGGACGCGACCTGCGTAGCGGTGACGGTGGACCAGCAGACATGCGCGGACGTGGTGCAGGGGAAGCAGAAGCCCGAGCAGGCGTTCATGGCCCGGGGAAGATCAGGCCTCGAACCTGGGCGACGATGAAGTTCGGGTCGGCCTTCGACATGAAGCAGGCCAAGCAGCTCGCGGAGCAGCACCAGCCGGCGCCGGCGGCGGCCGCCGCCGCGGCGCCGAGCGCCAGCGCCGGCGAGCTCGTGGAGCGCGCCTTCGCGGTGCTGCCCGAGACCTTCCGCCCCGAGAAGGCCAGCGGCTGGAGCGCGGTGGTCCAGTTCCACCTCGCGGGCGGTGAGGACTGGACCGTGACCGTGGCCGACGGGCGGGCCAGCGCCAGCCGCGGCCGCCAGGGCACGGCCACCTGCGTGGTCGCGGCCAGCCTCGAAGACTACGCCCAGATCCTCTCGGGCGAGCTCAAGGCCGAGCAGGCCTTCGTCGAGGGGCGGGTCAAGCCCTCGAACGTGGGCGAGCTCATGAAGTTCGGCAGCGCCTTCGACCTCAAGCGCGTGGCGCAGGAGCTGCGCCAGCCCGCGGCCGAGGCGACGAGCGGCGGCGGGCTGAACCGCGACCTGCTCGGGCACGTGCGCGCCGCGCGCAGCCCCGAGTGGGTCCGCCCCGAGCACGCCCTGGCCTTCGCCCGTGCGACCCAGGACGAGAACCCGGCCTACGCCGGGGAGGGCGCGGTGGCCCCGCCCATGTTCAGCGTGCGCCTGTTCAAGGACGTGCTGTTCGACCTGGTGAGCGACCCGGACCTCGGCGCCGACGTGCTGCGCCTGGTCCACGGCGAGCAGGACATGGAGTTCCTCCGTCCGCTGCGACCCTGGGACCTGTGCGCGCTGCGGGTCGAGGTCAAGGCCATGGAGCGCAAGAGCTCGGGGGAGGTGCTGCGCCTGGAGGAGCGGCTCTACGCGGGGGGCGAGCTCGCGGTGCGCGTCGGCGCGTCCATGTTCATTCGCGGCGAGGGCGGGGGGAAGAAGGGCGCCAAGGCCCCCGCGCCGGCGGAGGCCCCGCGCCCGGCCCCGGTGTTCGAGGAGCAGATCACGGTGGCCCCGGACCAGAGCCTGGTCTACGCCGACGCGTCCCTGGACAACAACCCGATCCACACCGACGCCGAGGTGGCCAAGCTCGCCGGGTTCCCCGGGGTGATCCTCCAGGGGCTGTGCACCATGAGCTTCGCGGCCAAGACCCTCGTCGATCGGCTGGGCGGGGGCGACCCCACCCGTCTGGCGCGGCTGGCGGTGCGCTTCTCGAAGCCAGTGCTCATGGGCGACGTGCTGACCGTGAGCGCCTGGAAGCTCGACGCGACCGAGGCTCGCGAGGTCTACGGGGTCGCGATCGTGAACCAGGACGGGGTCGAGGTGATCCAGAACGGCCGCGCGGAGCTGCGGGTCTGAGCGCGCCGGGCGGTGCGCTAACCGCGCGCCCTACCCCGACTTGGCCCGACCTGGTACGCTAAGCCCTCCATGGCGAAGATCCGCATCCACTGTTCGGAGTGCGGCCACGAGGCCCGGGTCCCCGAGGCGTTTCGCGGCAAGAAGGTGCGCTGTCTGCGTTGCCACGCCAAGCTGCGAGTCCCCGAGGACGCGCCCTACGTCGAGCCGCGCAAGAAGGGCTCGAAGTCCGAGCGCGCGCCGGAGGCCCAACCCCGCGCGCGCAAGTCGCGCAAGAAGGAGCCCACCGCGCGCCGCGGCGGGCCCAACTCGCGCACCCGACGCGAGGCCATGGGGGTGCTGCGCGAGCTCTTGCACGACTACGACCACGCCCTCGAGGACGTGCCTCGCGGCTTCGACGTCGACCTGCGCGGCGTCTCCTGGGGCTTGGCCCGGACCCTGGTCGAGGAGCTCCTCGAGTGCGAGGCGATCAGCGACGTGAAGCTCGCCGGCGGCACCGGCGAGGTGAAGATGATCGTGAGCCTCAAGGGCTACGCCTTCGACCCCGAGGACAGCTTCGCCGACGACGACGAGGAGACCGAGATCTTTCAGCGCGGTCCGACCCAGAGCTTCGAGCCCCACGGGCTGGTCGAGGGTCAGAACCTGGACATGGACGAGGCCGACGACCCGACCCGGGACCTGATGGACCACCCCACGGTGCCGCAAGAGTCGTCCATGAACTCCATGTTCGCCCACGGCTCGGGGCGCTCGGAGACCAACCCGATCGAGCTCTACGAGCGCGCGCGGGAGCACGTGGAGGAGGGCGAGCCGGCCGCAGCGATCCCGCTGCTCGAGAAGGCCGTGCGCAGCGACAAGAACTTCGCCCGGGCGGTGCTGCTCCTGGGCAAGACCTACGCCTCGGTGGGCGACTACCACCGCGCGCGGCGCGCCTTCCGCCACCTGAGCAAGCTCGAGAGCGACGACCCCGAGGCCTTCGTGCTCTACGCCGCCGCCGCCGTGCGCTGCGAACGCCTGGAGGAGGCGCGCACCGCGCTCAAGGCCGCGATCAAGGTCGACTCGGAATACGCCCGGGCCTACCGCTACGCCGCGCAGCTCTACGAGCGCCTGGGCGACGCGGAGCGCGCGCGCAAGTTCCGGGCGAAATACCAGACCCTCAAGCTGCGCGGGTAGCTGCCGCAGCCGCGCGCGGGCGCTAGCTGCCGCAGGGCTTCAGGCTTACACTCTGCGCGGAGGACACGTGGCACGCTATCTCGTCACCGGCGGAGCCGGCTTCATTGGGTCGCACCTGGCCGAGGCGCTGCTCGCCCGGGGGGACGAGGTCCGGGTCCTGGACTGCTTCGACCCCTATTACGACCCCGCGATCAAGCGCGCCACCGCCGCCGAGCTCGAGGCCCAGGGGGTGGAGCTGATCGAGGGCGACCTGCGCCAGCTCGAGGACGTGCGCCGCGCCGTCGCGGACACCGACGGCGTGGTGCACCTCGCCGCGCGCCCCGGCGTGCGCGCGTCGATCGAGGACCCGCACACCACCTTCGCGATCAACGTGACCGGGACGCTGAACGTGCTCGAGGCGCTGCGCGCCCAGGGGCCGCAGCGCCTGGTGTTCGCCTCCTCCTCCAGCGTCTACGGCGGGGACGCCACGGCGCCCTTCCGCGAGGCGGAGCCCGCGTCGCGGCCGCTCTCGCCCTACGCCGCGAGCAAGCGCGCCAACGAGCTCATGGCCGCGACCTACGTCGAGCTGTTCGGGCTGGGGGCGATCGGGCTGCGCTTCTTCACGGTCTACGGCCCCCGCGGTCGTCCGGACATGGCGATCGGCAAGTTCCTGCGCCGGGTCTATCTGGGGGAGTCGATCCCGTTGTTCGGGGACGGCTCGGTGATCCGCGACTTCACCTACGTCGACGACATCGTGCGCGGGGTGGTCGCGGCCCTGGATCGCGTCCAGCCCGGCGAATACCTCGTCTCGAACATCGGCGGCGGCGCGACGACCAGCATGCGCGAGCTCCTGGCGCTGATCGAGGAGGTCAGCGGCAAGACCTTGGAGATCGAGCGCCTGCCCGCGGCGGCCGGGGACATGCCCCTGACCCACGCCGACCTGACCCACGCCCAGTCGCTCCTGGGGTTCGAGTCGCGGGTTCCGCTGCGCGAGGGGCTCGAGCGCACCGCGGCCTGGACGCGTCAGAGCCTGGGCCTCGCGTAAGCGCGTGAGCGACGGGTCCGAACACTCCGGCCTGCGCGGGCTGGCGTTCATCGCCTGCGGCTTCGACTTCAGCGGCGGAATGGAGGGCCAGGCCCGACGCCTCGCCGAGCGGATCGCGGGCATGGGCGTCCCCGTGACCTACATCACGACCTCCCCCAGCACCGAGCGCCGGCCGCTGCGCGAGGTGGTGGGAGAGCTGCAGGTGGTGCGGGTCCCGGTGCTCGCCGCGGTGGACTGGACCACGTCGCTGGGGATCCTCGAGGTCACCGCGCTCAACGCCATCGCCCGGCGCCGGCACAAGCTCGACGGGATCTACGCGGTGCACCACGAGACCGGCTCGATCGCGAGCCGCATCGGGCTGAGCCTGGGGCTCCCGGTGGTGGTCAAGCTCGCCTGCGGCGGGCGCTTCGGCGACGCCCAGGGGGTGCTGCACGGCCTCGACCGCCGCCGTCAGCTCGCCGCGCTGCGCTCGGCGACCCGGATCGCGGCGATCAGCTCGGAGATCGAGCGCGAGGCCGTCGAGCTCCTGGGGGTCGACGCGGCGGCCATCGCCCGGGTCAAGAACGGGATCGACCTGGGGCGCTTCGCGCCGCGGCCGGACCCGGACCGCCCGCGGGTCCTGTTCCTCGGCCGCCTGGGCGCGCAGAAGCGCCTGGACCTGCTGCTCGCCGCGGCCAGCGAGCTCCGCGGGCGCGTGCCCGGGCTGTCGGTCGCCCTCGCCGGGGACGGACCGCTGCTCGAGAGCCTCAAGGTCGAGGTCCAGCGCCGCGGCCTGGGCGACGTGGTCGAGTTCCTCGGGCGGCAGCCGGACGTGGTCCCGCTCCTGGCCGAGGCCGCGCTCGTGGTCCTGCCCTCGGACGCCGAAGGCACGAGCAACGCGCTGCTCGAGGCCATGGCCAGCGCGGTCCCGGTGGTCGCCACCCGGGTGGGAGGCACCCGCGAGCTGGTCGAGGACGGGGTGCAGGGGCTGCTCGTGCCCCCCGGGGACGTGCGCGCGCTGACCGCCGCCCTCGAGCGCCTGCTCCTCGATCGGCCCCTGCGCGAGCGGCTGGGCGGCGCGGGGCGCGCGCACGTCGAGACGCACTACGACCTCGACCGCGTGGCCCGGGACCACGTGGAGCTGTTCGAGGAGCTCAAGCGGATTCACCGCCCCGACGAGTCGCGGCTGCTCGTGCTCCCGGGCTCGCGGGCGGAGGTCCTGCGCGCCACGACCCGGGCTGGGCTGCGCACGGGACGCGACGGCGTGGTCTCGACCGCCAAGCTCGTGGCGGATCAGGTGCGGCGCTGGTCGCAGCCTGGCGGCGGGCGCTCCGCCGGGGTCGCGATCCTGGTGCGGGACGTGGACGCGTTGGGCGGCATGGAGCGTCAGGCGATGGCCCTCGCCCGGGGCCTGGTCCAGACCGGGGTCCCCGTGACCCTGATCACCTGCACTGCGCCTGGGCTGGTGCGGCTCCCCGAGCGCTCGTGGTACGAGGAGCGCGAGGGGGTGCGGCTGTATCGGGTCCCGCTCCTGGTCTACGAGACGGCGGCGGCGGGGATCCTCTACCGGCACCGCGACAGCTGGAGTGTGATCTACGCCGTGCAGCTGATGATGGGCGCGATCGGCGCGCGGCTGGGCCGGGTCCTCGACGCGCCGGTCGTGGTCAAGCTCGCCTGCGGCGGGACCTGGGGCGACATGAGCGCCCTCGAGGGGCTCCCCCCGAGCGACCGCGACCTCGTGCTCCAGGGCCTGAGCGAGGCGCAGCTCGTGTGCATAAGCGACGAGATCGCCGAGGAGGCGCGGCAGACCGGGTTCGCGAGCGCGCGGCTGGCGCGGATCCCCAACGGGGTCGACGTCGAGGCCGTCGCCGCGGCGACCCCGGTCCAGCCCCTGAGCGACGCCCCCACCGTGCTCTTCGCCGGGCGCCTCGACCGGCAGAAGGGGGTCGACCTGCTCTTGCACGCCTTCGCCGAGGTCGCCGAGGCGCTGCCCCTGGCGCGGCTCCTGCTCGCGGGGTCGGGCCCGCAGGCCGGGGAGCTGCGCGAGCTCGCCGAGCAGCTCGGGGTCCTGGAGCGGGTCGCGTTCCTCGGGCGGCGCGACGACGTGTGGGGGCTCCTGCGGGGGGCCACGGTGTGCGCCCTGCCTAGCCGCTCCGAGGGGATCAGCAACACCCTGCTCGAGGCCTTGGCCGCGGGCGCTCCGGTGGTCGCCTCGGACATTCCGCCCAACCGCGAGGTCCTGGGGGACGGCTGCGGCGTGCTCGTCCCCTCCGACGACGTGGGGGCCTTCGCCCACGCCCTGATCACGCTCCTCGACGACCCCGCCGCCCGCGCCGCCTTCGCGCGCCAGGGCCGGGTGCGCGTGCGCGAGGTGTTCGACATGCCCAAGGTCGTCGAGGCTCACGCCGAGCTCTTCGCTCGCCTCGGCGCGGCCCGCCGCCGCCCGGGCGCCTTCGGCTTCACCCGGCGCTTCCTCGCCTCCCGCGGCGGCGACCTCGTCCGCCTCGGCCGCCGCGTCCTCTCGGGGAACTAGCCCAGCATGCGGGCTTGGCAGTCGATCAGGGCGCGCCGGGCCTCGGCGGCGCTCGTGGGGCGCGCCCCCGGGTCCTTGTGCAGGAGCCGGGTGAGCAGGCCCTGCAGCGCCGGGTCCCAGGTCTGGTCCGGGGCCATGGCGGTCAGGCTCCGGGGCGTGTCGTGCACGTGGGCGTCCAGGAGCTGGTAGTGGGTCTTGGCGCTGATCGGGAGCCGCCCGGTGAGCATGTGGAACAGGATCACCCCGAAGGAGTAGAGGTCGGTCTGGGCAGAGACCGCGTCTCCGGTGACTTGCTCCGGGCTGATGTAGGCCGGGGAGCCCACGATCTCGCTCTGGCGGGTGAGGAACAGCGGGCGGCTGGGGGCCCGCTCTGCGGCGTCGACGATGTGCGCCAGGCCGAAGTCGATCAGGCACAGCGCGTAGCGGCCGGGCCGGTCGAGGAGCATGATGTTGTCGGGCTTGAGGTCCTTGTGAATGATCTGCTTCTGGTGGATCGCATCCAGGGCGTCCAGGAGCTGGATCCCGATCATGAACGCGTCGGCCAGCGGCAGGCGCCCGAGCTCCTCGATCGCGTCCCCCAGGGTCCGCCCCGCGAAGGCCGGGAACACGAGGTAGCTCACCCCGTCGGCGGTCTGTCCGCGGTCCAGCAGGCGCAGGGTCGCGGGGTGCCGCAGGCGCTCGCAGATCACGGCCTCGCGCTCGAAGCGGGCGTAGTCCTCGGGCTCGGCCAGCTCCGCGCGCAGGACCTTGATCGCGACGTAGCTCTCGTTGGGGGCCTGGGCCAGGTAGACCCGTCCCATGCCGCCTTGGCCCAGGGAGCGGCGCACGACGTAGGGACCGATCGAGTCGCCCTGCTTGAACCCGTAGAGGTCCTCGCCGACCTCGCGCTCGGTGAACAGGGTCTCGCTGAGGTCGACGTAGTCCGGCTTCTTGGTGGCGTCCGGGTCGACCGAGACCTCGGGGATCCCGTCGGAGACCTTCCACTGGGTGAGCTCCGAGCGGAACAGCACGCTCAAGCGGAAGGCGTCCTCGTCGATCAAGGGCCGGGGGACCAGGGGACGCGACACGCCTGCGAATTCCTGCCGGCGGTAGGCCTTGAGCAAGCGCCCGGTGTCCGCGCGCAGGCTGCCCTGCACCCGGCTCTCGAGCTCCGCGCACTGGTCGAGGCTGAGCAGGGCTTTGTCCAGGAGCAGGTTGCTGACTCGGACTCCCGGGTCCGCCTGGTCCAGCTCGCCGATCAACTCGTAGATCAGGGACTGCTCCAGGCCCTCGCGCTCGAGCTCGCGCAGGGCGGTGGCCTGGTGCCGGCGCTCCTGGAACAGGCTCACGAAGGTGCTGACCCGGTCGAGGTCCGCGGCCGGGATCCCGCTCGTGCGCGCGAGGTAGGTCATGAGCCCGAAGCCCAGCTCCGGGCGCTCGTCGAGGTAGACCAGGGCGTCCTGGATCACCGTCGCCGTCGTCAGACGTAGTTGCACGAGGAGCTTTCCCGCAACCAGGTCGTAGGAGGTCAACACGTGGGCCTCCTCGCTGCGTGCTTCACCCGTGATCCCCCCGCTCTGGTCGCGCGGTCCACCCGCACGCTCCCACACCTTCCAATAACACAGGGAGGGTGCCCGCGCCCAGCGCCGACGTATCGACGTGCACCTGAGCCTGACGGTAGAGCGGCTCGCGGGCGGCGAGGATCGAGCGCAGCTCGGCCATGGCGTCCTGGCTCCCGGCGACCGGGCGGCGGTCTCCCTGCTCGAGCACCCGGCGCATGTGGTCCTCGGGGTCAGCCTTGAGCCACACGGTGGTGCAGCGGTCCTGGACGAGCTGGAAGGCCTCGTCGTTGCCGACCACTCCGCCGCCGAGGGCGATCACGCTGGGGGGCGCCGCGATCAGCGCGGCCAAGCACTGGCGCTCGAGGCGGCGGTAGTAGGCCTCGCCGTGGAGCGCGAACACCTCGCTCAGGCTCAGCCCCGCGGCCTCCTCGATCTGCGCGTCGAGCTCGACGAAGGCCAGGCCCAGGGCGTCGGCGAGCTGGGGGCCGAGGGTGCTCTTGCCCGCGCCCCGCAGCCCGAGCAGCGCGATGGCCCGGGGGCCTTGGACGCCGAGGGCCAGCTCGGCCGCCTCGACGCTGCGCGTGAACTCGGCGGGGCTGCGGCCCTCGAGCAGGCGCACCAGGCGGCCCCAGGGGCTAGCGGGGTCGTAGATCAGCTCCACCAGGTCCAGGTCCAGCGCCTCGGCCACCTGCTCCAGGCGGCCGATGGCGATGTTCCCTTGGCCCGACTCGAGCTGGCTCACGAAGCGCGGGCTGAGCCCGGAGGCCTCAGCCAACTGCTTGATCGTCCAATCTTTACGCTTACGAGCCGCGCGCGTGCGGCCGCCGACGCGGTCCAGTAATTCGGCCATGCGGTGCACTATATTGCCTCATTGGTCGATTTCAAGCACTATCTTGCATGTGGCGCGGCCATCCCTTACCGTTGGGCGCATGAGCAGCAAAACCGCACCCATTCAGGTCGACTTCGAAACCCACCCCAGCCGCTACACCCACCTCCAGCTGGAGGTCGAGGGGGCCGTGGCCTGGATCAAGATCGCGATCCAGGAGGACAAGGGCCTGCGCGAGGGCTACGAGCTGAAGATGAACAGCTACGACCTCGGCGTGGACGTGGAGCTCGCGGACGCCGTGCAGCGCCTGCGCTTCGAGCACCCCGAGGTCACCTGCGTGGTGGTCACCAGCGCGCAGGAGCGCGTGTTCTCCGCGGGCGCGAACATCTTCATGCTCGCGTCCTCGACCCACGCCTGGAAGGTGAACTTCTGCAAGTACACCAACGAGACGCGGCTCTACATCGAGGACGCCACCGAGCACAGCGGGCAGACCTACGTCGCCGCCCTCAACGGCGTGGCCTCGGGCGGCGGCTACGAGCTGCCGCTGGCCTGCGAAGAGATCTACCTGATCGACGACAAGAGCTCGGCGGTCTCGCTCCCCGAGGTCCCGTTCCTCGGGGTGCTCCCCGGCACCGGCGGCCTGACCCGGCTGGTGGACAAGCGCAAGGTCCGCCGCGACCTGGCCGACGTGTTCTCGACCCTGGCGGAGGGCGTGAAGGGCAAGCGCGCGGTGAAGTGGGGCCTCGTCGACCAGACCTGGCCGACCTCGAAGTGGGCCGACAAGGTCGCCGCCCGCGCCCAGGAGCTCGCCGGCGGCGGGCGCCCCGACCGCAAGGGCGTGGCCCTCGACTCCGTGGCCCCGAGCGAGGACGAGGCCGGCCTGCACTACCGCCACGTCGAGCTGTTGTGGGGCAGCCAGCCCCGCACCTGCCGCTTGCTGGTCCGGGGCCCCAGCGCCGACGACGCCCAGGTCAAGGACCCCCAGGCCCAGGGCGCCGACCTCTACGCCTTGCGCGCCTTCCGTGAGCTCGACGACGCCCTGCTGCGCCTGCGCTTCCACTACCCCGAGATCGGCCTGGTGCTGCTCGAGACGGTGGGCGACCCGCAGCGCGTGCTCGACCACGACGCCGCGCTCCTCGCGCAACAGGACGACTGGTTCGTGCACGAGGTCCTGCACAACATGAAGCGCGTGCTCAAGCGCCTGGACATGACGGCCAAGAGCTTCTTCGCGCTGGCGACCCCCGGGAGCTGCTTCGCGGGGAGCCTGCTCGAGCTGGCCCTCGCCGGCGACCGCACCTACATGCTGGAGGACGACGGCGCCCAGCTCGGGATCAGCCCGCTCAACGGCGGGGCGCTGCCCATGGGCAACGGCCTCAGCCGGCTCCAGTCGCGCTTCCTCAAGACCCCCGAGCACGCCGCCGAGCTCGCGGGCGAGACCCGGCTCTACGGCCCCGGCGACGCCGACGACGCGGGGCTCGTGACCTACCTCGTCGACGAGCTCGACTGGGACGACGAGACCCGCCTCGCGATCGAGGAGCGGGTCAGCCTGTCACCGGACGCGCTCACGGGCATGGAGGCCAGCCTGCGCTGGGCGGGCCCCGAGACCCTCGAGACCAAGATCTTCGGGCGACTGACCGCGTGGCAGAACTGGATCTTCCAGCGCCCCAACGCGGTCGGGTCCAAGGGCGCGCTGACCCTCTACGGTCAGCCCGAGAGCGCCCAGTACGACTTCGCCCGCACCTGAGACACCCCCCGGAACCGGAGCACACCATGGTCAGCAAGATCGATTACCAGAGCAAGATCCCGAACAACGTCGGGCTCTCCGACAGCCCCAAGCTGCAGAAGGCGCTGGAGCAGTGGCTGCCCAACTACATCGACTGGTGGAAGGAGATGGGGCCCGAGGGGTTCCAGGAGGACCAGGTCTACCTGCGCACCGCGGTGAGCGTGGACACCGACGGCTGGGCCCACTTCGACTACGTGAAGATGCCCGAGTACCGCTGGGGGATCTTCCTCACCCCCTCGGAGCAGGAGCGGACCATCGCCTTCGGCGATCACCTGGGTGAGAAGGCCTGGAACGACGTCCCCGGCGACCTGCGCACCGAGCTGCGCCGGCTGATCGTGACCCAGGGCGACACCGAGCCCGCCTCGGTCGAGCAGCAGCGCCTGCTCGGGCAGACCTGCCCCAGCCTCTACGACCTGCGCAACCTGTTCCAGGTCAACGTGGAGGAGGGTCGGCACCTGTGGGCCATGGTCTACCTGCTGATGATGCACTTCGGGCGCGACGGGCGTGAAGAGGCCGAGGAGCTGCTCGAGCGCCGCAGCGGCAACCCCGACTCGCCGCGGATCCTCGAGGCCTTCAACAAGCCGATCGAGGACTGGCTCTCGTTCTTCTGCTTCACGACCTTCACGGACCGCGACGGGAAGTACCAGCTCGGCGCCCTGGCGGAGAGCGGCTTCGACCCGCTCTCGCGCACCTGCCGCTTCATGCTCACCGAGGAGGCGCACCACATGTTCGTGGGCGAGACCGGCGTCTCGCGCGTGATCCAGCGCACCTGCGAGCTCATGAAGACGGCCCCCGAGGGCGACGTGACCAAGGCCGGCGGGGTCCCCCTGCACGTGATCCAGAAGTACGTCAACGAGTGGTACACGGCGTCCTTGGACCTGTTCGGCAGCGAGAACTCCTCGAACTCGGCGACCTACTTCGCCGCCGGCCTCAAGGGGCGCTGGGCCGAAGCCACCGACCCCCGGATCACCGACCACAAGGCCCTGGACGCGATCTACACCATGGACGTGCCCACCGGCGACGGGTTCAAGGCCGAGGAGATCCCGCTGCGCCGGGCCATGAACCTCGTGCTCCGCGACTCCTACGTCGAGGACTGCGAGCGCGTGATCGTGCGCTGGAACAAGGTCCTGGACAAGGCCGGGCTCAGCGAGCGCATGACCCTCCCGCACCAGCGCTTCAACCGCGGGCAGGGCGTCTACTCCAGCGCCCACTACGACCCCCAGGGCAACCCGATCTCCGCGGCGGAGTGGGCGGCCAAGAAGGGCGAGTGGCTGCCGACCGACGCCGACCGCGCCTACGTGAAGTCGCTCATGGTCCAGGTCCTCGAGCCGGGCAAGTTCGCCTCGTGGATCGCCCCCCCGCGCAAGGGGATCAACGGGCAGCCCATCGAGTTCGAGTACGTCAAGCGCGCGAACTAGGTCGGCGCTCGACCTGCCCCCCGCCGCGCGCGTCGTCCTCCGGGCGGCGCGCGCGCGCGTTCACCCCCGACCCTCGGCGGCGCGTCGCGCCGCGTAAGATCCCGGCCCCACCCAGGAGGCACCCGTGACCACCCAACTCAAGAGCTACCTCAGCGGCCAGTGGGTCGCCGGCCAGGGCGGCTGGCGTCCGCTCTACAACCCGACCACCGGCGCGAAGCTGGCCGAGGCCTCGAGCGAGGGCGTCGACATGGGGGCCGCGGTGCGCTACGCCCGCCAGACCGGCGGACCCGCGCTGCGCGCGCTGAGCTTCGCGGAGCGCGGGGCTTGCCTCGCCGCCGCGGCCAAGGCCCTGCACGGCTTCCGCGACGAGCTGCTCGCGCTCTCGACCGAGAGCGGGGGCAACACCCGCGGCGACGCCAAGTTCGACGTCGACGGCGCCACCGGGACGCTCCAGTACTACGCCAAGCTCGGCGAGACGCTGGGGGACGCGCGCTGCTTCCAGGACGGCGAGTCGATCCAGCTCGCGCGCTCGCCGCGCTACGCCGGTCAGCACGTGTGGACCCCGCTCCAGGGCGTGGCCGTGCACATAAACGCCTTCAACTTCCCCGCCTGGGGCTTCGCCGAGAAGGCCGCGGTGGCCCTGCTCGCCGGGCTCCCGGTGATCACCAAGCCCGCGACCTCGACCGCGATCCTCACGGTGCGCATGGTCGAGATCCTGATCGAGTCGGGGACCCTGCCCGCGGGTAGCCTGAGCCTGATCAGCGGCGGCGCCGGGGACCTGCTCGACCACCTGGGCTACCAGGACGTGCTCGCCTTCACCGGCGGCTCCAACACCGCGCTGACCCTGCGTCAGCACCCGGCGGTCCAGGAGCGCGGCTGCCGGCTGAACGTCGAGGCCGACTCGCTCAACGCGGCGGTCCTCGGCCCCGACGTCGAGCCCGACAGCGAGACCTTCGACCTGTTCGTGGGCGACGTGGTCCGGGACATGACCCAGAAGGCGGGGCAGAAGTGCACCGCGATCCGCCGCGTGTTCGTGCCCAAGGGCCAGCTCGCCGCGGCCAAGGAGGCCCTGGTCGACGGCCTGAGCGCGATCCGCGTGGGCGACCCGGCGCAGAAGGAGGTCCGCATGGGCCCCCTCGCGACCGCCAGCCAGCTCGCGGACGTGCAGCAGGGCGTGGCCCGGCTGCAGGAGGTCGCGACCGCGGCCCTGGGCGACGGCGGGCGCGGCGAGCTCGTGGGCGTCGAGGGCGAGCAGGGCTACTTCATGAGCCCCGTGCTGCTCGTGGCGGAGGACCCCCGGGCCGCGACGGTCCACGACCGCGAGGTCTTCGGCCCGGTGGCCACGATCCTGCCCTACGCCGACACCGCCGAGCTCGGCGAGCTCGTGGGCCTCGGTCAGGGCGGCCTGGTCGCCTCGGTCTACAGCGACGACGCCGCGACCTCGACCGAGCTCGCCCTCGCGCTGGCGCCGCACTCGGGGCGCGTGAACCTGGGCAGCGAGAAGGTCGCCGAGCACAGCCTCGGCCCCGGCGCGGTCCTGCCCATGCTGCTCCACGGCGGCCCCGGCCGCGCCGGCGGCGGCGAGGAGCTCGGCGGACAGCGCGGCCTGCAGCTCTACCTGCAGCGCACCGCGCTCCAGGGCTACAAGCCCGTGCTCGAGAAGCTGGTGGCCGACCTCCCCAGCATGTGAGGGCTACCCCGCTGCACCGGGCTCGCCGCAGAGCAGCATGCCCGGGCGGCCCTCGATCGGGGTCAGGATCGCGGTCGCGGCGCGGGAGCCCGCGAGCTTGCCCAGCTTGCGCAGGAGGGCGGCGGGCTCGACCGGGGAGCGCCGGCGCTTGATCTCGAGCCGCCCCACGTCGGCCTCGCGCAGCCAGCGCTTGAGCGGCTTGAGCCCGAAGGCGCCCCAGCGCAGCACGGGCCAGCCGCGGCCGAAGGGAGCGACCGGGGCCTCGGGCCCCGTGAGGAACGCGGTCTCGGGGTCGAGCTGGTGCGCGCCGAGGCGCGCGCCGAGCAGCCGCACCAGCCCCGCGCGGATCACCGCGGGGTCCGGCTCGTAGAGCCAGGCGCCGGGCGGCCCCGGCGCGAGCTCGGGCTCCTCGCCCCAGAGCTCCTCCCCCGCGGGCAGGACCACCGCCCGCGGGCCGGGTCGGCGCGCGGTCCCGAAGGTCAGGAGCGCCTCCTTCAGCTCGCCGGCGTGGGACACGAACTCGAGCCCGGCCTCTGGCGGCAGCTCCCGCAGGGGGAACCCCGGCGCGACCTTGAGCCACACCGCGGGCACCTCCCGCGCGAGGTCGAGCACCGCGGCCAGCGGCGGGAGCATGGCGTGCAGGCTCAGCACCCGCTCCCCGGCGACGCGACGCGCGGGGTCGACGAAGGCGGCGGGGGCGCCGGTCCAGTCCCGGGTCGACCAGTCCACGGCGTGCACCCGCACCCGCTCGGCGAGCCCGAGGACCGCGAGGTTGTGCTCGAGCAGCCGGGCGCGCACGGGGTCGCGCTCGACGGCGTCCACCTCCAGCCCCGCGCGGGCGAGGGCGAAGCAGTCGCCGCCCCCGCCGGCGCCGAGGTCGAGGCAGCGCGGCGCGAGGGTCTGGATCCGGCTCGCGCGCCAGGTGGCCACCGGCGCCGCAGACAGCATGCTCAGCGCCTCGGGCTCGAACAGCAGGCGCTCGGCCCCCTCGAGCCGGCCCTGGGCCCGCGCCCGGAGCTGGAGCTGGTCGAGGATCCACCCCGCGCCGTCGGCGCCGTGCTCGGTCCGCAGCCGCGAGAGGAAGGCCAGCTCGTCGCTCCGCGCCGGCAGCTCCGCGCGCTCCAGCTCCGCCTGCGCGGGAGCGCTGAACAGGAACTCGAGGGCGTCGGGGGTCAGGGGGCGCACTCGGATATGAGAGCGCCCCTCAGCCAGGGAACCAAGCCCTGGTGAAATCCGAGCGCGTTCCGGTAGATTTGCGGGACAGGGCTGTCCCACCTCGCGCTCGGACGGCCGAGCGCGCCCGCACAGCGCCCAAGGAGAGGTCGTGTCGACGCCGCGGATCACGGGCTACGAGCTGCTGGGGACCCTCTCCGAGGGTCGGGCCCACGGCTCCACCCTGTACAAGGCGTGGCAGACCAACCTCAAGCGCTACGTCGCGTTGCGCGTGCTCGACGAGGAAGAGGCCGACGACCTCGACTACCTCAAGCGCTTCCGCGACGAGGCCCACCGGGCCATGGACATTCGCCAGCGGAACGTGGTCTCGACCCTCGACCAGGGCACCTGCCCCGAGAGCGGGCTGCACTACGTCGCCTACGAGTTCGTCAAGGGCCCCAACCTCGAGAAGATCCTGCAAGGCGTGGGCTCGCTGAGCGAGGACGAGGCGGTCGCGCTGGCCCACGGCGTGAGCATGGCCCTGTGCAGCCTCGAGCGCGCCTCGCTCGTGCACGGGCAGGTCGGACCCCACAACGTGCTGCTCAACGAGGACGGGGTGCCCAAGCTGGCCGAGGTCGGCCTCGCTCGGCACCGCGCCGGACTCGGCTCCCCCCACCTGGAGCACGGCCCGCAGTTCATCTCCCCGGAGCAGGCCCTCGGGCTCGCGACCCTCGACACCCGCGCCGACTTGTTCGCGCTGGGGGTGACCCTCTACCGCCTGGTGACCGGCACCTACCCCTTCCAGGGGGAGGAGGCCTTCGAGGTCGTCACCCAGAACATAAACGTAGAGCTCCCTGACCCGCGCGACACCAAGCCCGACCTCAACCAAGGCCTCGCCGACGTGCTCCAGGGGCTCAGCGCCCGCGACCCCGACGAGCGCTACCTCAGCGCCGAGGCGGCGTCCTTCGACCTCGCCCGCCTGCGCTCGGGGCTGGACGTCCTGGGGCCCGAGGCGGCCAAGCTCGCCGTGGCCAGCGGCCAGGTCCCCCCGAGCCTCTCCGAGTCCAAGGTGCTCAAGGTCCTGCTCTCGGAGTCTGCGGCCCGACGCCAACTCAGGCAGAGCAACGGGTCGCTGAAGGTCGGCTCCGCCGACGACCCGCCCTCGCCGTTCAAGGTCCGGGTGTTCACCAAGGACGTGCGGCTCAGCGAGCGGCGCTTCGATCAGGACGTGGTCGTGATCGGGCGCGCGGTGAACTGCGACGTGCAGATCGACAACCCGACCGTCTCGCGCAAGCACGTCGAGATCCGCCGTCGCGGCGGGACCTTCGCGCTGGTGGCCCACCGCACGACCAACGGCACGACCGTCAACGGGACGCCGGTGCGTGACGCCACCGCGCTGCGCCTCGACGAGCGGATCGTGGTCTCCGACAAGTTCCGGATCGAGATCGAGGTCGAGCCCGCGGAGTCGCGGGATCCTCCCGAGACGTCGCGCAAGCGGGACCCCGACCGCACCCCCTCCCCCGAGGAGCCCCAGAACGGTCAGTCCGACGAGGAGGAGCCGGACGTGCTCCAGTCGTTGTCGGAGGCGGTCGAGCGCGAGCGCGGCGGCACCTCCCGCACCGCGGCGCCGCTCGGAGACTTCGAAGACACCCCGGTGCGCGGGACCCCCACCACCCCGCCGGCCCACGACCCGCTGGACCCGCCGACCGAGCAGCAGATCGTGCGCCCGCGAGCGCCGGAGCCGGAGCCGGAGCCCACGCCGGTGGCCACGGAGGAGTTCGAGGTGCCCGCCTTCGGCCGGCGCGGCAGCGGTCGGACCGGCGCCCGGGACACGCGCCGCACCTCGCGCAACGACCTCGCGGCGATCGGCCCCCGGGCCTACCTCAGCGGGTCGGTGGACGGCGTCGACACCCGGGTCGCGGTCGACAAGATCCTGCAGGTGGGCAAGGCCGAGGGCTGTGCGTTCCGCCTCCCAGGCTCCTTCGCTCCGCGCAAGGCCGCGCTGATCGTGCCCTTCGGCGGCGCGTTCCAGCTGATCAACGTGGCCCCCGCCCCCGACGCGGTGCTGCGCAACGGCTCCCCGGTCGACGACATGGTCGCGCTCCAGAGCGGCGACGTGATCGAGATCGGGGTCCTGCGCCTGACCTTCGAGCTGAGTTAGGGGCGGGACCCCCGCAGGCCTTGCAAGCGCAAGGGGACGGGCCATAATCCGCCCTCCGCCGCCCGACAGGCCCTCTGCGGCGACCTTCCCCCCCGGGCCACAAGCAGGAGTCCCTCATGCCCTTCGTGACCTCACCCGCGCCCCAGTTCGACGCGACCGCCGTGGTCGGCCAGGAGATCAAGCAGCTCAAGTGGAAGGACATCCACGGCGACAAGTGGCTCGTCCTGTTCTTCTACCCCCTCGACTTCACCTTCGTGTGCCCGACCGAGATCATCGCCTTCAGCGAGGCGACCTCGCGCTTCAAGGAGGTCGGCGCGAACATCGTGGGGATCTCCGTCGACAGCCAGTTCACCCACCTCGCCTGGATCAACACCCCCCGCGAGCAGGGCGGCCTGGGCAAGCTGAACTTCCCGCTGATCGCCGACCTGAACAAGAACATCGCCCGGGACTACGGCGTGCTGCTCGACGGCGGCGTGGCCCTGCGCGGCCTGTTCATCATCGACCCCAAGGGCACCGTGCGTCACTCGACCATCAACGACCTCCCGGTGGGTCGCAACGTGGACGAGGCCCTGCGCGTGATCCAGGCCTTCCAGTACGTGGAGGAGCACGGCGAGGTGTGCCCCGCCAACTGGACCCCCGGCGCCGACACCATGAAGCCCGACCCGGTCGGCTCCCAGGCCTACTTCAAGAAGACCCACGGCTAAGCGTCGGTCGGCCTTCTCCGCGAGCGCCCCGCCCTGGCGGGGCGCTCTGCGTTGGTTGGGACCCGACCCGGGCGCCGGGGCTCAGCTCGTCCGCGTGCGCTCCGCGAGCCACTCGTGGAGGTACTCCAGGACCTCCTCCTTGTCGACCTCGTTGAACAGCTCGTGGCGCATGTCGGGCCAGAGCTTGAAGGTCTTGGGGCCCCCGAGCTCGGCGTAGACGCGCTGGGCGGCCTCGAGGCTGGCCAGCCCGTCGGCGTCGCCGTGCTGGACCAGGACCGGGAGCGTGATCTTGGGCGCGTCCCGGAGCACCGTCTTGTGGGCGCCGAGGGTCGCGGTGAACCAGCGGCTGGTGGCGCTCTTGACCACCAGCGGATCCGCCAGGTAGCGCTTGCCGACCTCGGGGTCCCGGGAGAGGACGGAGGGGTCGAGGTCCGAGGGCAGGCGGAAGCCCGGGAGCACCCGGCTCATGGCGCGTCCGGCGAGGGTCTTCCACACCGGCAGCTTGGCCTCGAGCCCGAAGAAGGGCGAGCTGAGCACGGCGCCGTCGAGCCGGGGGAGGCCGTCGGCGGTCTCGAGGGTCCGCGCCAGGACCAGGGCGCCCATGCTGTGCCCGAGGGCGAAGGCGGGGACCGGGCTCCCCCCGAGCACCTCGCGCAGGTAGACCTCTTCGTCCTCCACGTAGTCGTGGAAGGAGCGCACGTAGGTCCGCGCGCCGCTCGAGCGGCCGTGGCCGCGGAGGTCGAGCACGAAGGTCTCGAACCCGCGCTGGGAGAGGTAGCGCTGCACGTGCAGGTAGCGCCCGCCGTGTTCGGCGAACCCGTGGACGATCGCCACCCGACCCCGGGAGGTGCCCTCGGGGGGCAGGCGGTAGACGTTGAGCGCGGTTCCGTCGCGGGAACGGATCTGGAACTGCCGGGGGACCCCGCTCTCGACTCCCTGCGTCATGCGCCGATCATTGCACCCCACGCCTGCCGATGCACGCCTCAGCGGGCCCGGGCTTGCGCTGACCCCTCGCCTCTGCGAGCCTGTGCGCCTGCCCGGCCGGCCTAACCCCCGGGCCCAGAAGCGACGAGACCCATGAAAGACACCACCGACAAGCTCGCGAGCCAGGGGCTGTTCCTGATCATCCTGATGGCGATCCTCGTGATCGTCAGCATGGTGAACGTGGCCACCGTGAACTCGCTCGACCGCAACGGCCAGCGCGAGATCAAGATCCTCGCCGACAAGCTCGACCTCCAGCGCGAGCAGCTCCGCGACCTCAACGGCGAGCTGCGCCGGCTGCAGGACCAGCAGAACCTGACCCAGGAGCTGCGCCTGGCCCTGAAGGAGGGCATGCAGAACTTCCGTCAGCCGGTCTACATGGCGCCGACCCAGGTCGCGCCGACCCAACCCCAGCAGGTGCAACAGCCCACCCAGCCCGAGCAGGGTCAGACGACCCAGCCCGAGCAAGGTCAGACCCAGCCTCAGCAGGGCGGCGGCGAGACCGGGCAGTCCGAGAGCACCGGCTCGACCGAGGGCCTGGCCGAGGCCACGAGCACCATGGGCACCGACGACGCGGTCCCGCACCCCGACCCCAACGCCAAGGTCGGCGGAACGTTCGTCTCGACCACCGCGGAGCCCTCGACCCTGAACCTGCTCACCACCTCCGAGGGCACCACGCTCCAGATCATGCGCTACGTGGTCGAGAGCATGTTCACCCTCAGCGAGCAGGACCCGACCGAGATCGAGCCGCTGCTGGCCACTCACTGGAAGCTCGCCGCCGACCACATGTCGATCACCTTCCACCTGCGGCAGGGGGTCACCTGGTCCGACGGCGCGCCGTTCAGCGCCGACGACGTGCTCTTCACCTGGAACACGATGATGGACCCCGAGGTCAAGGCGGAGTCCTCCCGCGGGGATTTCAAGTCGGTGCAGTCGGTCGAGAAGCTCGACGACTACACGATCCGGGTCAACTTCAAGGAGCCGGACTGGACGATCCAGTACAGCTTCGGGAACAACCTCTACGTGCTGCCCCGGCACTTCTACGCCCAGGAGATCCGCGACTACGCCGACAAGAACGGGATCGCCGAGGGCGAGTACTCGGTCGAGCCCGGCAAGCCCGGCTTCGGCCGGATCTTCAACGAGCTCCAGGCGCCCTGCGTCGGCACCGGGCCCTACATGATGCCCGAGGACGGCTGGGTCCGCGGCGAGAGCCTGCGCCTCGAGCGCAACCCCAACTGGTGGATGCACAGCCTGCAGCAAGGGGTGTGGAACCTGCAGACCCTGCGCTGGCGCTTCATTCGCGACCACGTGCAGCAGGTGAACCAAGCGCGCCAGCAGAAGATCGACGTGCTCGTGATCGACGAGGACGAGTGGGAGGACAGCCTGCGCCACGAGGGCGTGTTCGCCGACAACTACGAGTACTACAACTACGACCACCAGGGCCTGGGCTACAACTACGTGGTCTGGAACTGCCGCAAGTTCCCCTTCGACGACGCCCGCGTGCGTCGGGCCATGACCCACTCCATCGACCGTAAGACCCTGCTCCACGACATGTGGCGCGACAACGGCCAGGTCGCGACCTGCATGAACAAGCCGGTCTACCCCGAGTACAACCACGACCTCGAGCCCCTGGCCTTCGACCTGGACAAGGCCGCGAAGCTCCTGGCCGAGGCCGGGTTCAAGGACGTCGACAACGACGGGGTCCTCGACAAGCAGGTCGAGGGCGAGTGGAAGCCCTTCAAGTTCGTGTTCACCGTGCCCAGCGGGCGCTCGGAGTACACCCGGATCGGCACCCACTTGAAGGAGAACCTGGCGCGGATCGGCGTCGCGGTCGAGGTCCTGCCGCTGGAGTGGGCGACCTTCATTCAAGACCTGTTCGTGCACAACTTCGACGCGATGTGCCTCTACAACAGCTTCTCCACCGCCTGGATCGACAACTACAGCTCGGTCCACTCCTCGGAGGACAAGGAGCGCGGCAACAACGTGCCGGGCTACCACACCCCCGAGCTCGACAAGCTGGTCACCGACATTCGCCGCGAGTTCGACCGCAAGAAGCGGATCCCGATGTTCCACGAGCTCTACGCCAAGCTGCAGGAGGCTCAGCCGCGTACGCTCCTCATCCACGGGCGGGTGAGCGTGATCCTGCACAAGCGCTTCAAGAACGTGGTCGTGCGCCACAAGGGCATGCGCTCCACCTACTGGTGGGTCGACCCCAAGGACTACCGCTACTAAGCCTCGCCGGGGCCCTCGCGCCCCCGCGGCTCCACCTTCTTGAGCGGACGTGGCGGCCTCGGCCCCCGTCCGCGAGCGGACGCTCCCGTGCTCACCTACCTCGTCAAACGCTTCCTGCTCATGATCCCGACCTTGATCGGGATCACGCTGCTCGTGTTCACGATCTCCCACTCTGCCCCCGGGGACCCCGTGCAGGCGTCCATGGGCGGCTCGGGCATGGGCGGGGGCATGGACTCCGGCGGCGGCGGGAACGACCTCGACATGCAGGAGCAGCTCGAGCGCCGGCGCAAGGAGCTCGGCCTCGACAAGCCGATCCCCGTGCAATACGTGCGCTGGGTCGGCGGAATGATGCTCCTCGACTTCGGCAAGTCGACGAAATACAACGCCCCGGTCCGGGAGAAGCTGCTCCCGGCGCTGTGGATCACGGCCAAGCTGAACCTGATCAGCATCGTGTTGATCTACATCATCGCCGTGCCCTTGGGGATCCACGCGGCGGTGAGACGCGGCAAACCGGACGAACGCGCGGCCGGCATCGGGCTGTTCGCGCTCTACTCCGCGCCCAGCTTCTGGGTCGCGACGCTGCTCCTGTTCTATCTGTGCAACCCCGAGTGGTTCTACCTGTTCGAGGGCTCGGGCCTCGAGAGCGAGGGCGCCGATCAGCTGCCCTTCCTCGACTGGGCCTGGGATCAGCTGACCCACCTCGTGCTCCCGGTGATCTGCCTGACGTACGGCGGCCTGGCCGGGCTCAGCCGCTTCGCGCGGGCGGGCATGCTCGAGATCATTCGCGCCGACTACATTCGCACCGCGCGGGCCAAGGGCCTCTCCGAGAAGGTCGTGATCCTCAAGCACGCCCTGCGCAACAGCATGATCCCGATCGTGACGCTGATGGCGGGGCTCCTGCCCTCCATGATCGGCGGCTCGGTGATCATCGAGTTCATCTTCAACATCAACGGCATGGGGCTCCTCGGCTTCGAGGCCCTGCTCTCCCGCGACTACAACATGATCATGGCGATCGCGACCTTGAGCGCAGTGCTGGTGCTCCTGGGCATGCTGTTCTCGGACATCCTCTACACCCTGGTCGATCCGCGGATCTCCCTCGAGGGCTAATGTGACGAGCGCCGCCAAGAAGCCCCAGGACGACGCTGCTGCGGAGGACGAGGACGTCAAGAAGGGCGTCTCCTCCTACCAGATCGCGTACCGCCAGTTCAAGAAGGACAAGGTGGCGGTGTTCGCCTTCCTGTTCCTCGTGTTCATGGGCGCGGTCTCGATCTTCTCGCCGCTGCTGGCCAACTCCAAGCCGATCGTGTGCAGCTACCAGGGGAACCTGCACTTCCCTGCGTTCCAGGACTACCTGGATCCGAACTTCCCCGTGCCCCGCCTGATCGCGGACTGGATCAAGACCTTCGGTCCCTTCTCGCCGAAGTACCCTGAGATCGAGCGCCCCGCTGGAGAGCTGATCCCCGATTGGCGGCGGATCACCCGCGAGATCGACACCGGTGAAGAGGGCTGGTACCTGCGCCCGCCGATCAAGCACTACTACTCCGAGACCTCCCGCGGGCTGAAGCTCATGCCCGGGCGGAGCCTGGGCAAGCTCGTGCTCCCCGCCCCCGAGGGCCAGGACCCCGAGACCCTGACCGTGGTCCCCGGGCGCGAGAGCCTCTCGGAGCTGCGCCCGCTGCGGCGGCTGGTGAGCACGCCCGAGGGCGAGGAGGCCCCCCGCGCCCTGGTGGTGTGGAGCGAGCGCCTGGGCGGCTGGTGCGTGCAGGACGTGACCGAGCTCGGCTTCGAGCGCCCCCGGGGCTGGACCGAGTGTCAGCCCCTGCGCCCAGGCGTGCTCCAGATCGGCCTGCGTCCGCGCTCCGACGCGGCGGAGGTGGCGATCGCCTGGGAGTGGCGCTCGCGCTACCTGCGCCAGGGCGACGAGCTGACCCAGGACGAGGACAGCGCCCAACGCTTCATGCGCCAGTGGCTGAGCCGGCTACGCTCCTCGGACTTCGACTGGAATCAGTCCAGCGAGGCGATCGAGGCCGCGGCCAAGCAAGCGAGCTGGACCACCCTCGCCGGCTTCCCCGCGGTCACGCTCAGCACCTACCGCCCGGACGACGCCCAGGGCGAGCACGAGACCGTGTTCCTCGCGTTCACCGACTATCGGGTCTACTCGCTGACCCTGCGCACCCAGGCCAAGCAGGACGAGGTCGACCACGGCGCGTTCAGCGAGCAGCTCCGCACGGGGGTCCAGGTGTTCCCCGCCAGCGGCAAGGTTCGGCTCGGGGGCGAGGTGGTCAGCGGACAGGTCGCGATTCGGGACGGCGAGACCCTGGACTACGCCGGGGTCCCGGTCGAGTTCTACCGCGCGCCGACCTTCCACCTGGGCACCGACAACAGCGGGCGCGACGTGGCCTCGCGCCTGATCCACGGGACCGTGATCGCGGGCAGCGTGGGCCTGATCTCGGTGGGGATCTACGTGTTCATCGGGATCATCGTCGGCGCGCTCGCGGGTTACTTCCGCGGCTGGGTCGACCTGGTGCTGTCGCGGATCATCGAGATCGTGATCTGCTTCCCCACCCTGTTCCTGATCATGATGGTCGTGTCGTTCTGGCGCAGCCAGTCGATCTACCTGATCATGATCACCCTCGGGCTGATCCGCTGGACCGGCGTCGCGCGCCTGGTGCGCGGCGAGTTCTTGAAGATCATGTCCGAGGAGTACGTCGCGGCTGCCCGCAGCCTGGGGCTCTCCACGCCGCGGATCATCTTCCGGCACATCCTCCCCAACGCGATCAGCCCGGTCTTCGTCTCGGCCAGCTTCGGCGTGGCCGGCGCGATCCTGGTGGAGAGCAGCCTCTCCTTCCTCGGCTTCGGCGTCGCGCCGCCCGCCCCGTCCTGGGGCGAAATGCTGAACCAGGGTAAGCAGTACATCAACGAGGGCCTGTGGCACCTGGTGTGGATGCCCGGCGCGGCGATCTTCGTCACCGTGACCATGTTCAACCTGGTCGGTGAAGGCCTGCGCGACGCCCTGGACCCCAAGCTGCGCCAGTAGCGCCGACCCCGCGGGATTCGTCTCACCTGACACGGTGCGTCTGCAACCCCTCGCCGGGATGATCCGTAAGCGGTTCGACCGCGTGCCCAACCCTCGCCCAGTCTTGGGTTACGCTACGTAAATGAGCCAAATGTGGGTGTAAGTCCCTGTTTTGCAGAGCGTTGAACGCTGGCTCTCGGCTTGCACTGCATGGCGCATGAGAGAGACCGCTTCCTGGCTGCTGGGGCTGTGCCTCGTAGCCAGCGCATGGGGGCAAGAGCTCCCCGACCGGATCACCTTCCCCGACGGACGCCACGCGACGGTCGGGTTCGAGCTCAAGACGACGACCCACGGGGACGGGCCGCAAGGCCGTACGAACGCGCACGCCCTGATGGAGTACCTGGAGCCCAACCCGGGCGCTGGGTGGAACGAGGCTCAGCGGGCGACCGTCGCGCGCTGGGGCGAGCTCTCGATCGCGGAGCGGACCGCGTTCTTCTTCGAACACTACGGCACCGACTCGAACTGGCGACCCAACGCCGAGAAGGCGCCCTACCTGGACAAGGCGGTGAGCTGGCACGGGCGGATCGGGCTCCCCCACGTCGAGGTGCGCAGCACCCCCTTCGACTCCCGCGGGAGGCGTTCACCCGCATGCGCGAGCTGCGCCGGGCCGTCCCGGAGACCATCGCCTTCCACGTCCACATGCGCTTCCCCGACACCCTCGACCCGGCGAAGGGTGAGGCCGCCACCGACTTCATGCGCCGCCTGAGCTGGGTCATCGCCCTGCGCCGCGCCGACGTGAGCTCGAACCGCAACTTCGTGCTCAAGGCCATGGACAACCAGCCGATCAGCATGGACGAGCTGGCCAACGCGCGGAAGGTGTTCACCGCCGCCAGCTCGAACCCCCAGAAGGACGTGATCGAGCGCCGGGGGGTCCGCGTCTCGCGGCTGAACCAGGACGGCAAGCCCGTGTGGGACGTCGAGCTGCGCGGGTTCATGAAGGACCTGCCCCGGCTCGAGCGCTACGTGGTCGCCACCGCCGAGGCCTTCCGCGACGGCAACTTCGGCCCCTGGCGCTTCGGCGCCGAGCACCCGCTGGAGTCGGCCAGCTCCCGGGGCCGGATCCAGATCCGCACCTGGGGCCGGGACAAGTCGGGCTCCTGGACCGCGCAGGAGCTGGCCTGGCTGTCCGAGGCGACCCAGGAGCTCATGCAGCGCACCGGCGTGCGCTCCTCGCTCTCCGGGGAGGCGCTCAGCAACGCGATCAAGCTCTTGGCCACGGCGGACACCCAGGCCGGCAAGAAGATGCTCCTGCCCTCCTCCTTCGACTGGCTGCTGATGCCGTTGGAGTACGATCCGGCCCTGCCCGAGCGGGTGCAGGAGCAGGTCCTCGAGCAGAAGACCTCCACCCTGCGCAAGCTGCTGCGCCTGGCCGAGCGCGCCGCTGGCGGCGAGTGGGGGACCCCGGGCGGTCAGGGCTTCGAGCCCCTGGCGCTCGCGAGCCGCGTGCGCAAAGTGCTGCTCGACCACCTCAAGCTGACCTACACCGACGCGGGCAAGACCGGCTCGCTCCTCGACTGGTACGAGCTCTCGCTGAGCTCGCCTCAGGAGGTCCAGGAGCGCACCGAGCGCTACCGGCAAGAGACCGGGAAGAACCGCGCCGAGGAGTGGCGCGCCTCCCGCGGCGCCGCGGGCGAGGGCTTCGGGCCCCGGGTCCGCGCCTCCGCCGCCCCGACGGTGGACCTCGACACCCTCAACCGCGCCGTGATCGAGCTCGAGCGCAGCTTCGTGAGCCTGCGCTCGACCCTCGCCGCCGAGGCCCCCGAGGTCGCCCGGGTGACCCTGAGCGTGGAGCCCAGCGTCGAGGTCGACGCGCGCTTCGACGCCCTGACCCAGAAGGTCACGGTCACCAGCGGGCTCCTCGCGGTGCTCATCGACCGCGCGGCGGTCGCGGCCCCCGAGGGCCGCGAGGCCTTCGTGCGCCGGGTCGCGGCGCTGATCGTGGCCCACGAGCTGGCCCACGCCCGGGGCGTCAAGGCCGAGCGCGCGGCGGACCTCGCCGCGGTCGAGCTCCTGCGCCGCTCGGGAGCGTTCGGCTCGCTGGGCCAGGCGGACCTGCGCATCGCCCTCGAGGCCTTCCGCCCGGGGGAGGGCACGAGCCTGATCGAGCGCGTGCGCGCCTTCTTCCGCTACGGCACCTTCCGCGGCCGGCTGCAGGCCCTCGAGCGCGCGGCCAACGGCGGGCCGGATCCCCTGGCGAAGTTCCGGCGCGCCGACGGCACCGTGCGCTGGGGCGAGGCCACCGCGGCCCGCGCGCTGCCCGAGGTGGGCGGCCTGGCCCACTTCACCCTGGCGCTGTTCCTCAAGGAGCTCGCGACCACGCTCGAGACCGGCGACCGCCTGCGGATGGAGGAGTTCTTCGACTCGCTCCAGTCCTCGGACTTCTACCTGCACTACGGCATGTTCGCCCTCGGCGCGCGGGGCGGTCAGGTGCTCTACGGCCGCTTCCTCTCGCGCTTCGTGCGCCGCCCGTTCCTCAACGAGCTCGCCCGCCAGAACGTGGCCCTGGCCGCGGGCATGCTCCTGCCCCAGCTGTTCACCGGCGAGGGCAGCCCCCACCAGTTCGCGGTGAGCCTCACCGCGCTGGGGTTGAGCTCGACCGCGCTCAAGGCGGGCGCCCAGGGGATCCGCTGGCTGCGCAGCCTCAAGACGGGCGAGGCCGCGGCGACCGTGGCCCGCACCTCGCGCTGGGCCAAGCTCGGCGGCTTCGTCTACACCGTGGGCGAGACCGCGGTGGTGCTCTACGCCGCCGAGAAGCTGGAGCAGGTCTACTGGGACTGGCACGACGCCCGCGCCGCCCGCGCCTCCATGCGCGAGGCCGGGGTCGCGCTGTTTCGGGCCGCCGGGAGCGACCCGACTCCCGAGGCGCTGGCCGAGGCGATCGCCGCCTATCGCGCGGCCTGGGACGACTACCGCACCTACCTGACCCTCCCCCTGCTGCAGCAAGACGCGCTGTTCAACCGCCGGCTCGAGGCCTACGGCGCCGACGCGCAGGAGCTCGAGGCCGCGCTCCAGGAGCGGCTGGCGCGGATCGAGCGCCAGCCGCGGATCAAGGACCGGGTGGTGGCCGACTACGGCTCCGTCGCCGCCTACGCCGAGGCCGCGGTGGCCGAGGACCGCACCGCGCTGCGCGCGCGGATCGAAGAGTCCTTCGGCAGCTACTTCCAGTCCCGCGAGCGGATCGCCCAGGAGCTCGCGGCGCGTCCGCGCCGGGACGCGCTCTACCTGCCCCAGGGCGAGGCCCTGGTCGCGGGGGCGCTCGCCGGCGCGCCGCGGCCGGCGCTGAGCCGACTGCAGGGCGCCCTCGAAGAGCTCAGTCAGAACCGCGCGCAGTGCTTCGAGGACGAGGCCCGGGCGCTGCGCTTGGCCGCGGGACTCGCCCAGGGCGAGGCCGCCGCGGCCCTCGAGCGCGAGGCGACCGCCGTGGGCGCCGCCGCCGAGGCGGACGACGCGCTCCAGTCGGCGAAGTCGGGGATCGAGGACGAGGTCGAGGGCACGAGTGCGCGCTAGTGCACACCGCCTGACCCCGGCTGTCGCGCTGATCGGGGTGCTGGCGCTGGCCGGCCCCGCGGCCCGGGCGGCGGGGCCGATCCGCGCCGAGGACGTGCTGTCCCTGGCCCAGGACCGCTTCGACGCCGCGGCGGCCGAGCGGGTCGCGGCGGCGCTGCGCCTGGCGCCCTCCCTCGACGCCCCGACCACCGACGTGGTCCCGCGTCCGCTGATCGTGGCCCACAGCCTGCTCCTGGACGAGGAGCCGGTGGAGGTGGACACCGTGATCGCCGCGCTCCTGATCGAGAGCGACGCGACGCTGCCCCAGATCGCGCGGGCCGTGGGGCCTGGCGCGGCGCTGGCCGTGCGCGGCCTGCGGCAGCCCGGGGTGCTCCCCGGCTGCCGCGCAGGGACCTCCTCCGAAGCCGGGGCCAACCTCGAGCGCCTCAGCGCGGGGCTGCAGCGGGTGGCGGTCTACGCGCATGTGGACGCGCTGCGTCCGGGGCGTCGCCGGACCAGGCGCTGGCCTGCATTCGCGACGCGCGGGAGGCTCCTGCCCGCGCTCAGCGCTGCAGAACCCGGCCCTGGCCCGGACCTGCGCCAGGGACGTGGACCACTTCGCCGAGCGCTACGCCTCGGAGTTGAGCGGCGAGGAGCTGTTCGAGGCCTACCGCCGCCCCGACGGGACCCTCGACTGGGCGCGGCTCCCCGAGCGGCACCGCCGGCAGTTCACCCTCGACCTGTTCCTGCGCGAGCTGGTGGCGGTGGTCGAGTGCGGCGACCGCAGCCGCATGGAGGAGCTGTTCACCGGGCTCGCGTCCACCGACTTCTTCGAGCACTACGGGGCCTTCTCCCTGGGTGGCTCGGGCCGGATCGTCAACGCGCGCTACCTCTCGCGCTACCTCCAGCCGCAGTTCGTGGAAGCGCTGATGCGCAGCAACGTGAACCTGGTCCTGGGGCAGCACGTGTCCGACCTCGCCCGGGGCGAGATCGAGGCCCACGCGTTCACGGTCTCCCTCTCCTCGTTGGGCCTCGACGCCGCGGCGGTGCGCGCGGGCATGTCGGCCCTGGGCTTCGCCCGCCGCGTCCAGGCGCTCAAGACGGCCCAGGCCGCGAGCCAGCGCTTGATTCGCCTCAGCCGGTTGGAGCGGCTCCAGGGCTGGGTCTACGTGCTCGCCGAGACCGCGGTGGTCGTCTACTTCAGCGAATGGAAGAACCAGTGGCAGCAGGAGCGGCAGGCGGCGCGCCGCGCCCGGGGCCAGCTCCTGGACGCCTCCCACGCGCTGTTCGCCGGCCTCGCCGACGGCCGGGCGCTGACCCTCGACGGGCTAGACCCGCTGCTCGAGGCCTACCAGGACGCGTGGGCCGCCTACCGCGAGTTCCTCCTGCGCCCGGTCTACCTGGCGGAGGAGCGGGCGGGGCAGGCGCTGAGCTCGCTGGCCGAGGAGGGCAAGCGCCTCGACGACAAGCGCCGGGCGATGGTCGCGCGCCTGCGCCGCTTCCCGGGCCTGCTGGGTCTGATCTCCCAGGACCACGGGAGCCTCGACGCCTTCGCCGCGGGCTCGATCCGCGCCGACGAGCGGGAGCTCGAGCGCAAGCTCGAGGGCCGGGTCTCGGACCTCCTCGACGAGCGCGAGACCCGGCTGCGCGAGGTCTACGGCGCGCGCCGACGCAAGGCGGACTACCTGGACGGCGTCTCGGACCTGGGCTGGCACGTGCGCTACGGCGCGCGGGAGGGGGCGCCGGGCGACCCCCACGCGGGCGGGACGGGCTTGATCGCCCGAGCCGACCGAGAGCGCGCGCGGCGCAGCTTCGCCTCGGCGCTGGAGCGTCTGTCCGACAACCGGCTCCAGACCTACGAGGACGAAGAGCGGGTGCTGCGCGCCGTCGCCGCGAGCCTGGCCGACCGCCCGGACCTCCAGGGCCTGGTGGGCGGCGCGCTCTCCGAGACGCAGCGCGCCGCGCAGCTCGACCGCGATCTGGCCAGCCCGCGCTGAGCTCAGTCGGCGGTGGGCTCGCCCATGCGGATCCGCAGGTTGCTCGCGACGAAGCGCAGGTTGTGGGCCACGAGCCCGAACCGCGCGTCCTTCAGCTCGCCCTTGGTGAAGCGGTAGCGGCTGACCTCGCGCTGGTTCGCGGTGACGACGACCTCCTCGCCGCGGCGCACGATCGAGACGTGCACCGGGCGGTTCTCACGAAACCACCCCGGGTCCGCGGCGCGGCCCCGCAGGCCTGGCGCAGATCCGGAAGCCCTTGACCTTGACCAGCGCCTGCCCCGGCGACCTGCGCGTCCAGGTCGTGGCGCGCCTCGGCTCCGCGGCCCGGCGCCAGGCCGACCTGTGCCGCACCCGCGACCCTGCGCGGCGACCGGCCGGTGCTGACCGCCTACCACGACTACCGGATCCGCCACGGCAACCTGGCCCCCGAGGTCGCTGCCGCGCAAGATCTCGACGATCGTTTGCGTAGGTCCCTTTCGCTTCAGCACCTGGGCTTGATCGCCGCGGTGTGCGAGGCCGTGCACTACGCCCACGGCAAGGGGGTCGTCCACCGCGACCTCAAGCCGGCGAACATTCTCGTGCGCCACAGCGACGACAGCCCCGTGGTGTGCGACTTCGGGCTCTCGAAGTACCGCAAGGGCGGCGAGAACACGACGGACATTCCTCAGGCGAACACCAAGCTCGGGGTGATCCTGGGCACGCCGAGCTATATGTCGCCGGAGCAGGCCCGGGGCGACCTCGACATTGGCCCCGCGGCGGACGTCTACGCGCTCGGCGCCGTGCTGTATCGCCTGCTCACCGGCGACGCCCCCTTTCGCGGCGACAGCCCGTTCGCGACGATCAAGGCTGTGGTCCGCGACAAGCCCAAGCCGCCCAGTCGGCACAACCCCAAGGTCCCCCCTGCGCTCGACGAGGTCGTGCTGCGCTGCCTGGCGAAGCAGCCCCTGAGCCGCTTCCACGGGGTGCGGGCCCTGCGCGAGGCGCTCCTCGCCCTGGAGCTCTGACGTGAAGTCCCGCTCGCTGATCCTCGGCTTCCTCGTCCTCCTCGGCGGGGCGCTGGGCCTGGCGCTCCTCGGGCCGCAGGGGAAGGGCCAGGGGACGCTGGTCGTCTACTCGGCCCACAGCCAGAGCGACCTCGACCGCCTGATCCCGCGCTTCGAGGCGGCGACGGGGATCCAGGTCGAGCTGATCAACCTGGGCTCCGCCGACGTCGTGCAGCGCCTGCTCGCGGAGCGGGGGGCCCCGCGCTGCGACGTGGTGTGGAGCGTGGGCGGCGAGCAGCCCGCCGCCCAGCCCGAGCTGTGGGAGGCCTACGCGCCCCCGGGGTTGGCCGAGGTCGCCGAGCCGTTCCGGGTCGACGGCGCGTGGTTGCCCTACACCGCGATCGTGTCGGTGCTGGCGGTCAACACCGGGCTGGTGCCCGAGGGCGAGCGGCCCCAGGGCTGGCGCGACCTGCGCGACCCGCGCTTCGAGGAGCACCTGGTCTCCGCCCGCGCGGACCGCTCGGGCTCGGCCTACCTCCAGCTCGTGACCGTGCTCCAGGCCTGCGGCCCCGACGGGTGGGAGGTCTACGCCGGGCTCCTGGCGAACGCGGTGCTCACGCCAGGGAGCTCGGCGGTGTGCCGGCTGGTCAACGACGGCGAGGCCTGGGTCGGGATCACCCTCGAGGACAACGCCCGGCGCTACGTCGAGGGGAACGTGGCCGTGGTCTACCCCACGGAGGGCACGATCGCGGCGCCCGACGGGATCGCGCTGGTGAAGGGCGCCCCGCACCCCGAGGCGGCCAAGCGCTTCGCGGACTGGGCCCTGAGCCAGGAGACCCAGGCGTTCCTCGCCCAGGAGATCGGGCGGCGCTCGGTGCGCGCCGACGTGCCCCCGCCCCCGGGGCTACCCCCGCTCGGGGAGCTGACCCTGCTCCCCTACGACCTCGAGGACGCCGCCCTGCGCCGCGAGGGCAACGTCGGGCGCTGGACCGACCTCCTGCGCGCCCAGGCTCGCGGGGAGTGACCCCGGCCGCATGACCTCCGACGCCGCCCCTGCCGCGTCCGCGCGGCCCCTCTCCCTGCGCGGGCTGCGCAAGCGCTTCGCCGAGACCCAGGCCCTGGACGGGGTCGACCTCGAGGTCGCCGCGGGCGAGGTGTTCACGCTCCTGGGCCCCAGCGGCTGCGGCAAGACGACGCTCCTGCGCGCGGTCGCCGGGTTCGTGCGCCTCGACGCGGGGGAGGTGCGCCTGGGCGAGCGCGAGCTGACCGGTGTCCCCCCCGAGCAGCGCAACGTGGGGCTCGTGTTCCAGAACTACGCGCTGTTCCCGCACCTGACCGTCGCCGAGAACGTGGGCTTCGGCCTGCGCTGTCAGGGGACGGAGTCCAGCGAGCTCGAGCGGCGGGTCCGCGAGGCCCTGACCCGGGTCGGGCTGGCCGAGCTCGGCGCGCGCGCGCCGGGGCAGCTCTCGGGGGGTCAGCAGCAGCGGGTGGCGATCGCCCGCGCCTTGGCGCCCGAGCCGGCGCTGCTCCTGCTCGACGAGCCGCTCTCGAACCTCGACGCCAAGCTGCGCCTCGAGCTCAGGCTCGAGCTGCGCCGGCTGCTGCGCGCCCGGGGCACGACCTCGCTCTACGTGACCCACGACCAGGAGGAGGCGCTCGCGATCTCCGACCGGATCGCGGTGCTCAACGCGGGGCGGGTGGAGCAGGTGGCCGACCCCGTGAGCCTCTACCGCCGGCCCGAGACCCTGTTCGTGGCCGAGTTCGTGGGGCGCCTGAACCGGCTGCCCGACGCGCTCTCGCCCCGCGAACCGGGGGAGGTCGTGGGGATCCGCCCCGAGGACGTGCGCCTCGACGAGGGCGCGCACCCGGCGACGGTCGTGGCCTGCACCTTCGCCGGGGCCCGCGCGGTGCTCGAGCTGGAGCTCGGCGACGGGGCGCGGCTCGTGGTCGAGGAGCCCCGCCCCGAGCGGCTGCGCGAGGCGGGGGACCGGGTCCAGCTCGCGCTTCCCGAGGCGGCGCTCCACCGCTTCGGCCCCGACGGGCGGCGGCGGTGAGCCGCTGGCGCGACCCCGCCGCCCTGGGGGAGGTCGTGGGCCTGGTGTTCGCGGCGATCGTGCTCGCCTGGCCGCTGAGCTACGTGCTCGGGCGCAGCGTGTGGGACGACGGCCCGACTCTGACCTACCTGGGGCGCCTGCTCTCGGAGCCGCTCTACCGCGACGCGCTCGTGCACAGCCTGGTCGTCGCCGGGGGCGGCGCGCTGGGCGCGACGCTCCTCGGGGTCCCGCTGGCGGTGTGCCTGGCGCGCTTTCGCTTCCGCGGGCAGCGCGCGATCACGGCCTTGAGCCTGCTCGCCCTGCTCTCGCCCCCGTTCATTGGGGCCTACGCCTGGATCCTCCTGCTCGGGACCCAGGGCACGCTGCGCGGCTGGCTCCAGGGCCTGGGATGGGACCCCCCCGCGATCTACGGACCCCAGGGGATCGTGCTCGTGTTCGCGCTGCAGTATTACCCCGTGGTGGTGCTCCTCACGAAGGACGCGCTGAGCACGGTCGACGCCTCCCTCGAGGAGGCGGCGGCCTCCTTGGGGGCCGGGCGTTGGACTCGGCTGCGGCGGGTGGTCCTGCCGCTGGCGCTCCCCGGGATCGGCAACGGGCTCCTGATCGCGTTCATGCTCTCGCTGGCGAACTTCGGGACCCCCGCGGTCCTAGGGCGCAACTACGAGACGCTCCCGACCCTGGCCTACGGCCTGTTCCGCAGCGAGGTCGCCCAGGAGCCGGGGCTCCCCGCCGCCGCCTGCGTGCTCCTGATCCTGTGCGCCGGCGGCGGGCTCGTGTTCACCCGCTGGTGGCTCGGTCGGCGCCAGACCGCGGGGGACCTGCTCCGGGTGCGCGAGCCGCAGCCGCTGGTGGGCTGGCAGCGCTGGGCGGTGCCCGGGCTGTGCTGGACCGTCGTCGCCGCGAGCAGCCTGCCCCTGATCGCGGTGGTCGCGACCTCCTTCCGCGCGACCCGCGGGCTGGTGTTCCGCCCGGGGCTCTCCCTCGACAGCTACCGCGCGGTGCTCGAGCACGTGCCCCTCGCCGGGCGCAACTCGCTCCTGTTCGCGACCCTGGCGGTGCTGGGGATCGGGGTCGGCGGCGCCTGGTTCGGCTACACCCTGGCCCGGCGCAAGACCGCCGCGGCCCGGGTGCTCGAGGTCTTGCTCATGACGCCCTACCTCGTGCCGGGGATCGCCCTCGGGCTGGGCTACGTCATGGCCTTCCACCAGGGCCCGCTGCCCCTGACCGGGACCGCCGCGATCCTGGTGCTCGCCTACACCGTGCGCCGGCTGCCCTACGCCGTGCGCTCCTGCGAGGCGCTCCTGGCCCAGCTCGACCCCAGCCTGGAGGAGGCCGCCCGCAGCCTGGGCGCCTCGCCGACCCGCGCCTTCGGCGAGGTGACCCTCCCGCTCATGGCCCCGGGGATCGCCTCGGGCATGCTCCTCGGCTGGACCACCGCGGTGAACGAGCTCTCGGCCTCGGTCGTGCTCTACGTGGGCGACACGATCACGCTCCCGGTGTTGATCTACCAGCGGGTGAACGAGGGCGCCTACGGCCCCGCCGCGGCGCTGGCCACGGTCCTGCTCGCGGTCACCGGCGCCGTGCTCTACGCGCTCCTGCGCTGGGCGGACGCGACCGGGAGCTGGGCGCGGTAGTCGGGGGCGCGTCAGACGAAATGTGAACCGCCAAGGACGCCAAGGACGCCAAGGCTCCGCCCATACCGCCACGCGCTCTCGTTCCAAGGGAGGGGTTGGGCCGCTCCGCCAAGGGGCGTGCGCCGGAGGGAGAGGTGAACCACCGAGCTCCGCTGGGGGCTGGCCGTGCCGAAGGCCGAGAGCGGGAAACACCGAACACACCGAGCTCCGCCAAGAGGCACGCGCGCCGAAGAACGAGGTTGAACCACCGAGCTCCACTGAGGGGCTCGCGCGCTGGCGGTAGAGTTGCCCGCGCGGAGCTGGTTGTATCGATTCCTGGCGCGGTAGCGCAGGAGCGGAGCTCGGTGTGTTCGGTGTTTCCTGCTCGCGGCGCCGCGAGGCGGTGAGGTCTGGCGAAGCCTTGGCGTCCTTGGCGTCCTTGGCGGTTCAAACTTCAATCGTTCGTCGGTGCGGAGTGGCCTTCTGGACCACGGACCGACTCGGCCCCGACTGGCTCAGTCCCACTCCGCCTGGGCCTGGGAGCACAGCGCGCGCAGCTCCGCGACCGAGCGCTGCTCGAGCCAGGGGGTCAGCCGGTGCTCGGGGACGCTCTCGAGGGTGCGCAGCACGTTGCGCAGCTCGCGGCGGGCGCGGGCGCCGCGGTCGCTGAGCGCGTAGACCCAGGCCAGGGCGTAGCGCGCCGAGGCGTAGTCGGGCTCGAGGTAGAGCGCGCGGCGCAGCGCGACCTCGGCCCGGCGGAAGTCGCCCTGGCGCCGGCGGAGGTCGCCCAGGAGGAAGTGCGGGCGGGGGTCCATGGGGGCGGCGTCGATCGCGGCCTCGAGGGAGAACAGCGCGGCGTCCTTCTCGCCGGTCTCGAGGTAGAGCTCGGCCAGGAGCACCCGGGGCTTGCTCCAGCGCGGCGACTTGCGGATCGCCGCGCGCAGCTCGCGGATCGCGGCGTTGACGTCGCCCTCGTCGCGCAGGGCCTGGGCGGCCAGGACCTCGGCGTGGGGCTCGCCGCCTTCCCCTTCCCGGGTGTCGGCGCGGGTGTCGGCGCGGGTGTCGGCGCGGGTCTCCTCCTCCGGCTCGCCCAGGAGCTCGAGCGGCGCGCGCTGGTAGCCGCGGGTCGGGGTCTCGCGGGCCGCGTCGCGGCGCTGGGCCACGGTGGGGGCGTTGGGGTCGCCCTCCCAGCGCCGGGTCTGGAGGTCGGCGCCTTGGCTCGCGCGCTTCGCGCCGCGGCGGCGGTAGTAGAAGGTGCCCTGGGCGAACTCGACCTCGAGGGAGGGGTCGAGCTCGGTGAACACCTCGGCGTGACCGAGCACGAGGCAGCCCCCCGGGGTCAGGACCTTCACCAGGCGCTGGACCACGTCCTTGGCTTGCTCGAGCCCGAAGTAGATCAGCACGTTGCGGCAGAGGATCAGGTCCCAGGTCCCGCCGGCCGGGCGGGGCGGCGGCTGCATGAGGTTGTGGGGGGCGAACTCCACCACCTCGCGGATCTCCTCGCGCACCCAGGCGCGCTGCCCGACGCCGCGCAGGTAGCGCCGGTAGCGCTCGGGCACGTCCTGCACCGCGCGCAGGGAGTAGGAGCCCTCGCGGGCCGCGGCGAGGGCCTCGGTGACGATGTCCGTGCCCAGGACGTAGGGCGGGGGCAGCTCGGACGCCTCCCCGTCGCCCCGGGTGTCGAGGGCGACCATGGCCAGGCTGTAGGCCTCCTCGCCGGTGGCGCAGCCGGCGCTCCACACGCTCAGCGGGCGCTCGGGGCCGGCGGCCCGCGCGAGCTCGGGGAGCACGCTCGTGCGCAGGGCCTCGAAGCACGCGCGGTTGCGGAAGAACGAGGTCTTGCGCACGGTGAGCAGGCTCAGGAGCTCGTCCAGCTCGACCGTGCCCTGGGCGTCGGTGTCGAGGTAGTCCAGGTAGTCGCCGACCTCGCTGAACCCGCGGGCGGCGATCCGGGGGAGGAAGCGCGCGGCGAGGAACTCCCAGCGGTCGTCGGGGATCTTGAACCCGGTGCGCAGCTCGAGGAACGCGCGCAGGTCAGCCGAGAGCACCGACGGCCTCGATCAAGGCGGTGGCGATCCGGTCCAGGGGCAGGACCTGGCTGCAGGCGCCGCTGGCCACCGCCGCCCCGGGCATGCCCCAGATCACGCTCGAGGCCTCGTCCTGGGCGATCGTGAGCGCGCCGGCCTCGTGCAGGGCCTGGAGCCCGAGGGAGCCGTCGGCGCCCATGCCGGTGAGCACGACCCCGATCGCGCGGTCGCCGTAGGCGTCGGCCGCGCTGGAGAACAGCCGGTCGCCGTTGGGGCAGTGCCCGCCCGGGGGCGGGAAGCCCTCGATCAGCGCCAGGCGCCGGCGCACGGTGACCTCGGCGTAGCTCCCCTGGGGGGCGAGGTAGGCGCAGCCGCTGTAGAGGTCCTGGTCGTCGCTCGCCAGGCGCACCTCGAGCTCGGTCTCGGCGTCGAGCCAGCGCGCGAGGGCCTGCTCGAAGGAGCCGTCTATGTGCTGCACGATCACGACCGCGGCCTTGAGGTCGGCGGGGAGCCCCGAGAGCAGGACCCGCAGCGCGTTGGGCCCGCCGGTCGAGGCGACGACGGTGATCAGGCTGCGCGCGCGGCGGTGGTAGGTCGTGCGCCGCGCGGTGGTCGGCCGCGGCCGCGAGCGGGTGCGCCCCTTGGGGTGCGAGATCACCGGGACGCTGGCCAGGAGCCGCAGGCGGTTCGCGAGCTCGGCGCCTGCCCCGGGCTGGCTGAGGTCGGGCTTGGCGATCAGCTCCAGCGCGCCGTCCTCCAGCGCGTGCAGGCCGAGGTTCGCGTCCTCCTCGAGGTTGTCCTGGGCGGTGACGAGCAGGATCGGGGTCGGGCGCTGGGCCATGATCCGCTGGGTGGCCCCCAGGCCGTCGAGGCCGGGCATGCGCACGTCCATGAGCACCACGTCGGGCTGGAGCTTCTGCACCAGCTGCACCGCGGTCTCGCCGTCGCGGGCCTCGCCCACCACCTCCAGCCCCGCGGCCTCCACGTGCTTGCGGAACGCCGCGCGCTGGACTCCGCTGTCGTCGACGATCAGGACCCGGGTGCTCACAGGAGGCGCTCCAGGGTCTGGCGGAAGCTCTGCTCGTTGAGCTCGGCCTTGCTGAGGTAGGCGTCGGCGCCGGCCTCGAGCCCGGCCTGGCGGTCTGCGGGGGAGCCGCGGGTGCTGATCACGATCGCGGGCACCTCCGCCAGGCGCTCGTCGGCGCGCATGCGCCGGATCAGGTTCAGCCCGTTGAGGCGGGGCATCTCCAGGTCGCTGATCACCGCGTCGGGGACCAGGCGCTCGAGGATCCCCCAGGCGTCCATGCCGTCGACCGCGGTCACGAGGTCGAAGCCCAGGGCCTCCACGTAGCGCGAGACGAGCTGCCGGCTCATGACGCTGTCGTCGACCACGAGCACCGTGCGTCGGCTGGGCAGGCGCTTGGTCAGCGCGTGCACCCGCTCCTGCCCTTGGCGGCGCAGGGCGAACAGGTCGGGGACGTGGAGCAGGAGCGCGACCTCGCCCCAGGGCAGGTGCACGACCCCCGAGAACCCAGGCATGAGCTCCAGCGGCCAGCCCAGGGGCTTGACCACCACCGAGCGCTCGTCCAGCAGGTCCTCGACCACCAGCGCCAGGAGCGCGTGGGCGTGGCGCACGAGGAGCAGGCTCAGGTGCTCGGGGTCCGGCAGCTCGCGGGCCCCGAGGAAGCGCGCCAAGCGGATCACGGGGACCGATTGCCCGCGCACGAGGACCGTCTCCTCGCCTTCGAAGGTGTTGAGCTTGGCGCGGGGGAAGCGCAGGGACTCCTGCATGCTCTCGGTGGGGATCGCGAACTGCTGGCCCGCGCAGCGCACGAAGGTCACCCGGGCCACGAGCTGGGTCAGGGGCAGGCGGATCGTGGTCGTGGTCCCGCGCCCGAGGTCCGTCTCGAGGCGGACCTCGCCGCCGAGCTGCTCGACGGAGGTGCGGACGACGTCCATGCCCACGCCGCGCCCGCTGACCTCGGTCGTGGTGCGCGCGGTGCTGAACCCGGGCACGAAGATCAGCTGCAGCGCCGCGGCGTCCTCGAGCTTGGTCGCCTGGGCTTCGCTCAGCAACCCGCGCTCGATCGCGAGCACGCGGATCCGCTCGGGGTCGATCCCGCGCCCGTCGTCGTTGATGCTGATCGCGACGTTGCCCCCTTCGTGGTGGGCGCTGATCACGAGCTGACCCTCGGGGTCCTTGCCCCGGGACGCGCGCTCCCGCGGCGGCTCGAGCCCGTGGTCCACCGCGTTGCGCACGAGGTGCATGAGCGGGCTCACCAGGTGCTCGAGCAGCACGCGGTCGAGCTCGGTCTCGCCGCCCTGGATCCGCACCCGCAGGCGCTTGCCGAGCTGGCGCGCCAGGGCGCGGGCCTGGCGCGGGAGCTGGTCGAACACGCGGTCCACCGGGCGCAGGCGCACGTCCACCGCGAGGCGTTGCAGGCTGCGGGCCGAGCGCTGCACGTGCTGGGAGCTGCTGCGGAACTCGTGCAGGATCCCGCGCAGCGACTCGCGGGCGTGGTCGCTGGAGGTGGGCTGGGCCAGCTCGGTCAGGGCCAGGCGCAGCCGGCCCTCGAGCTCGTTCAGGCGCAGGTAGGAGACGGAGAGCTCGGACACCAGCTCGTCGAGGAGCTCGAGCCGCGACGCGCGCACGCGGACCAGCTCGTCCTCCGGCTTGCGCCCGCGCCCGCCGGAGCCGTCGGGGTCCTCGGCGCGCAGGCTGCGGCTGTCGGCGCGCGGGTCCGGGCTGGGGAAGCGCTCGGTGATCGGGTCGAGCATGGGCCCGGCGGAGTATCCGCCCGCGGGGACGCGCTCGGTGACCGGGTCGAAGATCGGCCCGGGCTCCTGCTCGAGCTCGGGCTCGGGCTCGGGCTCCTCCGGCTCGAACTCGGGCTCGGGCTCCCGGTCGGAGGGCGCGCTGGGAGGGGCCGCGCCGCCGGTGAGGGCGCGCACGCGGGCGAGGAGCTCGGGGTCGGTCTGGTCCTGGTCGGCCTGCGCCGCGTCCTCGACCAGCTCGCACAGGCGATCCGAGGCCTCGAGCAGGAGCAGCCAGGCCTCCTTCTCCTGGGGGCCCCGGGTCGGGGGTTCGAGCTCCTCGAGCTCGTGCACGAGGGACCCTAGCTCGCCGAAGCCCAGGAGCCGGGCCGAGCCCTTGATCGTGTGCAGCTCGCGGTCGACCTCCTCCTGCTGGGCGTCGTCGGGGAGCTGCCCCGAGCCGACGCCGTCGAGGGCCCGGGCCACGTTGGCCAGGCGCTCGAGGGTCTCCTCGCGGAAGATCTGCAGGAACTCCAGGCGGTCGTCGTCCACTACTCGGCGGCCGCCTCCGACCACAGCGGCCGGCTGGAGAGGCTGAGGGGGTCGACCAGGTAGGCCAGCTCCCCCTGAATCTCGACCACCCCGCGCAGGCTGCGGATCTCGGGGAGCAGCGGGAGCGGGTCGGGGAGCGGGTGCAGCCGGTCCAGGGGCACCCGGATCAGCTCGACCCCGGGGTCCACGACCATGGCTACGAGCCCGCCGTCGCGGGCCTGGAACAGCACCCCCTGGCCGGGGCCGGGGTGCTCGCCCACGAGCTCGCGCAGGTCGACGAGGCGCTCGGCGCGCCGCTCGCCGCCGTCGAGGGCAACGAGCGCCTCGAGGTCGAGCACGAGCAGGTGGCGCCCGGCGCGGCAGCGCAGGAGCGGGACCTCGAGGCTCATGCGGAGCCCGCGAGCCGGCGCTCGACGAGGTCGAACAGCCGGGCGGGGTCGATCACGCCCACGACCTCGAAGTTGCGCTCGACCGCCGCGGTGTAGACCTCGGAGTGGCTGGTGGGCGGGGGCATGCGCTGCGCGGCGTCGATCCGCACGAAGTCGGGGAGGTCTTCGCTCTGCAGCGCGAGCCGGCGCGCGCCGTCGGTGAGCACGAGGAAGCTGCGCGGGTCGCCGGTCGAGGCCTCGCCGTCGAGGAGGAGCCCCAGGTCGACCACGCACAGCACCGCGCCGCGCAGGCTCGACACCCCGCGCACGAACTCGGGGCTGCGGGGGACCGGGGTCACGGTGCTCGGGCGCTCGGTGCGTTCGACTCCGTCGATCGGCACGGCGTATTCCCGTCCGCCCACCGTGAACACGATGATCTGGCTCTGCTCGCTGGCGCCGAGCTCGGCGCGGCGCGCGGCGCTGCGCGAGACCTGCGCGGTCTTCAGGAGGTCGTCGGTCTCTCGCGGGGAGTCCCCCATGGATCAGCCCCTTCTGAAGGCCTCCAGGTCGTATTCCTGGGTCTTGGTCTCCCCCTCCGAAGGCGTCTGGTGCGACACGATCACGTTCTGCAGGTCGTGGGCCAGGGCCGCGAGCTCGTTGGAGAGGGTGGTCACGCGCTTGGCGCCCTTGGCCACCTCCTCCGACGCCCCGGCCACCTCGCGCACCGCGCTGGCGACCTGGGTGCTCGCGCTGCGCTGCTGGTTCGTGGCCAGCTCGATCTGGCGCGCGGCGTCGGTGCTGCGCCCGGTGATCTCGGTGATCTGGGTCAGGCTCGACTGCGCCCGCGAGCTGAGCTCGCGCCCGCGCTCGGCGCGACGCACGCCGTCCTCGGAGGCGAGCACCGCGGCGTTGATCTCGGACTGGATCTCGGCGATCAGGCCCTCGATCTCGGTCGTCGACTCCACGACGTGGTTCGCCAGGTTGCGCACCTCCTCGGCGACGACCGCGAATCCGCGGCCGGCCTCGCCGGCGCGGGCGGCCTCGATCGCCGCGTTCAGCGCGAGGAACTTCGACTGCTCGGCGATCCCGGTGATCAGGTCGGCGACCTTGCCAATGCTCCGCGACTTCTCGCCCAGGTCGAGCAGGCGCTGGGCGCCCTTCTGGGTGGCGAGCACGATCTCGTCCATGCCGGTGCCCACGTCGCTCACCGCCTGGGTGCCGACCTGGGCGCTCTGCAGGGACTCGTCGGCGAGGCGCACCACGTTCTTGGCGATGTCCGCGATATGCCCCGAGGACGCCGCGAGCTCCTCCATGGTGGCCATGGTCTCGGTGATCGCCGCCGCCTGCTGGGTGGCCGAGGCGGACTGGTCGCGGGACGCCGCCTGCAGGCTGCGCGCCGAGCCGTCGATCTTGGAGCTCGCCGCCGAGAGCTGGTCGATCAGGAGCCGCAGCTTCTTGGAGAGCACGCCCACCGCCGAGCGCAGGTCGCCCTTGGCGCCCTCTTGCGCCGCGGAGAAGCGGCCCTCGCCGATCTCCTGCAGGTCGCCGCACAGCGCGCGCAGGCCGTCGACGGCCCGGCGCACGGCGGTGGGCAGGTCGCCCTGCACCGAGCCGTCGTCGAGGGCGTCGGACCATAACTGGTCGTCGGCCAGGGCCTGGGCCTGGCGCGAGAGCGCCTGCTGGGTGCGCAGCAGCCGGGCGAAGCCCGCCTGCACCTGGACGATCTCGTTCTCACCCGGGTCCTGGAGGCCCGCGCCGGCGTGGCGCTGGAGCTCCTCCAGCACGGGGGTCAGTCGGCCCTCGCTGGCCAGGCGGTCGACGAGGCTCTTGAGCTTGACGATCGGGGCGACCACCTGGCGGTAGACCAGGACCAGGATCAGCACCAGGGGGAAGATCCCCGCCAGGAGGTTCACCAGGTAGGTCAGCCAGGGCTGCTCCGACACGGCGTCGAGCCGCGAGAGCAGGGTCGTGACCGCGGTGCCCACGACCAGGCCCAGGCCCGCCACGAGCAGGATCCTGAACACCAGGGGGCGCTTCTCCCACCACTCCATGGGGGGCTAGCCTCGCTGCTTGTTGCGCCGGTAGAACTTGAGGAACAGGTAGATCCCCGGCGAGGTGTAGAACTTGAGCACCACGTTCGGACCCAAACGTAGGGTGTCCTTGTTCTGGATCTGCCGCGGCTGGTTGGGCTCGACCTTCTCGCCGTTGATCCACGAGCCGTTGGAGGAGCCCAGGTCCTCGAAGAAGAACTGGCGCTCGTCGTTGGCGTCGAACTCGAGGGTGAACTGCGCGTGGAGCGAGGACACCATGCCGTCGTTGACCACGATGTCCTGGTGCTGCTTGCGCCCGAGGGTCACCGCGCCGTCGTTGCGCTCGCGGTCCGCGGGGCACACGCGGTAGGCGAGCTGGCCCGGCGTGCCGTCCTCGGGCTCCTCGACCATGACCGGGTAGGGATACCGGGTCACGAAGTCTTGCTGCGACTCGGCGTCCTGGGTGGACTCTGCGAGCTCGTCGATCGTGATCCCCGTCACCTAACCCTCCTTCACCGTGACCGAGAACGACGCGAGCATGGCCTGGATCCGCTTCTCCTTGCTGCGCACGAAGGGCACGTTCTCCAGGACCGTGGCCCGCTCGCTGCCGCGCGGGTGCAGCACCAGTCGGCCGGAGCCCAGGAGCACGTACTCGAACACGTCGGTGATCTCCTTGCTCATGCGCATCTCCGGGGCCGGGTAGCGCTCGACGTCGCCCAGGAACCCGTGGTGGTGCAGGAGCTCGTTGTGGGTGATCTCCCAGTAGTCGAAGCGCACGTAGACCCACACCGCGGCGAACACCAGGAGCAGGGTCCCCGCGAACATGAAGTAGAAGGTCGGCGTGGCGTAGAGCCGGATCCCGCTGAGCCAGCCCTGAACCGGGCGCACGAAGCCCAGGTCCTGGTCGACGAGCACGATCCCCAGGGTCACGAGCCCGAAGGCGAGGACCAGGGCCACGAAGCTGCCCCGGGTGAAGTCGAAGGCCAGCACGAGCATGTTGATCGAGAACGTCCACCAGAACAGGCGCCCGGGGCCCAGGTGCTGGGCGAGGGCGTCGTTCTCGGGCACGCCGAGGCCCACGGTGAACAGCGTCCACAGCCCGGCGATCACCGCGGCGATCAGGGTGGGGTAGAGGAAGATCACCTTGGACGGTGAGCGGATCGTGACCCGATCGTCGGCCGCCGACTTGGGGGCCGGGGCCGCGGGCTGCGCCGGCGCGGGGGTCGGCGGGGGGCTGGACTCGGGGGTGCTCTCGGGCTCCGACATGGGGGAATCTTAATCCAGGGGCAAGGTGATCGTGAACCGGGTCCCGCGGCCGACTTCGCTCTCGACGGAGATCTGGCCGCCCTGGTCCTCGATCACCTTGCGGGTGATGTAGAGGCCCAGGCCGGTGCCGTGGCGTTTGGTGGTGAAGAACGACTGCCAGATCTTCTCCAGGCGTCGCGGGCCGATCCCGGGGCCGTGGTCGGCGATCTCGAGGGAGGCCATGCCGTCCTCGGGGTGGGCCTTGGTCGTGAGCTCGAGGATCCGGCGCTCGGGCTCGACCTGCTGCATGGCCTGAATCGCGTTGACCACCAGGTTCACCACCGCCTGCTGGACCTTGGAGGGCGCCACGCGCACCGCGGGCTCGCGGGGGTCGAAGTGCTTGCGCAGGTCGACCTTGTCCAGGCCGAGGTGCTTGCCCAGGGTCGCCAGGCAGTCGCTGACCAGGGCGTTGAGCGGGCGGCGCTCCATGGCGCCGGGCATGCCCTGCCGCGAGTACTGCAGCATGTTGTCGGCGATCGTCTGCGCGCTGAGCCCGGCCTTGAGCGTCATGTCGAAGATCTCGCGAATCTCGCGCGAGAGCGTGCGCAAGGCGTCGACGGGGTCGGCCTCCTTGGCCTCGGCCTCCTGAGCCGCGGTCTCGGCGGCCTCGGCGACCTCGAGGCCCATTTCGGCGCAGGCGGTAATGCTCGTGAGGGTGTTCGTGATCTCGTGGGCGATCGAGGCCAGGAGCGAGCCCAGGGTCGCCAGGCGCTCCGAGTGCACGAGCTGCTGCTCGAGGAGCTTCTCCGTCGAGCGGTCGGAGACGATCCCGATCGCGCCGGTCGTCTGGCCGTCCGCCGCGCGCAGGAGCGAGGTCGAGGCGTCGAGGAAGACCTGCTCCTCTTCCTGCTCCAGGGCCAGCATGCGGTGGCGCGGCTGCTCGTCGACCAGCGTCTCCACGAGCATTTGCAGCAAGGGCACCGCGGCCTCGCTGCCCACGCGGGCGCTGGCGACGCCGTCGTCGAGGCCCAGGATCTGCGAGGCCTTGGGGTTGCAGAAGCGCAGGCGCCCCTCCTTGTCGACGACCACGATCCCCTGGCCGACGTCGGTGAGCACGTCCTCGAAGAACTTCCGCGTGCGCTGGTTCTCCTCGTGCCAGGCCTGGCGGTCGGCCTCGACCCGCAGCCGCGCCGCGGCGCGGGCGAGCATGCTCAGGAGCCCCTCGCGCAGCTCTTGGGACAGGGGCTGGCCCGCCGCGATCGGGAGGTAGCCCAGCGCGCCGCGGCCCACGCTGCGGGCGGCGGCGAGGGCGCGGTCGTCGGGCCCCAGCGCGATCACCGGCATGCTCGGGACCAGCTCGTGGGCCTGCACGATCAGGTTCTCGCCGCAGGCCAGGTCGAGGACCATGGCGTCCACGCGCCGGGTGCGCACCCACTCCAGGGCCTCCGCCGGTCGCGCGGTGCGCGAGAGCGCGTAGCCGCGGTCGGTGATGCAGGCCGCGACCGCGTCGTCGAGGGCGTCCTTCTCCAGGAGGAGCACGTTCATGAAAGGCAGCCTACTGACAGAACCCCTGCCATGCCACAGGGTTCGGGCGCCCACGCGCCCGTTTGGTCCGACACGCCCGCCCGCGCGGGACAGCGCTGTCCGCCGGTTCACCGAGCGCGCGGGACTTTCGTCCGGCACAGGAGTTGATGAAGGGCTCTGCGGCGCTGCCCGGCCCACCCGCTCGGGTGGGTCGGGTCGGCGCCAGAGGAACGAAAGGTGGACCCCCCGTGACCCTGATCGAGCTGCTGATCCTGCTGTGCGTCGCCGGCGTGTGCGGTGCCCTCGGCCAGGCCCTGACGGGCGTGAGCCGCGGCGGGTGCTGCCTCTCGGTCGTGCTGGGCTTCGTGGGCGCGCTCCTCGGCTCGTGGCTGAGCCGGGTGCTGAAGCTGCCCGAGCTGCTCATGCTCGAGTTCGGCGACACCCACTTCCCCGTGGTGTGGGCGATCGTGGGCTCGGCCCTGTTCGTGGGCGTGCTCTCGCTGTTCACTCGCCGGCGCGTCGTGGTGCGCGAGTAGCGCCGCGCTACTCCGCGGCGGCGTCCGTGGCCTCGGCCTGCTCCTTGGCGGCGGCCTCGGCCAGGGGCGTCCCGGCGCCGACCGGCGAGCGAGTCGACGGGGTGAGGCACTGACCGGATCTGGGTCGTCGAGACCCGGGCCGAGGTGTCGGCAGCTCCGGGGGTCACGAGGCTCAGGAGGGTGCTCCCGGGCTCGGGGGTCGGCCGGTTGTCGGTGGCGAAGATCGAGAGCCGACCTTCGCTGTCCACCAGGAACAGGGGCAGCGCGTCGTCGCCGTAGTAGCGCTGGAAGTCCTTGTAGGTGAACTCGGAGGTCAGTCGGCTGCGCTTGATCACGTCGCCCTTGGCGAAGCGCTCGGAGAGGTTCGTGAAGGTCGCGTTCTCGGCGAACAGCACGCGGGCGCCCGAGTGCACGACCTCGTGGCGCTCGCTCGTGCCCTGCTTGGGGTACTGCAGGCTGTAGACCTCGCGCTTGCCGAACTCCTCGCTGAAGCGCTGGGAGCCAGCATGTTGACCTCGGCGTTGGGGGTCAGGGCCAGCAGTCGGCCGATCCGCCCAGGTCAGGCTCGTTGTCGACGTAGTCGCCAGGCACGGTGGCGATGCTCGGCGAGGGATCCCCGCCAGTCGCGCCTCGCTCACGTGCCCGCGGTTGGCGTCCACCAGCAGCACGGGAATGTTCGGGCGCTGGAGCGCGAGGGCGATCCTCGCGAGCCCACTCGTGGGCGCCGAGGAGCAGCACGCCCTGGGGCGTGGGCTTGACCAGGCCCGGGCGTGGAAGCCAGGGGCCGGCGGTGACCGTGAGGGCCACCGACGCGATGATCACGACGAAGGTCACCGCGCCGAGCTGGCGGCCTCGGGAATGTCGGCCTCCACCAGGCGCAGCGAACTCCGGACGCGACGGCGGCCGATCCCGCGGGGGCCATCCAGGAGAGGAAGATCTTCTCCTTGAGGTTCCAGGCTCGGGCCGGCGGTCGAGACCGCGACCGTAGCCGGGCGCACGACGAGGATCAGCGCCGCCACGAAGCCGGCCACGCGCCAGTTCAGCGCCTGGAGCAGGACGTCCAGGTCGACCCGCGCCGAGAGGACGACGAACAGCACCGCGAGCAGGAGCACGCGGAGGTTCTCCTTGAAGTGAATGATGTGGTGGACGGTCACCGACTTCTGGTTGGCGAGCACGATGCCCATGACGGTGGTCGCGAGCAGCCCGGCCTCGTGGTGCAGCACGTTGGCGCCCGCGAAGATCGCGAACACGAGCGCCAGGGAGAACGCGTTCTCCAGCATGTCCGGGATCAGGTGTCGCTTGAGCGCGAAGATCAGGATCCCGGCGCCCAGGAGCCCCAGCCCGCCGCCGTAGACCGCGGTCTCGGCGAAGCCGAACACGGTGCCCCAGGGGGTGTTCGAGCCGCGCACGACCTCGAACACGAGCACCGCGAGGGTCGCGCCGATCGGGTCGATCACGATCCCTTCCCACTTGAGCGCCGAGCCCACCGGGCCCTGAGGGCGCACCTGGCGCAGCAAGGGTCCGATCACCGTGGGGCCGGTGACCACGAGGATCGCGCCCAGGAGCAGGGCCAGCCCGCCGGTCATGCCCAGGATCCAGCGCGCGGCGGCGGCGGCGAGGAGCCAGGTGACCACCGCGCCAATGCTCACCAGGTTGCGGATCACCGGGCCGACTTCGCGGATCTCGCGGAGCTGGAGGGTCAGCCCGCCCTCGTAGAGGATCACACCGACGGCGAGCGAGACCATGGGGCCGATCAGCTTGCGGCCGAAGAGGGTGTCGGGGTCGAGGAACATGCCGCCCGGGAGCCAGCCGTGGGTCGCGAGCTGCTGCGCCACGGGACCCGCGAGGAAGCCGGCCAGGAGCAGGAGCAAGATCCCCGGAATGCGCGTACGCCAGGCCACCCACTGGGCACCAATGCCCAGCACCAGGATCACGGCCATGTGGACGAGCACGAACTCGGGGTTCACCAGGAGCTCCAACGGACGCAGCAGTCTACCCCGCGCCCGCTCGTGGCGCCCGCTGCGCGGCGCGTTCTCGGGAGTTCCCGGATACAGTGGCGCCATGCACAGCCCCGCCGTCCACCCCGGTCGTGCCCTGCTCGCGCTGTGCGCCGCCGCGCTCCTGACCACCGCCGGCTGCGCCAGCCCGGGGCCGGTGTTCCTCGGTCCTCCGCTGCGCACCGAGCGGGGCGTGTTTCGCGTGGGCGCGGGCGAGGTCGAGTTCACCCCGGGCAAGGGCTACCCCCTGGGCGGCTACGGCGGCGGCGCGCGGCGCGCGGAGTTCCCCTTTTACGTAGGCCAGGGCTGGCCCGGGCGCCTGGCCCTGGCCGCGCACCAGGCCTGGCACGAGGAGGGCGACGACACCCTGAGCGACATGCTCACCCCGGCCGAGGGCACCCACGACGGGCTCACCGCCAAGGCGTTGGTGATCCGCCCCGCCGAGGGGCAGCCGGTGGCCTGGGTGCGGATCGACGCGATCGGCGTCACCGCCGAGATCCAGGACGCGGTCGCGGACCGCGTGGCGGCGCTGGGCTACCCCCCGAGCGGGGTCTTCGTCTCCGCGACCCACACCCACGCCGGCTGCGGCGCGTTCATGCGCGCGCCCTTCGCGGCGCTGGTCGCCATGGACAACTTCCGGCCCGAGGTCGAGGAGAAGATCGTCGCCGCCTGCGCCGACGCGATCGCCGCGGCCCACGCCGCGGCGCGGCCGGCCCGGGTGCGCTTCGCCACCAGCCGCGACCGGGACGCCGAGGGGCACAACGTGCTCGCCCAGAACCGGCGCGCGCGGCGCTTCCCCGGCGAGATCGCCTACGACGCGGTGGACGACCGGATCGAGCTGGTGCAGTTCGTGGACGCCGACGGCGGCGCGCCCCTCGCGCTCCTCGCCAACTTCGCGGTGCACCCCACGGTCCTCGGCAGCGACAACCTCTACTTCTCCGCCGACCTCGCCGGAGGGATCGAGGACGCGCTGGAGCAGCGGCTGGGCGCGCCCGCGCTGTTCCTGAACGGCGCCGAAGGGGACGTCTCCCCGCGTCGGCTCCAGACCCAGGGCGGGCTGCGCCGCTGCCGCGAGCTGGGGGAGGCCTTCTGCGACCTGGCGCTGCCGGCCCTCGAGACGGCCCCGGTGCACTCCGAGCTCGCGCTGCGCGCGGTGCAGGGGCGGCGGATCCTGGGGCGCGCGCACACCCTGATCGCGCTCGGGCGCGAGCGCTTCGTCTCCGGCAACCGCGGGCCCCAGGCCTGGGTGTTCACCCCGCTGACCCTCCCGCTGAACCTGGTGCTGTGGACGGTGGGCTTCACCAACCTGCACGTCGAGCTGACCTGGAACCTGGGGTTCGGGATCGTGGTCGAGCTCGACGGGCTCCTCGACCGCAACGAGACCCGCTTCGGCGGCCTGCGCCTGCTGGCCGGCGACGAGGACGTGTGCCTGCTGACCCTCCCGGGGGAGCCCACCCACGACCTCGGCCTCGAGCTGCGCCGCCTGGCGGAGGCCAAGGGCGCCAAGCGGACCCTGGTCGGCGGGCTGACCCTGGACCACGTGGGCTACATAGCGAGCCCCGAGGAGTACCGTCGCGGGGGCTACGAGGCCTGGAGCACGCTGTTCGGCGAGGACACCGGGCCGCTCCTGCTCGAGGGCAGCCAGGCCGTGCTCGACGCGCTCTACGACGAGGCCCCGTGAGCGGGGAGTGGGTGGTCGCCGGCTTCGACGAGGCGGGCTACGGGCCCAAGCTCGGCCCGCTGACCGTGGGCTACTCCGCCTTCCGCGTCGTCGACGGCGAGGGCGACCTCTACACCCGGCTGTTCCCGGCCGCGCGGCGCGAGCCCAAGGGCGACCCCCACGGGGTGTGGGTCGCGGACTCGAAGAAGGTCAAGCCGCGCAAGGACGGGGTCAAGCTGCTGGAGTATGCCGTGCTCGGGTTCTGGGCCAGCCGGACCGCGCTGCCCGCGACCCTGGGCGAGTTCCTGCAGCTCCTGGGCCAGGACCCGGCCTACCCCACCCCCTGGCTCTCGGCGCTGGGTGCGGGCGCGCTCCCGGGGCTGGCCTGGGGCGGCGAGATCGAGCAGCGCGCGGCCAAGATCCGCGAGGTCGGCGGCGCGCAGGGGGTCGAGTTCCTCGGCTTCGGGGCGCGCGTACTCTCGGCGGCGCAGCTCAACCAGCTCTACCGCCGCTTGCCGAACAAGGGCGAGGTGCTCTCCGAGCAGTTCGTGGGGCTCCTGCGCCAGCTGCGCGCGGCGCACCCCGGGCGGCTGGTCGTCGTCGCCGACAAGCACGGCGGGCGCTCGGCCTACGCGCGGCTGTTGGGCACGGCGTTCCCCCACTGCCCGATCGAGATCGACGCCGAGGGCCAGGCCCGCAGCGCCTACCGCGTGGCCACGCCCCAGGGCCCCCTGTGGGTCAGCTTCCGCCAGGAGGCCGAGGACTTCTCGCTGGCGACGGCGTTGGCCTCCATGCTCTGCAAGTACCTCCGCGAGCGCGGCATGCTCGCCTTCAACGGCTGGTTCGCCGAGCGTCAGGCTGGGCTCAAGCCCACCGCCGGCTACGGACAGGACGCGAACCGCTTCCTGAGCGACGTGCGCGCCAACCTCGACGCCTGGGGCGTCGGCTGGGATACTCTCGTCCGTGCGCGCTGAGACCGTTCAGGAGGGTGCCGTGCGGGCCCGCGTCTTGATCCCCCTCGCCCTCGCGCTCTGCGCGGGGTGCACCTCCCCGGAGCCCGTGGAGCCCGTCGACGCCCGGCCCGACCCCGTCGAGCGCGCGACCCCGGCGCCCGTGGCCGAGGCGCCGGCGGACCCCGAGGCGCCCTGGTCCGACGACACCGAGGGCATGACCGCCACGGTCGTGCTCGTGGCGAACGAGGTGTCCCAGGGCCAGCCCGTGCTCGCCGCCTACGCCTTCTCCAGCGACCCCGACCACCCCTGGTTCGGCGAGGCCCCCCTGGCGCGCGGGCGCGGGCAGCGCCTGACCCGGGCAGACATGAAGGGGCTGTTCAGCCGGCTGGAGGAGCGCGGGCTGTTCGGCCTGCCCTGGACCGACCAGACCCCGGGGGCGGCGACCCCGACCCTCGAGGCCGGGCTCTACGTGTGGGACGGGCCCGAGCGGCTGCAGGTCCTGCGCGAGGAGCTCGACGACACCGCCCGGGCCACGCTCTACGCCTGCGAGCTCGAGCTGCGCGGGCTGAGCGGGCACCAGGGCTGGTCCGACCCCAGCGACGGGCGCCAAGGCACGCTGATCTACGTGACCCGGATCGGGACCCGGGAGGACGCGCGCCCGGCGGCCCTCGTGTTCTCGAGCGACCCCGAGGACCCCTACTTCCAGCGCCCCTCCACCGAGCAGATCACGGTCAAGCGCCTGCAGAAGGACGAGTTCAGCGGGCTCCTGGAGGAGCTGGAGGGCGAGGGGCTGACCTCGCTGCCCTGGAAGGAGTTCGACCACGCCGCCCAGATCGGCCCCGAGCGCGCGCTGTATCTGTTCGAGGGCGAGCGCACTCGGCGGGTGGTCAAGGACGCGATCGCGAGCGACGGCGCGCTCAAGGCCTTCAGCGCGATCGAGCGCCGCTTGATCCGGATCACCATGTCGAAGCAATGAGCGCCCTCGACCCTGGGTTGCGTGAAGCCGTGCTGCGGCGGCTGGGCTTCTGGGAGCCGCCGCCGGCGACCCTCGACGGCCTCTCCCGGCTCTACCTGGAGTGGTGCCGCGGGGTGCCCTTCGACAACGTGCGCAAGCTGACCGCGCTGTTCTCGAGGGCGGAGGGCGAGCTCCCGGGCATGGACCCGAGCGACTTCTTCCGCGCCTGGCTCGACCACGGGGTGGGGGCCACCTGCTGGCCGGCGAGCCACGCCCTGGCGACCTTGCTCGAGGACCTGGGGTTCCAGGTCTCGCGCGGCACGGCCTCCATGCTCGACCAGGGCGCGCCGAACCACGGCGCGCCGCTGGTGACGGTCGAGGGCCAGACCCTGTGGGTCGACCCCGCGGTGCTCTCGGAGCGCCCGGTGCCCCTCGTCCCCGGGCGCTACGGCGACGCGCTGCCGTTCGAGGTCGAGGAGGACGCGCGCGGGGTGCGGCTGTGGTTCGTCCCCGGCGTGCGCGCCGAGCTCTTTCCCTGCCGTCTGCTCGAGCGCGCCGCGGGGTTCGCCGCGTACGCCCAGGGCTACGAGGCCTCGCGCAGCTCGGGCCCGTTCAACGACCGCCTCTACTTCCGCCGCAACCTTCCGGATCGGGTGGTGGTGCTCCGCGGCCGGGTGAAGACGATCCTCGACGACCGGGGGGTCAGCGCCTGGGAGCTCGACGAGGCCGAGCTGAGGAAGACCCTGGGCCGCTTCGGCGTGTCCCAGGAGCTGCTCGAAGCCTTCGTCGCCTCGGGGGCGCTGGCCGCGACCCTCGCCGCCGAGCCGCAGCCGCTGCGCGAGTTCCCGGAGCGGCCCCCGAGCGAGCGTTAGCGTGGCCCTGCCTCCTGACCACGCCGCGCGCCTCGAGCGCGCGCTGACCGCGCTGGACGGGCTCGCCACGGGAGACGCCTTCGGCGAGCGCTTCTTCGTGAACCCCGCCCAGGTCGAGGGCTTGATCGCTGCGCGGGCCGTGCCCGCCGCGCCCTGGCCCTACACCGACGACACGATCATGGCGCTCTCGCTGGTCGAGGTCCTCGCCCGCCACGGTCGCGTCGACCAGGAGGCGCTCGCCGACGCCTTCGCCGCGCGCTACGAGGAGGACCCGGCCCGGGGCTACGGGCCCGGCGCCCACGGGATCCTGGGCGAGATCCTGCGCGGCGAGCCCTGGAGCTCGGCTGCCTACGGCGCGTTCCGCGGTCAGGGCTCCCTGGGCAACGGCGGCGCCATGCGGGTCGCGCCCCTGGGCGCCTACTTCGCGGACGACCTGGAAGCCCTGGTCGTCGAGGCTGCGCGCTCGGCGGAGGTCACCCACGCCCACCCCGACGGGCAGGCCGGCGCGGTGGCGGTGGCCCTCGCCGCCGCCTTCGCCTGGCGTGACCGCGACGGCTGGACCCAGGACCCCCAGGGCTTCCTGCGCGAGGTCGCCGAGGCGACGCCCCAGGGTGCGACTCAGGCCGCGCTCCTCGACGCCGCCGACCTCTCCCCCGACCACTCGGCGAAGTCCGCGGCCGCCTACCTCGGCAACGGCGCCGAGGTCACCGCCATGGACACGGTGCCGTTCTGCCTGTGGGTGGTCGCGCACCTGGGGCACCTCCCCTGGGAGGACGCGCTCTGGCACACCGTCAGCGCGCTCGGCGACCGCGACACCACCTGCGCGATCGTGGGCGGCGTGCTGGCCGTCGCCCAGGGCCCCGCCGCGATCCCCGCCTCCTGGCGCTTCGCCCGCGAGGCCCTCCCCGACCTCGACGCGTAGCTCCGCTGGCGCGCGGGCGCGCTCGGTTGGGTAATTTGAACCACCGAGCTCCGCGGGGACCTGCCGCGTGGTGGTTCGAGAGGAAGAGACACCGAAGACACCGAGCTCCGCGGGTCGGCAGCGTGGTGGCGCAGCGAGAGCTCGCTTCTTCCTCGTTCATTGGGCAGAGCGCTGCGAAGGGGCGGAGCTCGGTGTCCCTTGCTCGCGAACCAAGAGACCGGCTGCGGGTCAGCGGAGCTCGGTGTTCTCTTGGTCTCGAACCAGAGCGCGTCGGCGAAGGGGAGGAGCTCGGTGGTTAAATCCTCTTCTTCTTCTTCTTCTTCTTCTTCTTCTTCTTCTTCTTCTTCTTCTTCGCCCACCCGGGGGAAGACGAGCCAGCGGAGCTGCCCTGAACCAACGCGAACGCGGGCGAGGCAACGCCTCGCCCGCGTAGGAGTTCGAGCGCGCGTTACTTGGCGGTGGGGCCGGCGTTCTTGATCGCGTCGTCGGCCTGCTCGGCGTACTTCCCGAAGTTCTTGTGGAAGAGCTGCGCGAGGTGCAGGGCCTTGGCGTCGTAGTCCGAGCCCGAGGCCCAGGTGTTGCGAGGCCAGAGCACCTCGGCGGGGACGCCGGGGCAGGTCGTGGGCACGTGCAGCCCGAACACCGGGTCGGTCTGGGTCTCGACCGTGTCCAGCTTGCCCCCGAGGGCGGCGTGGAGCATGGCGCGGGAGTGCTGGATCTTCATGCGCGAGCCGGTGCCGTAGGGGCCGCCGGACCAGCCGGTGTTCACCAGCCAGCACTGGGTGCCGTGCTTGGCCAGCTTCTCGCCGAGGAGCTTGGCGTAGACCGCCGGGTGCAGGGCCATGAACGGGGCGCCGAAGCAGGCCGAGAAGGTGGCCTTGGGCTCGGTGATCCCGCGCTCGGTGCCGGCGACCTTGGCGGTGTAGCCCGAAATGAAGTGGTACATCGCCTGCTCGGGGGTCAGCTTGCTGATCGGGGGCAGCACGCCGAACGCGTCGCAGGTGAGCATGATCAAGTGCGTGGGGTGCCCGCCGCGCAGGTCGGGGGTCACGTTGGGGATCGACTCGATCGGGTAGCTGGCGCGGGTGTTCTCGGTGAACTCGCTGCTGTCGAGGTCGAGCTCGCGGGTCCCGTCCTTGAACGCCACGTTCTCCAGGATCGTGCCGAACATGCGGGTCGTGGCGTGGATCTCGGGCTCGGCCTCGGCGGAGAGCTTGATCACCTTCGCGTAGCAGCCGCCCTCGAAGTTGAACACGCCCGCGTCGCTCCAGCCGTGCTCGTCGTCGCCGATCAGCGCGCGGTCGGGGTCGGCGGAGAGGGTGGTCTTCCCGGTGCCGGAGAGCCCGAAGAACAGCGCCGAGTCGCCCTCGGGGCCAATGTTCGCCGAGCAGTGCATGCCCAGGACGCCCTGCAGGGGGAGCAGGTAGTTGAGCACGGTGAAGATCGACTTCTTGATCTCACCGGCGTAGAGGGTGCCGCCGATCAGGACCATGCGCTTGGTGAAGTTGATCACCACGAAGGCCTCGGACTGGGTCCCGTCGCGCGAGGGCACCGCCTTGAACTCGGGGGTGTGCACGATCGTGAAGTCGGGCTCGAAGTCCGGGCGCTGGCTCTCGGGCGTGCGCACGAACATGTTGTAGGCGAACAGATTGTGCCAGGCGGTCATGGTGACCACGCGCAGCCCGATCCGGTACTCGGGGTCGGTCCCGCCGTGGCAGTTGCGCACGTAGACCGGCTTGCCGCGGAGGTACTCCTCCTGGCGCTTGCGCAGGGCCTCGAACTGGTCGGGGGAGAAGGAGTGCACCTGGTCCCACCAGATCGTGTCCTCGCTCTCGGCGTCCTTGACGATGAACTTGTCGTTGGGCGAGCGGCCGGTGTACTGCCCGGTGCGGGCCACGATCGCGCCGCCGGGGGCCAGCACGGCCTCCTGGTTGCGGATCACGTGCTCGTAGAGCTCCTCGGGAGCGAGGTCCTTGCGCACGTCCTTGAGGTCGGTCAGGGAGAAGTCGGGGGCGAGGTCGAGGGTGGGCACGGGGCACCTCCAGGGCTGGAAGGCGAGACGTTACGCCAGTTTGCGCCGGTCTACAAGGAAGAGGTGCGGGAACGGCTCACCGGAGGTTGGCGGAATTCCCAGCGTCTGGCGGACACCCCCGCGCCCGGTAGGCTGGGGCCTCGGGGAGGCGCGCTCATGAGCGGCTGGGACTGCGACGTGGCGGTGGTCGGGGTTGGTGCCGCAGGCTCCGCCGCGCTCTACCACCTCGCCCGGCGCGGGGCCCGCGCGATCGGGTTCGACCCCCACCCCCCGGGGCACGACCGCGGGAGCTCCCACGGCGAGACCCGGGTGATCCGCCTGGCCTACATGGAGGCCCCGGACTACGTGCCGCTCCTGCGGCGCTCCTTCGCGCTGTGGGCCGAGCTCGAGCGCGCCAGCGGGCGGGCGCTCTACACGCCGACCGGGCTGCTGCAGATCGGGCCCGCCGACTCCAAGGTGCTCGTGGGGGCCGCGCGCAGCGCCGAGGCCCACGGGCTCGAGCTGCAGGAGCTGAGCGCCAAGGAGGTCGCCCAGCGCTTCCCGCCGTTTCGGGTCGCGGCGGACGAGCGCGCGGTGTTCGACCCCCAGGCGGGGGTCCTCGCGGTGGAGGAGGGGATCCGAACCCACGTGGCCCTCGCGCGCCGTCACGGCGCGGAGCTGCGCCAGGCCGCGGTCACGGGCTGGACCCCCGAGGGCGAGGGCGTGCGCGTCGAGACCGCCGCAGGCCCCGTGCGCGCGCGGCGGCTCGTGCTCGCGCCCGGGGGCTGGGCGCCCGAGCTGTGCCGGCTGGAGCTGCCGCTGACCCTGCTGCGCAAGGTGCTGCTGTGGGTGCCCTGCGCCGACGCCGCCTACCGCGCCCCGCGCTTCCCGGTGTTCCTGTGCGAGGGGCCGGGCGGCGTGTTCTACGGGTTCCCGCGCCGGGGCGACGACCCCGAGCTCAAGCTCGCCGAGCACTCCGGAGGCCGCCCGGTCGCGCACCCCGACGCGCTGGACCGCGGGCTGCACCCGGAGGACTCGGCGCCGGTCCTCACCTACCTGGAGCGCAGCCTCCCCGGGCTCGAGCGCCGGATCACCCGCCACGCGGTGTGCTTCTACACCCTGACCCCCGACGAGCACTTCGCCCTGGGGCTCCACCCCCAGCACCCGCAGGTCGCGCTCTGCGCCGGGCTCTCGGGGCACGGCTACAAGTTCGCGCCGCTCCTGGGGGAGGTGCTCGCGGACCTGGCCCTCGAGGGCGAGACCGGGCATGGGATCGCGTTCCTCGACCCCGGGCGGTTCGCCTGAGCGCGGGGCGGATCGGCTGGGGGCTGAGGCTCGCGTCCTTGGCCCCGCTCGCGGGGCTGGGGCTGGCCTGCGCGCTCTCCCCCGGGGTCCGCGAGGCGCTCGGGCGCGGGGTCGGGTTGCTGTGGGCGGGGGACCTCGCCGCGCTCCGGACCTGGGGCGGCGAGCAGGGCGCGTGGGCGCCGCTCATGACCACGGCGCTCATGATCGCCCAGGCCCTGGCCGCGCCGATCCCCGCGGTGCTCGTGACCTGGACCAACTCCTGGCTGTTCGGCTGGGGGCTGGGCGGGCTGCTCTCGATCGCCCAGGCGACCCTCGCGGCCTGGATCTGCTACGTGCTCGGCCAGGCCCTGGGCGAGCCGTTGTTGCGCAGGCTGGTGAGCGAGGCCCAGCGCGCGCGCCTGGAGGCGCTCCTCGCCCGGCGCAGCGCGAGCACGATCCTCGTGGCCCGACTCCTGCCCTTCGTGCCCTTCGACGCGGTGAGCTACCTCGCGGGCGCCGCCCGGGTGCGCGCCTGGCCCTTCGTGTGGGCGACCTTCCTGGGCCAGGTGCCCGCGGGCTTCGCCTACGCCTACCTCGGGCAGGAGGTCACCCGCCCGGCGCGGCTCCTGGTGCTCGGCCTCGGCGCCTTCGCCGCGCTGGCGGTGCTGGGCCTGGCCGCGCGCCGGACCCTCGGCGCGCTGACGCGCCGACCGAGGCCGAGTAGCGTCTGGGCATGAACGACCCGCGCCCCTGGCGCCCGCGGCGCGTCCTGCTGCGCCGAGCGTGGCGTTTGACGGCGGCGCCCTACCGTAGGGCATGGCCAAGCTCCGGGTCGACCTCGACGACTTCCCTCAGCTCGCGCGCCCGGGCGCGGCGGTGCTCCTGCGCGCGCACCACGTGTGGCTCGTGCGCGGGAAGAAGCGCGTGCGCGCGCTGTGGGCGCGCTGCCCGCACAAGCCCAAGAAGGGCCGAGTCATGCTCGGCTCGGGCGCCCGCGGCTGCTTCTTCCGCTGCCCGCTCCACGCCTGGACCTTCAGTCGCAAGGGCAAGCCCACGGGGAAGTCCAAGCAGCGCATGAAGCGCCTGCCCCTGGCGCTCGAGGGCTCGGTGGCGAAGATCACGCTCCCATGAGCTTCCCGATCTGCCCCGTGAGCGACCCCCGCCTCGCCGCCGACCTCGTCGCGGCGGGGCTCCCCCTCGACGACGTGAGCGCGCTGCTCGTGTTCCCCGCGGTCTACGTGGCCTGGGCCGACGGGACGGTGAGCGCGCGGGAGACCAAGGCCGTGTGGAGCGCCGCCCGCGCGGCCCAGGTCCAGACCCCGGCTGCCCTGGGGCGGATCGACGCCTGGCTGCGAAAGCGCCCGCGGGATCCCGAGGGGCTGCTCGACCTCTGCTGGCGGGTCTACGAGTGCGTGCCCGCGCTCTACCAGCGCTGCAGCCCGGAGCTCGCCTTCAGCATGGCGTCCATGACCGCGCGCTACGACAGCGGGCTGTTTCGTCTGTTCCGGATCGGGGCCAAGGAGCGCGAGGCGCTCGAGACCCTCGAGGGCTACTTCGCCGGGCGCGGGCTTGAGACCCCGCGGCGCGAGGCCTTGCGCTGGGGGTTCGCCCAGGAGCGCGAGGTCCCCGGGCTGACCCTCGTGCCCTGGGCTGCGCTGTCCGAGACCCAGGGCGAGCCGCTCTCCTCGGCGCTCGTGCGCGCGCTGCACACGATCGAGTCCGCCCCCGACATGGCCCGCTTCGCCACCCGCGCCGAGCTGAGCCCCGACGAGCTGGCGCGGCTGCGCAAGGTGGGGGTCAAGGAGCGCGCCCGGCGCCTGCTGCCGCCGGTCAAGGAGGCGTTCCAGAGCCTGGACCCCGAGGAGCGCGAGCTCGTGGGCGGGCCGGCGAGCCTCGGCGAGCTCGAGCCTTGGCAGGCGGCGCGGCTGGCGCTCCTGATCGTGTGCCGGGCCTGCCGCGGCTACCCCGACACCCTGAGCGTCGAGGAGCTGCAGGAGGTCTACGACTCCCAGGACGAGGCTCGGATCCACGCGGTCCTCGAGCGCCACGCCCGCGAGGTGCAGGAGCTCCTGGCCCACGACCTGGCCCCGACCCCGGCGCTCCTGCGCGCGCTGCTGCTCCCGGCGCAGCTGGAGGTGGTGTGTCGCCACTACGTGCGCATGGTGTGCGCCGCCTACCAGGGGCTCAAGCGCGCCGCCCCCGGGCTGGCGGACACCTTCCTGATCCCGCTCTACGGGACCCACGACGTGCTCGTGCGCCAGGGGCACGCCTGGTGCCTGTTCGTGGACGCGCGGCGCGGGGTGGCCTGCGCGCTGGACCCGACGGCCGCCGACGCGACCTGGGACGCCGGGAACGCGACGTCCTTCCTCAACGGCCGGCTGTGCGCGAGCACCTACGCCAACGCCTCGGGGCTCCTCGCCCGGCTCTTGACCGCCAAGGGCGAGCTCGGGCCCGACGCCGCGGTGGCCCTGGCCGAGGCCAGCCCCGACCCCGCGCGCTTCGCGGTGCGCGCGCTGCTGCAGCCGGCGGTGCACGCGAACCTGAGCGAGGCCGAGCTCGACGGGCTCCTGGGGCAGGCGTCCGCCCTCGGCGCGCCCACCGAGCTCCTGGAGCGGGTGCGCGAGGGCCACGCGCCCTTGCCGCCCGAGCTCTTCGACGCCGGCCACCACACCGCCACGCGCCGGAACCTGGCGCGGCTGTTCGCCGCCGCGGGCCTGGCGGCGGACGGGCTCTAGCAGCCGAGGGCCGCGCAGAGCGCGGGGAGCGCCTCCTCCGCCGGGGCGCGGAGGTGTTCCGCCTGCGGCGCGGGACCAAGGCGCGAAGCGCGAGGGCGGGGCAGCTCGGGGCCCTCCCCGGGTCGATCACGACAGGCGCTGCTCCCGACTGAGCGCCTGGTTCAGCACGAGTCGGGTGATCCCCACCGAGAACGAGGTGCCCACGCACAGCGCGACCTCGAAGCTGGAGCAGGCCCGGCGCACCCGCAGGTAGCCGTAGTCCTCGTGCTCGCCGTAGGTCTCGTCGAACCACAGCACGTGCGGCCGCAGGAGCGCGTCGCAGGCGGGGCAGCGGGGGAGGGTCTCGGAGCGCGGGTCCCGCGCGAACTGCGCGAGGTCGACCTGGTCGCGGGGGAGCGTGCCCTCGGGGGCGCCGTGGACGCAGTGGCGGACGCTGCAGCGCACACGATCGGCGCGGCCGTGGACCTCGACCAGCGCCCGCGACCCGGCGGCCCGGTGCAGGCCGTCGACGTTCTGGGTCACGAGCAGGAAGTCGCCCTGGAAGCTGAAGTCGCCCTGGCGCGGGGCGAGCCAGGCTTCGAGCTGGACCAGGGCGTGGTGCGCGGCGTTCGGGGTCGCCCCGCGCAGGCCGTCGAACCGCGCCAGATACCAGCGCCAGGAGCCCACGGGGTCGCGCTCGAAGTAGGCTCGAGTGCCGAGGGTCGTGACGTCGGTGCTCCACACCGCCCCGGGGTCGCTGCCGCGGAAGGTGGGGATCCCGCTGGCGAGGCTGACCCCGGCGCCGGTGAGCACCAGCACGTTGGGCGGCGGCGCGTCGGCGAGGGCGGCGACCAGCGGCTCGAGGTTCACGCGCCCAGCGCCGCGCACAGCGCGGGGAGCAGCTCCTCGGACGCGCCCTTGAGGTGGGTCAACCGGGGCGGGGGGAAGCGCCTGACCTCGTGAATGTCGGGCCACGAGCGGTAGTGGGTGTAGCGGCTCAGGTCCGGGGCCTGCACCGGGTCGACCACGAACAGCGGGCACTCGCGCAGCAGCGCCTGGTGCAGGAGCAGCTCGGTCACCCCCACCGAGAACGAGGTGCCCACGAACAGGATCACGTCGAAGCTCCCGGCGGCCTCGAGTACGCGCTCGTAGCCGAAGTCCAGGTGCCCGTCGTAGGTCTCGTCGAACCACAGCACGTGGGCCCGCACGTACTCGCCGCAGGCGGGGCAGGTGGGGAGCGTCGCCTCGCAGGGGTCGGCCAGGAACGCGGCGAAGTCCACGGCCTCCCGGGCGAGGGACCCCTCGGGGGCGCCGAAGGTGCAGCCCTCGCGGGCGCAGCGCACGCGCTCGGCGGTGCCGTGGACCTCGACCAGGGCCTGGGAGCCGGCCTTGCGGTGCAGGCCGTCAATGTTCTGGGTCACGAGCAGGAACGGCGCGCGCTCGGCGCACCACCGCTCGAGGGTCACCAGGGCCTCGTGCCCCGGGTTCGGGAGCTTGTCGAACAGCTTGCCGAAGCGGCTCAGGTACCAGCGCCAGGACTCGACGGGGTTGCGCTCGAAGAACCCGCGCGTGCCCATGGTCATGACGTCTTCGCTCCACACCGCCCCCGGGTCCTTGCCGCGGAAGGTGGGGATCCCGCTGGCCAGGCTGATCCCGGCGCCGGTGACCACGAGCAGGGTGGGCGCAGCCTCGAGGGCCTCCGCCAGGGGGGTGACGTCGAGCGACATGCCGACCTCCAGTCCAGGACCTACTGAACGCCGACCCCCCCCTCGGCTTTCACCTCACCTCGAGGTTCGGCGGAGCGGGGGGAGCCCAGGCAGCACACGCCGAAGCTCACGGGGGTCGAGAAGAGCATCCACCAGGGCCAGGCCAGGGGCGTCGCCTTCTGGATCACGAAGATCGCCACGGCGCCGGCGATCAGGGCCGCGATCAGGGAGTAGACGTTGCCGCGCTTGGTGAGCAGGGTCGCGAGGAACACCCCCAGGAGCCCCGAGAGGGCGAAGGTCATGACCCCCAGCGCGAAGTCGATCAGCCGGGTCTTGCCCCCCTGCTGGACCAGGGCCGCGACCACCGCGAACACGACCAGGATCGCGCCCGAGGCGACCACTGCGATCCGCGGGGCGCCCAGGTCCTCGTCTGGGGTGCTCCGCGGGGCCTCGCGGCCCGGCTCGGCGGTCGTCGGCGGGCTGAAGGGAGAGCCCGGGGTCGCGGAGACCCCGGGCTCCTGCGGCGCGACGCTGGGCAGGGCTGGCGCCGTGGGGGTCGCCGCCGCCTCGCCGCCGAGGTGGCGCTTGAGCGGACGGATCACGTCCGCGACCAGGCTCGACGCCAGCGCGTTCACCGCCGAGTCGAGGCTGCTCATGGCGGCGGCGAACATGCCCGCCATGGCCAGCCCGGCCAGCCCGGTCGGCATGTGGTTCTTGAGGAACTGGGGGTAGACCCCGCGGTCGTCGAGGAGCGCGTCGTGGGGTGCGGCGGCGCCCATGAGCTCGGGGTGGCCGTAGAACACCGAGAGCAGGAGCCCGATCACCAGGAACAGGAGCACCACGGGGATCCCGATCACCTGGGACACCACCAGGGACAGGCTCGAGCGCCAGGCGCTCTTGGTGGTCAGCATGCGCTGCACGAGGTCCTGGTCGCAGCCGTAGCTCCCCATGTACTGCGGGATCACCGCGAAGGCGGTGAGGATCGTGTAGCCGGCGGCCCAGTCGTAGCCTGTAGGCCCGAAGCCGCTCTTGACCACGGTCAGCTTCTCGTCCTGCTGCAAGACGTCCCACAGCTCGCCCACGCCGAGGGGGATCGCGTCGAGCAGGAACCAGATCGAGGCCAGGGCCGCGCCGACGACGAGCAGGATCTGCAGGGTGTCGGTCCAGATCACGGCGCGGATCCCGCCCATGCAGGTGTATGCCGTGCCCACGACCCCGAACAGCACGATCGCGGTCACGATCGAGGGCGTGCTCAGGTCGTCGAACAGGAGGTGGCTGAAGGCGATCCCGGCAATGAACAGCCGAGCCCCCGAGGCCAGGAAGCGGCCGAACAAGAACGCCACGCTGGCCGCGATCACGCCGCCCTCGCCGTGGCGCTGCTCGAGGGCCCCGTAGATCGTGGTCGTGCCCGCGGCGTAGAGCCGGGGCAGGAACAGCCACGCCACGGCGACGGTGCCCAGCAGCCCGCCCACGTTCAGGATCAGGTAGCTGAGGTCGCCGCCCGCCGCGAAGGTCATTTGCGGGACGCCGACGTAGGTCGCCGCGCTGAGCGAGGTCGCGAGCACCGAGAGGGTCACGGCCCAGGTGGGCATGCTGCGCCCGCCGAGGAAGTAGTCCTCCTGGTCCTCGGACTTGCCCGAGACCAGGGCGCCGAGGCCGAGCACGCCGAGCATGTAGCCCACGACGATCGCCCAGTCGAGGCCGCCGAACTCGGCCAGGAACAGCCCCGTCACCGGCGGGCCTCAGCAGTCATGGTCGCTCCTCGCTCAGGCGGGCGGCACCCGCAGCGGGCGGCCCGTACCGGCGCCAGGGTACACGAAGCGATTCGCGCCGGGGCAGGCGTAGCCGTTGATCAGCACCCGCCGCGGGTAGGGCGAGCGGTTGGGCCCCGAGCCGTGGATCGTGTAGGGCCCGAAGAACAGCACGTCGCCCGCCGTGGCGGTCAGCGCCACGGGCTCGCCCAGGCCGTCCGGGAGCACGTTGTCCCAGGTCAGCCCCAGGTGGCCCAGGGCACAGGACCCGGGGAACACCTCCAGCGGCCCGCTGTCCGCCGGGGCGTCGTCCACCGCGAGGATCGTCTGCACGAAGCTCCCCCGCCCGTTGACGTCGGTCCAGTCCGGGGTGCCGAAGTGCCGGTTCTGGCTGTCCTGGTGCCAGGCGAAGGCGACCTCGTCCCCCGGGAGCTTGAAGTGGCACTGGTTCAGGAGCTGTACGACCTCGTCGCTGCCGAGGAGCTGGCCCACCGGCCCGAGCAGCCGCGGGTCCTGCCCGATCGCGAGCAGCTCCTCCTCCAGCGCCCCCGCCCACACCACCCGGTGCAGCGCCTGCCCCTCGAACACGAAGCGCGCGCCGAGGTGCATGCCGGTCTCCGCGCCGAGGGTCGCGCCCTCGGCCTGGATCCGCGCGAAGCAGCGCCGCAGGGGCGCCAGCTCCTCGGGGCCGAACACCTGGCGCTGGACCAGGTAGCCGTCGCGAAAGAACGCGTCCACGTCCTCGGGGGTCAACGTCACGGCCCCGAGCATACTCGCCGGACTGGGGGCGGAGAGAGGTCGCGCGCCCCCGAGGGCGCGAAGGACGCGACCCTCTCCGCTCCCGCTGGCCGGCGAGGTAGGTAGGCTCCGCTCGATCGGGGAGGGCGGCGCGCCCCGACGAGGTGGAGCCGAGCCCAGGAGCCTGCGCCACGATCCTCAGCGGCGGCGACGAGTGCGGAGCCCTTCGTCGCGACGCGGCGTCCACGTCCCGCGTAGGGGCGGGGCCTATCCGGGCTTATCCCACAGGTGTTCGGGACGGCCTTCCACGTTTGAGGTGAACGTCGGCGGAGTTTCCTCCTTACCGCCTGCGCGGAAGTGTGCCCTCACGGGGTAGGGGCGGGGTTTACCCCCGCCCATGCGGGCGTCGGCCCGCTTCCGCAAAGGGTAGGGGGCATTGGGGCTTGTCCCCGCCCGGGTGCGTGCGTCCCACGAGCCTCCCTTGCGGCGGAGCTCTGAGCAGGCGCCGCGGGTAGACCCTCCACTCCGAAGGGTGGAGGGACGCACATACCGGGCGGGGACAAGCCCCGCCCCTACGTTGTGTGAGGGCAACGCCGGCGCAGAAGAGCTCCGCGCTGGCCAGTGCGCCACGCGCCTGGCGCACGCTGCGTGCCGAACACTCCTGGGATAAGCCCCGCCCCTACCCCTGTGAGGGCACACGCGCCGGATTGGAGAGGCACAGCCGATTCGAGCCTCGGTGGCGAAGACCGCGCCGAACACCTGTGGGTTTGCGTATCCCCGCCCGCGGGTTTCCGACCCGCGGCCCCGGCCCTCCTATTGGGAGGGCGAAGGAGGCAGCGGGTCGACGCGTCGTGGCGAAGCGCGCGCACGTCCGTCTAGAACCCGATCGAGACGCCCACGTTCAGCGAGTAGATCTGGAACTCGCTGACGCGGTCCTTGTCGTCGCGGTCGCGCTCCTGGGCGAAGAGCACGATCCGGGGGCCCGCGTAGAAGCGCAGGACGTCGCCGTAGCCGTAGGTGACGTAGGCGCTCGCGTCGAGGTAGGCCCAGCCGACGAGGACCTCGGCCTCGTAGCCCGCCTCGCCGAAGGCGTCGAAGAACACTCCCTCGGCGTGGATCCCCACGTAGGGCGTCCAGCTCACCAGGCGGTGCGACGCGCGCTCGGCCTGCTGGGGTTGGGGCGTCAGGTGCTGGATCGCCAAGCGCTGGCTCGTGTAGAGCAGGCCCACCGGGACGCTGAGCCGCGCCTTGCGGTCGTCGACCCCCGTCGAGATCCGCACCCCGCCCCAGGCCAGCTCCACGACGTGCTCGACGGCGACGCGGTCGCCGGGGGCGAAGCCCACGTTGTCGAAGCTGAAGCCGTTCTTCACCGGCCCGGTCGCGATCCCGTGGGCCAGGCGCAGGTAGCGCCCGTCGAGGGTCACCCACTCCCCGATCCGGACCCAGGCGCGGAAGTCGTAGCCCACGCCGTCGTCGTCCAGCGGCAGCTCGTCGTCGAGCTCGATCTCGTTGCCCGACTTGTTCGCGCGCTCGTACTCGATCGTGGCGTCGTAGGTGTTCCACACGAGCTGGATCCGCGCGCCGAGCCCGACCGGGAGTCGCGGCGGGCCGTCGTCGTCGGACACGGTCTCCAGGCGCCCGGCGGCGGCGAAGGCGGACGTCTGGGCAGAGAGCGAGCCCGCGGCGGCGAGCCCCGCCAGGGCGATCGTGACGATCTTGAGCATTGGTTCCCCCGAACCCTCGTGGTGTGGCTGCCTCGACGGTCCAGCCGCCGCCGGCATTCAGCCTGGAGGGCAAGCGCTGTGCCTGTCGCAAGCTCCGTGGCTGCGTCGCGCGCGGGGCAGCTCGCCCCGCCGCCCCGCATGCCGCGGGGCACGACCTCAGAGGAAGAGGTAGAGCGCGCAGGCCAGCGCCAGGAGCGCCGCGACCCCCGCGCCGATCAGCAGGGGCAGGGAGAGGCCGCCCGCCGCAGCAGGCCGGGGGAGCCGCGTGGAAGGGCGCGCACGCGTCGGCGCTGGGGCTGGCGTCGGCGCAGGCTCGCTGACCGGCGCCGGGGTGGGCGCGGCCGGGGCGGGCATGGAGAAGTCGCCGAGCACGATCGGCTCCGCGTGGGGGTCGGGGTCCTCGCTCCAGCTCGCCGGGGTGGCAGGCGCAGGCTCTGCGACCGACCACTTCTTCGGCGCGGGGGCGGGCTCCACCGGGCCGCTCCCGGACTCGGCCAGGGCGACCTCGACCGGGATCGCGCGGAAGCGACCGGAGTCTGGATCGATCTCGAGCACCGGGCGCACCAGAATGTCGCTAATGCTCAGGACCTCGATCTGCGCCTCCTCGGCCTCGCGCTTGAACTCCTCCTTCTGCTCCTCGTAGTAGGCACGGAGCTCGTCGACGCGATCCGGCGGGAGGTAGCGGCGCACGAGCAAGCGCAGGAGCGCGGCGTCCTCTTGCCCGGGGTGCTCGCCCACCCGCGCCCGGGCCTCGTCGAGCTGCGCCATGCTCAGGTAGTTGCGCACCAGGGCGTGCTCGATCACGCGCCACTCGGGGCTCTTCGGGTGCGGGTCCGACATGCCGGGGAGGATAGCGCGCGCTCCGGGCGTGCGCCTCGCGGCTGCGTTGCAGTCGCTTGCGCTCCCCTCAGCGCCGCGAGAGCGGGGCGCTGACCTCCGGCGCAGGCGGCGCGGCAGGGAGCGCGCAGGCCGTGGGGGTTCCCTGGGCGCAGGCGGGGGCCAGGGCGGCAGTGAGGCCGGCGACGTCCCGGGTCGGCGGCCAGCTCGCGACGGCGGTCGGGACCTCGCCCCGCACGAAGGGGGTCGTGTCCTCGAGGGTGCAGCGCACGCGGGCGTCGGCGGGCACGACCAGGAACGAGGTCTGCGCCGCGTTCGTGAGCGCGACCCGCGCCGCGAGCTCGCGGTCTGCGCCCTCGACCTCCCAGCGCAGGCGGAAGGCGGGCACGCCGGTCCGGGCCTCGAGCCGCAGCGCGCCGTCGCCGGGGGTCGCAACGAGCCGCAGCGGGCGAGCCAGGCGGTGGAACGCGACGACCAGCGCCTGACGGCAGGCGACGCAGAAGCGGTGCGCGTCGCTGCGCATGAGGCAGTGGGCCTGCGCGCGGTAGCCCCCCTCGGGCAGGCTCCCGGCGCCGCCGTAGAAGCCGACGGGGGCGTCGTCGGGGTCGAAGCGGCGGGCGAAGGCGGCGTCGGCGTCCGGGGCGTGCACCCGCGGCTCCGGCGGGAGCCACCCTGCCCAGGGGGGCGTCGCCCCCAGGGTCATTGCGTTCGGCAAGGCGCCCGCGGCGGCCTCGCGCAGCCGCTCCTCACCCGCGGCGCCCGCGCGCTCCTCGACCAGGCCCGCGATCGCGTGGCCGAGCTCGTGGGCCAGGGTCGGGAGCAGGCGGAAGTGCAGCTCGCGGTTCAGCCGCCCGGCGTTGCGGCTGGTGATCGAGAGCCCCTCGCCGGCGTGGGCGGTGCCGCCGAAGCGCGTGGCGTCGTGGAGCACGTGGCGCACCTGGGCGCCCTCGACCCCTGCGGCGGCGAGCAGGGCGCCGAGGCGCTCCACGTCGAACAGCATGAGGTTCCGGGGCTCTGGGTGGGGGATCGTGACCCCCAGCTCCGAGGCGTCGTCGTCCGCGGCGGGCAGGTCCACGACCTCGATCCGGAACAGGCCGCGGTAGCTGCGGAAGGGCTCGACCTCGCGGAACAGCGCCAAGGCGTCCTCGAGGTCTCCCGCCAGGCGCTTGCGTTCGCGCCTCGAGGCCGAGTAGCCGTCGGTCACGAACACGAAGGAGATCGCGCGCGCGGGGTCGGCGGCCTCCTGGATCCGGGTCACCGTGCCCTCGCGTCCGGCGAAGCGGAACGGGCGGGCGTGGGCCGTCGCTGCGACGGCCGCGAGCAGCGCTGTCAGGACCCCGAGACGCATGGCGACTCCTTCGCGGGTCCCAGAGCAACCCCTGCGCCCGACGCAAGTCCTGAGACAGCCTCGCCGGGCGTCGGGGGGCGGACGGGGAAGCGCGGGCGCGGCGCGGGTGGGGCCCAGGCGCGGCCCGGAGCTGGGACCCGGAGCTGGGACGCACTCAGCCCGCGAGGGCGGCCAGGGCCTGGTCGACGAAGGCGCCGTGGGCCTCGACCATGCGCTCGAGGGTCAGGTCGGGACGCCCGACCCCGGGCAGTGCCTCGGCCCAGCGGGGGAGGTGCCCGGCCGGGCGCAGCGCCGCGTACAGGTCCCACACCGCGAGGTCGGGCAGGGCTCGACCGCTGACCCGGCGGTAGGCCGCGGCCAACCCCTCCGCAGCGGCAGGGCTGGCGAAGGAGGCGAGCTCCAGGCGCGCGATCGCCAGGTCCGCCGCCGGCGGCCCGCTGCAGGCGTCCTCCCAGTCGAGGACCGCGACCAGGGCCCCCTCCGCCCACAGCAGGTTCCCCGGCCAGGGGTCGCCGTGGAGCACGCAGCGCTCGGCGCTCGGCGGCGGCCAGTGCCGGGCGAGGGCCGCGTGGACCTCGGCCTCGCGGGTCAGGGCGTCCGGGGTCGCCGGCGGAGTCTGCAGGCGCTCGTGCACCGCGGGCTCGATCGCGGGGAGCGCGTCGGCGAAGGGCGCGAGGTCCAGGGCGTGGATCTGGGCCAGCGCCTGGGCGATCGCCTCGACCTTGGTCGTGAGCCCTGGCGTGGCGTCCACCTCGCCCGCGGCGTACTCGAGCACGAGGTGCGGCCAGGGGAGCGCCCCTCCGCCGAGGGGCCGGGGGGTGGGCACGCCCGCGGCGGCCGCCGCCTCCCGCACCCGGAGTTCGCGCTCCCAGGCCTGGGGGTCTTCCGCCAGGGTCAGCGCCCCGAGCTTGCGCACGACCACCCAGCGCTCGCCGCCTGCGTGCGCGATCCGGACCCGGGTCGTCTCCGCGGAGATCCCGCCCGCCAGGGGCGCGTGCTCGAGGATCCGGGCGCCGGGGAGCGCGGCCTCGATCGCGGCGGCGAGGCTCACAGCCCGCGCCCCTGGTAGGTCAGCGTCCAGGGCCCGTGCTCGGCGAGGAGCATGTGCGCCACGAGCCCGCGCAGGACCTCGCGCACCTCGGCGTCGGTGAAGCGCTCGTGGTAGCGGACCTCGATCCGACGGGGGGTGACCCTGGCCGCCAGGGCGTTCCCGCGGGAGTCGTCCTCGTAGGAGAGCCCCGAGCGCTTCGGGTCGCGGTGCTGGAGCTTGCCGGAGAAGAACAGCGCGGCCTCGCGGTTGAACACGAGCTTGCACTCGAAGCGCGGCTGCGCGAGCTGGGTGGCGAGGAAGTCGAGGCCGTCGACGCGCATGCGCGCACGATAGCGCCTCACGCGTGACCCGTCTGCGCGCTTCGGTAGACTCGACCGGGAGGAGGTGGCCCCGATCGCTCGCGAGACCCGACGCGCCGAGCCCGCGTGGACGCGCCTGCCCCGCGAGCGGCTCCTGGACGTGCGCCTGTGCGACCTCCGGCTCACGATCGAGGGCACCTGGCTCGAGGGCGTGCTGGACGCGGTGCGCGACGAGCTCGAGCGCAAGGACCTGGGCCGGATCAAGCCGCACTTCTGGCTGAGCGAGGAGTGGTTCTGCCCCGACGGGGTGACCGGGATCGCGCTGCCCTTCTATCTGGCGCACCCCCGGCTCATGCGCCTCGAGCGGCGGGAAATGCTCGAGGTCGAGGGGGGCACGCGGCGCCAGGCGCTGCGGCTCCTACGCCACGAGCTGGGGCACGTGCTCGACCACGCCTTCGGCCTGCACCGCCGCAAGCGCTGGAAGGCTCTGTTCGGGCCCTCGTCGCGGCGCTACCCCGACGCCTACCGCCCGAACCCGGGGAGCAAGCACTACGTGCAGCACCTGGACGACTGGTACGCCCAGGCGCACCCCGACGAGGACTTCGCCGAGACCTTCGCGGTGTGGCTGACGCCGCGCTCCCAGTGGCGCCGGCGCTATCAGGGCTGGCCCGCGCTGGCCAAGCTGGAGTACGTGGACGAGCTCATGCAGGAGGTCGGCGGGCGCGCGCCGCGCTACCGCAGCCGGCAGCGGGTCGACTCCCTCCCCACGCTGCGCACGACCCTGCGCGAGTACTACCGGCGCAAGCAGGCGCGGTTCCTGGTGGGCTACCCCAGCCTCTACGACCGCGAGCTCAAGCAGATCTTCTCCAGCGACCCCGCCGCCGAGGGCCCCTCGGCGGCGGTGTTCCTCCACCGCAACCGCACCCCGATCCGCAAGATCGTGGCCAAGTGGACGGGCGAGTATCAGTTCACCCTCGACCACGTGTTTCGCCTCATGATCGGTCGCTGCAAGGAGCTCGGGCTCCGCGCGGACGGCGACCCGGGGCAAATGCGCCTGGACTTCGCGATCCTGCTCACCGTGAAGGCCATGCACCACCTCTACGAGCGCGAGTGGATCCCCATGTGAAGCGGCGCAGAGTGTTGCTCCTGGTGCACGTCGACCTCGTCCCGCCCCCCGAGGCGGAGGTCGAGCGCCTGACCGACTCCCAGGTGGAGCCGTTCAAGACCGAATACCACGTCGAGAGCGAGCTGCGCGCGCTGGGGCACGAGGTGCGCGTGCTCGGGCTCTACGACGAGCTCGCGCCCCTGCGGCGGGCGATCGAGGAGTTCCGCCCGCACGTCGCCTTCAACCTGCTGGAGGAGTTCCGCGGCAAGGCGACCTACGACTACTACATGGTGAACTACCTCGAGCTGCACCGGACGCCGTACACCGGCTGCAGCGCCCCGGGGCTGTTCCTCGCCCGGGACAAGGCGCTGAGCAAGAAGGTCCTGGCCTACCACCGGATCCGCGCCCCGAAGTTCATGGTCGTGCCCCGCGGGCGCGCGCCCAAGCGGCGCCGCGGGCTCGAGTTCCCCCTGATCGTCAAGACCCTGAACGAGGAGGCCTCCCTCGGGATCAGCCAGGCGTCCCTCGTGCACAACGACGAGCGCCTCGCCGAGCGGGTGGCGTTCATTCACCGCACCCACGAGACCGCGGCGATCGTCGAGCAGTTCGTGCCCGGCCGCGAGCTCTACATGGGGGTGATCGGCAACCAGCGCCTGACGACCTTCCCCACCTGGGAGCTGCGCCTCGAGCGCAAGCCCCCGGGTCAGCCCCTGATCGCGACCGAGCGGGTGAAGTGGGACCTCGACTACCAGGAGCGGGTGGGGGTCGAGCACGGCCCGGCGAACCTGCCCCCGGAGCTCGACCGCCAGGTGCACACCACCGCGCGCCGGATCTACCGGCGGCTGGGGCTCTCGGGCTACGCCCGGATCGACTTCCGCCTGCACGAGGACGGGCGCCTGTTCTTCCTCGAGGCCAACCCCAACCCGCAGATCTCGGCGGACGAGGAGTTCGCCCACGCCGCCGCCGCCCACGGGCTCGACTACCCGCAGCTCCTGGAGAAGGTGCTCAGCCTGGGGATCCGACGCGCCAAGGCGTGGTGAGCAGGGCTACTCCTTGTCGAGCTTGCCCTGCAGGCCGCCCTGCCGCGGCGCGGGGGGGGTCTCGGCGACCACCCGCTCGATCTCGCGCCCGAGGAGCTCGTAGCCCTTGTTCTTGAAGTGCAGCCCGTCCTGGGTCAGCTCCTCGCGCATGAGGCCGTCGGGGCCGACGAGCATGCTGTGCAGGTCGATCAACCGGCAGCCAGTCGCCTTCGCGATCGCCTTCAGCCGGGTGTTCAGGTCCACGACCGCGTCCTTCTTGTCCGCGTGGCCGTAGTTGACCGGGGCGCAGGTGATCACGGTCACGACCACGTGGGGCATGCGCTCGCGGATCTCGCGCAGGAGCGCCTCGTAGGCCTCGGCCACCCGCTCGGCGCCGTAGCCGATCGAGTTGCGCCCGTTGAGCACGAACACGTGGCTGGGCTGGCAGTTGAACACCGAGCTCTCGAGCCGGTTGCGCAGGCCCTTGGCGGTGCCCAGCTCGATCCCGATCCCGTCCCCGCCGATCCCGCGGTTCAGCGTGCGCGGCCCCACGGTGGGCAGGTACCTCTTCACGCGGTCGCCCTGCTTCCAGCCCTCCATGGAGGAGGACCCGAAGAGCACGATCCGCGACTCCCCCGCGGGGAGGGCCTGGTTCTCCGCCTCGTACTCCGCGACCCGCGCCTTCCAGCGCTCCTCGAAGCTCTGGGCGCTGGCCGGGAGGACCACGCTCACCGCGAGCAGGACCAGGGTGCGCAGGTGGCGAGCGAAGGAACGGAGGCGGACGCGGCGGCGGGTCATGAGGGCTCCTCTGGGCGGGGCTTCGGGAGCGCCAACGTGGTGAGCAGCGCGCTCGTCCCGCCGAGGGTGAGGATACCAGCGACCCAGGTGGGGACGATCCCGAAGACTGGTTCGGGGAGGAAGGCGTCCAAGCGCAGGTCTGCGCCCAGCGCGGAATCGACGCTCCAGGCGAAGCCCAGGACCGCGCCGACCGGGCCAGCGACGACGAGCAGTCTGCACAGGTGGCGCCAGCGGCCGCGGGGCAGACGGCGCCGGAGCGCGAAGACGAAGGCGTACCCGCCCAGGCTGCCCAGAGCCAGTGCCAGGAGCTCGGGCCAGAGCGCCCGAGGCAAGACACCGTAGAGCTCCCAACCCGTCGCGATTCCGGTCAGATCACGCGCGTAGACCTCTGCTTCGAACCTTGGGGCGTTCGCCGGACTCCGATAGAGCAGCCGGACCAGGGTGGGCAACAGCTCCTTGGCGAGGGGCTCCCGATAGCGGAGGTGGTGTCCGGCATATGTGCGCAGCTCCTCGTCCGGATCCACCAAGAGCGCGACGAGCCGCGGAAGCTCGGCTCGCAGGCGGGGGTCGTCGCGGAAGGTGGAGGTCAGGGCGTGGAGCGCCGCGTGCCTGACGACGGCGCTCTCGTCTTCGAGCGCACGGAGCGCAGGTTCGAACCCGGAGTCGCCCGGGAGCGCGGCCAGCGCGACCGCGCGCTCCGCAGGCTCCTGCGAGACGAGGAGCGCCTCGATCTGCTCGCGGACAGCCTCGGCGCCAGGGAGTTCTCGGTAGCCCTCGGCGAACGCGACGTAGGCGCCGCCCCGCACGAAGCGGTCGGGGTCGTCCAAAGCAGCGATCAGCGCGGGCAACGCCCGAGGGTCGGGCGCGCGTCGGGCGAGCGTGATCGCTGCGTAGCGCCGCGCGAGGGCGCTGGGGTGCGCGCGGAGGGCGCGGATCAGTGCCTCGAGGCCTGACGTACCGAGCTGAGAGAGGAAGTAGCTCGCGGCCACCACCACCAGCTCCTCGGGGTCGGATAACCGCCCCTCGATTGATTGAACCGCTCGAGGGTCCTCGACCGCGATCTTGCTCAGGGCCATGAGCGCCGCGACGCGTTGGTCCCTGGGAGCCACGCCTGGGTCCAGGCAACCCTCCAAGGCGGGGATCGCAGCCGGGCCGAAGCCCCCAAGCACACGGGCGGCCTGCTCCCGAACCTTGGAGTCGGGGTTCGCCAGCGCTCCTGTCAGGCTCTCGATCGAGGCTAGGTCCCCCTCCTTGGCGACCGCGCCGACGACCAACATCGCCGAGGCGACCAGCGCACACGCCAGCCGCATGATCAAGAGGACGCTCGCATAGGGTCCGGGGTCATGGCGTCAGCCTAGCGTTTGCAGGCTCGAGTGCTCAACCAACGGCAGAGGGCGGGGTCGCCCCCGCCCTCCTGCGCGATCCCGCAGGTCGAGCTACTGCGCCAGCGAGTGGCCCTTGGAGCCGAGGACCTCGAAGGCCTCTTGCAGGCGCGCGATCATGCCCTGCTGGCCCTTGCGCAGCCACGCGCGGGGGTCGTAGACCTTCTTGTAGGGCTTGCCGCTCTGGGGGTCGAGCTGGTGCTCGAAGGCGGTGAGGTTGGCCTTCACGTAGTCGCCGACGGGCTTGGCGAAGGCGAACTGGGTGTCGGTGTCGATGTTCATCTTGAACACGCCGTAGCCCACGGCCTCCTTGATCTTCTCGACCTCGGAGCCCGAGCCGCCGTGGAACACGAGGTCCAGCGGCATGGCGTGCTTGGTGTTGGCCTTGGCGTGGACCATGGCCTGGCTGTTCTTGAGGATCTCGGGGCGGAGCTTGACGTTGCCCGGCTTGTAGACGCCGTGGACGTTGCCGAAGGTTGGCGGCGACTGAGAAGTGGCCGATCGGGCTGAGGGCCTCCCAGCGGCCTTGAGCACGTCCTCGGGCTGGGTGTAGAGGCTGTTGTCGGCGCCCTCCTCGATATCGGCGCCGACGCCGTCCTCCTCGCCGCCGGTCACACCGAGCTCGATCTCGAGGCTCATGCCGAGCTTGGTCATGCAGGCCAGGAGCCGCGCCGACTGCTCGAGGTTGAAGTCGATCGGGTCCGCGGAGAGGTCGAGCATGTGCGAAGTGAGCGGCTTCGCCGTGGCGCTCGTAGCAGGCCTCGCCGTGGTCGAGGAGCTTCTCCACCCAGGGGATCAGCTCGCGGTTGGCGTGGTCGGTGCAGGACCACGCACACCCCTGGGTAGTGCTCGGCGAGTATATGCACGCTCGCTGGCCGCGCTGACCGCGCCCAGGACCTGGCCGTGTCGCTGTCGGGCATGCCCTTGCCGGCGTAGAACTGCGCGCCGCCGTTCGAGAGGCTGAATGATCACGTCGCTCTGCGACCGCGGCGGCCTCGAGCACGGCGTTGACCGAGTCGGTGCCGACGACGTTGACGGCGGGAAGGCGTATGCCGTCCTTGGCAGCAGCCTGGAGCAGGGTCAGGTAGTCGGCGCCGTTGACGACACCGGGCTTCGAGCGTGGGCGGGGTCTCCTTCAGGCGCGTAGCTTACTGCCTCCGGGGCCGGGGCGAGGACCTCCTGCCGCCCGCAACCCCCGGGGTTTGCGATTTCGCCGCTTCCCTGACCCAGGAGGCTGGTCAGAGCGCGACGGGAGCCCTCGAGGTCGCCGGTGTGCAGCGCCTTCGTCCACCCAGGTCCGCGGGACGGAGCTCACCACCGCCCCCGGCGAGCCTGTGACCCTGCTCGGCCCTCGGGCTGGCGGCAAGACCACCCTGCCAGATCGCCGGCTCGAGCTGGCCGACCGCGGGAGCGTGCGCCTCGACGGCTGCGCTGACGCGCTCCCGGCGCACCGCCGCCCGGTGAACACCGTTCCAGAGCTACGCCCTGTTCCCGCACCTGAGCGTGTTCGAGAACGTGGCCTTCGGCCTGCGCAGCAAGCGTGGCCGAGGACGAGCTGCGCCGCCGCGTCGACGGCGCCCTCGCTCGAAGCTGGGCGCCTCGGCGGGCGCTGGCCGCGCCAGCCTTCCAGCGGCGGCCAGAAGCAGCGGGCAGCCCTGGCCCGGGCGCTCGTGCGAGCCCCAGGTGTTGTTTCTGGACGAGCCGCTCTCGGCGCTGGACGCTCGTTGCGCGGCGCGGTGCAGCTCGAGCTGCGCCGACTGCAGCGCGAGCTGGGCGCACCTTCTTCGCGTGCTCGTGACCGGTCGACCAGGAGGAGGCGCTGACCGTCTCGACCGATCGTGGTCGACCAGGGACGCGTGGCCCAGGCCGGGCCGCCGAGGAGGTGTTCCGCCGACCCCGCACCCGCTTCGTCGCCAGCTTCCTCGGCGGCGCGAACCTGATCGCTGGCGAATCCAACGGCGCCGGTCGGGTCACGACGCCCTGGGGCGAGCCACAGGTCGAGGGCGCCGCGGCCGGCCCGGTGACCTCGCGATCCACCCCGTGCGCAGCCTGCGCTGGTCGGCGAGCGCGCCCGCCGCGAACGGGGTCGAGGTCCAGGCGTGACGCGTGCGTTCCGCGGCGACCACACCCTGGTGGTGACCGAGCCGCGGGACGGCGAACCGAACCCTGCGCGCGGTGCTCGGCGCCCGACCAGGCCCCCCGCGTGGGCGAGCGCGGTTGGCTCGAGCTCCCCCCGGGCGCGCTGGTCCCGCTCCGTGACTGAGCCCCTGGTTCGGCACGGCGAGCTGAGCAGCCTGGCCAGCCTGCGGCGGCGGGGGCTCCTGCTCCTGGGCCCGGGGGCGCTGTGGCTGCTCGCGTTCCTCGTGCTGCCCGGGCTCGTGCTCGCGGCGGTCGCGTTCTGCACCCGCGGCGGCGACGGGCAGGTGCTCTGGACGCCGAGCCTCGGCGCCTGGCGGCGGCTCGCGGGCTACGGGATCCTCGGCTGGAGCCCCGACTACCTCTGGATCCTCGCGCGCAGCGTGCTGGTCGCGACCCTCACCACCCTCGGCGCCCTGGCCCTGGCCTACCCCTTGGCGTTCTTCGTCGCCGCGCGCTCGCCGCGCTGGCGCACGCTGTGGCTGGGGCTGCTCACGGTCCCGCTGTGCACCAACGTCGTCGTGCGCACCTACGCCTGGGAGCTGCTCCTGAGTCCGGGCCTGCCCCCGGCCCAGCTCGCGGCCTGGCTGGGGCTGATCGACCCGGGGCGCGCGCTGTATCCGTCCTTGTTCGCGGTCGTCCTGGGCATGGTCTCGAACGCCTTGCCCTTCGCCGTGCTCCCGCTCTACACCAACGTCGAGCGCCTGGACCGCTCGCTGCTCGAGGCGGCGCGCGACCTCTACGGCTCGGGCTGGCGCGTGTTCCGCCACGCGGTGCTGCCCCAGACCCTGCCCGGGCTCACGGTGGCCGCGGTGCTGACCTTCGTGCCCGCGGTGGGCATGTTCGTGATCACCGACCGCCTCGGCGGCGCGCGGCACATGGTGCTGGGGAACCTGATCCAGCAGCAGTTCGGCGCGAGCCGCGACTACCCCTTCGGCGCCGCGGTGAGCCTGGTCCTGATCGCGCTGACCCTGGCCGGGCTCGCGATCCAGCGCCGACGCGGCGAGGACCCCCGGTGAGCCGCCGCGCGCTGTGGGCGCTCCCGGTGGGCCTGGGGCTCGTGGTGCTCTACCTCCCGCTCCTCGCGGCGGCGGTGGCCTCGCTCAACGCCGCGCGCCACGGCCTCGAGCTCCAGGGGGTCACCCTGCGCTGGTACCTGGACCTGTTCCAGAACCCCCACGTGGGGCGCGCCGCCTGGGTGACCCTGGCGCTGGCCGGGGTCTCGACCGCGATCGCCACCGTCCTGGGCACGCTCCTCGCGCTGGGCCTGCAGCGCGCGCCCTGGAGCCGGCGGGTGGCGGGCGCCCTCGAGTCCCTGATCGAGCTCCCGGTCGTCACGCCGGACATCGTGTTCGCCGCCTGCCTGGTGATCGCGTTCTCGCTGCTGCGGGCGCTGAGCTCCTGGTTCCAGCCCGGATTCCTGACCCTGGTGATCGGGCACGTGACCTTCCAGGTCGCGTTCGTGGCGCTCGTCGTGCGCGCGCGGCTGGTCCTGATCGAGGGCGAGCTCTCCGAGGCCGCCCGCGACCTCTACGCCGAGGGCTGGGAGCTCCTGCGCCGGGTCACGCTCCCGCTGCTGTGGCCGGCGATCCTGGCCGGCGCGCTCCTCGCCTTCACGCTCTCCCTCGACGACTTCGTGATCAGCTTCTTCTGCGCGGGTCCCGAGTCGACGACGCTCCCGATCTACGTCTACGCCAGCCTGCGCCGCGGGCTCTCGCCCGAGCTCCACGCGCTGTCTACCCTGTCCGTGCTCCTCGCCGCGCTCCTGGTCTTCGGGCTAGAACGGCTGAGCCGACCCTTCTCCTCCGACGAGGCCGCTCCATGATTCGTTGGCTGCTCCCGCTGCTCGCGCTGTTGCTCCTCGGCTGCCCCGGTGACCCGTCGGCGGCGGACCCCGCCGCGGACTCCCCGGCGCTGCACCTCTACATTTACTCCGAGTACCTGGACCCCCAGCTCGTGGAGGCGTTCACGAAGGAGACGGGAACCCCGGTCGAGATCTCCCTGTTCGAGTCCACGGAGGAAATGCTGGCCAAGCTCCAGCACGCCGCGGGCACGAGCCAGTACGACCTGGTGGTGGTCGCGAACCAGTCGGTGCCGGCCATGGTGCGCCTGGAGCTGATCCAGCCCCTCGACCCCGCCAAGCTCCCCCACCGCGCCGGCGTCGACGCCGAGTTCAAGGCGCAGCCCTACGACCCCGAGGACGCCTACAGCGTGCCCTACCAGTGGGGGACGGTGGGCGTGCTCTACGACCGCCAGAAGCACCCGGAGCTCACCCCGAGCTGGAACGTGCTGTTCGACCCGGCCCAGCAAGTGGGTCCGTTCCTGCTCCTGGACGAGGCCCGCGATCAGCTCGGGGTCGCGCTGAAGTTCCTCGGCCACTCCGCCAACTCCACGGACCCCGAGCACCTCAAAATGGCCGGGCGGCTGCTGCTCGAGGCCAAGCGCAGCGAGAACTGCCTCGGCTTCGAGGGCGGCGTGGGCGGCAAGAACCGCGTCGCCGGCGGCCTGGCCGACCTGGCCGTGGTCTGGAACGGCGACGCCTACCGCGCGATCCAGGAGGCCCCCGAGGGCAAGCTCGCCTTCGTGGTCCCCGAGGAGGGCTCGATCGGCTGGTGCGACGTGCTCGTGGTCACGAAGGAGGCGCGGCACCCCGACGCCGCCCACGCGTTCATTGACTTCCTCCTGCGCCCGGAGAACGCCGCCCAGCTCTCGGCCTACACCAAGTACGCGACCCCCGTCGGCGCCGCCCGCGCGCTCCTGCCCGAGGCCGACCGCGAGAACGCCGTGATCTACCCCCCGGCCGAGGTGCGCACGAAGCTCGAGACCCTCACCGACCTCGGGGACGAGCTCCCGCTCTACGACGAGGTGTGGACGAGCGTCAAGGCGCGCTAGGCGCTCACCCCGGCCAAGAGCGCCTCGGTCTTGGCCCACAGCGTCGCCGGCGCGTCCGGATCCCGCGCCGCCTTGCTCAGGCGGCCCAGCTTGCGGTTGTGGTAGTAGCCGCCGTTCTGCCCCGCGGCCTCGTCCGAGGTCGCGAGCCACACGCCGGTGTCGGCGCCCTTGGTCACGCTCCGCTGGAAGGGGCGGGTCACGATCATGGCGACGGTGGCCAGGAAGCCGTTGTTGCGCGCGAAGTCCGAGGCCACGAAGCCGGGGTGGAAGCAGGTCGCGGTCGCCCCGCTGCCCTCGACGCGGCGGGCGAGCTCGCGGGTGAACCAGATATTCGCGAGCTTGCTGCGGCCGTAGGCGCGCATGCCGCCGACGCCCCAGCGCTCGTTCTGGAGGTCGTCGAGGTAGCCGAGGTCGCCCTGGTGGTGCGCGTCGGAGGCGGTGCTGACCACGCGACCCTTACTGGCCTGGAGCAGGTCGAGCAGCTCGGTGGTGAGCACGAAGTAGGCGAGGTGGTTGACCGCGGTCGTGCGCTCGAAGCCGTCGGGGGTGAGCTGGCGGTCGGTGAACAGCGCGCCGGCGTTGTTGAACAGGACGTCCAGGCGCTCGTGGCGCTCGCGGAAGGCCTGGGCCACCTGGCGCACCTCGGCGGGGCGCGAGAGGTCGCCGACGAGGTAGCCGTGGGCGTCGTTGCCGGAGGACTGCTTGAGCTCCTCGGCCAGGGCCTGGGCCTTCGGCTCGCTGCGGGCGACCAGGACCAGGGTGTGGCCCTGGGCCGCGAGCTGGCGCGCGGCCTCTTGGCCAATGCCCGCCGTAGAGCCGGTGAGGAGCACGATCTTGGGGTCACTCATGGGGGCACGATACCGCGCAGGCTGGGTCTCTACCTGCTGCGAACCAGCGCGGTAGGGTGACCCGCATGAGCGATCCCGTCCTCGAGGTCGCGCCCCTGGGCAACCCGCCTTGGGCCTGCGACGACCCGTTCCTGTTCTGCATGCACCACCGCGACGCCTACCCCGCGGGGACCGAAGCGCTGGGGGTGCCTCCAGCGGCGCTGAGGGGCCGAGAGCTGGGCATGGACTTCAGCGGACGGGACGGGTTCAGCCTCTACCACGGGCACCCCGTGCCCGGCTTCCCCCAGCACCCGCACCGGGGGTTCGAGACGTTGACCCTCGCCCGGGAGGGGTTCATCGACCACTCCGACTCCCTGGGGGCGACCGCGCGCTTCGGGCGCGGCGACGCGCAGTGGATGACCGCCGGCGCCGGCGTCGTGCACTCGGAAATGTTCCCGCTGCTCGAGTCCGAGGCGCCGAACCCCACCGAGCTGTTCCAGATTTGGATCAACCTGCCTCGGGCCCAAAAGCTCGTGCCGCCGCACTTCGCCATGCTCTGGAGCGAGGGGATCCCGGTCGTGCGCAGCGACGGGGTCGAGGTCACGGTCGTCGCCGGGAACCTCCTCGGCGCCGCGCCGCCTGCGCCGCCGCCGAACTCGTGGGCCGCGGACCCCGAGAACGGCGTCGCCGTCGCGACGCTGCGCCTCGAGCCCGGCGCGCGGTTCACCCTGCCCGCGGCGGAGGTCGGCCTCAGCCGCTCCCTCTACGCCTTCCGCGGTCCCGTCTCGGTGGGCGGGCGGGACGCCAGCGGCGCGCGGGTGCGGCTGCGTCCGGACGCCGAGGTCGTGCTCGTCTCCGGCGACGGGGAGGCCGAGCTGCTCTTGCTCCAGGGGCGTCCGATCGCCGAACCGGTGGCCCAGCACGGGCCCTTCGTCATGAACGCCCGCAGCGAGCTGCTGACGGCGATCCAGGACTACCAACGCACCGGCTTCGGCGGTTGGCCCTGGACCGGAGACGGCCCCGTCCACCCCCGGGACGCCGGCCGCTTCGCCGTGCACGCCGACGGCCGCCGCGAGGAGCGCTGAGCGCGCGCGCAGGACAGGACTCGTCCTCCCAGGCGAGCTCACGCCAGGGGCAGGTCGCGCTCTGCTCCGGTGAGGTGGTCGTGCAGGGCGACGACCGGGGCCACCTCGGGGTGGACCTCGCCTGAGCCGAGGTGCGTCAGCAGGCGAGCGGACGCCAGCCCCTCGCTGGCCCGCTCGTAGCGTTCGACCCAGCGCGCCATGGCGTCCGGATCGCGGTAGGGCCAGCGGCAGGGGGGCCGGCTCAGCCCGCAGCGCCAAGGCTTGGGGGTCAGGCGCGCGCGGAAGCACGCCTGGGCTCTGCACAGGGTGCGGTAGAGCGGATCGCTCCCCAGGGTCTCGAGCAAGCGCAGGGTCTCGGGAGCGTCGGGGACGTAGGGCCGGTCGGTGAGCAGCAAGCGCAGCCCGGAGTGGGTGCGGTACACGCGCGCGCCGAGCAGGCCCTCGGTGGCGACCCGCAGCAGTTCCAGGCGTTCGTCGAGCTGTTCCTCGACGCTGGGGCCGCGGCGGAACAGCCGGCGCAGCAAGCCCGCCCGGGGCACCTCGAGGTCGACGTCCACGAACGCGGCGCGGGCGGCGTTGAGCACCTGCGCTCCATAGCGGGTGCGGGTCACGAGCACCCCGGGGAGCGGCTCGGCCAGCACCTCCTCGCGCAGAGGGCGGTCGTGATAGAGGTAGCGCGCCTTGGGCCGCCCAGCGGCGATCGCCTCCGCCTGGGCTTGCAACAAGCTTCGCGCCTGGGCAGCGGCGGCGTCCACTCCTGCGTCGGACCAGCCCCAGGCCTCCAGGTCCCAGTTCGCTCCGTCCGGCGTGCGCACGGCGCGGGTGGCCTTGTGCCAGAAGCGGGGGATCCGCATGGGGGGCACCTCCTGGCCGGACGCTACCTCCTGGCACCGTCAGCCGAGGGGCACCGGGCTCTGTCTCTGAACAGGGGAGCCGCGCCTAGAACGCTGACTTGACCACGCCGCCGTCGGCGCGGACCGCGGCGCCGTTGATCGCCGAGGCCAGCGGGCTGCACACGAAGGCGACCACGTTCGCGATCTCCTCGACGCGCTCGAAGCGCTTGAGCAGCGAGGTCGGGCGCACCGAGCGGAAGAACTCGCGCTCGAACTCCTCGAAGTCCTGACCGCCCGAGATCTTGTCGACGAACTCGCCCGGACGGGCGAGCTTTGAGGAAGGCTGAGTTTCGCGCGAACCCCCGTCCGGGCGAATTCTCACGCCGCCGAAGGCGGCGCGGCAGCGGAAGCTGCCGCAGTAGACTCGTCCACGCCCTCGGAGTGGGTGGGCCCCGGCAGGACCGAGTTGACCGTGACCCGGGTGCCCGCGGTGGTCTCGGCGATCCCGCGCGCGACGGCGATCTGGGCGCTCTTGGTCACGCCGTAGTGGATCATTTCCTCTGGGATCTGGAGCCCGCTCTCGCTGGAAATGAACACGATCCGGCCCCAGTCGCGCTGCTTCATGCCCGGGAGGTAGGCCCGGCTGAGGCGCACGCCGCTGAGCACGTTCACCTCGAAGAAGCGCAGCCAGTCGGCGTCGGGGATCTCCTCGAAGGGCTTGGGGTCGAAGATCCCCAGGTTGTTGACCAGCACGTCGACCTGCGGGTGCTGGGCCAGGAGCCGGGCGACGCCCTCGGCGGTGCCCAGGTCCGCGGCGACGCCGGTCGCGTCTCCCTCGAGCTGACCCAGCGCCTCGTCGACCCGGCCCTGGGTGCGCCCGTTGATCACGACCTCGGCGCCCTCGGCGGCCAGCCGCTGCGCGATCGCGAGCCCGATCCCGGCGGTGCTGCCGGTGACCAGCGCCTTCTTTCCCTTCAACTGCAGGTCCATGGCGACCCTCCTCGAGCGCGAGGGTCGCACGGCGGCGCGCCGAGGCCAGGGGGGCGGACTACTCCGCGCGCGGGCCGAGAATCAGGCGCTGCCCGGGGAGGTCGAAGGTGACGGTGTGGCGGCGCATGTACTGGTCGCCGATCAGGCCGTCGTAAATGATCGACTGAAACATGACCTTGGGGTTGGTCTGGGCGAAGCGGCCTGCGCCGACCGGCGCGACGGAGCCCTCGATCGTGGCGAAGTGCCGCACGTAGGCGTGCTGGGTCTCGTCCCGATCCTCGTAGCGCTCGACCCCTTCGCCGCTGGGGTCGACCCCCAGGCGCTTCATGAACGGGTCGTTCAGGATCAGGACCGCGCTGCCCAGGTCGAGCTCGACCCGGGCGGGGGGGCCGTTGGGGAGCTCGACCTCGAGGAACACCACGAGCGTCGGCCCGTCCCGCTCGAGCTCGAGGGGGACCGAGACGCCCGCGGCCTCGCGGGCTGCGAGGCCGGCGGCGTCCTCCACGATCAGCTCCCCGCGCCCGTAGTCGAGGGTGAAGGGCACGCGCTCGAGGGCGTTGAGGCTGAGGTAGCCCTCGACCCCCGCGAACTCGGGGGTGGAAGGCAGGAAGCCAGGCACGTCCCAGGAGCCGACGACCGCGTCCTCCTGCCGCACCCCCGCCACGGACAGCCAGGGCACGCGGGCCAGCGGGACGGTGACCTCTTGCCCCGACATGCGCTTGCCGGTGTAGGCGCCGTCTACCTCGATCCCCCAGCCGGCGAGCAGGTCGTCGTCGACGAGGGTGATCCCGATCCCGGTGTCGAGCACGAAGGTCGTCGGGTGGCCGTTGACCACGACCGGCACCTTGAGCAGGTGGCGCAGCCCGGTGGTCCCGTCGGCGTGGGTGAGGGGGATCGAGCGCACGGGGGCCTCCTCCTGGGGCGACGGGGAGCTGCAGCCCAGAGTGAGCACAGCGAGCGCGAGGGTCCAACGCAGCATGGGGCCTCCAGAGGGAGGGGATTCTACGGGTCGGTCTCCCGCTTGCACGGGCGGGGAGAGCCCCTACCCTCGCACCCAGGAGGGGCGCCCTGGACCCGCACGGCCCACGCACGAGCGGCGCGCGCAAGAAGGCGCTGTTCGCCCTGCTCTACCTGAGCGAGGGCGCGCCGATCGGGTTCCTGTGGTGGGCGCTCCCGACCCGGCTGAAGGAGGGCGGCGCCGACCTGGCGGCGATCACCGCGCTCACGGCGCTCCTCGCCGTGCCCTGGAGCTTGAAGTGGCTGTGGGCGCCCCTGGTCGACACCTTGCGCGGGCCGCGTTGGGGCTACCGCGCGTGGTTGCTCAGCGCGCAGGCGGTCATGGTCCTGGCCCTCCTGCCGCTGGCCTGGATCGACCTCCCGGCGCGGCTGGAGCTGGTGCAGGCGCTGTGCCTGGTCCACGCCTTCGCTGCGGCCACGCAGGACGTGGCGATCGACGCGCTGGCGGTGGCCACGAGTCGGCCGGAGGAGCGCGGCGCGCTCAACGGGTGGATGCAAGTCGGCATGCTCGGCGGGCGCTCGCTGTTCGGCGGGGGCGTGCTCTGGGCCGGCGCCTGGCTCGGGCAGGAGACCATCGTCCTCGGCCTGTGCGTCGTGTTGGTCGTGATCGGCGCCGTGGTTCGGCGCAGCGGGCTCGAGGAGCCGCCGCACCCCCAGCCGGCCGGGGGCGGCGGGCTGCTGCGCCAGGCCCTGGCGGCGAGCGCGACGTTCCTGGGCTTGCTCCGCCGCGCGGTGCTGCGCTGGCGCATGGCGGCGGGGCTCGGGTTCGCGGTGCTCGCGGGGTGCGGGTTCGAGGCCACCGCCGGCGTGGTCGGCCCCTTCCTGATCGACCTGGGCTACAGCGCGGAGACCGTGGGGCAGTTCCAGACGCTGCCGGCGGTCGTGCTCATGGCCGGGGGCGCGCTCCTCGGCGGCGCGCTGGCCGATCGCCTCGGCAAGCGCCGGCTCGTGGCCTACGCCCTGGGCGCCCTCGCGCTCTCGGTGGTGTGGGTCGGGCTCCTGCCCCCGGCGCCGGCAGAGCACGCGCTGGCGACCGCGGCCGCGCACCTCGGGCCGTTCTACGCGGCGGTGGGCGTGTTCACCGCCAGCTCGTATGCGCTGTTCATGGACCAGACCGAGCCCGAGGTGGCGGCGACCCAGTTCACCGCGTTCATGGCGCTGACGAACACCTGCGAGAGCTGGGCCGTGTTCAGCGCGGGGCGCCTGATCCCGCTCCACGGCTACGGGCCGAGCCTCGTGGGCCTGGCGCTGGCGTCGTTGCTGGCGCTCCCGCTGCTCCTCTGGCTGCGGGGCGCGCCCCGCGAAGAGCCTGCGGTTTGAGCGCGCCGGGCTCTGCTGCCAGACTGCGTGCATGAGCCAAGCCAGCCTCGTGGTGACCGTGATCGGCGCCGACCGCCCCGGCCTCGTGGAGGCCCTCTCCACCCGCGTCTCCGCCCAGGGCGCCAACTGGGAGGCCAGCCGCCTGGTGCGCCTGGCCGGGCGCTTCGCCGGGGTCGTCCTGGTGCACGTCGACGAGGACAAGGCCGAGGCCTTGGAGCGCGAGCTGACCGAGCTCGCGGGGCAGGGGCTCAAGATCAACGTCGACCGCGGCCCCGGCGGGGTCGAGGCCGAGCGCCCCGGCCGGCGGCTGCGGGTCGAGGTCGTGGGCAACGACCGGCAAGGGATCGTGAACAAGATCGCCGGCGTGCTCGTGGGGCTCGAGGTCAATATCGAGGAGCTCGAGAGCTCGGTCGAGATCGCGGCCATGGCAGGGGAGCCCCTGTTCCGCCTGCACACCGTGCTCCTCGTGCAGCCCGGGGTCGGCGACGAGCTGATCCGCGCGTCGCTGGAGCGGATCGCCGGCGACCTCATGGTGGACCTGGTCCCCGATCCGCGCTGAGCCTCGGGCGTCTGGACGGTGCAAGGTCTACGGCGCTTGCCCTGACCGTGAGCGCTCGGTTTAGTGGGGCGCACGACAGGAGGACCGTCATGAAGTGGATCCACGCAGGGTTGTTGATCGCCGGGGTGAGCCTCGCCGGGTGCTCGAGCAGCGACGAGGCGCCCGCCGACGCTGCGCACGAGCACGAGCACACCCACGACGACGGGACGGCCCACGCGCACCCGCACGATCACGACCACACCCACGCCGAGGGCGAGGCCGATCACTCCCACGAGGAGGGCGAAGACGACCACGACCACGAGCATTGAGCGTCGGACCGTCCTAACGCGCGCGGGGCGTCGACACGCTCCGCGCGCGGCGCGTGTGGGGGGCGCTAAAAGCTCTTCGCCCGCGGGGCGTCGCTCCGGTAGCGGTCGCCGCAGCCGAAGATCGCGCAGCCGCCGAGGTAGTCCCAGCACTCGGGGTGGTAGGTCGCGCCGCAGCCCGCGCAGCGCTTGCTGAGCACGTCGCTGTCGTCGCTGCACACGGGGCAGCGGCCGCCCCCCGAGGCCTCACCCACCGAGATCGCGACGCGCACTCGGGCGCCCGCCGCGAGGCGGAGCTGGTCGAGGGTCTCGAGGGCCAGCTCCAGGAAGTGCAGGAGGTCGCGCTCCGAGTCCACGAGGTTGCGGGGGCAGCGCACGATCACCCCCGCCGGGGTCACGTCGAGGGTGACCCCCGGGAGCTTCGCGCTGAACACGGCCTTGTAGGAGCCCAGCACGTGGAGGGCCAGGAGCTGCGCGCGCGCGGTCACGCTCAGCGCCTCGCGGACCCACGCCTCGGAGTCGCCCTGCACCAGGAAGGTGTCGTCGAAGCGGCGGTCACCGACCTGAATGTCCTGGGTGCCGAAGAACTTGCGCAGCCCCGTCCAGCGCGTCTCGGGCGCGATCCGTAAGCGCGGGCCGCTCCAGTCCAGGTGCAGCCGCGTCCAGGGAATCTTCTTGTCCCCTGGCGCTTGATAGGTCAGCTCCGCCCGAACCCCGTCGACCTCGAACCGCAGCGCGTCGCCGGCCCACCAGCTCGTGTGCAGGGCCCCGCCGTAGCGCGCGCGGGCGGCCTCCAGCGCGACGAGGTGCCGACGCCGCGCGAGCACATAGCGATCGAACATGGCCCAGGCCACGAGGCCGAACAGCCCGACGAAGGTCAGGACGCAGGTGACGCCGAGGAGCTCCTTCACGCGGCGCAGGCTAGCGCGCGGGCAGGGCCTACGCATGCGTCGGCGCAGGGAACGGTTGGCCCGGCTCGCGACGAACGCCTACGCTGGAGCGAGGCCCGGCCACGGGAGGCAGCCATGCGCAAGAAGCCCACCTTCTCGGGAGCGCTGGCGGCGCGCGCGCGCGCCCAGCAGAAGGCCAAGGAGCAGCGCGAGCTCGAGCGGCTCAACCAGCGCGCCGAGCGCCGGGCCAAGGAGCGCGAGGTCGACCTCGAGCTCCCGCCGGAGGTCGCTGCGGCCCCGGCCGCGGCGCGCTGCTCGGTCTGCCCGGCCACGATCGAGAACACGACCCAGGTCCTGTTCGAGCGGATCTTGCGCAAGCGCACCCGCTGCGACCGCTGCGGCGAGCCGCTGGTGTTCGACGAGGCGGTGGCCCGCCTCGCGGATCAGGCGCAGCGCGTCGGGGGCGTGCACTTCGAGACGCCCACGGCGTATCGCTGCCCCCACTGCGACCGCGGCATGGAGCGTCCCCTCGGGGAGCTCGTGGACCTCGTGCGCCGCGACCGGGCGCGCTGTCAGGTGTGCGGCTGCGGGCTCGAGCTCCCGCAGGTGGTGCACGAGGCGGTCGCCGCGCGGAGCGCGGTCGGCGGCTCGGGACCCCGGCGCTCGGTGGCCTGCCCGATCTGCGACCGCGGCGTGGTGGACGAGGGCAAGGGCGAGGCGCGGGTCGCCTGCGGCTTCTGCGGCGCGCGCTTCGGGCTCCTGGGCGAGGCGTCCCGCGGCGTGCCCCCGCCCTTGGAGCTCCCTCCGGCCGCGCCGGACGAGCTCGCGCCGTTCACCGGCCGGATCTACGCCCAGTTCCCCCTCGCCGCGGAGCTGCTCCACGCTCGCGCGCTGCGCGGAGAGGTCACCGTCGCCGAGGCGATCGTGCTCGCCGCGCGGGTCGAGGCGTTCCGCGCGTGGACCGACCCCGAGCCCACGCGCCTGCCGTTGCCGCCGGAGGAGGCGGCGCCGATCCTGGCCTCGCTCTTGTTCCCAGGGGCGCTCTACCACACGGATAAACAAGACCTGAGCGAGGGGGGCACGCTGTTCGTGGACCTCGGCGGCTCCACCCAGCTCGACCCGCGGAAGGTCGCGAACCAACTGCACGGTTTGCTCGACCCCCTCTCCAACGGCGGGAGGAGCTGGCTGAACCTCGACCTGGAGGAGACCGTGTCCACCGACCTCTGCATAGGTCTGACCGCGGTGGACAACGGGTGGAGCGCGTTGACCCTCGGGGTGCGGCGCAACGGGGGCAAGGTCAAGGCGCTCCCGAAGAAGCTCGACGCCTCGCTGCGGGAGGCCTTCACCCGGCTGCCCCTGGCCCTCGGGACCTACCACCACCGGCACGCGCTGTTCGGCCCCTGGGCGGCGGGGTCGCCCTTGTTCCTGCTCAACCCCGACGCGGCCCAGGACCGGCTGGGCTACTTGGGGCTGCCTCCCGCGCGCTACGGGACGGCCTTGGGCCTGGTCGCGCCGGAGTGAGTCCTGCTCAGCCGGCGGCCGCGCGCCGCGGGGCGAGCAAGCGCTTGCCCCGGGCGTAGACCGCCGCTCGGGTGCGCGCGAACAGCCGCTCGCGCTCACCCTGGGCGAGCAGGCCGTGGGCCCGCTGCTGCTCGGCCAGGTCCAGGGGCGCGCTGGTGGGCAGCGCGTCGGGCAGGGTCTCGAGGGCGTGCTCGACCCGCGCCGCGAGGGTCGGCTCCTGCTCCAGGCACCAGGCGAGCACCGCCCAGCCCAGCTCGGCGTGGGTCGCCTCGTCCCCCGCGATCAGGCTCCACACCTTCTGCACCGCGGGGACCAGCGCGCGCTCGGCGGCGGCGGCGGCGGTCACGGTGGCGAAGCCCTCGTTCAGGCAGCCGTCGGTCAGGGCCTCGAGGGCCAGGCGCTCGAGCAGCTCGGGGCGCGTCCAGGTCGGGCGGCGCTCGGGGACGCAGGCCGCGGGGAAGGGCGCCGGGCCCAGGGCCTGCCCGCCGTAGGCGCTGGCCAGGCTGTAGCAGAGCTGGGCGTGGCGGACCTCGTCCTGGGCCGCGAGCAGCGCGCGCTGGACGAGGGCCGGGGGGGCGCCCGCCGCGAGCAGTTGCTGGGCGACTCGGGCGAAGCTCGCGACCGAGGCGTGCTCGGCGGCGGCCGCGCGCAGCCACTCGGCGCGGAGGGTCATGCGCAGCGCGGGGCCGCAGCCCGCGGGGTCGAGGGCCACTGGCAGGAGCCAGTCCGGGGTGGGCGCGGGCTCCGGCTCCTGCAGCTCGCCGTCCAGGCGAAACGGGCGGCCGCAGCCGGCGAGCCACACCGTGCCCCCGAGGACGGGGGCGAGGCGCCCGGCGCGGGCGAACAGGGACGCGAGGGTGCGGCGCAGGCCGGTAGCGGCGGTGGGCTCGGTCATGGGTCCTCCTGACGCCGGGAACCCCTTGCGAGGCGTGTGCCCGATCTCAACCCTCGCGCTGGCAAGGGGGCAGCTCGGAAGCGGGGAGAGGCTGACGGTGAAGATCCCACACCCCCGGGGGGGGATTTAGTCCCTCAGCACCAGCCGCTGGGTCAGCCACCCGGGGACGGGCACCGGCTGGGTCGCGTCCAGGTGCGCCTGGAGCAGCGCCGCCCGGCGCGCGGTCCACGCCTGGTGCTCGGGGGAGGGGCAGGGCGGCCGGGGCCCGGCCGCGGCCAGGGCGCCGTCGACCTCCTCCCCGCTCAGGCGCAGGTCGGCCCGGGCTCCGCAGCGGGGGCAGCGCGTGCGCAGGCTGAAGCCCATGCTGCGGGTGTCGGCGTAGGCGTCCCAGCTCGGGGGTTCCCCGCAGCTCGACGCCGCGCCGCACCGCGTGCAGCGCTGGAGGCAGCGCCCGGGGGCGGGCCAGGCGTGGCCCTGGGCGCAGCTCATGGGCGGTAGGCGAAGGCGCCTACGTAGTCGAGGGAGGACGCCTCGGGGTCGCGGAGCTGGTTGGGCGCGAACACGCAGAAGGCCTGGCTCGCCTCGGCGTCCTCGGGCAGCGCCGGCAGCCACTGCTCCGCGTAGGAGGTCCGGGCCAGGAGCTCGCGCAGGGGCTGGGGCTCCGCGCTGTGCACGGCCTCGATCGCCATGGGCTCGTAGTGGGCGACCTCGACCTCGCGCTGGAACGGGGGCAAGATCGGGTCGCCCAGGTCGTCGTAGTAGACGGTCACGAACGCGCGCATGGCCTTGAAGCTCTCGAAGCGCGCGCCGCAGGTGAACACGTGAACGGACGGCATGGGGGTCCCCTCTCCGGCGGCCTCAGGTGCGAAACACCGTGCCGTAGCAGTCAAGGATCGAGCGGTTGAGGACCACCTCCCGGTCGGTCTCCACGCAGCGCACCCACAGCCGCCAGCCGGACCCCGACGCGGCCTGCGCCCGGTGCAGCGACGAGCCGTCGGTGCGCACGATCGAGGAGGCGGGCTGCGGCGCCTGCGCCGGGGCCCGGGCGCGCACCAGGGCGTCGAGGCCGTCGAAGCTCGGGATCAGCTCCGGGAGCTCCAGGGTCAACGGCTCGGTCGCGAACAGCGTCGCGCAGTGCTCGGACGACTGGTACGCCAGGTAGCGCGGGGTGGGGACCGCCCCGGTCAGGCGCGCCTTCATGTCGTGCAGGAGCGCGTGCCCCAGGGCTTCGACCTGGGGTCCGCGGGCGACAATGCTCCCGTCCACGTGCCAGTGCTGGCTGTCCACCGGCACGTCCCCGGGCTCGAAGTACTGCAGCTTGGAGTCGACGTAGACGTAGCGCTTGTCGCCGACCAGCAGCTCGCGCATGGCCTCCACCACCCGCCGTGTGAGCGGGCCCGAGACCTCGAGGGCGGTCTCCAGCGGGCACCAGCAGAGCGTCGTGCCGTCGTCGCGGATCTCCTCCTGGGTCGGCTGGGGCAGGGTGCGCTCGACGCGGTAGAGGTTCGTGAACGTGGCGGCGAAGGGCTCGATCGGGCGCGGGGTGGGATACGCCTCGAGGGTCGTCGGGCGCATTTCCTCCACGACCTCGGGGGGCGGGCCGGGGGCGGGGGCGCGGCGCTGGGTCGAGCCGTGATACGCGCCCTCGCCGGTGAAGGCGGCGACCTCCTGGGTCTCGACGGTGTGCGCGCGGCGGCGGTGGGTCAGCACGGGAACTCGAACAGGGTCTGGGTGTACTGCAGCTTGGCGCGCGGGTCCTGGGCCAGGCGCACCACCTCCGGGACCCGCTCCAGGAGGTGCTCCCCCGCAGGCTCGGGCGGGGCCTGGTCGAGGTAGCGCTGGGGCAGGTCGTAGGCGCGGTTGTAGTCCACGTTCGAGATCGGGGCCCCGCTCTCGGGGTCGTGGACCGGGGGCAGGGGCGCCCAGTCGTGCTCCAGGAAGAAGCTCTCCGCGCCCCAGCGCATGGAGAACCCCAGGCGTTGCATCCGCGCGAACCAGGGCGGGTCGCCGATCAACCAGAACCCCTTGCCGCAGAGCAGGTGCTGGCAGTGGGCGGGGGCGCGGCCGGCCGCCTCCAGCGAGCTCAGCGCGTAGTGCTCGACGATCGCGTCGAGCAGCCGTCGGGAGAGCCGCTTGCGGCGGTGCTCCTTGGCGACGACGAAGTTCGCTATGTGGTGGTAGCCCGCGGGCTTGAAGCGCTCGACCGGCGGGAACGCGAAGCGCTCGAACCAGCGGTGGGGGCTCCCGGGCGCGTCCGCTTGCTCGAAGTCCACGGTCTCCCGGATCGTGGAGTGGCGCAGGTTGTTGTAGCGCCCGGTGAAGAAGAACACGGTGTCCTTGCTCCGGCCGACGAGGATCGTGGCGACCAGCTCGCGCCGGTCGCCAGGGGCGGGCCGCGAGAGCACGAAGCGGTGCCCGGTGATCCCCCACAGGTAGGCCACGCCCCAGGGCGAAATGATCTCGCGCTGCACGCGCTGCACGACGGCGGGGGGCAGGTAGCCGCCGCGGTCGTTGCGCGCGTCCTCCAGCGAGCGCGAGAGCAAGGACGACACCGCCCGCGCGACCTCGGGCACCGCGCTGGTCGCGATCCCCAGCTCCAGCCCGTCCTCGAGGGCGACGTAGGGCGGGGCGTCGGGGCTGCGCGAGTTGTCGTAGCGCACGTAGGCCCGGCGCAGGACGTCCGTGGGCAGGAAGCGGTCCTCGGCCACGAGGTGGATCCGCTTGTCCTGCTTGCGGCCCCCGGCGTGGCAGGTCTCGATCGCGTCCACGATCTGCTGCTCGAGGGTCGGGTCGCGCCGGCCCTGGAGCGAGGCCTTGGGCGAGTGTCCCGGGTCCTCGACCGTCGTCCCCAGCGCGGTCACCAGCGACGGGTCGGCCCCCGCCGCGCGCAGCGCGTCGACGATTGCGGCGTTCCCCCGGCGCTGAGCCAGGATCAAGGCCGAGTAGCCGTCCCGGTTCTGCACGTCCAGCTCCGCCCCGACCCGGATCAGGAGCCGCGCGAGCTCGGTCCGGCCCTCGCAGGCCGCGCGCAGGAGCGCGGTGTTGCCGTCGCTGTTCTGGGCGTCGAGGTCGGCGCCGGCCTCGATCAGGGTCACCGCCAGGTCGTGGTAGCCCTCGCTCACCGCCCAGATCAGCGGGGTCTCGTTGCGCTCTGCGAGGCGCACGTCGAGGCCCGCCTCGGGGGTCAGCCGGGCGAGGACTTCGCTGAGCCTGTCGGGTGCCGTCATGCTCGCCGCCGTTCGCCCCGAGCGTACGCGACCCGCCGGGGCGGGACAATCCGCTCCTAATTGGAAGGGCACGATTCCGCGACGTCGTCTGCACGGTGGCAGAGGTTCACGAACTGAGTCGGGTGCGACGTCGCGAACTCCTGCCTTCCATTTACTAGGTCAATGGCTCACCCTCGTGCGCAGCCGTCCTCTCCAGCCCGCCTGAGATCTCGGGTCCCGAGCAGCTCCTGCCCGCATTCGTGGGGCGGAGCGTCTGAGTAGTAAATGAAGAGCGCGAGTTCGAGTGCTCGCGACGCTGAGATCCGTAGCGTGAACGCGGAGCGCGAGCACTCGGACTCGCGCCTCTTCATTTAGTCGACGACCACCACGTCCGCCGCGGGCTCAGGAGCGTAGGCGCGCTGGGCGAGGTCCGGGCGCCGCTCGAGCACGCGGCCGGCGTTCACGTAGCCCTTGTCGGTGAGCTCCCCGGCGTCGAGGGAGGGGGCGTCCGCGAGCAGGAGCACCCGCGCGATCTGGCGCGAGCTGCCCTGCTGCGCGTTGTAGGCCTGCAGCCGCGCAGCCAGCGCGGCGTGGAGCGCCGGGGCGCGGGTCGGGTCCTCGCCGGGGGCCCCCGCGAGCACGCGGGCCGCCTCCCCCGGGTCGAGCCAGGCGGCGAGGGCCGGGCGCTCCCGATCCTGGCCGAGGACCACCGCCGCCGAGAGCAGCCCGCCAGCCGCCGAGAGCGCCGCCGTGCGCAGCGCGCCGACGTGGACCCAGGTGCCCGAGCGCAGCTTGAAGTCCTCGGCCACGCGCCCCGAGAAGCGCACGCCGCGGGCGGGGGCCTCGGGGTCGAACAGGGTCGCCGCGTCGCCTGTGCGGTAGAAGCCCTCGGCGTCGAAGGCCGCCCGCGTTCGCTTGGGGTCGCGGTGGTAGCCGGGGGTCACGTTGGGGCCGCGCACCCGCAGCTCGAGCTTGCCGTCCACGGGCGCCAGGAGCAGCTCGCAGCCGGGGACCGGGACCCCAATGTTGCCGGCGGCCTCGGCAGGGAAGTGGGCCGAGGTCACCAGCGGCGAGGTCTCGGTCGCGCCCCAGGCCGTGGTCAGCCACACCCGCTCGCCGATCGCGCGCTCCGCCGCCGCGTCGAGGCGGGCCCAGGTGTCCTGGGGCAGGGCCGCACCCGCGTAGAACACGGCCTGCACCCGCTCGAAGAACGCCCGCGCCAGGGCGGGGTCCTGCTCCAGGGCCTGGACCAGGAGCGCGTGCCCGGCGGGGACGTTGAACTGGATCGTGGGGCGCACCTCGCGCAGGTTGCGCAGGGTCGGGGCGAAGGCCGCGCCGGGCTGGGGGCGCCCGTCGTCCACGTAGAGCGTCCCGCCGTTGCGCAGCACGAGGTGCAGGTCGTGGTTCCCGCCGAAGGTGTGGGACCAGGGCAGCCAGTCCACGAGGACGGGCGGCGCCTCCTCGACGAAGGGCCAGGCCTGGGCCAGGGCCTGTTGGTTCGCGCAGAGCATGCCGTGGGTGTTGAGCACCGCCTTGGGCGCGCCGGTCGAGCCCGAGGTCAGGAGCAGCTTGGCCACGCTCTGGGGGCCGACCGCCGCCGCCGCCTCGCGGAAGCCGTCGCCCGGGGTGCTGCGCAGGAGCTCGGCGAAGGGCGTCGCGCCCGGGGTCGGGGAGCAGGTCACCCGCTCCAGCGGGGCCTCCGAGGCCGCGGCGACGGCGTCCAGGGCCGCGGCGTAGGGCTCGCCCTCCGCCGCGAACACGAGGCCCGGGGTGAGCAGCTGCGTAATCGCCCGCAGCTGCGCGTGGTCCGCGCTGCGCAGGGAGTAGGCCACCGAGACCGGGACCACCGGCGCGCCCACGAGGTAGCCGGCGAGGGTCAGCAGCCCGTGCTCGATCCCGTTCCCCGAGAGGATCAGGGTCGGGCGCTCGGGGGAGGCGCCGCGCTCGAGCAGGGCCTGGCCCAGGCGCTGGGCCTGGTCGAGGGCGTCGGCCCAGCTCAGCCGGCGCCAGCCGTCGCCGGCGCGCTCCGCGAGGAAGGTCTCCCGCGGGCGCTCGGCGGCCCAACGCTCGAGCCACACGCCCAGCCGCGGGGGCACGGGGCCCAGGGGCGCCCGCGCTCGGAGCAGGCACCCGCCGCCGGGGCGGGGCTCGTGGTCGATCGCGGGGGCGGCGACGTGGGGCACGCGGCGAGGGGGCGCGGTCATACGGAGCTCCTGCAGGCAGTCTACGGCCCACGCAGGCGCGCTCGACCTTCGGCACGCCGGGCTCGCGGCGCTCGAGAAGCGCGCGCTAGGTCCAGGCCTGGACGAGGGGCTAGGGCTCCCGTACCGGACGGCAGGCCTCGGCGAGCGCGACCGCGGCGCGCTCGAGGCGGGTGGCGGCGCGCAGCAGGCTGGCTGCGTTGCGCGTGGCGTCGACGTAGCCCTGGACGTCGGCGTCGCCGACCACCCCGCGCAGCAGCGCCTCGAGGTCGTCGACGAGCGCCTGCACTTCGGGCGAGGGAGGCGGCCCCAGGCGCTCGCGCGCGGCGCTTAGGAGCGGACCCGTCGGCTGCTGGGGGACGGCGCCGAACGCGTGGGGGAACGGCGGGATCCCTCGGTCCTCCTCGGTCTCGCGAAAGGCCAGCGAGCGCCCCGCTCCCGCGACCTCGGCCAGCACGCGCTCCCAGCTCGGGCCCGGGAAGCTCGCGCGCGCCGCGCTCAGGGGGCCGCGGAGGGCCAACCACTCCGGCGCGCGCCGGTCGCCCAGGCGCAGCGCCCGGTCCGCGAGCAGGCGCGACGCGGCCTGCAGCTCGGGCAGCGCGGCGGGGCAGGCGGCGAGGGCCGCGACCTCGCGGCCCAGGTCCGCGGAGGCACGGCGTCGCCGCTGGTCGTGGTCGGCGAGCCACCTGCGGACGGTGGCCTCGGTGGGCGGCTCCGCCTCACTCAGCTCGACCAAGCCCTCCTGGAGCACCCGCGAGCGGCGCTCGGGCTCCGCCCCGCGGGTCTCGCTGGAGCTGAGCTCGAGGAGCCGGTCGCCGTCGACCTCGAACGCCGTGCGGTAGAGCGTGTCCTCCAGCGAGTCGCTCCGCGGGGCGTGGGTGCGGAGCAGGGCGCCGGCCAGGTCGAACACCTGGAACCCACCGGCCCCCGCCTCGACCAGCCACTCGGCGCGCGGGGTGCGCCAGCGCTTCACGCGCTGGGCTGGGTCGACGGCTGAGCGGGCGTCGCGCGCGGGGCCGCGATCATGCGCCAGAACGCGGTGGGCGTGGGCAGGTCGCCCTCGAGCAGGAACGTGGCCAAGGACTCGATCGCCAGCGCCGGCTCGACCGCGGCGGCAATGTCCCGCAGCGAGCGCCGAGGCGGGCCGTGGTCCCGCGCGGGACCCTCGGTGCTCCCGATCAGGCTGACCCAGCGGCCGCCGGGCTTCAGGCTCGCGGCGACGCGCTCGGCGAAGCGCGCGCGGTCGGCGGGGTCGTCGAACACGTGGAAGCAGCCCCGGTCGAAGATCAGGTCGAAGGGGCCCCCCGGCGGGTCGGCCTCCAGCACGTCCCACTCCTGGAGCGCCAGGGAGCCGCCGCTCGGCTTTGGCTTGGCCGCGGCCTGCTCGATCGCGAGCGGGGCCAGGTCGATCCCCACGACCTCGTAGCCCTGCTCGGCGAGGTAGCGCGCGTTGGTGCCGGTCCCGCAGCCAATGTCCAGCGCCCGGCCCCGGGGCAGGGCGCCGGCCTCGACGAGCTCGACCAGCTGTGGCGCGGGGTAGGGGCGGTCCCAGGGGAGCTCCCCGGCCGCGTAGCTCTCGTTCCAGTTGCGGGCCATGGGCGGGCCTCCTCGAACCCCAGTGTGCGGCCTGGACCCGCCGACGCCAGGGCGTCAATGCACGGGGAGCAGCGGCTCGCGGGCGGGGGGCCCGACCCGCTGCGCCGGGGTGTGGGCCCGCAGGCGCAGGCTGGCGAGCAGGGTCAGCACCAGCAGGCCGGCGCCGGTGAACAGGCTGATCCGCACCCCCACCCCGTAACCGTAGGTCCCGATCAGCGCGCCGAAGGCGGCGATCGCCAGCGCGCCGCCGACCTGGCGGGCGGTGTTGAGCACGCCGCTGGCGGTGCCGGCCTTGGCGGCGGGGACCGCGTTCAGGAGCAGCGCCGTCGCCGAGGGCATGGCCGCCCCGCCGCCGCAGCCCACGGGGACCATGCAGGCCACGAGCACCGGGACGCTGGCGGTGTCTGCAAGCAAGCCCAGCGCGGTCAGTCCGGCGGCCATGGACGCCTGCCCGCCCACGATCGGGACCCAGGGTCCCCAGCGCTCCCCCGCGCGGGCAGCGAGCAGGGGCACGAAGACCGTGATCCCGGTCACCGGGAGGAAGGCCAGCCCGGTCTGGAGCGGGGTCAGCCCGCGCTGCTCTTGGAGCAGCAGGCTGACGACGAACACCATGCCGAAGAACGCGAGCATGAAGCTGAACCCGATCGCGATCGAGGTCGCGGCCAGGCGCGAGCGGAACAGCTCCAGGGGCACGAGGGGGTGCTCGACCCGCGCCTGGAGCGCGACGAACAGCGCCCCCGCGACCCCGGCCAGGGTCAGCGAGGCGAGCACCGCCGGGTGCGCGAGCCCGACCTCGCCGGCCTCGATCAGGCCGTAGGTCAGCGCGCTGAGCGCGACCAGCGCGCTGAGCTGACCCGGCCAGTCCACCGGGGCGGCGCGGCGCTCCGAGGCCGGCACCCCGGCGAGCAGCCACAGCGCGAAGGCGCCGACCGGGAGGTTGATCAGGAAGATCAGGCGCCAGGAGACGGCGGTCAGCGCGCCCCCGATCAGCGGGCCCGCCGCCGAGGCGACCCCGCCGCCCACGGCCCACACCCCGATCGCGCGGGCCTTGTCGCTGGGCTCGGGGTAGGCCTCCCCGATCAGGGCCAAGGAGGCCGGGGTCATGAGCGCCGCGCCGGCGCCCTGGAGGAAGCGCGCCACGATCAGGACCGCGAGGGAGGGCGCCAGGGCGCAGCCGACCGAGCTCACCACGAACAGGACCAGGCCCCCGCCGAACGCGCGGCGCGCGCCGATCCGGTCCGAGAGCGCGCCGCACACCAGGAGCAGCGCGGCGAAGGGCAGGGTGTAGGCGTCCATGACCCACTGCAGGCCCGCGATCCCGCCGCCCAGGGAGTCGCGGATCGCGGGCAGCGCCACGCTGGCGACCAGGGCGTCGAGGGTCAGGACGAAGAACCCGGTCAGCGCCGCGGCCAGGGTGCGCCCGGCCGGCAGGCGGAGCCGGCGGGGAGTCGGTCGTGGGGATCCTCCGTCGGAGGAAGAGCACCTCGCGTGCCGGCGCCAAGTCGCGCCGCGGCGTGCGCGCCGCCGGCCAGGCGCGCCCACCGGGGGCGCGGCGCCGACAAGGCGGCTCAGTCCAGGCGCTCGATCCCCAGGCGCTTCATGCGCCCTTGGAGGGTCGTGCAGGGACCCCGAGCTTCTTGGCGGCGCCCATGGCGCCGCCGACCACCACTTCGTCTCTCGAGGGTGCGCAGAATGTGCTCGCGCTCGACCTGCTCGAGGGTGGACGCCTCGGGCTCGGGCGCCGGGGGCGCGACGGGCGCGGCCACGGCCGAGGGCTCCGCCGCGCGCCGGAGCTCGCCCAGGGGCGCCTCCAAGGTCGACCCCGGAGAGAGGATCACCGCGCGCTCCATGAAGTTCTCGAGCTCGCGCACGTTGCCCGGCCAGGGGTAGGCCTCGAGCGCCTCGAGGGTCGCGCGGGGGATCGACTCGACGCGGCGGCCGAGGCGCGCCGACGCCTTGGCCACGAAGTGCCGGACCAGGGGCTCTACGTCCCCCGGCCGCTCGCGCAGCGGCGGCAGCGAGATCGGGAACACGTTCAGGCGATAGAACAGGTCGCTGCGGAAGGCGCGCTCGGCCACGAGCTGGGACAGGTCGCGGTTCGTCGCGGCGACCACGCGCACGTCGACCTTGTGGGTGCGGTTCCCTCCCAGGCGCTCGAACTCCTGCTCCTGGAGCACGCGCAGGAGCTTGGGCTGGAGCTCGGGGGGAATGTCGCCGACCTCGTCCAGGAGCAGGGTCCCGCCGTCGGCGAGCTCGAAGCGCCCGATCCGCTGGGCGAGGGCGCCGGTGAAGGCGCCCTTCTCGTGGCCGAAGAGCTCGCTCTCGAGCAGCCCGGTCGGGATCGAGGCGCAGTTGAGCTTGACGAAGGTCCCGCGCTTGCGGCCCGAGAGCCGGTGGATCGCGCGGGCGACGAGCTCCTTGCCGGTGCCGGTCTCGCCTTGGATCAGGACCGTGGCGTCGGTGGGGGCCACGACCTCGACGTCCTTGAGCACCTGCTTCAGCGGGAGGCTCGCGCCCACGATCTCGGAGAAGCCGTGGCTGAGCTCGGCCTCCAGGTAGACCTTCTCCCGCGCGAGCTTCTCCTTGAGCGCCTCGATCTCGCGGAACGCCAGGGCGTTGTCGACGGCGGGGGCGAGCTGGGCCGCGATCTGGCCGAGCAGCTCGACGACCCCCGGGGTGAACGCGCCCTCGCGTACGCTGCCCGCGCTGAGGGTGCCCAGCGCCTTGCCGTGGACCACGAGGGGCACGCTGGCGGTGGAGCGCACGCCGCCGGCCACGACCTCGGCCATGAACGGGCTCGTGAACGCCTCGAGCTCGGCGACGCTGTTGGCCACGACCGGGGCGCGGGTCTCGAACGCCCGCGCGCCCGGGGTGTCCCCCATGGAGATCAGGACGCCCTCGGGGTGCAGGGCCGTGGGCCCCTGGGACTCGAGGGCGTGCACCCGGAGCTGCTCCGTGGCGGGCTCGAACAGCGAGAGCGTGGTGTGTTCGCAGTGCAGCACGTCGTGGAGGCACCCCGCGATCGCGTGCAGCAGCGAGCCCAGGTCACGGTGGGTGACCACCGCCGCGCTGACCTCGAGCAAGAGCCGCAGCCGCTCGCGCTCGGGTTCGGAGGCGTCCGGGGACACGCGGACCTCCTAGCCGTCCACGCGGGCGAGGGTCGCGGACAGCGCGCCGGGCGGATCGAGGATCTCGCGCCCGGCGTCGATCCGACCCAGCGGGATCAGCCCCGCGGCGTGCTGGAAGTCGCGGGTGAAGATCGCGAGGTTTCCCCAGGGCGCGTAGTAGGTCAGGTCGCCGGCGGAGGCCGCGTAGCCCGGGGGCGCGCCGTCGCGGGTCAGGCGCCGGGGGAGGTCGCTGACCTTCTCGGTGGCCGCGTAGTCCGTGACGGTGAGGGTCAGGGGCAGGAGCGCGGCGAAGTCCCGGGCGGTGGGCGTGTCGTGCAGGGTCGCGAGGGCCTCCTGGCCGTGGATCGACAAGCGGATCTTCATGCTCGCGCGCGCGCCTCCTGGATCGCCTGGGCTCCCCCGAGCATGCTAAACGCCCGGGGGAACGCGAGGCCGTGGCTCGGGGAGGCGTCGGCGCTCACGGCTTGACCAGGACCTTGAGCGCCTTGCGCTCGTGCATGGCCGCGTAGCCCGCGGGGATCCCAGCCAGGTCCACCGTCATGTCGAACACCGGCGACGGGTCGAGGGTGCCCTCGAGCACGTCCGCCATGAGCTCCTTCATGTAAGCGCGCACCGGGGCCGGGCCGCCGCGGAAGCTCGCGTTCTTGAAGAACAGGCTCATGACGTCGAGGCCGGACTCGGCGGGGCCGTGGGGAACGCCGACGTAGCCGATCGAGCCGCCCGGGCGTACGAGCTGGATCGCTTGCTGCATGGAGGAGCTCGCGCCCACGCACTCGAGGACGTGCCGCGCGCCGCCGCGGGTCAGCTCGAGGACCTGCTCGACCGCCTCCTCGCCTCGGGCGTGGATCACGTCGGTAGCCCCGAAGCGCTTCGCGAGCTCCAGGCGCCCGGCGTGGTGGCCGAGGGCCAGGATCCGCTCGGCACCCAGGCGCCGCGCGGCGAGGACCCCGCACAGTCCGACCGCGCCGTCGCCGATCACCAGCGCCGTCGAGCCCTGGCGCACGCCGGCGCACACCGCGGCGTGGTGCCCGGTGCCCATGACGTCGGTCAGCGGGAACAGCGCGTCTAGGATCGGGTCGTTGTCGTGGAAGTGCCCGGGCACCCGCACGAGGGTCCCGTCGGCGAAGGGCGCGCGCACCGCCTCGCCCTGGGCGCCGTCGGTGATCCCCGCCCAGAACCCTCCGTGGACGCAGGAGGTCGGGAGCCCGGAGCTGCAGAACTCGCAGGTCCCGTCGGAGATCGCGAAGGGGGCGAGCACCAGGTCGCCGCGCTTGAGGTGCCGAACCTCGGCGCCGACCTCTTCGACCACGCCCATGGGCTCGTGGCCCGTGCGGCTGCCCGGCGCGTAGTCCTGCTGGCCTCGATAGAACCACAGGTCCGAGCCGCACACCGCGGTGCGGGTGATCCGCACGATCGCGTCGGTCGGGGCTTCGATCGTGGGGTCCGGGACGTCGTCCAGGCGAATGTCCTCGGGACCGTGGAACACGGCTGCTTTCATGGGGAACTCCTTCGTGTCGGGGGGCGGGGTGTTGAGGCTACGGGATCAGGTCGTACTGCGGTGGCCCGACCTGGGCGGCGTAGACCGCGCCCAGGGCCTGGAGCTGCTCGCGGGTGAGGCCCACGTTGAGCGAGATCGCGAGGTGCGAGCGGAGCTGGGAGCCGACGCCGTCGAGGGCGCTCAGCGCCGCGACCGTGACGAACTCGCGGGTCGGGCGGTCGAGGACGTCGCTCCCGAACACGTCGCCGAACAGGTGGGTCTTGAGGTAGCGGTCGATCGCGGGCGCGAACTCGAACAGCGGTCCGGCGACGGGTCGACCCACGAGGTCGGTCTGGACCTGGGTCCCGAGGGCCAGCAGGTCGGCCTCGGCGGGGAGCGGGGTGGCCTCGGGGCCCACCTCGTCGCGCAGTCCCTGGGCTCGGCGCTCCTCCACCAGGCCCAGGAGCACGCCGAGGGCGTTCAGCGCGCGGGGGAAGCCGGCGTAGGCGTAGAGCTGGACCAGGGCGTCCTTGAGCTCGTTGACGGTGAGCCCTGCCTCGAGGCCCTCACGCAGCGCCGGGCGCAGGCGCTCCACGTCACCGCGGGCGGCGAAGGCCGCGATCGGGACCAGCGCCTGCTGCCGCGGGTCGAGGTGCGCGTCGACGTCCACCGCCGCCGGCTGCGCCGGCTGGGCGGCGAGGTAGTCGGCGTCGCTCACCTGCTCCAGCCAGGTCACGTTGCGCTCGCCCTCGCTCCCGGTGACCACGAGGTGGGTCATGGACCGGGCGCGGGTGGCCCCGTGCCAGTGCTCGACCTCGGGGGGGCACCACACCGCGTCCCCGACCTCGGCCGCGACCACCGTCCCGTCCCGGGTGCCGGTCAGGCATACCCCGTCGGTGACCACCAGGTGCTGCCCGGCGGGGTGGGCGTGCCACGCCGAGCGAGCGCCGGGCTGGAAGGTGACGTAGGCGCCCGAGAACGCCGTGCGCTCGGTCTGGGGGAACAGGGCCCGCACCTCGACGTCGCCGGTGAACCAGTCCGCCGGCCCGGCGAACGTCTGCTGCTCGGCGCGGGGGTAGTGGACCTGCCCTTGGCTCGCCTGGGGAGCGCCGACGCACCCTGCCAGCCCCAGCGCGGCGACGGCGGGGAGGCCGGCGCGCCGGCTGCGGGGCTCGGGGGTGTCGGGGGTCGATTCGGTGGGCTCGGACATGGCGTGCTCCTTCTGGCGGAGGCGGAGCAAGCCACCGGCCAGTGCCTAAGTGCCGCCGAGTTCGTGCTGCCCACCCTGCGGCGCGCCGTCCGGACGGCACGCTGCCCGTGGGACGGCGCAGCGGGCCCGGGGTACAAGCGTGGGTCAGTCGCCGACGATCGCGCAGGTCCCCTCGGGCTCGAGGACGTAGCGGGCCTCGAGCTCCGAGACCGGGACCCGCAGGTCGCTCATGGGACAGAGGCCAGCGCGCTTCCAGCGGACCTGGACCGCGTCGCCGTCGAGCCTGGCCTCCACCACCTCCGCGCCCTGCTCAGCCTCGAGCCGCAACGCGCGCTCCTCCCCGTGGTGCTGGACGTAGACCGTCAGCTCACGAGGTTCACCGAGGGAGGTCTGGATCCGCGCGATCCGGGGTCCCGCTGCTTCAGCCGCGAGACCGCGGGCCTGCGGGCCAGAGTCCTCGTGCCATGCCTGCACGCTAGCAAGCGCTGGAACTCGGTAAACCGACAGGCGCACCCGATCCCCTCGGACGGCTCCAGGTCTTGAGCACCGCCAAGGTCATGGCGATCGACGAGGGCGAGGCACCCGCGTGATCGCGGTGCCCTGGTCGGGGTCCTGGAACCTGAGCCTGCCAATCAGCGGAGCAGCGAGGTAGATCACGCTCGCTGCGAGGCCCACCAGCAGGAGTCGGAGCCCCGGACGGGCTTCGCTGATCTGACCGGTGCGCTGGTTGGCGATCGGGCGCAGGCTGAACAGGTCATGCCGGTAGAGCAGGGCCAGCGCCAGGAAGACCAGGGTGGCTGCGAGGGGGTCCCCTGCCCTAGGATTTCCTTGGACACCTAACTGGGGTGTCGGTCCTGATCGGGACCATCCCCGCTGAGGTGTTCCATGACCAAGCGAAAGCCCAAGCCGAAGAAGCGCGAGGGCGGGGGTAGGGGCCGCTTCTCCGCGGCCAGGAAGGCCGAGGCTGTGCGCCGCCTCGTAGCTGGCGAAGATCTCGACACGCTGGCACGCGAGCTCGGGGTGACCGCCGCGACGCTCGCCGAATGGCGCGAGAAGTTCCTGCAGGCCGGCCAGGCGGCCCTAAAGACCCGCAAACAGGACGACCGCGACGAGGAGATCCTCCGCCTGAAGGCCATGGTCGGCGAGCTGACCATGCGCAACGAGCTCCTCCAGGAGGGGATCCGAATCAAGGAGGGGCGCCCTTTCTCACGCGGAGGCCGGGCCATGAGCCTCACCGTCTCGCCCTCCGCGAAGGCCCTACGGTGTGGCTCGGGTCTGCGAGGCGTGGGCGCTCCCGCGCTCGACCTACTACGCGCACAGGGTGCGAGCGGCCGACGCCCGCCCTCCAGAGAAGCGCGGGCCCAAGACTCCCTGGACCGACGTCGAGCTCACCGGTCATATCCGGGACGTCCTCGAGGAGTCTCCCTGGCTCAGGGAGGGGCACCGGAAGGTCTGGAGCCTACCTGCGCCATGTGAAGGGCGTCCGCACGTCCAAGGCGAGGGTCCTGCGCCTCATGCAGGAAGCAGACCTCCTCCGCCTCACAGCAGCCCTGCGTCCTCGGGCCGCGCGCCCCGACGGCAAGATCGTGACGGACAAGCCCGACGTCATGTGGGGCACCGACGCCACGGGGGTGTGTTCACGACGAAGGAGGGCTCGTGCACAACGTGTTCATAGCGGTCGACCACTGCACCTCCAGCGGAGTGCCTGGGGATCCACGCCGCCAAGGTCGGTGACCGCTTCGAGGCCTGGAGCCGATCCGCCAGGGCGATGCGGCGCGTTCGGCTGCTTCGAGGAGGGCGGCGTTGCGGAGGGCCTCAAGCTGCGGCACGACCAGTGCATCAGCGACCACTTCCAGAACGAGCTGAGTTCCTCGGGATCGAGTCCAGCCCCTCCTTCATCCGCTTCGCCCGAAGGCAACAGTTGCTCCGAGCGGTTTGTCACCTCAAGGAGCAGCTGCTCTGGATCCGGCGATTCGAGACCGTGGAGGAGCTGCGCCTCCGCGCTGCACAGTGGGCCGCGCTCTGCTGAAGCGCTGGCTCGTGCAGCGACACGGACGCCGAAGCCAGGTCCGTCGGGGAAGCTCACGGCTCAAAGAACAGGCAGAGGCCACGCATGAGGCCGGCCAGCTGTGGGGAACTCGGTGGGCAGGCAGCCGGAGGGCGAAGCGGAGACGGCCCTCACAGCCGAAGCGAAGCCCACAGGCGTCAGGCCGTATCCGGTTCCCGGCGGTGGTCCAGTCAAACCCGTGTGTCCAAGGTACCTGGCGCAGTACAGGGGAACCACGGCTGCCGCCACACCGGTTGTGTGTAGGGCGCCGTCATGGATCGCTCCACGGTGGGGGCGGGGCGCGGCTGGCTCCCCTGGTGGTCTCGCCGCTTGTTCGCCGGTTGTTGTCGCTCCATCGCAATGCCGTTCTAGGTCACTAGCTCTGGAGAGGTAGGATCTCGGGGACCACGCCGAGATCAGCCAGCGAGGATGTTTGTGTTGGCGGAGACGCCGTCCGCCGCAGGCTGGGCGCTTGGGTCGAGCGCCACGACTGCTAGGATCGGCACCAGAGGATCGAACGGGTCTTCGCGAAGGATATCGGTGGTGTCGAGGACAAGGTCCAGTAGCTCGACACCGGACTCGCTACAGATGCGAACGATTCCCACGTATCGACTGAGCGAGACCTTCCCCATGAAGCGCTCCATGCGCTCAGCGTCCAGACGCCGAGCGTACAGAGAGGCCAGGTAGTTACCAGAGCGCTCGAAGAACAGCTCAAGCCCGCGTCTCTCCTCGCCTAGGACCTGCTCGAGGTAGTTGTTTACCCATGGGTAAAGCAAACCGGCTGCTTCGAGGAGTTGGCTGCCCGTGAGGCGAGCCTTGGCGTACAGCGGCGCGAGACCGATATCCAACTCCGTCTTCTCTACGGTGTTGTCGGGGAACTCGATCTCGATCTCAAGGGTCACCGGGTCTACCTCGACCAGTCGCGCCCTCGCGTAGGGGCCGAGGCGGTCGTCGTGCACGTAGATCCGTTCGTATGCGAGGTTGTGGGCAAGTATCGGGAGGGAGTCGCCACCGCAAGGCGAAGCTTCCTCAGGCTCCTCGGATTCGTCGAGAGGGGCCTCAGTATCCCCGCCTTCGGGAGGTCCCTCCTCAGCCCAAACCTTGTTCAGGTTCCACTCCGGGACCACCTCCTCCTTTCGATACCCCACGACCGTAACCGCGTGACCAGTTCGTCCTTTGGTAGTCAGCACAACCGGAATACCGGACCGAAGGTAGATGTTCAGCAGCAGCTTGAAGGCGGAGGGGTCTTCTGCGGGATCAAAGGGGACGGAAGAATACCCGTAAGCACGAAACGCCCCGAACATGGCCTCATTTGTTAGCCCTCGTGAGGGGAGAACGCGCCCTGCGGGAGGCACATAGCCAACCCCGACTTGGGCGATCGCCGAAGGCGTGGGGGTTCGTTCGCCCTCGTATCGGCAAACGCGCTGCAGAGCCGTCCAGACGGAGGTCGTTGCGCAGGCGGCTACTGCGCTGTCTTGCTGCTGGAACGCCAACCCCCACACTCTCAGTTCGAGGCCGAGGAGATGGACGGTGTAGGGAATGCGCGTTGGGAAATGGCGTGCTGAGTCGTCTTCCAGCGGACGCAGAACGGTACGCCCAATTGGCACAGAGGGGAGCGGACGAACGACTACGAAACCCAGGTATTGCTGTTCAAGGAGCTTTGCCTGCTCTTGCGCCTCCAACTCCCCCTTGGCTGCCTCGTGAACCAGGGACTTGAGCGAGTGCGTAGTTACTTCGTTGTTGAAGAGATGGAGCCGTGAGCAGGCATTCGTTCGCCAGTGGAAGCAGCTCGAGTAGTAGAGGCTCACCTCCTCCATGAAGTGTCGGTCGATGTAGTGGCTTTCCACCAGCATCGACTTGGCGATCAGGTCCTCGTCAAGGTATCTCGCGAGATAGTCCACCTGTGTGTTTGCGGGCGAGCCAGCGGGCGCTCCGCTGTGTTGAAGCACCAACTCCGTGAACACAAGCGGATCGAACTCAAAGCACAAGAATGAGTTCTTCGGTTCCACGCCAGGTGTCAGCCTAGGTGTCGGTGGAGCTTTGACTCCTCGACTTCGAGGAGGGGTTTGAGCCGCACCTGGAGGTTCTTGCGAACGGCTCGCCCAAAGTTCAGTAGTTCGAGCCGCTTCTCTGGGGAGACGCTTGGCAGACTCTTCCCAGGCGCAGGCTTTGTAACCGCTTTGCCTTCGCCAGGCTTCTGGGTATCCCCTTCGCTCACGAGTTGCCTCCTAGTCTTCGAGGTTAACCACTTACGCCGACAGCCGAAAGACGTTGGGATCTGCTCTGGGGCGCGAGCCTCTCACCAGCACGAGCGCCGCCACGAGCAGGAAGTCGCGCAGCTCCGGGCGGTTCAGCTCCAGGAGGACTCCTCCTTGATATCGAGCTCCTGCATTTTGTTGAACAGGGTCTTGCGGCTCACGCCGAGGAGCTTGGCGGCCTGGGTCCGGCTGCCGGAGGTCGCCTGGAGCGCGGCGAGGATCGCGCTGCGGGACGCGTCCTGGACCACGTCCTTCAGCGGGCGCACGTCGCTCGAGCTGTCTTCGAGGAACGCGATCTGGGAAGGGGTCGCGTTGGGCGACCGCTGCAGCAGGGCCAGGGCGCGCTCGGGGCCGAGGAGCACGATCCGCTGGGCGACGTTCTCGAGCTCGCGAATGTTGCCGGGCCAGGGGTAGCGCAGCAGGGTCTCGCGCTGGACGGGCGAGAGCTCGGGGACCAGGCGGCCGTGGGCGGCGGCCTGGCCGGCGAGGAAGTGCTGGAGCAGCTCCGAGACGTCGGCGCCTCGTGCTCGCAAGGGGGGGACCTCGAGCCGGATCACGTCCAGGCGGTAGAGCAGGTCGGCGCGGAAGGCGCCGCGCTCGACCTCGGCGTCCAGGTCGCGGTTGGTGGCGGCGATCACCCGCAGGTCGATCGCCTTGTCGCGGGCCGCGCCCACCCGACGCACGCGGCGCTCCTGGAGCAGGCGCAGGAGCTTGGCCTGCGCGGCCGGGGCCAGCTCGCCGACCTCGTCCAGGAACAGCGTGCCCCCGTCGGCGAGCTCGGCGTAGCCCACCCGGTCGGCGTGGGCGCCGGTGAACGCGCCCTTGGTGTGGCCGAAGACCTCGGACTCGAACAGGGACTCGGGGATCGCGGCGCAGTTGACCGTGACCAGGCGCTGGCGGTGGCGGCCGCTGGCCTCGTGCAGCGCTCGGGCCACGAGCTCCTTGCCCGTGCCGCTCTCGCCCTGGATCAGGACCGTGGCGTCGGCGCTGGCGACCAGCTCGAGCTTCGCGCGCAGGTCGCGGACCTGGGGGCTCGAGCCCAGGATCTCCGCGCCCACGGTCACGTCGGGGCAGGCCTGGGTGGCCTGGGCCAGGAGCTCTCCCGAGCGCTCGGCCTTGGTCACCAGGCCCAGCAGGTCGTCCGGGTCCACGGGCTTCACCAGGAAGTCGTAGGCCCCCGCGCGCAGCGCCTCCTGGGCGCGCTCGAGGGTCCCGACCGCGGTGACCACGACCACCCGCCCTGCGCGGCCGTGCTCGCGCACCCGGCGCAGGAACTCGCCGCCGTCGATCCCGGGCAAGGTCCAGTCCAGGAGCGTGAGGTCGAAGCGCTGGTGCTCGAGCTGCGCCAGGCCGGCTTCGGCGGACTCGGCGCTGGTCAGGCGCACCTGATCGCCGAGCAGGTCCTGGACCATGAGCCGGGCGTTGCGCTCGTCCTCCACGTGCAGCACGTGCAGCTTCGTCACGCGGCGTCTCCTCTCGTCTCGGGGCTCTCGTTCGCAGTAAACAGGCGCACGGTGGCGCGGGTTCCGCCCTCGGGGCGCTGGGCGAGGGTCACCTCGCCGCCCAGGGCCTCGACGGTGCCGCGGGCGATCGCCAGGCCGAGGCCGGTCCCTCCCGCGCGCTGGCTGCGGAAGGGCGCGAACCACTGCTCGGGGTCCGCGCCCACGCCGGGGCCGTCGTCGTCGATCCACACCGCGAAGCCGCGGGGGTCCGTGGCCAGGCGCACCCGCACCTCGCCGTCGGGGGGCGAGGCCTGGGCCGCGTTGCGCAGGAGGTTCACCAGCACGCCGCGCAGGAGCAGGCGGTCGCTCTCCAGCGGCGCGCGGTCGGGGTCCTCGTCCTCCGGGGCCCACACGAAGCGGATCCCGCGGTTGGCCGCGCGCTCGAGGGTCAGCGCCTCGTCCAGGATCGCGACGGCGTCCAGCGGCTCGCGCTCGGGCACCGGAGGACGCGAGAGCTCGAGCAGCGCCCGCGCCCGGGCGTCGATCGTCTCGACCTCCTCGCGGATCACTTGGAGCCCGCGGGCGACGACCTCGTCCAGGGCGCCCGCCTCTTCGAGGCGGCGCTCGAGGATCGTGGCGTAGCCCTTGATCGGCCCCAGGGGGTTCTTGATCTCGTGGGCGACCTGGGCCGCGAGCTGACCGACTACGCTCAGGTGCTCGGCCTGGCGCAAGCGCTCCTGGGTCTTGGCCAGGTCGTCCTGGAGCCCCTGCATGCGCTCCTCGAGCGCGAAGGCCTCGGGGTAGAAGAACGCGAGCGCCGTGCGCTCGATCTTGGGCCAGAACAGCCCGACCAGGAGCGCCACGATCCCGGTGACGACCGTGCCGGGGAGCCACACCAGGGGCGAGCGCGGGAGCACGCCCAGGTTCGTGAGCAGGGCGAACACGAGCAGCGCGCCCACGAGCACGAGCACGGTCTGTACGCCGACGCTCCAGCGCAGCGAGCGCAGCGGGCCGACCTCTCCCCGGAGCTGGAGCCAGAGCGCGGCCTCGGCGGCGAGGAGCAGGCTCGTGGGCACCAGGGGGAAGTGGGTCAGGCGCGGCTTCAGGAGCACGAACAGGAGTCCGGAGAGCAGGGCCAGGAGCAGGACCCCCGCCAGCAGCCGGCGCTGCGCGCCGCCGAGGGAGCGCGAGCGCACCGTGGCCGAGACCACGAGCCCCAGGCAGATCCCGAGGAACAGCGCGGTGAAGATCTCGCCCCAGCCGTAGCCGCCCACGTTGTCGTGGGGCATGAGGTACTCGCCCCAGGGCACCCGGGACTGGAGCCCGCGCGGGAGCACGGCGACCCAGGACAGGAGCCCCACCACGCACAGGGTCACGAACGCGACCGGCGTCGGGCGCAGCGCGATCAGGAACCCGAGCGGGATCAGGAGCACGACGCCGGTGGCGATCACGACCAGCGACGGGTCGACCAGGAGCACGAGCAGCCCGCCCAGGCCGTAGACCCCCGGCGCGATCGCGCAGATCAGGGCCGTGGCCGGGGTCTCCAGCCGATCGCGGACCCGCCACACCATGCGCACGAGCCACAGGTGCAGGATCAGGAGGGTCAGGAGGGGGGCGAGGTTCAAGAGCATGAGGCCATGGGTAAAGATTTACCCGCGCGAGGCGCGCTCTGCACGGGTGAGGTCCGGTGACGCCGGGTAAGTGCTTGCCGCGGTGGGTTCACGCGGGGCCGTGTGCAACCCCGGTGCCGCCGCCGCGCGGCGCGGCTGCGCGTAAGTCCCTTGGTGAACGCCTGCAGAGTAGGTCGACCCACTCGTACACCCGTTCGGGAACGCCAGCAGAGTGGGTCGACCACCTCGCACACCCGTTCGTGAACGCCTGCAGAGTAGGTCGACCTACTCGTACCCGTTCGTGAACGCCTGCAGAGTGGGTCGACCTACTCGTGCACCCGTTCGTGAACGCCTGCAGAGTAGGTCGACCTACTCGGCACTCCGTTCGTGAACGCCTGCAGAGTGGGTCGACCTACTCATTACCCGTTCGTGAACGCCTGCAGAGTGGTCGACCTACTCATTACCCGTTCGTGAACGCCTGCAGAGTGGGTCGACCTACCGGACACCCGTTCGTGAACGCCTGCAGAGTAGGTCGACCTACTCCGTGCACCCGTTCGTGAACGCTCAGAGTAGGTCGACCACCTCTGCAAATTCCGTTCGTGAACGCCGGCAGTAGGTCGACCCACTCCACCCGTTCGGGAACGCCTGCAGAGTAGGTCGACCACCTCGTGCACCCGTTCGGGGACGGCGGCGGAGTGGGTCGACCCCCTTTGCAGTCGCTCGCGAACTCGCGGCCCTCCCTCCCGCTCTGTGGGGGCCTCGAGGGGAGCGTGGGACCCGGCGGAGCTTCCGTGTCTGGCGTGTAGACAGGGCGCGCGTACGAGCCGCGGGACTTCCGTGTCTTCCGAGTCGTCCGTGTTCCTCCCCAGGACCCACGGCGCGATCGCGACCGAGCGGCAGCGTTCCCCCGCGTCGCGGGCGGGGGGCCCTACGGCATGGGGCGGTTGTCGGGGATCGCGAAGTGCTCGCCGCTGTCGCCCTCGACGGGACGGCCGCTGAGGAAGGTGTAGACGTGCTTGCCGAGGGTGATCTGGAACCCGTTCTCGAGGCGCACGTACATCTGCAGCGGGCGACCCTGGACCAGGACCTTCTCCGGGATCCCGGTGGCGTTGACCACGATGAACCCGCGCTCGTCGCGCACGAGGATCGCGAGGATCCGCGGCATGAAGAACCCAGCCACGGTGTGGTCGCAGCTCCGGTGCTTGCCGAAGGTGGTGATCGTCTGGCGCAGGTCGAGGAACTTGCCGTCGTCGCGCTTGAGGTGGCCCTTGACCTGCTCGCTCTGGCGCAGGTGCGCGACGGAGCTGGGCGCGATCGCGAAGGTGCGCATGAGCCCGCCTTCGTCCGGGACCATGGGCGCCGGCGCGGGGGCGGGCTCGTCGGTGATCCCCGGGTTGTCGCCGCGATACTCGAGGCGGTACTTCCCGATCACGAACACGTCGCCGTCGTTGAGGACCCGCGACTTGACCATTTTCCCCGCGAAGTAGACGCCGTTGTGGCTGCCCAAGTCGCGCATGATCCGCACGCCGTCCTTGAACTCGATCGTCGCGTGGAAGCGGCTCACGCCCAGGTTGTCGATGCGGACTTCGCAGTCCTCGCTGCGTCCGATCCGCACCAGCGGCGCGTCGGTCTCGACCTGAGTGACGACCTCGTCCTTGAAGCGGACGGTGTAGGTGGGCATTGACCACTCCCGAGCGGCAAGGATACCCCGAGAGCCGACGCGGCTCGACCCGCTCGCACGCGTGCGGTGCGCTGGAGTGCGTTCGGTGAGCCGCGCGCTCACCCGTACGGGTCAGCGTCGGCGGTGCAAGGCTGGCTACTCGTCGGCGTCGTCGGGCCAGAGCTCGCGGGGGCGGAGCACCTGGGCGATCTTCCAGGGGCCGGCCAGCGCGGCGGTCCACTCGTCGGCGTCGGATTCGAGCAGGACCGCGTTGGCGGTGGTCATGGAGAGCGGGCGACCCGAGAGCTCGCTGGCCATGGCCTCCCAGCCTGGGTTGTGGCCGAGCACGAGGGCGGGAGAGGTCGCGTCGGGGTGGTCGTCGAAGACGTCCTTCACCTCCTGCAGCCCCGCGAGGTAGAGGTCGGGGCGCAGCTCGACGTCGACCTCGACGTCGTCGCCCCAGGCGCCCTGCATGAGCCCCCAGGTCTCCTGGGTGCGCACGGCGTCGGAGACGAAGGCCGACGCCGGGGTCCAGCCCAGCTCGGCCAGCTTCTCCGCGATCCGCGGGGCGTCGCGTCGCCCGCGCTTGTTGAGCGGGCGCTCGTGGTCCTCTTGCCCTTGCTCCTTCCAGGAGCTCTTGGCGTGGCGCATGACGATCAGGCGCAGCATGCTCACTGCCCGCCCAGGGCGCCGGTCACGCCCGCGGTGTGGGGCTCGCGTCCGATCGCGACGGCGTCGAGCGGCGCGTAGCCGCGGATCCCGGCCGCGGTCTCGACCAGCACGTGCTCCCCGGTGCGCGAGAGCTTGACCGCGGTCACGCGCTCGCCGGGCTTGACCTTGCCCACCGGGACCCAACTGTAGGAGAGGGTCGTGGCCGCGGTGATCCGGGCCTCGACCTCGGTCACGACCAGCTCGCCGGGGTAGGCGTAGCCGCGCAGCGCGACCGGGTCCGGCCCGGCGTGGGCCAGCACCTCGCCCGCGAGCCCGGCCGGGCGCAGGGCGTCGGGGCCGAAGCGCGGGCCGTCGGGGGGCTGGGCGACGGTGCCCTCGAGCTGCGCGAGGGTCGGCTCGACCAGGCGCTCGGGGGTCAGGACCTTGCCCGCGAGCTTGCCGTGGATCGCGACCTCGCGGCCTTGGAGCAGCTCGAGGGTCGCGTCGAGGGCGCTCTCCTCGAGGGAGATCCGCTCGCCGCCCACGAGCAGCGCGCGCTCGGTGGTCGAGACCGTGCCGCGCACGACCTCGGCGGTCGGCTGGTGCTCGAGGGCCTCGCGGCGCACGTCGGGCTTCGCCGCGTGGGCGCGCTGGTCGGGGTCCGGCGCCAGGCGGAAGCCCGCGGGCAGCTCCTCCACGAAGCGGAAGCGGGTGAGGGTCGCGAGGTGCTCCTCGACCTTGGGCAGGTCGAGGCTGCCCACGCGGTCGCGGATCTGCTCGGCGCTCTGGGGGAAGCTCGAGACCGCGCGCAGCACGTCGAGGAACCCGTCCTGGGCGCTCTTGGCCGCGATCTGCTCGTAGAGGCCGTCGGGGCCGAAGAGCTCGGCGGCGTCGAACAGGACCCCGCTGAACCAGAGCGTCTGGAACTCGGCGTGGGTGTCGCGCACCAGCCCGGCGAAGCGCGGGTCGCGCTCGGGGCGCACGATCACCACGTTCTCGCCCTGGTCGTCGGCGTCGCCGAAGAAGTTGTAGCTCCCGGTGATCAGCGCGCGCTCGCCGACCACGAGGGTCTTGTGGTGCAGGAGCGCGGGGCCGGGGTCGGTGGGGCCAGGGAGCCCCGGGGTCGAACCCGGGTTGAGCTTGAGCTTGTTCGAGTCCCACTTCACGCGCACGTGCACGTTGGGCAGGTTCGAGGTCGCGAGCTGGCGGGTGGCCCAACTGTTGCCCTCGGCCATGTGGACCATGACGCGGAACTCGACCTGGGGCGCCTCCTCGGCGGCCTGGAGCAGCGCGCGCGAGAGCCGGGGGATCCCGAAGCCGAACTGCGCGACCCACACCACCGCGCCCGCGGGGAGCAGCTTGGCCTCGGAGATCGCCTGGGCGAAGTCGTCGCTGATCGCGTGGAACTGGCCGCTGGGCTCGCGCTCGTAGGTGAAGCGGAAGGTCAGGGCGTCGGTGTCGCGCTCCTGGGCGGTGCTGCCGTCGGGGAGCGTGATCGTCGCGTCCTCGGGGGTCTGGTTGGGGCCTTGGCTGGAGTCGCCGTGGACGAAGGTCCGGCACTCGCCGAGGTTGTCCCACAGCCGCTTGAACTCGCTCCACAGGCGGTGGGTGGCCACGGCGTGGTTGAACAGGAACACGCGGTGCTCGTTGTGGAACTCGTCGGAGCTGGCGCCGATGTTCGAGGTCCCGAGGAAGGCGTGGTTCAGGTTCGGGCCGTGGGCGTTGCTCGCGCTCACGATCCCGAACTTCTGGTGCATGTCGTTCCACTTGCCGAAGGCGGACATGTGCGCGGCGGTGCCGATCTGCACCTGCACGTCGCCCCACTCGGCGTCCTTGCCCTGGGCGTGGCGCTCGCGCAGGTAGCGGTTGGCGCGGTCGGCGATCGCCTCGTGCCCGTCGACCATGTAGGTCAGGCCCGGGGGCCCCTTGAGCCAGAGCTTGACCTCGCACCCGCGCTCGCGGGCGGCCTCGAACAGCGCGTCGATCACGTTGGGCTCGCTGAGCTTGAAGCTCCCGATCCGGATCTTGCTCCCCGGCTCGGCGCGACGGATCAGCTCGGCGAGCAGCCCGTTCTGGGTGGCCCACACGGTCTCGCCGTCCTGGGTCGTGAAGCGCTTGAGGTAGTTCTGCGGGGCGTAGCCGCCTTGCGGGGAGAACACGACGGTGGCCGGCTCGCCGGCGAGCACGTCGCGGATCGGGGGAGGGGCGTCCTGGCCCCAGGCGCTCGCGGCTGCCAGGCAGCATGCGAGCAGACTCCAAGCGTGCTTCATTGGGGGCCCCCTCCTCCTCCGAGCGGCTCAGTATTCCCTTTGTTTTGCATGACTTCCAGCAGGAAACCCGTTGGGGACGCACTGCACGCGGTGGTATCCTCGCGGACCGGGGAGGCTCGTCCGTGAAGACCGTTCTACCGCTCTGTCTGCTCGCCCTCAGCGCCGGGGCCAGCTTCGCCCTCGAGCCCGCCCAGGTCTTCGCCCTGACCTCGCGCAGCGCAGGGACCCCCACCCGGGACGTGCGCCTCGAGCTCTATCCCAAGGGCTGGAGCGGGTTCACGGTCAAGCGGATCACCAAGGGCCGCTCGGGCGCCCCGGACCAGATCCTGTTCGGCGCCGCCCGGCTCAAGGGCCGCTACCTCGGCGTGCGCTTCGCCATGCGCGAGGGCGTCGAGAACCAGCTCGCCGGGCAGAACGGCGCCGGCGATATCACCGGCGTCTACCGGATCGACGGGCGCCAGGTCATGGGCGTGCTGCAGAACCCGACCGGCGTCCAGGGCTGGTCGCAGGCCTACGACCGCGGCTGGGTGGTCGCCCCGGACCCGACCCCGGCGCGCCCGGCGGAGTTCTCGCCCGCGGGGAACGCGCCCTTCAAGCGCGTGGTGCTCTGCATGGACGGGCTGCCCCACCGGATCGTGCAGGAGCTGCGCCAGAAGGAGGGGCTGTTCGCCGAGTTCCACGACCCCGCGCGCATGATCACGGTGTTCCCCTCGCTCTCGAGCATTTCCTGGAACACGCTCCTGGGCTTGCCCGCGGAGCCGGGCTACCAGGCCGTCTACTTCTCCAACCGCCAGGCCGCGACCATGGGCGTGACCCTGCGCAAGATGAAGGGCAGCCGCTTCCAGACCCGCATGCACATGCGCCACGAGGGGATCGTCGGGCACGGGCTGGCCTACGTGCTGCCCTACCGCCTGGGCACCCGCCAGATCCACCACATGCTCGAGGAGCTCGTCGAGCACGAGGGCTCGCGCACCGCGTTCCTCTACGCGTATCAGACCGACCCGATCGCCCACATGGACGGGCGCGAGAACCTGGAGAAGGTGATCCGGGATATCGACGGCTACGTGCGCGAAATGTGCGAGCGCTACCAGCAGAAGTACGGCGAGAAGCTCGAGGTCGTGATCGTCAGCGACCACGGCCACACCCTCCAGAGCGGCGAGCTGGTCAAGCTCGGCAAGCACCTCGAGGCCGCGGGCTGGGAGGTCAAGAAGAAGGTCGAGCAGGACAACCAGTGCGCGTTCTCCTCGGCGGGGATCCTCAGCTCGATCGCGCTCCACTGCCGTGAGGCCCAGGAGTCCGAGCTCGCCGCCAAGATCATCTCCATGGAGGGCGTGGACGTCGTGACCTTCGACGTCGGCGGGCAACAGCAATACGTCTACAGCCCGCGCGGGACCGCGCGCTTCGTCTACGACCCGAGCCTCGACGCCTACGCCTACGAGGTGCTCCAGGGTCAGGACCCGCTGGGCTACGGCGCGGTCTACGCCGGGCTCGAGGCCGAGGGCAAGCTGCACTCGGGGCGCTGGGCGACCGGGCGCGACCTCCTGGCCGTGACCGCCGACCACGCCTACCCCGACGCCGCGCACCGGATCCGCGTGGGCCACACCGAGCTCGTGCGCAACCCGGCCAACGTGATCGTGAGCCTGCTCCCGGGCTACGAGAACGGGCAGGGGATCGTGAAGTTCACCGCGGGGCTGCGCGGGCGCAGCGGGACTCACGGCGGCCTGGACCAGGTCAACTCGGCCGGGACCTTCATGACCAACTACCTCAGCGAGCCGCCGGCGGTGATCCGCGCCGAGGACCTGCGCCACTACGTCGACCTCGGCGACTACCTGCGCAACGACCCGCCGATCGAGGCCACCGTGCTGCCCAACCCGGCCCCCGGCCAGAGCGGCGGCGAAATGTGGGTCGAGTTCCTCGACGACACCCAGGGCACCCCGATCGCGAGCCTGCCCCGGCGGTTCGAGGTCGTGGTCAAGCGCGCGCGGCTCCTGCGCGACAAGACGATCCTCGAGCGGACCTTCACCCAGGACGAGCTCCGCCGCGAGCACGACACCTGGCTCGTCCCGCTGGAGGAGGCCTTCACCCAGTTCGAGAACGGCAAGACCTACAAGGTCACCGTGCGCATGCAGGTCCTCAGCCGCGAGGGCAACGTGGTCACGACCCGCGAGCGCAAGCTCAAGCTCGCCTACCGCGGCTCGCACCAGACCTTCGACTAGGGAAGCCGTGTTCGTCGACCGCAGCCTGTGGACCCTCGATCCCGAGGTGTGCTTCCTGAACCACGGCTCCTTCGGGGCCTGCCCGCGGGCGGTGCTCGAGGAGCAGGCGCGGCTGCGGGCGGAGCTCGAGCGCGAGCCGGTGCGCTTCATGCACGGGCTGACCGAGCGGCTGCGCGAGGCCGCGGGGGAGCTGGCGCTGTTCCTCGGGGCCCAGGCCCCGGACCTGGTGTTCGTGCAGAACGCGACCTACGGGGTCAACAGCGTGCTGCGCTCGCTCGCGCTCACGGCCGGGGACGAGCTCCTGGTCACGACCCACGAGTACGCCGCGAGCCGCAACGCGCTCGACTTCGTGGCCCAGCGCGCGGGGGCGACCGTCGAGGTCGTGGACCTGCCGTTCCCCGGGCTCACCCCGGAGCAGGTCGTCGACGCGGTGCTCGCGCGGGTCACGCCGCGCACCCGGCTGTTCCTGATCGACCACGTCACCAGCCCGACCGGCGTGATCATGCCCCTCGAGCGCCTGATCCCGGCGCTGCGCGAGCGGGGGGTCGAGACCCTGGTCGACGGCGCCCACGCCCCGGGCATGCTCGACCTCCAGCTCGACGCGCTGGGCGCCGGCTACTACACCGGCAACTGCCACAAGTGGCTGTGCACGCCCAAGGGCTCGGCCTTCCTCCACGTGCGCCGCGACCTCCAGCCCGGGGTGCGTCCCTTGGCGATCAGCCACGGGGCCACGATCGAGTACCCGAGCCTCAGCCGGTTCCTGCTCGAGTTCGACTGGACCGGGACCTTCGACCCCACGGCGGCGCTGAGCGTGCCCTTCGCCCTGCGCTACCTGGGGGGGCTGCTCCCCGGCGGCTGGGCCGCGGTGCGGCAGCACAACCACGACCTCGTCGTCGCCGGGCGGCAGGTGCTCCTGGACGCGTTGGGGATCCCTGCGCCTTGCCCGGCCTCCATGCTCGGGAGCCTGGCGAGCGTCCCGCTCCCCCCCGACCCGAACCCCGACGCGCCGCTCGAGCCGCTGTTGCGCCAGCCGCCGATCCAGGCCGCGCTCACCCGGCGCGGGATCCAGGTCCCGGTCGTGAGCTGGCCCCGGCGTCCGGCGCGCCTGATCCGGATCAGCGCCCAGCTCTACACGACCCTCGCCGACTACGAGCGCCTCGCTGCCGCGCTGCTGGAGGAGCTCGAGGCGGAGCGTGGGTAGCTGGGCCTGGCGTGACAAGGAGCCCGGGCGCCACGCCGGGCTGCGCTACGAGCCCGGCAACTGGGGGGACGCGCTCAAAGGGGAGTGGGCGCTCGCGGCGCTCGAGGCGCTGCTCGCGCGCCCGGGCACGCGCACCGCGCTCGACCCCTTCGCCGGCGCCCCGGTCTACCCCCTCGCCCCCGCCAGCCAGGCCCGGCTGGAGGCGCTCGCCGACGCCTGCCCGCGCTACGTCCGGGCCCAGGCCGCGTGGGTCGCGCGGGGGGAGCTGACCTCGACCGCCGGGCTCCTCGCCGCCCAGGCCGGCGCGCGGCTCGCGCTCTCGGTCTTCGACAAGGACCCGGAGCGGCGCGGAGGCTGGGAGGCGCCGGCCACGGTGCTCGAGGTCGAGGACGGGGCCCAGGCGCTGCGCGAGGCGCGGGGCGGCGCGTTCGACCTGGTGCACGTCGACCCGTACGACCTGCAGTCGGACTGGGGGGTGCTGCTCGCGCCCGCGCTCGAGGCCCTCGCCCCCGAGGGGGTGCTGCTCGCCTACCTGTTCAACAAGGCGCCCCGCGGCGCCGGGCACCAGGCGCAGTACGCGCGGCTGCGCCAGGGCCTCGCCGAGCGCCTGGGGCCGGCGCGCGATCTACGCGTGGGGCGCGTCCCCGCCGACGCCGTGCTCCCCCGGGCGTATCACGAGGTCCTGCTGGTCGGCCCAACCGCGCTGTGCGCGGCCCTCGACGCGGAGCTGCGCGCGAGCGCCGAGGCGCTGGCCGCGACGATCGCCCGCGCCGGCGCCTACGAGGGGCAGGGGGGTGGTGGCGCGGGGGGTCGGTCATAGGCTAACGTCAAGGCGTGGTTGATCCTGGAAAGCTGCGACGCCTGGAAGACCCCGTCGAGAAGAAGCGGCGCCAACTGCAGGAGCGGCTCGCGCGCAAGCGCGGCGAGCTGCCCCCCAAGGCGCCCGAGCCCGCCCCCTCCCCGCGCAGTCAGGACGCCGAGACCGCGGCCTGGCTCGAGGGCCTGGCGAAGAAGACCGACGAGACTGGGATCGGGTCGGCGATCGAGCTGCTGCAGCTCGACGACGACGAGCCCGCCGCCACCGACGAGGTGATCGACGTCGGCGAGATCCTGGTCCGGCCGGGCGCCGCGACCGCGGACTCGGGGGAGATCGGCCCGGCGCCCACGCTGCGCGAGACCCCCACCGAGCCCGAGCTGGACCCGATCTCGACGGTGGACTCGGGGGAGATCGGGCCGGCACCTGCGGCGGAGCCGATCTCGACGGTGGACTCGGGGGAGATCGGGCCGGCGCCTGCGGTGGAGCGGATCTCGACGGTGGACTCGGGAGAGATCGGGCCGGCGCCTGCGGTGGAGCCGATCTCGACGGTGGACTCGGGAGAGATCGGGCCCGCGCCCGGGCTGCTCGAGGAGCCTGCGCCTCCGCCGAGCCCGATCGAGGACTCCTCGGTCTACGACCAGCCCACCGAGCCCGAGCTGGACCCGGTCGGCTTCGGCGGCGCCTCGCTCCTCGACGAGGAGGGCCCGCTCAAGCTCGACGAGCTCCTGGGCGGCCTGGGCGGCCTGAGCTTCAGCAGCCCCACCCCGCCCCCCGCGGCGGCCGAGCCCGAGCTCGAGCCCGGCGAGGCGGTGTTCGAGCTGGGCGGGATCCTGGGCGCCGACGCCCTGGAGGACGACTTCGCCGTCCCCGCCGGCAGCGGCACCGGCGCGGTGATCAGCGACCACGAGATCCTCGGCGGCGCGGCCTACGACGACGACGACTTCATGACCCGCAGCGGCGAGGTGCTCGACCCGCCAGACCTCGACCCCGCCGAGGAGGAGGCCCTGCTCGGCGGCGACCTCTCCTTCGGCGAGGACCTGGGTGCGGGGCTCGCCGTCCCCCCCAGCGGGACCGGCTCGGTGACCCTCTCCACGAGCAGCGAGATCCTGGGCGGGGACGTGCTCGACAGCGCCAGCGCGGCCGCGAGCGGCTCCGGCTCCGACGTCGGCACCGGCTCGGGCTCGGGGCTCGCCGACCTCGACCTGCCGCCCGACCTCGAGCTGCCGCCCCTGGACGCGACCCCGGTCGAGGTGACGCCGGTCGAGGTCGCCTCGGGGTCGTCGCCCTTCGAGGTCGACGACGACGCCATGATCCCGCTCGAGGTCATGCAGAGCTCGGGGCTGCTCGACGCCAGCGGCGACGGGCTCGAAGAGGACGACCCCTACATGGCCGGGGTCGGGGTCGTGCCCACGTCGTCCCTCGGCTTCCAAAACCCGGGCGTGCAGGAGCTCTCCGGCACGTCCTCGGACTTCACGAGCAGCGAGGACCTGGTCCCCGCCTCGGCGATCGAGTCCGCGTCCTCGGACACCACCGACTCGGACTTCGACCTCGAGGCCGCGGTCGAGGGCCCTGCGCCCTCGCCCAGCGCGGTCACGCAAACCGCCCTCCCCACCCCCAAGGACCACTGGATCCCGGTGGAGTGCACGGGCTGCGGCGAGGAGTCCTCGGTGCCCCGGCACTTCGCGGGGGGGATCGTGCGCTGCAAGGTGTGCGAGGCCCTGACCAAGGTCCCGCGCCCCGGCGAGGAGGGCGCCCCGCGCCCGGTCGCCCGGCGCAAGCAGAGCGCGCCCGCCGACCCCGAGTTCAAGCGCGCGGTCATGATCGTGCTCGCGCTGTGCTTGCTGTGCGTGGTGCTCCTGGGCCTCGGCCTGCGCTTCGCCATGCGGTAGCCGCCAGGGACGCCCCACCGCCCGGCGCCGCCGATACACTGGGCTGCATGAGCGCAGCGTCCCCCGCCCAGGAGATCGTGACCCCCGAGGAGCGCCTGCTGCTCCTCATGAGCCTCGCCGACCCCACCGACGCCGAGCTCGCCGACGCGCGGGCGACCGCGGGGGAGGTCCGCGACTGGCTCGAGTTCGTCGTGCTCGCCGAGGACAACGCCACCGTGCCCCTCGTCGCCAAGAGCCTCGAGCGCGCCGGGGTGTGGGGCCAGGTCCCCGACGCGCTGCGCGGGCGCATGCAGGCCACGAGCGAACGGATCGCGCGGGCGAACCAAGCGCGACTCGAGGTCGCCAAGCGCTTCCTCAGGCGGTTCGAGGAGGAGGGGATCCCGGTCGTGATCCTCAAGGGCGTGCTGTTCGCCGAGACGATCTACCGCGACGCCACCTACAAGCGCATGAACGATATCGACATTCTCGTGCGCAAGGAGGACCTCGAGCGGATCTTCGACGTCTACGAGGAGCTCGAGTTCTTCTCGGCGGCCGAGGTCATGGGCGGCTCGCCGCGCGAGCAGGAGAAGTGGTCCCACCACGCCCCGCCCTTCTTCAGCCGCGACCTGAACTGCATGATCGGCACCCACTGGGGCCTGATCACCCCGCTCTCGCCGCTGACGATCGACTACGACCAGATTTGGTCGCGGGTCGAGGAGCACGACTTCTACGGGATCCGGGTCCTGGGCATGTGCGCCGAGGACAACCTGCACCACCTGTGCGTGCACCTCCCCTACTACAAGACCGGCGTGCGCGAGCTGGCCGACCTCTACAACCTCGTGCGCGCCACGCCGGGCTTCGACTGGGCGCGGTTCGAGGACGCCATGCGCCGCGCCGGGAGCGAGGACTGGGTCTACCACGCGCTGTCCCTGGCCGACCGCCTGTGCCCGATCCCCGCGGTGACCGCGCTCCTGGCCCGGCTGCGGCCCCAGGTCTCCCGCGGGATCCTCAAGGACACCGCGAAGAAGACCCAGCGCCTGGCGCGGCTGCTGCGGATCCGGGTCACGCACCTCTCCAAGATCGAGAAGCTGTTCAGCGAGCTGAACCAGAGCTCCGAGCCCGGGGAAATGCGCCGGATCTACCTCAGCGCCTGGCGCGAGGTGCTGTTCCCGCCCGGCGAGGCGGTCGAGCGCATGAACGCGCTGTGGCGGCCCTCGCGCCTGCAGAAGGCCGTGGGCCGGTTGATCACGCCGCGGCGGATCCTGGGGCGCTTCTCGCGGGACCTGGGGACCAAGATCTTCGCGCTGGTCCTGTTCAAGACCTTCGCCGACGTGGCCATGGCTTCGCTCAAGGCGCCGTTCAGCGACCCCGCCGAGCGCGTGGACCTGGCCCGGGTCGCCGAGCGCCTGGGGCTCACGGTGGCCGACCTCGAGCGGCTCAAGGACTCGCTGGAGTGAGCCTGGTCCTGCGGCTGGAGGAGCTGCGCCCGCAGCAGGTCGGCTGGATCGGGGGCAAGGCCCTCGGGCTCTGGCGGCTGCAGAGGGCGGGGTATCCGATCCCGCGCACGGTGATCCTGACCGAGGGCGCCTACGTCCGCGCGCTCGAGGCGGCGGGGCTCGTCGCCGAGCGCGACGCCCTCGTCGCGCGCTTCGGCGCCGAGCCGGACCCCGAGGCCCTGCGCGGCGCGTGCGACGCCCTCGCCCAGCGCCTGCGCTCCCCCGAGTGGAGCCTGCCCTCGGACCTGGCCGAGGCCCTGGACGCGGTGTGCGACGCCGCCCAGGGCCGGCTCGCCGTGCGCAGCTCGTCGAGCCTCGAGGACGGGACGCAGACCTCCTTCGCCGGGGTGTTCCACTCCGAGCTGGAGGTGGTCGGGCGGGCGGCGCTGGAGCAGGCCGCGCGCGAGGTGTGGAGCAGCGCCCTCGGCTACGCCGCGTTCCACCACGCGCTGAGCCACGGCCTCGACCCGCGCCAGCACCGCATGGCGATCGTCGTGCAGAAGCAGGTCGAGGCGAGCTGGGCCGGCGTGTTCTTCAGCCGCGAGCCCAGCGGGCAGCGCCCGGACGACGCCTACGTCATGTGCACCGAGGGCACCGCCGAGAAGCTGCTCGAGGGCCAGGAGAGCGGCCACGGCTGGCACCTGCCCCGGGACTTCAGCCAGCTCGAGCCGCCGGCGGACGCGCGGGGCCTGCCCTCGGCGGTGCTCGAGACGCTCCTGCGCTGGGGGACGCAGCTCGAGGCGCGCTGGAAGACACCCCTGGACCTGGAGTGGGCGGCGGAGGGCGAGCAGGTGACCCTGCTCCAGGCGCGGCCGATCACGACCCTCGTCGAGTGCGAGGACCCCCCGATCCACTGGACGCGGGAGCTGAGCGAGGAGCGCTTCCCCAAGCCGATCTCCCCGCTCTCGTGGTCGGTGCTCGCCGAGCTCCTGCCCTCGAACACCCTGACCCTCAAGCGGCGGTTCGGGATCTCCTCGCGCCGGGGGCCCAAGGTGGCGACGACGATCGGGCACTACGTCTACAGCGACAAGGACTACTTCGACGTCAAGCGCAACATGAAGGTCAACCCGCTGAGTCAGCTGCGCTTCTTCGCGGCCTACCTGCGGGAGGCCGGGGACGTCGTGGCCCAGCTCCCGGCGCTGTTCTCCGGCCCCAAGCGCACGCGCTTCGGCCTGCGCTGGCTGCTGCTGAGCCGCCTGTTCCGCGCGTTCGTGATCCCCCACGCGCGGGAGGTCGGCGGGCGCTGGCGCGCGCACGTGGCCGAGAGCCTGGCCCAGGCCGACGCCTTCGCCGCCGTCGACTTCTCGCGCCTGACCCCGCAGGAGCTGTGGGAGCACAAGCTGGCCATGGAGCGCGTGGGCCGCGACTACATGGAGCCCGACCTCGCGATCTACGTGGTCAAAATGGCCTGTAAAGGGATCCTGGTCGAGCTGGGCAAGGCGCTCCACGGCGAGGAGCGCCCGGCGTTCCTGACCGCGCTCACCAGCGGCGTCGAGAACTGCACCCTGACCATGAACGCCGAGCTCGAGGCGCTCTACGGCGCCTTGGTCGCGGCCGAGGGCGCGCGGGAGCAGCTCCAGTCCGGGAGCCTCGACGCGCTCCTGGCGCGGCTCGACGCGCCGGGGAGCGACGCCGAGCGCGCGGGGGCGCGGGCGCTCCGCGCCTTCGTCCAGCGCAACGGGCACAACACCACCAACTGGGACATGCGCCAGCCGACGTGGGGCGAGGACCGCCGCCAGATCCTGGCGCTCCTGGTGCCGTATGCCCTGAGCGCGCGGCGCCAGACGGCGGCGGAGCTCCACGCGGAGCAGGTCGCGCGCTACGAGGCGGCGCGGGACGAGGTCCGCGGGCGCCTGAAGCGCGAGGCGCCGTATCTGCTCGGGTTCTTCGACGAGCTGCTCGACACCCTGCGCGCGTTCATGGCGATCGACGAGGAGCACCACTTCTACTGCTCGCGGCTCTACGGCCCCTCGCGGCGCCTGCTCGCCGACCTCGGCGCGCGCTTCGTGCGCGACGACGTCCTCGCCGACGCCGACGACGTCTACTTCCTCACCGGGCGCGAGCTGCGCGAGGTGCTGGCCCAGGCGCGCCCACACACCCGCAAGCTCCTGGTCGCCGGGCGCGCGCGGAGCTTCGCCCGCGCCCTCGAGCTGCGCCCGCCCCGGGACTACCTGGACCTCAAGCCGCTGGAGGAGGAGGCCGCCCCCGAGCCCGAGGACGGCGCGTTCCAGGGCACCGCCGCCAGCCCCGGGCGCGCTCGGGGCCGGGTGCGGGTGGTGATCGACCCGGTCGACGCCGCGGCGTTCCAGCCCGGGGAGGTCCTGGTCGTGCCCACCCCGAACCCGGTGTGGACCCCGCTCTACGCCGTGGCCTCGGCCCTGGTCACGACCACCGGCGGGCCGCTGTCCCACGGGCTGGTCACCGCGCGGGAATACGGGCTGCCCGCGGTGGTCGGGATCGGCGACGTGACCCGGGTGTTCTCGACCGGGGACGAGGTCGAGGTCGACGGGACCCGGGGCACGGTGACCGTGCGCGACGCCGTGGGCGCCGGCGCCTGAGCGCCGGGTGCTGATCGTGGTCAACCTCGGCGCGCGGGGCGGGCGCGCGCGGCGGCGCTGGCCGCGGGTGCGCGCGGCCCTCGAGGCCGCGGGGGTCGCGTTCGAGGCGGTGGAGACCGCGAGCGAGGCCGAGGCCCGGGCGCGGGTCGCCGCGGCCTGGGCCGCCGGCGAGCGGCGCTTCGTGGCCGCCGGCGGCGACGGCACCGTGCACGGGCTGTTGAACGTGCTGCGCGAGGTGGGCGACGCGACGGCCGAGCTGGGGGCGATCGGGCTCGGGAGCAGCAACGACTTCCACAAGCCGGTGGGGCCCGAGGCGCGCCTGGCCGGAGCCCCGGTGCGCCTGGGGGCGGCGACGCCGATCGACGTGGGGCTCGCGCGCTTCGCCGGCGAGGAGGGGCCGCTGGAGCGCGGGTTCACGATCAACGCCAGCCTGGGGGCCACCGCCGACGCCAACGGGCGCTTCAACCGCGCGGGCTGGGTCCTGCGCGCGCTGAAGCGCGTGCACGTCGAGCTCGCGATCCTGGCCTGCGCCGCGGCGACGCTCCTCCGGCTGCGGGTGCTCGCCCTCGGGGTGCGCCTCGAGGGCGAGGAGCCGCAGCGGCTGGCGACCACGAACCTGGCGGTGCTCAAGCGCGTGCACGTCGCCGGCGGCATGCGCTACGACACCCCGGTGGCCCTCGACGACGGCCGGTTCGCGGTCAACTGGGTGGGCGACGTGGGGCGCTGGCGCCTGGTGCGCGCCGTGATCGGGCTCTACCGCGGGCGCTTCCGCGGGACGCCGGGGACCGCGGCGTGGAGCGCGGCGCGGCTCGAGGTCACGGCGGAGGGCCCGACCTGGCTCGAGCTCGACGGCGAGGTGTGGCGCGCGGCGCGGGTCGAGTTCGAGGTCCAGCCCGCGGCGATCCGGCTCTGCGCGCCGGGGCTCGAGCCCCCGCAGGGCACACCCCCGCCGGGGTAGACTGGCGCCCGTGACGCAGCCGAGACGGATCGCGGTGGTGGGGATCGACGGGGGCGGGAAGAGCTCCCTCGTGCGGCGCTTCCTGGAGCGGGCTCAGGGGTCCCGGGTCCAGGTCCTCACCTGCCCGCTCTACCACGACACCCCGAACACCCCGCTGGGCGAGCTCTCGCGGCACCTGGCCACGCTCTCCGAGGCGGCGGACCAGGTGGGGAGCGTGCCGCTGAAGGCCGCCGCGCTCTACCTGCAAATGTCGCTCTACGGCCTGGTCGAGGGCTGCCTGGTCGAAGCCTTTCGGCCTCAGGTGCTCCTCAGCGAGCGCCACGCGATCGTGGGCACCCTGGCCTACGGCGCGCTCTACGCGCCTTGGCTGGCCCAGGCGCCGAGCGCGCCCCAGGACCCGGCGCAGATCGAGGCGGTGCTCGGGCAGCTCCTGGGGGCCGACGGCCTGGCGCAGGTCCTGGGCTTCGTGACCGCCGAGGGCGAGCGCCTGGGGCGGGCCTGGGACCTGGGGAGCCTGGGGGCTGCGGTCGCCGCGGACCTGGCGCTGCCCTGGCCCGAGCGGATCGCCGCGCTGTGCCGCGCCTACCGCACCCAGCTCCCGGACGCGGTCGCGATCCTGGACCTGCCGGGCCAGGTCGCGCGCCAGCGGATCGCTGGGCGGGGCGAGGTCACCGAGGAAATGCACGAGACCGCGGACATGCTCGAGACCCTGCGTCAGGCCTACCTGGGGGTGGGCGAGGCGCTGCGCGCCCAGGGGGTCGAGGTCCACGTGGTCGACGCGACGGGCGACGAGGCGAGCCTCGATCGCGCGGTGAGCGCGCTGCATGCTGGTTGACGAGGGCGTCCCCACGCGGCTGAAGCACCGCTGGAGCCTGGAGGGGAACTACCTCTACGGGATCACCGCGCGGCGCTGGTTCGAGGTGCTCAAGGCCAACGGCTTCCGCGTGTCTCCCGCCTACTGGCACCGCGCGGCGGTGTTGAGCGTGGTCTCGCTGTTCAACTCCTACGAGGCCTGGCGCGAGGGCCTCGACTTCGGCGAGCAGGTCGCGAACACCGAGCTCGCGGGGGCGCCGTTCTTCATTCTGGGCCACTTCCGCTCGGGGACGACGCACCTCCACAACCTGATCGCCAAGGACCCCCAGTTCGGCACGCCGAGCACGTATCAGGCCTGCGCGCCGTTCACCTTCCTGCGCACCGAGGAGAAGGCCACCCGGCGCTACGGGTGGATGCTCCCGGAGCGTCGGACCTCGGACAACGTCGCGGTCAGCTTCGAGGAGCCCCAGGAGGACGAGCTCGCGCTCTCCCAGCTCTGCGGCGTCTCGCCGTATCTGGGCATGTCCTTCCCCGAGCGCGCGGCGCACTACGAGCGCTTCTTCACCTTCGCCGAGGCGAACCACCGGGACGTCGAGCGCTGGGAGGAGGCCCTGCGCTGGTTCATGCGCAAGCTGACGGTAAGGCACAAGAAGCCGCTGGTGCTCAAGTCGCCCAGCCACACCGCGCGGGTCGCGCGGCTGGTCGACATGTTCCCCGACGCCAAGTTCGTGCACATTCGGCGCAACCCCTACGACGTGTTCCGCTCGAGCATGAAGTTCTTCGACACCACGCTGTGGTACGTGCTCCTGCAGCGCCCGAACCAGACCGTGCTCGAGGGCGTGCTCCGCCGCTACCGCATGATCTACGACGCCTACCTGCGCGAGACGCACACCGTGCCTCAGGGGAACCTGGTCGAGGTGCGCTTCGAGGACCTGGAGGTGGACCCCATGGGGACCCTGGAGCGGATCTACGGGGAGCTGGGGCTCCCGGGCTTCGGGCCCTTCGCCGACCAGGCCCGGGCCTACCTCGCCTCGCTGGGCGAGTACAAGAAGAACCCCAAGGTGCCGATCGCGCCGGAGCTGATCGCGCAGATTCAGGAGCGCTGGCGCCCGATCTTCCGCGCCTTCGACTACGACCTCGACGACTACCGCTGAGCCTCGAGGAGGCCCCATGCGTCGCTTGCTGTTCCCCGCGCTGAGCGCGCTCGCCCTGCTCGCGCTCGCGGGCTGCGTCGACGAGGAGCTCGACGTGCACGTCCAGCCCGACGGCGCCGCGCGCCTCGAGCTGAACGCGAGCCTCGAGACCAGCCTCCAGGCCCTGCGCGGGCTGTTCGGCAGCGGCTCGCAGACCGACGAGGAGCGCGCCGCGCGCGCGGTCGCCAGCTACCTCGCGACCTTCGAGGGGGTCGTCGCCTGGACCGACGTGCAGGTCAGCCGCGAGGGGGACCGGGTGCGCTGCCAGGGCACCGGCTGGGTGCCGGAGCTCGGCGCGCTGCGTCGGCGGGAGCCGGGGCAGGGGGAGCGCACGCTGCGGCGCTGGAGCCTGGAGGGGGAGGCGCAGCTCGAGGCAGAGCTGGGCGGGCTCGGGCAGCGCTTCTCCGCGTCCTACCCGCCCGAGCTCGTGCTGGAGAAGAGCCCCGAGGACCTGGCGCGGCTGCAGCGCACCGTGGACATGGGGATGGGCGGGCTGCAGCTGCTCCAGCGCGGCATGCGCTCGCGGCTGCGGGTGCACCTCCCGAGCGCGCCGCTGAGCCACGAGGGCTGGGACACGGACGAGGGCACGCGGCTGGAGCTGGAGAACACCCTGGCCTGGGCCAAGCGCCAGAACGCGGCGCTGGTCGCGGCGCTGACCGAGGTCGGGCGGCGCTTCCGCGCGGGGGAGCTCGAGCGCGACGCGGCGGCGGCCGAGGTGGAGGCCTTGCGTGAGGCGGCGGGCACCTGCCGCGTGAGCTGGGCCCGCGGTGCGGCGGACCCCGAGTTCACCCGCGGGCTGACCGCCGCGCGCGAGGCCTGGCCGGGGTCGCCCTGGGAGGTGGCGCTGGCCGAGGCTCGCGCCGAGCGCGAGCGCGAGGCGGCGACCCGTGAGGCGCAGCCCGACGAGGTCCCCGAGCCCGAGCTGCCCGACGACGCCTTCGAGCCCAACGACCATTTCCGCCGCGCGACGGCGCTGGAGGAGGGGGTCCACGAAGGGCTGACCCTCACCGACAAGGACTGGTATGCGGTCACCGTCCCCGCGGGGAAGGAGGCCGAGCTGCGCCTGCGCTACGAGGGCGAGGAATACGCCCTCGCCCTGGAGTCCTTCTACCGCTCCGGGGAGAACCCCCTCGAGCTCGAGTTCCGCGAGGACGAGGACGGGGTGCGGGTCGCGCGCTGCGCGGTGCGCAAGCAGACCACGATCTACCTCGAGCTCGAGGCCTTCAGCACCCCACGGCGCTACACGCTGGAGCTGCGGCTCACGGACTACACCCCGGCGGACGCCCACGAGCCCAACGACATTCTGAACCAGGCGCGGCTGCTCACGCCCGGCCAGCACGGGGCGCTCGTGCTCGGCGGCGGGCACGACTGGTTCGCCGTGGACTGCGACCCGGCTCAGGTCGTGCGCGCCCGAGCGCAGGCCCAGGACGGCAGCGAGCTGGAGCTCGAGCTCAGCACCTGGAGCGGGGCGAGCTACGTGCCCGCGGGCAAGGGCGCGGGCGAGGTGCGCTGCCGCGCTCGCGCGAAGCGGGTCATGCTCCACGTCTCGGGCCCCCGCGACGCGGCCTACGCCCTCGAGCTCGCCCTGGACGACGGGCCGGCCCCCGACGCCTTCGAGCCCAACGAGGGCCGCACGCCGCCCGTGCTCGCGCCGGGCCAGCACGCGAACCTGTGGGCGGACCCCGAGGACCGCTACCGGCTGGAGGTGCCCGAGGGCCAGCGCCTGCGGGTGCGTGTAGTGACCGAGGGGCCCGAGCTCGAGGTCTCCCTGGGCGCGACCGACGGCTCCATGAACCCCTCGCGCTACGGGCAAGAGGTGGTGTTCGAGCACGTGGCCCCGGCGGGCGGCGCGACCCTGCGGCTCGACGTGCAGGCGACCCAGCTCCAGCGCTACCGGATCGAGGTCGAGCTCGAGCAAGGGGTCGAGCGGGACCCCTACGAGCCCAACGACACCCGCCAGAGCGCGAAGCCCCTGCCCGTGGGTCAACACGCGCTGCGCCTGATCGGCGAGGACTGGTTCCGCTTCGACCTCGCCCAGGGCGAGACCCTCGAGGTCCAGGTCCTCGAGGGCCCCGGCGACCTGGAGCTCAGCCTGCACGACGCCGCGGGCCTCCGCCGGGCCGAGGGGCGCCAGGTGACCTTCACCTCGGAGCGCGCCGGGACCTACACCCTGCGCGTGGCCGGCGACGCCGCGGCGGCCCCCGCGTATCGCCTGCAGGTCATGCGGATCGAGTAGCGCGGCGTCGCTCGGCGAGCGGCTGGGACGCGGGCCCGCGCCGGCCAGGGACGGGCGCAGGCGAGCTGCGCCCCACCAGGAAGCGTGCGCTGGGCACGGGCGCCGAGCGCATGGGTCAGGCCAGCGCCCACGCCAGGAGCTCGGCGACCGCGGCGGCCCGGAGAGTCTCCGCGCCGTCCTGGCCCACCGCCCGGAAGGCCTGCAGCGCCGCGAACTCGACAGTGCCGCGCGCACCGAGCAGGTCCTCTCGCAGCATGTTCGAGGCAGCGTCCGTGGTGCGCTGCGCGACCTGAGCTGCCTGGTTGGCGGGGAAGTCCTCGAACACGACCTCGTCGCCCGCCGACCCAGCCGCCCAGCCGGTATCTCGTAGGTCCTCGGCGGTGACGGACCCTACGCCGCTGAGCCAGGTCTCGCTCGCAGTCAGCGCGTCGCGTGGCCTCGCACACCGCCTCGAAGTGGGGGAGGACGTGGCGCGCGAGCGCGAGGGAGAGGCGGAGGAGCGGCTCGCAGCCGTGGAGCGCGACGTCTTGGACGAGGGTGAACAGCTCGTTGAACTCGACGGGGTGATCCCACTCCCTGAGGATCAGGGTCGGGGCGGGAGCCGAGACGCCCAGCGCCAGACGCGCCGCGGGGTGCCCGAGCCTCGCCGCGAGGAGCAGGCGGTCGGCGTCGAGGTCGCCCGCCCGCGCTCGCGCCTGCAGGTAGGCAGCTTCGTCTTCGGGAGCGCCAGAGGCCCTCCAACCGTGCTCGAGGGCGCGCAGGCTGGCGTCGCCCATCCGCGCTACACGCCCAGCACGTCGCTCACGGACTGGAGCAGGGCCTGGAGCGGGGTCTGGGCGCGGGCGCGGCCGGCGAGGTAGCCCTCGCCGTCGGCGAGGTCGGCGCACACGTCGGCGTAGATCTTGAGCTTGGGCTCGGTGCCGCTGGGGCGGACCAGGATCCGGTGGTCGCCCTCGAGCTCGTAGACCAGGAGGTTCGTGGGCGGGAGGCCGAGCTCGGCGTGAGTGCCGTCGGCGCGCACGATCGCGCCGGAGCGGTAGTCGCGGGACTCGGTGACCGCGAACGCGCCGAAGCGGGTCGGCGCCTCCTGGCGCAGGCGGTCCATGAGCGCGGCCATTTTGGCCTGGCCCTCGAGGGGATCGAAGCGCAGCGAGCGCTGACCGCTGAGCCACAGGCCGTGGGCGCGGGCGAGCTCGCCCAGGCGCGTGAGCAGGGTCTGGCCCTGGGCCGCGAGGCCCGCGGCCAGGTCGGCCATGACCAGCGCCGCGCCTACGCCGTCCTTGTCGCGGACCAGGGTGCCCACGGTGTAGCCCAGGGCCTCCTCGTAGCCGAACACGAAGCGGGTCCCGGTCTCGCGCTCGAGGTCCAGGGCCTGGTTCGCGATCCACTTGAAGCCGGTGAGGGTCTCGCCCCAGCGCGCGCCGAGGGCGCTGGCGATCTTGCCCAGCCAGGGCGAGCTCACGACCGAGTAGAGCACCAGCCGGTCGCCGCTCGTGGTGGTGAGCGCGTGGTGGCCGAGGAGCACGCCGACCTCGTTGCCCGTGAGCTGGACCCACTGGCCGTCGGGGTCGGGGAGCGCCACCGCCAGGCGGTCGGCGTCGGGGTCCTGGGCGAGCACGAGCTGCGCGCCGCGCTCGCGGGCGAGGGCCAGGACGAGGTCCATGGCCCCGTCCTCCTCGGGGTTCGGGAACGAGACCGTGGGGAAGCCGCCGTCGGGCTCGCGCTGCGCGGCGACGGTCGCCAGGTTCGGGAACCCCACCTCGGCGAACACCTGCTCGGTGAGCTCCGCGCCCACGCCGTGGAGCGGGGTGTAGGCGATCCGGAGCTCGCGGCCCGGACCGTCGGCGGGGATCAGCGCGCGCACCCCCGCGAGGTAGGCCTCGAACACTGCGGGGCCGAGCTCGCACAGCTGGCCGCTCTCGAAGGCGTCGTCGACGTCGAGGCGCGCGATCTGGTTCGCGGGGGCGGCGGCCTCGATCTCCGCCGCGATCGCCTGGTCCATGGGCGGCACGATCTGGGCGCCGTTCTGAGCGTAGACCTTGTAGCCGTTGTATTCGGGCGGGTTGTGGCTGGCGGTGACCATGACCCCGGCGCAGGCCTGGAGGTGCGTGACCGCGAACGCGGTCAGCGGCGTGGGCACGCAGCGCGGGGCGAGGTGCACGTCCAGGCCGAGGGCGGCGAACACCCCCGCGGCGTCCGCGGCGAACTCGGCGCTCCCGCGGCGCCCGTCGAAGCCGATCACCACGCCGCGCGCCGCGGCGTCGGGCACGTGCTGCAGCAGGTAGCGGCCGAGGCCGAAGCTGGTGCGGATCACCACCGCGCGGTTCATGCGCGACTCGCCGGCGCCGATCACGCCGCGCAGGCCGGCGGTGCCGAACTCCAGGGGCCCGGCGAAGCGCGCGCTGAGCTCGGCCTCGTCGCCGGCGGCGAGCAGCGCGTCCAGCTCGGCGCGGGTCTCGGGGTCGGGGTCCGCGTCGCGCCAAGCCTGGGCGCGCGCGAGGAGGGTGGCGTCGGTCATGGTGCCTTCAGGCGTGGAAGTAGCGCGCCGCGACCTCGGTGTGCAGCGGGAACGCCAGGGTCTCCGGACCGCGGAGCACGCAGCGCTCAGTGGTCTCGTCGGTGGGGCGGAAGGGAGGCAGGGCGTCGGAGCTCACGGGCTTGGCGAGCCCGAACACCAGGAGCACGTCGGCGTCGGTCGAGCTCTCCACGGCGAACAAGGTCACGCCGTCGGGGTTCACGCGGATCCCGGTCTCCTCGTAGAGCTCGCGCACGGCGGCTTGGCGCCACGTCTCTCCGGTGTTCACGAAGCCGCCGGGCAGCGCGAGCTTGCCCAGGCCAGGCTCGATCCCGCGGCGCACGGTCAGGAGCCCGCCGCCTTCGAGGGGCAGGAGCAGGACCGCGACGGGGATCGGGTTCTTGTAGCTGACCTTGCGGCAACCACCGCACAGGCGCGGCCACGGTGGGTCGCCTTCGAACGCGGCCCCGCACCAGCCGCAGTGGGCGCTGGGGCTCACGTCAGGCCTCGGCTTTGCCCAGGGCCCAGGGCAGGAGCAGGCGCTCCAGGCGCCGCCGCAGGGCGCGCGCCTCGTGCCCTTGCTGGAGGGCGTAGCGAATGTAGTCGTACTCGTTGGTCGTGGTGGGCAGCACCCCGACCCGGGTCGGCCGGTCATGTCGTGGATCAAGGCCGCCGTGCGTTCGCCGCTGCCGGGGTAGTCCTTGAGCCCGCGAACCCAGGGCAGAATATCCGCCGGGATCTCGGGGGCGGCGTCGCCCAGGACGGCGCGCGCGGGCTCGTAGCCCAGGTAGGCGCAGAGCTCGAGGCGGTTCTGCAGGATGTCGCCCGCGTTCAGGCGCCGACGCAGGACCTCCTCTTCGGAGAGGCCGCTGCGACCGAGCTCGGTGAAGTATCGGCGGGCGTCGATCGGGTCGTTGGACTCCGACCATTGCCGCTCGAGCTCTCGTAACCGCTGATCGCTCAACGCTGCTCCTCAGCCCGCTAGCCTACTCTCGCCGCAGGACGGAAACCACCCCTGCGAGCCCCGAACCGCTTCATGTCTGGGGACCCAGCGGAAACGCGCGAGGGGGCCTCGGACGGGCCCCCTCGAACGAGAACAACCGCGTCGCTCGACGGGTCGCGAGACCCACGAACGACGCGGCTGGTAACGTCCCGCCGGCGAACCGGCGAGACGCGCGAAGACCTCGAGAGGTCTTACTGGGTGATGGCGACCGACTCGACCTTGCCGCCCCAGCCCTTGACGGTGGCGGTGGTGGTCTTGATCACGTACATGTCGTCGGTCTGCACCACGTAGCGGGCGCCGAGGATCACGTCGTACTCCTCCTTGAGGGCCTGGTAAGCGGCCAGCGACTTCGCCTGGTCGGCGTCGCTGGGGCCACCACCGAGCAGCGAGGCCAGGAGGCCACCGCTGGCCGAGGGCGCGCCGGCGCCGTAGCTCACGCCGTCGGCGTACTTGTTGTACTGCGGCAGGACGATGAAGCCGAGGATACGGGTGACCTCAGCCTTGCCCTCAACCTCACCACCGAGCTTGACGGTCGCCTTGGCCTTGGCGCTCACGGGCACCGAGACGGCGAAGCCAGGCTTGCTGTGGTTGAAGGTGGTGCAGCCCGCGAGGGTGACGACACCCACACAGCCGACGAATGCGAACAGCTTCGAAAGAGTCTTCATGACTAACTTCCCCCAACATTTCGACGACGTGTATGCCGCCAGGTAAAACTTTCGAGACGGAACCTATACCACGTCACCAAGACGATCGCGCCCGTCTGCAGAAAAATTAGGTGAGTTCTTGGATCTCGGGATCTTGTAGGATCCCTCAGAGCCCCTCTTTCCCCTAGAGGGCGGGGATAATACCGCATAGAACTGACGAGCGCGCGCGTTTTGGCGGGATTTTTTTGTCCTTTGCCCTTTTTTCAGTGAGGTTGGCGTTAATGCATTCCAGGGTCTGGCTTTGTGTGCTGGCGATGGCGTCCTCCAGCGGCTGTCCAGGGCCCCAGATAGCCCCTGAAAGCGCCCTCGCGCGGGCCCCCGAGAGCGCCCGTCCGCCGCTCGAGGCCTGGGCTCCCGGCCACCCCCTGGGGGAGCTCGAGGTGTTCGTGCTCCCCGCCGGCAACGGCGACTGCATCCTGATTCGTGCCCCGGGCGGACGCGAGCTCTTGATCGACGCGGGGGACACCGAGGTCCGCGCGCCCGGGGACCCCGAGCGCCTGCGCCGGCAGCTCGGCGAGCTGATCGAGCCGCCCCTCGAGGCGTTGGTCCTGACCCACCCCGACCCGGCGCACCTGGGCTCGGCGCCCTGGCTCCTGCGGGAGGTCGGGGTCGGGGAGCTGGTGCACCACGGGCTGCCCTCCAAGCTCAAGGAGGACCACAAGGTGGTCGAGGCCCTGGCCGCCCACCCGCCTCAGACGCTGCTCAACGTGGCCGAGGCGACCGAGGCCGTGCTCCCGATCCTGTTCGCGCCGGCCGAGGACTTCGCCGCCGAGGTGCTCCGCGTGCCCGGCTACGGGACTCGGGAGCGGGTCGACGAGGACGTGGTCGTGGTCCGCGTGCGCTTCGGCGAGACCGTGTGGCTGTTCATGAGCGACTCGACCCGGGCCATGGAGCGCGCGCTGATCGCGGACCCGCGCCTCGCCCCCCGCGTCGACTGCGACTTCCTGCTGGTGGGCTCCCACGGCGGGAGCGCCGCGGCGTCGCGGGAGTTCCTCGCGCGCGCCACCCCGCAGGTCGCGGCGATCTCCTGCGGGCGGCCCAACGAGGGGCTGAACGTCTACGAGGGCTTTCCCCGCGCCTCGACGGTCGCGGCGATCGAGTCCTGGGTCGGCGAGCGCTCGGGCCCCGAGCGCAGCGTGCAGGTCTGCGACGACAGCGTGCCGACCGACTTCAGCGAGGAGGAGGAGGCCATGATCGAGGCGCTCTCGGCCTCGGGGTCGCTCTCGACGAGCCCCATGATCTTCAGCCCCTCGGTCGATCCCGGTCAGTGGATCCAGCACGAGCTCACCCGCGCGCTGTACGTGACCGAGGGTCGGCGCACCCTGCGCTTCACCAGCGACGGGCGCGAGGTGCGCTACGAGGAGGGCGGCGACCGCTGAGTGACGCGCTCCGCCTCGTAGGCTACGGCTCCCTCACCAGCGGGCTGGGGCTGGGCACGCTGCGCCCGGGGGTCACCCGCGCCCAGGCGGTCCGGCTCGAGGTCGGGCGCCAGTTCCAGAAGCCGGTCCAGCGGGGCGGCTGCCTGGCCATGAACCTCGAGCCGCTCCCGCGCGCCACCCTGCGCGCGACGCCGCTGGACCTGGCCAGCGATCCGCCCGCGGCCGCGGGCTGTGAGGGCCTCCTGGTCGAGGTCGACCCTCGCTTCGGCGAGGTGGCCGCGCGGCGGGAGGGGTTCCCTCCAGAGAGCTGGTCCGCCCTCGCGGCGCGGGGTCCGCTGCCCGAGGTCCTGGCCGACCTGGCGCAGGAGGCCGGGGACGACGTGCTCGCCTACCGCGCGCGCCTGCTCGAGCGCTCGGGCTTTCGCGGCGAGCGCACGCACTACCTGCCGCACCCGGTCGAGGTCGCCGGCGCGCCGCGCGCGGTGGTGTTCGTGGCGCCGGAGCCGGGCGCGACCGGGTGGCCGGGGCTGCCCAGCGCGCTGGAGACCGTGGAGCTGACCCCCGCGCGCCTGGCGGCGCTCCCCGGGAGCTTCGCCCGCGCCTACCCGGGCGTGGATCCGGGGTCCCAGGCGTACTACGTCGGGCTCTGCCTCCTGGCGGCCGCCCACGGGCTGTTCGTGGGGGACCTGTTCGACGGGGCGCCCCGCGAGTTCGTGGCCCAGCTCCTCGCGAGCTGGGGCGATCGCCAGGCGCTGCGCGACGACCGCACGCTGCTCGAGGTGCAGGCGGGCTGCGACCCCGCGCGCGCGTTGGCGCGCAGCGGGCTCGAGCCATGGTTGCCGCCCTGCTCTGCGGTGAGCTGATCGACGACGCCGGCGTTCTCGCCGACTAGCCGCTTCGCCTCACGAGTGCGGGCAGGAGCTGCTCGGGACCCGAGATCTCACGCGGGCTGGAGAGGCACGGCTGCGCACGAGCCGGAGCCATGGAAGGAGCAAATGGAAGGCAGGAGTTCGCGACGTCGCGACCGATTCCGTTCGTGAACCTCTGCCACCGTGCAGGAGACGTCGCGGAATCGTGCCCTTCCCTTTAGCCGAACACGATCCCCTGGGCGAGGGGCAGCTCGGTCGAGTAGTTGATCGTGCAGGTCTGGCGGCGCATGTAGGCCTTCCAGCTGTCGCTGCCCGCCTCGCGGCCGCCGCCGGTCTCCTTCTCGCCGCCGAAGGCGCCGCCGATCTCGGCGCCGCTCGTGCCAATGTTCACGTTGGCGATCCCGCAGTCGCTGCCCGCGGCGGAGAGGAAGCGCTCGGCGTGGCGCACGTTGAGGGTGAACACCGCGCTCGAGAGGCCCTGGGGGACCTGGTTGTTGATCGCGATCGCCTGCTCGACGTCGTCGACCTCGATGACGTAGAGGATCGGGGCGAAGGTCTCCTCCTGCACGATCGGCATGTCCGCCGCGGCGCGCACGATCGTGGGCTGGACGAAGGTGCCCTTGGCGCAGGCGCCGGCGGTGTGGACGTCGCCGCCGGTCAGCACCTCGCCGCCCTGCTGCTTGGCCTGCTCCAGCGCGTGCTGGAACGCGCTCACCGCGCGGCGGTCGATCAGCGGGCCCATGAGCGTGCCCTCGGCGAGCGGGTCACCGATCACGATCGAGCCGTAGGCCTTGACCAGCTTCTCGGTGAAGGCGGGGGCGATCCCCTTCTGCACGATCGCGCGGCGGAGCGTCGTGCAGCGCTGGCCCGCGGTGCCGACCGCGGCGAACAGCGCGGCGCGGACCGCGAGGTCGAGGTCGGCGTCGTCGAGCACGAGCATGGCGTTGTTGCCGCCGAGCTCCAGCAGGCTGCGCCCGAAGCGCTGCGCGACCACCGGGCCCACGGCGCGGCCCATGGCGCAGGAGCCGGTGGCCGAGATCAGCGGGTAGCGCGGGTCGGCCACCAGGGGCTTCCCGACCTCCTCCAGCTCGCCGATCACCAGGCCCAGGATCCCCTCGTCGTAGCCGTTGCGCTGGAGCACCTCGTGCACCAGGTGCTGCACCGCGATCGCGGTCAGAGGCGTGGTCTCCGAGGGCTTCCACACGCAGGTGTCGCCGCACACCAGGGCGAGCATGGCGTTCCAGGCCCACACCGCGACGGGGAAGTTGAAGGCCGAGATGATCCCCACCGGGCCCAGCGGGTGCCACTGCTCGTACATCCGGTGGCCCGGGCGCTCGGAGTGCATGGACAGCCCGTAGAGCTGGCGCGAGAGGCCGACGGCGAAGTCGGCGATGTCGATCATCTCCTGCACCTCGCCCAGGCCCTCGGGCAGGATCTTGCCGCACTCGAGGCTCACGAGCGTCCCCAGCGCTTGCTTCTTCTCGCGCAGGGCCTCGCCGATCTGGCGCACGACCTCGCCGCGCTGCGGCGCGGGCACGGTGCGCCAGCTCGCGAAGGCCCGGGTCGCGGCGGCGGTCACCCGCTCGAGGTCGGCGGCCTGGGCCTGCCGCACCTGAGCCAGGACCTCGCCGGTGCTGGGGTTGATCGAGTCGAGCACGGGGCCCGAGGTCGTGAAGAACGCGCCGGTGGCGGCGCCGTCGTTCTGGGCGCTGAGGCCGAGCTCGGCGAGGACGGGATGGGTCATGGCTCCTCCGGGAGCCGCAGTTTATACGCTCAGGAAGGCTTCCGAAGGACCCGCGTGCTAGAACCCAAGTGGAATGAGTCCCGACCCCCCACCTCGCAAACGCCACCGCAGCCAGCGCTTGATGCTGGAGGTGCCGGAGCAACTGGGGAACTGCTGCGAGCTGGTGCCGATCGGCAACGGGACCATGGGGACCGTGTTCCGCGCGCACCACGTGGGGCTCGGCCGGGACGTCGCGATCAAGGTCCTGGACCCCAAGCTCAACGGCCGCGACCCCGTGCTGCTCCAGCGCTTCGTGCGCGAGACCGGCCTGCTCAAGCGGATCCAGGACCCGAACGTGGTCGGGATCGTGGAGGCCGGGCAGGACGGAATCTACGCCTACGCGGTCATGGAGCTGGTGGCGGGCAAGTCCCTCAAGCAGCTCAAGAGCGAGGAGCCGTCGCAGCGCTTCGACGTGCCCACCGCCGCCTACTACCTGACCCAGATCGCGCGAGGCCTCGACGCCGTGCACCGCTGCGGGATCGTGCACCGCGACCTCAAGCCCGAGAACGTCATGGTCGACACCTCGGGCGTGGCCAAGATCGCCGACTTCGGCCTGGCCCGGGGCAGCGATAGCCCGCAGCTGACCCGCAACGACGAGGTCGTGGGCACGCCGCAGTACATGGCGCCGGAGTCGATCACCCAGGGCGAGGTCGACGGCCGGGCCGACCTCTACGCGCTGGGGATCACCGCCTTCGAGCTGCTCACCGGGAACACCCCGTTCTACAAGGGCAGCGTCATGGCCGTGGTCCAGGCCCAGGTGCAGGACGCGCCGCCCATGCTCCAGGACCTGGCGCCCGACGTGCCGGTCGAGCTGGCGCAGCTCGTGCACAAGCTCCTGGAGAAGGACCCTGACGATCGCCTGCCCGACGCCGCCGCCGCCGCGAACGCCTTCGCCGCCTTCGCCGCCGCGCGCCCGCCCCACACCCCGACCCCCGAGGTGCGCCTGTTCGGCGTGCGCATGCCCTCGTGGGAGGAGCTGTTCCTGATCCGGCTGCTCTCGAGCTACGAGGTCGTGCCCCTGCACCGGCTGATCGACGCCCTCGCGGACTGGCGGACCCAGGGGGCGCAGACCCCGTTCCAGAGCTTCCTCTGCGCGCAGCAGTCGATCGACGAGGCCACCGCCAAGCGCGCCCAGGTGGCCGCGCGCCAGGGGCTGATCGACCTGCGCAACCGGATCGCGGCGGCTCAGCTCCAGCACCTGGCGCCGGAGGTCCACGTGGACCTCGCGCAGTTCCCCCCTGGGCAGCAGCTCAGCCTGAGCCTGGTCGAGGGCGGGCGGCTCTCCCGCGAGAAGGGTCAGCAGCTCGACCAGCGCGTGAACCAGGTGCTGCGCAACGCGATCGGGCGCGCGGTGGCCACGGCCTGCGGGGAGACGATCCCCCACGAGCCCCTCGCCAAGCTCGAGGCCAAGCTCTCGGACGAGGAGTTCGAGGCCCTGATCCGGCGCGTGTTCCGCGTCTGATTATCCAGCCCGGGTAGTTTCGAGGGCCTCGGAGAGGCCCCTGGAAACTAGCCCAGGAGCTGGGCGGACTGCCTGCGCGAATGGCTCGCGGGCCAATGGCCCGCGAGCCATTCGCGCAGGCAGTCCGCGCTTGACTTCAGGGGTCTGTCCCAGACCCCCTCGGCCTCGGGGCAAAGCCCTCGGCCTCACCCCAAGGGGCTCGCGCGCGCTTCGCGCGCGCTGCGCGCTCGCGGCTTCGCCGCTCGCCGGCCTGGCCGCACGACGCGCTTGGAGTCCGGCCGGCTGCGCCGCTCGCGCGGCTTCGGCGGCCTGGCGCACGACGCGCTTGAGTCCGGCCGGCTGCGCCGCTCGCCGGCCGGGCCGCACGACGCGCTTGGAGTCCGGCCGGCTGCGCGCGGCTGCGCCGGTCGCCGGCCTGGCGGCACGACGCCCGTGGAGTCCGGCCGGCTGCGCGCGGCTGCGCCGGTCGCCGGCCGGGCCGCACGACGCCCGTGGAGTCCGGCCGGCTGCGCCGCCGCGCGGGCTTCGCCGGTCTGGCGGCACGACGCGCTGGAGTCCGGCCGGCTGCGCCGCGCGCGCGGGCTTCGCCGGCCGGGTCGCACGACGCCCGTGGAGTCTGGCCGCCGGGGCCGCGCGCGCGGCGCCGGGCTGCCGGCGCGACGTCCGGCGGGGCCTCCTGCCGCGTCGTGGGGCCAGCCCGGCGAGCGGCGTCAGCCGCGAGCGCGCAGCGAGCGGCGTCAGCCGCGAGCGAGCCCCTTGGGGGTGAGCCCGAGCAGCTTCGCTGCGAGGGCGAGGGGGTCTGGGACAGACCCCCTGAAACAATCGGGACTACCTGCGCGAACGGTCGCGGGCCTATTGGCCCGCGAGCCGTTCGCGCAGGTAGTCCGCTCGGCTCGCGTCCCGCTCGGCGCTCTCGAGCTGGCGGCCGCAGTGCTTCTGCAGGTGGGCGGGCTGGGTGTTCAAGAACAGCTCGTTGACCTCGGCGATGCTCAGCCAGTCGATCAGGCCCAGGTTCACGCCCATGCGCACCGCGGAGAGATACTCCATGGTCTCTTCGCTCGAGATCAGGCGCGCGTGCTGGAGCAGGCCCAGGGCGCGGTAGACGCGGTCCTCGATCGCGCGGCGGCTCTCGCTGAGCAGGCGGTTGCGCATGTTCCGCTCGAACTCGACGATGTGCGGCACGTAGTCGCTGATCGAGGTCAGGATCTCCTCCTCGGAGCGCCCGAGGGTGATCTGGTTCGAGATCTGATAGAAGTCGCCCTGGGAGTGGGTGCCCTCGCCGAAGAACCCGCGCACGGCGAGGTTGATCTTGCTCACCGCGTTGAACACCTTCTCGACCTTCTTGGTGATCACCAGGGCCGGGAGGTGGAGCATGACCGAGACGCGCATGCCCGTGCCCACGTTGCTGGGGCACGCGGTCAGGTAGCCGAACTCGGGGCTGTAGGCGTAGTCGAGGCGCGCCTCGAGGCGCTGGTCGACGTCGAGGATGTGGCGGAAGGCCGCGCTGGTCTGGAGCCCGCTGCGCAGGACCTGGATCCGCAGGTGGTCCTCCTCGTTGACCATGACCGAGAGCGTGCCCTGGGCCTCGAGGGCCACACCGCGGTCGCCGCGGCCGTTGGCGTGGTCGCGGCTGATCAGGTGCCGCTCGACCAGGCAGTCGCGGTCGAGCTGCGAGGCCTCGTCCAGGTTCTGGTAGCCGACCTCGCCCAGGTCCGCGCGCTCGAGCTCGCGGCGCAGGAACTGCTCGAGGTCGGTCTTGGCCTCGGGCTCGATCCGGCTGAGGAACGGGAAGCGGATCACGTTGCGCGCGAGGCGGATCCGCGTGCTCATGACGATGTCGTGGTCGGGGCCCGTGCCCGCCAGCCACTCGCCGAGGTCGCTCACGCCTGCCCCTCGCGCAGCTGGCGGATCTTGTCGCGGAGCTCCGCCGCGCGCTCGTACTGCTCGCGGGCGACGACCTCGTCCAGCTCGCGCTCGAGGGCCTGCAGCAGCTGCTCGGCGTCGACGCGCTCGCCGATCCGCAGCGGGAGCCGGCCCACGTGCTGGGTCGCGCCGTGGATCTTCTCCAGCAGCGGGCGCAGCGCGACCTCCATGTGCTCGTAGTCGTGGGCGCAGCCCAGGCGCCCGGTGCGCTGGAAGTCCTCGAGGGTGATCCCGCACTCGGGGCACGGGGGGAAGCTGCGCCGGGGCTCGGGCAGCGGGGGCTTGATCTTCTCCAGGAACTCCTTCAGCACGAAGGGCGGCTGCTCCTGGCTGGGCTTCTGGATCCGGAGCCCCCGCGCGTTGGCGCAGTCCTTACAGAGATGGGACTCCTTCTTGTACTGCTGCACGATCTCGGTCAGGTGCACCGTGGCGGTCTTGTCGCAGTTATCGCAGATCATGTGCAAAGCGTTGTGGTTGAGCGGCTTAGGCGCTCTCTCCGACCCCTTCGAAAGCTAGCATTGGCCCTCGTGTGTGTCAAGGTAACCGTTTGCGCGGGCCCAGGCCTCGGTCGCGGCGCAGACCCCAGGCTCGAGCCGCGCGCACAGGGCGCGGAGGTCCTCCAGCTCGTCCACGTCGTCCCAGGGCTCGAGGGCGACGACGGTGTGCCCCGCGAAGGCCGCCTCGGTGTCGGCCCAGGTGTGCGGGCTGCTCCAGCGGATGGCGCCGGCCAGCCGCGCGGCGTCGACCCCGGGGCCGAGCCCGAGCAAGCTGTAGCCGCCGTCCTGGGCCGGGACCGCGACCACGTCGGCCTCCGCCGCGAGCAGGGCGGCGGCGCGCTCCAGCCGTTCCAGGGGCAGGTCTGGGGCGTCTCCCCCCACTGCCAGGCGGACCCCCGACCCGGCGAGGGCGGCCGCCAACCGCGCCCCGAGATCGCCCGGGCCTTGAGGGACGAAGGTGCACTCGGGGGCCTGCGCCCGGCAGCGCGCGCGGAACGCGGGGGAGAGCTCCGGGGGGGCGTGCACGACGACCGTGGGGCGGCCGGGCGCGAGCCGGCGCAGGGTGTCATCCAGGAACGCCTGGGCCAGCTCTGCCGCGGCCTCGGGCCCGATCTCCTTTCCCAGCCGGGTCTTGACGCGCCCGGGCGCGGGCTGCTTGACCACGACGAACAGGCGCACGTAACCGTCGGTTCCTGGGTGCAATGGCTTGACCCTCCGTCTGGCCCTCCCTAGAATACCGCCCGTTCAGGCCGGATCTCTGTGCGCGTTCGTTGCAGGGTGGGCAGCCCTTCCAGGTCGGGAGGCCCCACCCGTTTTTTGTGACCAGCGGACAGGGCGAAAGGTAAGGAGAGTTCCATGCTGGGAATGAAGGGCGACGAGATCCTGCGGATCGTCGAGGCGCTCCACCGCGAGCGCGGCGTGGACAAGGAGATCATCTTCACCGGCATCGAAGCCGCGCTGCTCTCCGCCGCGAAGAAGAAGCTCGGCCTCAACACCAACGTCGTGATCGAGATCAGCCGCGACACGGGTGAGATCACCGCCCTCGACGGCGAGACCCCCATCGAGAACCTGGGCGACCTCGGCCGGATCGCGGCCCTCACCGCGAAGCAGGTCATGATCCAGAAGATCCGCGAAGCCGAGCGCGACGTGGTCTACGACGAGTACATCGACAAGGTCGGGACCCTGATCTCGGGCACCGTGCAGCGCTACGAGCGCCCCAACGCGATCATCAGCCTGGGCAAGGCCGAGGGGATCATCCCCTGGCGCGAGCAGGTGCCCGGCGAGACCTACAACCCCGGCGAGCGCATCAAGTGCTTCGTGCTCGAGGTCAAGAAGGTCGGCCAGCGCGTGCGGATCGTGCTCTCGCGCGCCCACCCCGACCTCCTGCGCCACCTGTTCGAGCTCGAGGTCCCCGAGATCCAGGACCGGACCATCGTGATCCGCGGCCTGGCCCGCGACCCCGGGCACCGCGCCAAGGTCGCCGTGCAATCGGTCGACCACAAGGTCGATTGCGTGGGCGCCTGCGTGGGCATTCGCGGCTCGCGGATCAAGAACATCGTAGACGAGCTCAACGGCGAGAAGATCGACATCGTGCGCTGGAACGAGGGGCTCGAGGTCTACATCATGAACTCGATGAAGCCGGCGATCGTGAACGCGATCGAGCTGGACTTCGAGAACAAGCACGCCAAGGTCTTCGTGGAAGAGGACCAGCTCTCGCTCGCGATCGGGCGTAAGGGCCAGAACGTGCGCTTGGCGTCGGCGCTGACCGGCTTCGACATCGACTTGGTGACGGGAACCCCCGAGTCGTATGAGGAGCGCTTCCAGGTCGAATACGACGCCTCCCGGGCTCGACCCCAGGTGCAGCAGTCCGCGGCGCAAGCCGCCGCGGCGATCCTGCCCGAAGGTCCCGCCCCTGCTCCCGCGGCGGAGGACGCCGACGGTGACAGTCAGGCCGACGACGCGGAGTAAGCGTCTTCAGGCCTCAGGTTCCACGACTTCCAACAAGGATCTTGCGCTTTGTCTATGAATCGAGTTCGTCTGTATCACCTCGCCAGCGACTGGTCGGTCTCCCCCATCGCCATGATGGAAGCCCTGCACGAAGCGGGTAAGCGAGACCTGCGCAGTCACTACGCCGAGGTCGACGAGGAGCGCGTACCCGAGGTGCACCAGGTGCTCCTCGACGCCGGGCTGTTCCCCGAGCCCGAGGACGAGGCCGGCGAGGCCGCCGAGGCGCCCGCCGACGAGGTCGCGCCGGAGCAGCCGGAGGCCGTCGAGGTCGAGGCCCCGGTCGAGACCCCCGCCGTGGAGGAGCAGGCCCCTGCTGAGGAGCCCGCCCCCGCGGTCGAGGAGCAGGCCCCGGAGCAGCCGCAGCAGCCCCAGGCGCAGCCCGCCGCGACCGACGGCGACGACGCCGCCGACGACGCCGTGGCCACCGACGCCGCCAAGCCCAAGGCCCCCGTGGCCGGCAGCAAGCCGTCCATGCTCAACCCCACCACCAAGCCCGGCGACAAGCCCAAGCGCCCTGGCGCGCCGGCGGGCGTCGCCGCGGGCTTCACCGGCTTCGCGCCCGGCTTCGACCCGGCCGCGCACCGGCGTCGTCGCAGCGGAGGGGCGGGTCCCGGCGGCGGAGGCCGGCCTGGCGGGCCGGCGTCCCCGGACGACGTGCCCTCGTCCGTCGACGGGAAGAACGACGGCACCCGGCGGCGCAAGCCGGTGGCGGTGTCCCCGACCCGTCGCGCGGGTCGCCCGGCCACTCGGCGCACCGGCGCCCAGGGTCGCATGGGCCGCGGCCGGCGCCTCGAGCGCAACATGCAGGAGCGGGAGATCTGGTACAAGGCCAGCCGCAAGCAGCGCCACAAGCCGCGTAAGTCGATCAACGTCGTGCGGCCGGACGAGGTCGAGGTCCAGCTCCCGATCAGCGTCAAGGACCTCTCGGCCCTGCTCGCGATCCGCGTGACCGAGATGACCCTGTTCCTCATGAAGCAGGGGCTCACGATCAACCAAAACCAGCCCGTGCCCCAGGACGCGATCGAGCTGATCGGCGCGCACTACAACATCGACATCCAGATCGTGGACGAGTTCGACGTCGAGGCCGGGCTCATGGAGCGCGTGGAGTACGAGGTCGAGGAAGACGACCCCGACGCCGAGCCGCGCCAGCCGATCGTGGCCGTGCTGGGTCACGTCGACCACGGCAAGACCACGCTCCTGGACAAGATCCGCCAGACCAAGCGGCCCGTCGCGGGCTCCGAGGCCGGCGGGATCACCCAGCACGTGGGCGCCTACGTCGCCGAGCACGACGGCAAGAAGATCACCTTCGTCGACACCCCGGGCCACGAGGCGTTCACCGAGATGCGCCGCCGCGGCGCCAACGTGACCGACATCGTGCTGCTCGTGATCGCCGCCGACGACGGGGTCATGCCCCAGACCAAGGAGGCGATCCAGCACGCGCAGGCCGCTGACGCGCACATCATCGTGGCGCTGAACAAGATCGATAAGGCCAACGCCAACCCGGAGAAGGTCCTGACCGAGCTCTCGGGGATCGACGGCATGCAGCCTCGCGACTACGGCGGCGACGTGGACGTGATCCGCGTCTCGGCGCTCAACGGCGACGGGATCGACGACCTGCTCGAGAACATCCTGTTCGAGGCCGAGGCCATGGAGCTCAAGGCCAACCCCAAGCAGGCCGCCTGGGGCACCGTGCTCGAGAGCGAGAAGAGCACCGGGCGCGGTGTGGTCGCGACCGTGATCGTGCAAGGCGGCACGCTGCGCCGGGGGGACTCGATCCTGGCCTCGCGGGCCTCGGGCCGCGTGCGCTCCATGATCAACGACCAGGGCAAGCAGCTGAAGGAGGCCGGGCCTGGGACGCCGGTCGAGGTCCTGGGCCTCGACGAGCCGCCCGAGGCCGGCGAGCACTTCTTCGCGCTGGAGAAGGGCGAGAACCTCAAGGACATCCTCGCCAAGCGCGAGGAGGAGGAGCGCGCCAAGATCGACGCCGGCGCGGTCCCGACCGACGAGGCCGGTGTGTGGCAGGCCCTGGCCGAGCAGGACATCAAGCAGGTGTTCGTCGTGGTCAAGGCCGACACCCAGGGCACACTCCAGGTGCTCAAGCGCGAGATCGAGAACCTGGCCACCGACGAGGTGCGCTGCAAGGTGATCCGCGACGGCGTGGGCGGGATCTCGAGCGCGGACATCAACCTGGCGCTCGCCGAGCGCACGGGGAACGTGGTCGTGGTCGGGTTCGGCGTGGCCGCGGACGGCAAGGCCAAGCGCCTCGCCCGCGAGAACAACGTCGAGATCCGCAACCACAAGATCATTTACGAGCTGCTGAGCGACCTCAAGGACGTCATGGCCGGCGCCCTCGACCCCGAGGAGCGCGAGAAGTCGCTGGGCACCGTGGACGTGCGCAAGGTGTTCAAGTCCTCGAAGCTCGGCAACATCGCCGGCTGCTTCGTGGAGCAGGGCATCGTCAAGCGCAACGCCCGCGTGCGCCTCGTCCGCGACGGGATCGTGCTCTGGGAGGGCGAGCTCTCCAGCCTGCGGCGCTTCAAGGACGACGTGCAAGAGGTTCGCGAGAACTTCGAGTGCGGTGTGAAGCTCAAGGGCTACAACGACATCCGCGAGGGCGATCAGCTCGACGTGTTCGAGATCGAGAAGATCGCGCGGACGTTGGACTAGTCCCCGGTGCCTTCCGTCGCCTTCGAGCGCGTACGCGCCAAGATCAAGACCGAAGCCGCGCGGATCCTGCAGAGCGAGCTCAAGGATCCGCGCATGGGCTTCGTGACCGTGGTGGACGTCGACCTCAGCCGCGACTTCCGCCACGCGACCGTGCACGTCTCGATCCTCGCCGACAGCGAGGGCGAGGAGCGGCGGATCCTCAAGGCGCTCAAGAGCGCCAAGGGCTTCGTGCAGAGCACGATCGCCGGGCGGCTGCGCACGCGCACCACGCCGCTGATCGAGTTCGCCCAGACCAAGGGCGCGCAGCAGTCGATCAAGATCAACAGCCTGCTCGACCAGCTACGCGAGGAGCGCCTGGAGCGCGAGGCTCGCGCCTCGTCCTCCGGCGACGAGACCGACGACGACGAGGCGCTGGACGACGACGAGGACGAGTAGCGCCTAGTGCTGCACGTCAGAAGTTCCGGTACATCTCGCTTGCCCTCGCCGCCCCTGGCTGTGTTGTTCGTCGGTCACAATGGCCCGCATTGCTCCCTCCTCACGCCTTGCCAGGGACGACGATTGCTGCGCGACCTGTACCGAAACTTCTGACGCACAGCACTAGTCCTTAGCGCGCTCGCGAGCGGCCCGAGCGACCCCGATCACCCGCGGGACCCAGCGCTCGGGGTCGCATGGGCTCCTCCGGTGTGGCCAAGACGCTACCAGGAGGTTCAGAACCTGGGACGTATCCGCGAGCTTTGGGGGTCCTGAAGGGCTGTGGCCGACCTAAGTCGTTTGCGCGCCGTCCCAGGCAGCCCGGCACAGCCCATGCACAGGGAGGAGCATGCCTCGCTGGCTGGTGCTCTGTACCCTCGTCGGGATCCTGGGCTGTAACCCCAAGGATCCAAGGGGTGGAGGCTTGCCCGCGAGCGCGGCCTCGAACCCGGCGGTGGCGGTGACGTCCGCCATGCTCGCGCCGCAGAGCGACCCGATCCCCGGGGCGGACGACCACCCCAACGACCCCGCGCAGGCGACCCCGGTCTCCCTGGGCGAGACCGTGGTCGGGGTCCTCGGCGACGCCAACGACCGCGACGCCTTCGCGCTCCAGCTCAGCTCGGGGGTTCGCGTGGCGCTCCAAGCCCACGCCCTGGGCACCGTGGAGCTCGAGCTCGCGCGGCCCGACGGGTCGCGCACCCGCTACAGCGGGAACCACCTCAAGCTCGACCTGGACCTCGCTGGGGGCTACACCCTGGTCGTGCGCAGCCTGGTCGGCCCGCAGGACTACGCGCTGAGCGTGGAGCGCAACCGCTGAGCGAGGCCCCCTGAGCGACGCCCCCGACGTGGCGGAGGCCCGCGCCCAGCTCGCGCGGCTCGAGGAGCGCTCCAGCACCCTGGGGGAGGCAGACTCCCTGCCTCGGGGGGCGCTGCCGGCGCTGTTCCGCGCGCTGCGCGCGCACCCCGAGCTGGCCCGGGAGGCCCTGGACGCCCTCGCCCTGCGGCTGGCGGACTGGCCGCTGGTCGAGCCGGTGCTCGAGCTCGTCGAGGCGCTCGAACTCGAGGCCCCCTTCGTCGAGGCGCTCGGCGCGCAGCGCACCTGGGCCGTGCACCTCCAGCTCCAGGCGCTGCGCGCGCGCTGTCGACCCTCGCCCCGCCACACCCTGGCCCTGCTCCGCCTGCTCTTGGACGACGGGGACCCGGACCCCACTGCGCTGTGCGTGGAGGTCGGCGCCGCCGAGCTCAGCGCGGCGCTTCCCGACATGCTCCGCGCGCGCACGCGCTCGCCCACGGGGACGCGTGATCGCACCTCTCAGCGCCTGACCCGGGGCGTGATCCGGGTGGCCATGCAGGTCGCGGGCGACCTCGAGGACGTGCGCCGCGCGATCAGCCAACTGATCGTGGCCGAGACGCGCCGGGTGCAGACCGGGGACAGCGAGGTGGCCCTCGAGGCGCTAGGAGCCATGCACCAGGCCGCGCCGTCCCCGGTGCTGCGGCTGGTCGTGCCCCTGCTCGAGACCCTGCGCCCGCTGCGCAAGCGCACGCTGATCGCCGCGGCGGAGGCGCTGCGCGACGACGCGGCCGCGCGCTTGGGCGCCAGCGAGCAGCACGTGGCGGAGCTCACCGCCCGGCGCGGAGGGCTCGACCCCGACGGTGTGCTGCGCGTGCCGCTGGAGGCGGGGGACGCGGAGCTGCGCTACGCGCCGAGCGGCGCGCTCGAGCGCAGCCTCCCGGGGGACCTCGAGCGCGGCGAGGATCAGGAGCTGGCTCGCGCCGAGGAGGAGCTCCAGGCCGCGCGGGGGGCGATCGTGGAGCGCCTGCAGCGGGCCATGCTCGACGGCCGCACCTGGCCCCTGGCGGTGTGGTGCGCCGCCTACTGCGAGCACCCGCTGGGGGCCGACGTGGCCCGGCGCCTGGTGTGGGAGCTCCTGCCCCCCGAGGGCGCGGCGCGTCCCTTCGCGCTGGCCGACCCCGCAGGGCCCGAGCTCCAGGACCTGTTCGCCGATCCGCTGGAGCTCGCGCCCGAGAGCGCGGTGCGGCTCGTGCACCCGCTGCGCCTCGACCCCGAGGCCCTCGAGCTGTGGCGCGAGCACGCCCTGGACTGGGCCTGGGTCAAGCCCTTCCCCCAGCTGTTCCGGGCGGTGGCGCTGCCGGAGGACCCCGCCGAGGCCCTGGCCGACTTCCAGGGCCGCGAGCTGCGCCGGGACGAGGTGGGGGCCCTGCTCCAGGACGGCGCCTTCGAGGGGGAGCCGACGGGGCTCCCGCCGTGGCGCTTCCGCGCCGGCCGCGGGCTGACGGCGATCGTCGCCGCGCCGCCGCCGCCTCGCGTCCGCGAGCGGACCCACGCCGCGGGGAAGCGCGCCAAGCCCGCGCCGGTGGTCAAGGACCCCTCGCCGCGGCTGCTGCTCGAGCAGGTCGAGCTGACGGGAGAGCTCGACCGGGTGACCCTCGCCGAGGCGCTGCGCGCGCTGCACCGGCTCACGGACCCGCTGGCGGTCCCTGACGACCTCTGGCTGCGGCAGTGGCAGCAAAACCGCTGGCGTGACCCCGAGAACGCCTGGCGCGAGGTCGTGCTGCGCTACCGCCGCGGGGCGCCCGGTGACGTCGAGGTCCGCCGCTGGCTGCTCGAGCGCTGGCGCGGCGCGCGCGAGTTCCGCCTCGAGGACCGGTTCGCGGTCACCCGGGCCCACGTGATCGAGCTGGCCACGGGCCTGGTGCATCAGGGTCACGACAAGGTGCACCTGCCCCAGCACCGGGTCGAGGAGCTGATCGAGCCCCTCCTCCCCGAGCTGCGCTTCCCCTTCGTGGAGTCCAGCGACCCCGAGACCGTCGCGATCGTCCGCCGGGTGCTGGCCCTCGCGAGCCTGCCAGCGCCGGAGGTCTAGTCTCTCAGGGAGTGCACGAGGGCGTCCCGCTCCGTGGAGAGGGACGTCGACTCGAAGGCGCGCAGGGGCATGACCAGTCCGCCCTGATCGACGTGCTCGATCCAGCGCACGACCTCGGCCGCGCGCAGGGGCAGCGCGCGGGCCTCCGCGGGGGTGACCCAGCGCGCGCCCAGGGTGTGGCGGTCGGGCACCTGCTTGGGGGCGACGTCCGCGCGGGGGGCGCAGAGGAGCACCACCCGCAGCTTGATCGCGAGGCCGCCGGGCCCGGGGATCCAGGTGTGGTCGCAGCCGAGCACGCCTTGGGGATCGATCGGGACCCCCGCCTCCTCCAAGGTCTCGCGCCGGGCGGCGTCGAAGAAGGACTCCCCGGCCTCGACGCCCCCGGAGGGCAGGAACCAGGTCTGGCCGTGCTTGCGCTCCTGGACCAGCAGGTAGTGCGCGCCGCGGCGGACGACGCACAGGACGTAGGTGGTGGACGGGATCGCGCGACGGGCCATGGGACCTCCTCTGCCTGGCACCCTAGCCCGCTCGCGGCTAGGCTTTGAGTGCATACTTTGACAAGGTTTCAGGCAGGATCTGCATGAAAGGGATCGGCGCGTCGGCCTTCTCCGGCGACCTCCACGAGCACCTCCAGGCCTTCGCGGCCCTCGCCGCGCGGATCGAGGCGGACCCGCGCGGGGCCTACGTCGCCGCGGCGGAGCGCGCGCACCTGGACCCCAGCGTGCTCCGCCGCCGCGTGCGCGCGCTGAGCGAGTGGCTGGGCGGCGACCTGCTCGCGGGGCACGGGGCCAAGCTCAGGGTCACGCCCCGGGGGCGCGAGGTCGCCGACGCCGCGCTGCGGGTGCAGCGCACCGTGGACGAGCTGGTCGCGCGCCTCGACGCCTCGCGCCGCGCGCTGTCGGTGGCCTGCACCGGCACCGTGACCACCGAGCTCCTGGCCCCGGCGCTGGCTGCGGCCCGCGCGAGGTGGCCCGAGCTCGCGGTCACGATCCGCCGCGCGGGGGTCGAGCAGAGCCACGCCCTGCTCGAGCGGCGCGAGGTCGGGCTCGCGGTCGTGCGCGCCCAGGCGCCGCCCCAGGGGGTGGCACGCCGGCGGCTGCTCGAGGATCGGCTGTGGGCGGCGATCCCGGCCGGGGACCCGCTGGCGACCCGCGCGCGGCTGCGCACCCGGGACCTGGCCCGCGCCCCGTTGATCGCGCGGGGGCCGCGCTCGGCGACGCGGCGCCGGGTCCTGGAGGTCCTGGAGCCCCTGGGCGGTCGGGTCCAGCTCGAGATCGAGGAGCGCGGCGCGGCCCTGCGTTACGTGGCGCTGGGGCTCGGGGTCGCGTTCCTCTCGCTGGTCCCCGGGCACGCCCTCGAGGTCGAGGGGGTGGTGTTCAAGGACGTGACCGCGCGCTTCCCGCGCTCGTCCTTCTGGGGGATCTGGCCCGAGGGGCGCGCGCTCAGCGAGTGCGAGCGCTTCCTGCTCGACGCGCTCGCGAGCTGAACGCTCAGCCCGCGAGGTAGCGGAACAGGCAGTCGCCGGCCTGGATGTACTCGCCGCCGGCCAGGGGCTGGAAGCCCTGGACTCGGCGCTGATTGATCAGCGTGCCGTTGGAGGAGCCCAGGTCCTCGACGCCGAACCCGCCGTTCTTGAACACGATCTGGCAGTGCCGGCGCGAGACGCGGTCCGACTTCACGCACACCTCGTTGCCCTCCTCGCGCCCGATCACCGTGGGGCGGCCGGTGGAGAGCGAGAACGCGCTGCCCAGGAGCTCCGGCGGGCCGTGCACCACCTCGAGCCGGGTCCCCGCGGCGGGGTTCATGCTCGGGGGCGGGGTCTCGGGCGGGGCCAGGGGCTGGGGGGCGGCGATCTCGGTCGTGGGCCGGCCCCAGTTGCGCCCGGGGTCGGTCCCCGGGGCGCTCCAGCTCTGGGGCGCCTGCTGGAAGCCGCCCTGCTGCGGGCGCGGGGGCGCCGGGGCGTTGGGGTCCGCCGTCGACTGCGGGGGCGTGGTGAACGGCTGCCCGCACTGGGGGCAGTTGCCCTGGCGCCCCGCGTGGGCGGGGTGCACGGACATGAGGAGCGTGCAGCTGGCGCAGCGGAAGTGGATCACTCGCGGCAGTCTAGCCGCTTTTCCTCGGCGCGGCTATCCGCGCGGGCGCCCGTGGCGCAGCCGGGCCACCCGCTCCGCCAGCTCCGGAGAGGCGAAGCACTCAGCCCGCAGCCGCCGGACCTCGTCCTGGACTTCGGGGTAGGGCCGGCCCTCCTCGATCCAGCGGAACAGGGTCTTGTGGTCGGCGACGGCGCGGGCCGAGTTGGCGGCGATCGCCTCCGCCAGGGCCTGGGCGTCGGCCAGCAGGGACTCGGGGGCCGCGAGCCCGGTGACGAGGCCCAGGCGCAGCGCCTCCTCGGCGCCGACCGGGGCGGCGGTGTAGATCAGGCGCTTGGCCTGGGCCCCGCCGACCAGGCGCACCAGGCGCCGCAGCCCGGTGTAGCTGTAGAGGATCCCGAGCTTGGTGGGCGGCATGCAGAGGCTGGCCCCGGTGGCGGCCAGGCGCAGGTCGCAGGTCAGCGCCAGCTCGCAGCCGGCGCCGTAGGCCGGGCCCTGGATCACCGCGATCGTGGGGACCGCGATCGCGTCCAGCGCGCGCAGGGCCTGCTCCAGGGGGTGGTTCTCGTCGTCGACCACGCTCGGGCCCTGGTCGAGCTCGGCGAGCAGGGTCGGGAGGTGGTAGCCGGTACAGAAGTGCCTGGATCCCGCGCCGGTGAGCAGCACCGCGCGCACGTCGGGCTCGACCTCGCGGAAGGCCTGGGTCAGCCCGTCGAGCAGGGGCACGTCCAGGGAGTTGCCGCGCTCGGGGGCGGCGATCGTGATCCACAGCGCGGCGCCCGCGCGCCGGGTCTCGACGGCGCTCACGCACCCTCCTCGGGGGTGGGGGCGGGGGCGTCCTCCGCCAGGGCCAGGAACGCGGCGCGGCGCGCGGCGAGGGCGGGGGCCGGGGGCAGCTCCTCCCAGCCCAGGGACTCTGCCGGCGGCGCGCCGGCGGCCAGCCAGGCCTCGGGGTCCGGGGTCAGGGCCGGGCGCTCGAGGGCGAAGCCCAGCTCGGTCAGCGCCAGGATCAGCGCGCGCTGGGTCACCGCGCGAAAGGCGCGGGCGTGGGAGTCCGTGGGGTGGTCGCGCCCCGAGACCACGTGGGCCTGGAGGCCGGTCCAGGGCACACCGCTCTGCAGCCAGCCGAGGTCCCCCGGCCCGAGCTCGCGCTCGCGGGGCCCCGGCCGCGCGGCGAGGACCTCGGCGCGCAGCAGGTGTCCGCCCAGGGCCGCGCGCAGGGCCTCGGCCACCACGGCGCGGAACTCGACGGGGAGCTCGCTCCCGTCGCTCACCCCGTGGGCGCCTGGGGCTGCGGTCAGTCGCAGGCGGAGTTGGGCGAACGACGCGCTCTCGCTGGTCTGCTGCACGACCCGGGTCACGACCTCTGCCTGGCCCTCGCGCGGGCGCAGGCGCAGCCGGGGCCAGAGGGCGACGGGCTCCAGGGCGACGCGCTCAGCGCTCGCGCGCAGGTAGTTCGGGCTGGGGCCGGACAGCGCCCACACCCCGGGGAGCGGGCTGCGGCGGGCGCCGAGCCAGGGGTCCTGGGCGAGCTCGCTCACGCGCTCGGCGACCCGCGGGCCGCGCACGAGGAGCTCGCAGCTCGCCTGGTCGTCGAGCCAGGTCGGGTCGTGGCCGCGGCTGCGGGCGGCGGCTTCGCGGTATGCGAGCTCGGAGGCCAGGTCGCCGCGCTCTCGCCAGCGCCGCTCGCGCTCGCGCAGCGCGACGTCGCTCAACCCTCGGCCTCCGACAGGCGCCCGATCCAGGTCCGGATCAGGTCGAGGGCGATCTCGTTGCGCCCGCCCTCGGGGACGATCAAGTCCGCGAAGCGCCGGGTGGGCTCGATGAACGCCTCGTGCATGGGGCGCACGGTCTTGAGGTACTGGTCGATCACCGACTCGCGGCTGCGGCCGCGCTCGACGATGTCCCGCTCCATGCGCCGGAGGAAGCGCAGGTCCGCCGGCGTGTCCACGAACAGCTTGAGGTCGAGCAGCGGGCGGATCGCGTCCAGGGCCAGGACCAGGATCCCTTCGAGCACGATCACGCAGGACGGCTGGAGGGTCAGCGTCTCGGGCGCGCGCTGGTGCTTGGCGTAGTCGTAGATCGGCTGCTCGACCGGGCGCCCGCTGCGCAGCTGGCGCAGGTGCTCGAGCAGGAGCGGCTCGTCGAAGGCGTCGGGGTGGTCGTAGTTGATCCGGTCCCGGTCCTGGAGGGGGATCGAGGACAGGTCCTTGTAGTAGGCGTCCAGGAACACGAGCTGGACTTGCTCGGGGCGGAAGCTCTGGGCCAGCGCCCGAGCCAGGGTCGTCTTGCCCGAGCCCGAACCTCCCGCGACGCCTACGATCACCGGCTGGGTCATGCGCTGACGCTACCACAGGCGTCCAGGGCCCCCGGGCGCGGAGGGAAAGGTTCTCGCGGGCGCGGCGGATCAAGCCTGGGGCCGCCCGCAGCCGATAGGGGGGACGGGAGGGCGGCATGTCCACGTCGATCCAACGCCAAGCGGGCGCGATCGTGTATCGCGTGGGCCCCTGGGGAGGGGTCGAGGTCCTGCTCGTGAGCCGCAGCAGCCGCGGCTGGGGGTTCCCCAAGGGCGGCGTCAAGCGCAGCCAGACCGCGCCGATCGCCGCGAGGGCCGAGGCCCTGGAGGAGGCCGGGGTCCTGGGGCGCCTCGACGGGGCCCCGCTGGGGAGCTACCGCTACAAGAAGCGCGGGGTCCGGCGCGAGGTGGTCGTCTACGCCATGCGCGCCGAGCGGCTGCTGGCGCGCTGGGACGAGGAGTCCCGCCGGACCCGAGTGTGGGTCCCCCTACGCGAGGCCGCGCGCATGCTCACGAGCGACCGCGCGCGCCCGCTGCTGAGTGTGCTCCGTGCGCGGCTGCAGACCGAGGCCTCGGGCGAGCGCCTCGCGGCCTAGCGCGACGTAGGGGCGGGCCGGCGCAGCGCGTCGAGGGCCGCACGCAGCGCGCGCTGCCGTCCCGCGAGCCAGGTGGCGAGGCCGACCGTGCGCCGGGAGCCGCCGGCGAGCTCGATCCGTCGCCGGAGCAGCCCCCGAGCCTCGTCGATCCGGGCGAGGGCCACCGCGAGCCGGACCCCCAGGACACGAGCTTGGGCGCCCCCGGGGGTGGGGCCGGCGGCGGCTAGCTCCAGCGCGCTCTGGGCGTGGGCCTCGATCCAGGGGCGGAGCATGCCCAGGCGCTCGTCCACCTCGGCCAGCTCCTCGAGGTCGGCGGCGCTCGCGCCCAGGGAGGGCAGCGTGCGCGGTGCAGGCTTGGGGGGCACGGGCTCGGTCCCGAGCCTCTGCTCGAGCCCGGCATGCGGGGCCTCGAGGCGCTCCAGGCGATAGAGGGCGCGGGTGCCGTCGGGCAGGGTGACCTCGAGGGTCTCGGGCGCCGGGGGTGGGTCGGCCCGGACTTGGGGGGAGGCGAGCAGGGTGAGGATGCCGAGCAAGGCGACGAGGCGGATCATGGGAGCTCCTGGACTAGGTTCCGGGGAGGTTCGCGCCTCCCGACCCAGGGCCCCCGCGCAAGGCGTGTGCCCGCGCTAAGCGCAGGCGCTTCCGACGTGCCGGCGCAGGCTGACAGGCCGGCCCTGACAGGCGGCCCGACGCCCCCTCAGCTCAGCCACTCGCCGACCTGGCGCGCGTAATAGGTCAGGATCGCGTCGGCCCCGGCGCGGCGGATCGCGGTCAGGCTCTCGAGCACCGCGCGCTTCTCGTCCAGCCAGCCGCGCTCGGCGGCGGCCTTGAGCATCGCGTATTCGCCGCTGACCTGGTACGCGGCGATCGGGAGCGCGGTCGCCTCGCGCAGCAAGCGGATCACGTCGAGGTAGGGCCCGGCCGGCTTGACCATGAGCATGTCCGCGCCCTCGTCCTCGTCGAGCAAGCACTCGCGCAGGGCCTCGCGGGCGTTGGCCGGGTCCATTTGATACGTCTGCTTGTCGCCGTGGCGCGGCGCCGAGTCCAGCGCGTCGCGGAACGGGCCGTAGTAGGCCGAGGCGTAGCTCGCGGTGTAGCTCAGGATCGAGACCTCGCTGAACCCGTCCTCGTCGAGGGCGTCGCGGATCGCCGCCACCCGGCCGTCCATCATGTCGCTGGGGGCGATCACGTCGGCCCCGGCCTGGGCCTGGACCAGCGCCTGCTGGCAGAGCACGTCCACGGTCTCGTCGTTGAGCACCCGCCCGTCCGGGGCCAGAGCCCGTCGTGGCCCTCGCTGGAGTAAGGGTCGAGGGCCACGTCGGTGATCACCACCAGGTCGGGGTAGGCGTCCTTGAGCGCCTTGATCCCGCGCGGGACCAGCCCGTCGGGGTTGCAGAGCCTCCTCGGCCCCCGGGGTCTTCTGGGCCTCCGGGATCTTGGGAACAGGACCACCGCGCGTTGACCCCGACCTCGCGGGCGCCAGGCCGGCCTCGGTCACCAGGCCCTCGACGCTCAGCCGCGCGCAGCCGGGCATGCTCGCGATCGGCTCGGGGCCCTGGCCCTCGTGGAAGAACAGGGGGTAGATCAGGTTGTCGGGGGTGAGCCGGGTCTCGCGCAGGAAGCCACGGATCGTGGCGTTCTTGCGGTTGCGCCGCGGGCGTTGACGCAGATCGCTCATGGGGCCTCCTCGCGGCGCCGAGGGCTCGGGGGCGCCGCGGTGCTCATGCTATACCTATGCGCCCGCGAGGAGGTTTTCCGTGGAGCACATCGCCAAGCTGATCCGGGACGTCCCCGATTTCCCCAAGCCGGGGATCCTGTTCAAGGACTTCACCCCGCTCCTGGGCAACCCCGCCGCCATGGCCGAGGTCTACGACGCCCTGGCCGCGCCCATGAAGGCCCTCGGCGTGCAGGCCGTACTCGGGATCGAGTCCCGCGGGTTCATTCTGGGGACCCCGGTCGCGGACCGCCTCGGCGTGCCCTTCGCCCCGGTGCGCAAGCCGGGCAAGCTCCCGGCCAAGACCGTCTCGGTCTCCTACAGCCTCGAATACGGCGAGGACACCCTCGAGCTCCACCAGGACGCGGTCGCCCCGGGCACCCGGGTGGCGATCGTCGACGACCTGCTCGCCACCGGCGGGACCCTGGAGGCCGCCTGCCGCCTGGCGGAGTCGATCGGCGCCGAGGTCGTGACCTGCTCGCTCCTGATCGAGCTGACCTTCCTCGAGGGCCGCAAGAAGCTCCAGGGCCGTACGGTCCAGTCGCTGATCCAGTACTGAGCGCTTACTCGCCCTCGGCCGGGACCTCCATGGTCCAGGCCGGGACCCACTCGTCGGCGACCGGGCTGTAGCCCAGCCCCACGAGGCGCTGCTCGAGGTCGGGGTTGTGCCCGGCGCCGTAGAAGATCGCGATCGTGCGCGCCGCCGGGTTCTGGAGCATGGCCTCCAGGCGCTCGATCACGACCTTGTTGCGCTCCACGATCAGCGCGGTGTCGAAGGCCGAGTGCTCCTCCGTGTCCGGGTCGGCTCCCGGCTCCTGGGCGAACTGGCTGGCCAGGAGCTCGGCGCAGGCCTCCTTGAGCACCAGCTGCAGCGGCTTCGGACCGAACAGCCCCTTGGCCGCGGCGGCCAAGGTGCGGGCCACGAGCTTGTTCATGGCCGCCTGGCGCCGCGGGTTCAAGGACTCCGCCGCCATGTTCTCCACGATCGCCGCCGCCGGCCCGTCGGGGAACAGCTTGGCCAGCTCCTCCAGGTTCACGTCGGCGGCGAACCACCACGAGCGGCGGTAGTCGACCTCGTCGCGCTGGAACCCGAGCTCCAGCGTCTCGGCCATGCTCGTCTGCAGCAGGCTCAGCGCGTCGAGCCCGCCCTCGAGCTCCAGGCCCTCGGGCAGCTCCCGGGGCGGCAGCGCCGCGAGCTCCTGGGCGCGGGCCTCCGGCGCCGGGATCGTCGCGCGGGAGAGGTCGCCCGGGTGCTCGGCCCCGACCCCCTCGAACAGCACCGCGTCGTGGCGGTCGAGGATCGTCTGCATGCGCCCGTAGTAGCGGGGGTCGCCAATGTGCACCGCGCCCACCAGGGCCACGCGCTTGCCGTCGGGGCCGGCGAAGGTCCGGGTCAGGACCTCCAGCCGCGACCAGCGCGCGGAGTAGCGGCACATGCGGATGGCCGTGCGCGGGCCCTCGTCGCGCTGGACCTCGGCCACCTGGTCGCGCTGCAGGACCTTCATGCCCCGGTTGGCGAGCTGCACGAAGATCGGGCCGTCCTGCTTGGCGAGCACGATCTTGCCGCGGACGACGGTCCCGTCGCTGAGGGTCACCTCGTCGCCGAGGCCGACCGCGCCCAGGAGCGCGAGGATCGTGAGGAGCGAGCGCCAGCCCATGGGGCCTCCTTCTGCGGCGATCCTACGCGACCCGGCGCCGCGGCGGCGCTCAGCCCTCGCGGGCGAAGCCCGGGACCTCGGGGCCCGCCACGACCTCGAGCCCCAGGGTCCGCTCGCCCTCGGCGGCCGAGACCGTGACCTCGAGCCGGTCCCCGGGGGTCACGGGGCCCACGCCCGCGGGGGTCCCGGTGAAGATCACGTCCCCCGCGTCCAGGCGCACGAAGCCGTGCAGGTAGCGCAGCAGCGGGCGCAGCGGGAACAGGAGCGCGTCGGTGCGCCCGCGCTGGACCTCGGCCCCGTTGAGCCGCGTGCGCAGCTCGAGGGCCGTCGGGTCCTGGGGCCGAGGCAGGATCGGGCCCAGGGCGCCGGCGCCGTAGAAGCCCTTGGCCCGCACCCACTGCGGCTCGAGCTTCTGCAGCGCGCGGTCGCTGAAGTCGAGGCCCGGGGCGATCCCGGCCACGACCTCCCAGGGGTCCGCGGGCAGGGCGGGGGTCCCGGGGCCGATCCCGCGCCCGAGCACGAGCACGACCTCGCCCTCGTAGTGGATCGGGGTCTCGCCCTCGGGCCAGCGCGGGAGCGGGCAGGCCTCGTCGACCAGGCAGCCCACCGGCTTCCAGAACAACAGCGGCGCGGGGGGCAGCTCGTTGTCGAGCTCGGCGGCGTGCTCGGCGTAGTTGCGGCCGACGGCCAGGGCCTGCCGCGGGGTGGGGCGCTCGGACATAGGATTCTCGCTCCTCGCTGGTCGAGCCAGGCGAGCGCCCGTAATATCACACCGAGGGTTGTGTGCCTGAGCTGGTCCACGAATGCGGGAAACGCCTCAAGTTCCCCCCGGGCGCCGAGGGGCGGAAGGGGCGCTGCCCCCAGTGCGGGGGTGAGGTCCGGGTCCCCAATCACCAGACCGCCAAGGGCGAGGGCACCTTCGTGCTCGATCCGCCCCCCGACTGGGAGGCGTACAAGGCCTACCTCGACGACCGCGGGCCGCCCCCCGAGCGCCTGATCATGCCCGCGAACCTCATGCTCCAGGCCGAGGCCGACGAGAAGTGGGAGCGCCGCAGCGAGGTCCGCTGGTCCAAGTGGCGCTGCCCCTCCTGCAAGGAGCGGGTCTACATTGGGCAGATCGTGTGCATGGACTGCGGGCTCGACTTCCGCACCGGGCATATCCTCGACAAGCAGGCCAAGCTCAACGAGAAGGGCATGACCTACCTCCAAGACATTCCTTGGCTCAAGGACGCGCGCGCGCAAATGGTCCGCGAGGCCAAGGAGGCCAAGGAGTCCAAGGGGAGCGGGGTCCGCAAGGCGCGCTCCCCCGAGGACTCGGCCCGGTTCAAGGTGCCCAAGAAGCGCAAGAAGAAGACCCGCCGTCGGTTCTAGCCCGCTCGGAGGACCCATGACCACGCCCGACGCCATGCTCGCCGACCTCCTCGCGGAGGTGAAGCTCGCGCAGAAGAAGCTCGATCAGCTCGGCGAGCGCCGCGGCTCCACCGAGAACTCGATCCGCGCGGCCCTGCGCGCGGGGGATCGCGCCGCCGCGGAGAAGCTCGCGCTGTCCCTCGAGCGGCTCAAGGACGAGCAGCGGCGGACCGAGCAGCAGCGGGCCCAGGCCCAGCAGGCCTACGAGCAGGGCAAGGTCAAGCTCAAGGACCTCAAGCAGAACCTGAAGTCCGCGCAGGCGAGCAAGCGCACCGCCGACGCGCTCAACGCGGTGCTCGACGGCCACCAGACGCTCTCGGCGGCCGACGACATCCTGCGCCAGATCGAGCAGGAGGTCGCGATCAGCGACGCCCGGCTCGAGGTCGCGGGGCAAGAGGCCGAGCGGGTCGCCGGTCCGCAGATCGACCCCAAGCTCCTCGCCGAGAGCGTGCTCGCCGAGTTCGAGGCCGAGGCGCCCGCCGCGCCCCAGGCGACCCCGACCCCCGCCAAGAAGCGGATCGGCGGCGAGGGCGACGACCCCGAGCCGCGCCCGGGCACCGGCAAGAGCATTGGCTGAGCGCGGGCGCCTGGCCCGGCTCGTCCTCGGCGAGCCCCTGGCCCGCGCCTCGAGCGCGGGCTGGGTCTACCCCCTGCCTCCGCTCACCCGCCTGACCCGCGCCTTGCGGGTGGCGGTCGGGCTCGGGGGCGTCCTGGCCGGGATCCTGTGCCTGGGACTGGCCGTGCTGTGGGGGGTGCCCGCCTGCGCCGCGGCGACCTCGGCGGACTACGCCCGGGTCCAGGAGCGCGCCGCGGCCAACCGCGAGCTCAGCACCTACGTGGGCACCCCGCTGCGCTGCGAGCGCGTCCCCACCCACTACCGCTTCACCGAAGACGGCGCGAGCTTCCGGTTCTGGGTCGAGGGGCCGCGGGGCCGGGCCGAGGTCAGCGCCACGGTGCAGGCGGGGCAGGTCTCGCGCTTCGCGCTCTTGCGCGTGCGCTTCGGCTAGCCGGCGCGCTCGATCCGCGCGCGGCGGCACGTGAGGGCCTCGCGCGCTGCGGAGCCGAGGAGGTCCTTGACTTCGTGCAGCGGAGCCGTGGAATGAAGGCCTGGGTGCCCGAGGGCGACCCGGGAAAGGACCGTGATGCAAGAGCAGACGCTCCCCCCGTCCAAGCAGGCCCCCAAGGCCGCGCCGCAGGTCGAGGTCGCGGGCAGCCCCGTGCGCTGCCCCTACTGCCACAGCGACTGCGAGCCCGAGGACGAGGCCGCGATCGTGTGTCAGCGCTGCCTCTCACGGCACCACGGCGGCTGCTGGCGCGAGGGGGGTGGGCGCTGCTCGAGCTGCAGCTCGACCAAGGCCCTGGCCAGCGCGGCGCCCACGATCACCGTCGCGCCGGCCGAGCTGAAGCTCCTCGAGAGCGGCCTGGCTCGCGAAGCCGTCGAGCGTCTGACGCGCCGGCTGGGGGTCAGCGAGGCCCAGGCGACCGCTGCGCTGCTCGAGGCGGCCGCGCGCCAGCTCCAGGCTCAGGGCGGGCGGCTCCTGACCCCCAAGACGCTGGTCGCGCTGGTCGCGATCGTGGGGGCGTTCTTGATCCCCGTGCTCGCGGTGCTCGGCGACCTGCTCCGGGGCTGTGAGGTCTCCCCGTGCGCCGCGTGCTCCGAGTCGTCCCGTTCGTGCTGCTCCTGGGCAGCGGCGCCTGCACCGGGGACTCCAGCGCCCAGCGCGGTCAGGGCGAGACCCAGGCCCAGCGCGGGGGCGATCCGCTGCCTCCGGGCGTGGAGCGCGAGCTGCAGTGGGTGCTCGTGGGGCGCACCCCGGGCAAGCCCCTGCAGCTCGTGGACCCCGCCGAGTCGGCGGAGTCGATCAAGGCGCGCCTGGGCAGCCAGGGGCCGGAGCTGGTGGTCGTGCGCAACGTGGGCCAGGCCCCCGAGGACCGGGTCGAGACGGTGGCACCCCTCACGGACGAGGAGTGGGCGGCGGTGCTCGCGGCCTTCCAGGCGGGCAGCCTCGCGAGCTGGGAGCCCTCCCCCAGCGGCGAGGCCGTCGACTGGGGCGAGGCGCTCCTGCACTACGCGGTCGGCACGCAGCAGACCCGCAAGACCTGGATTCGGCCGCTCGAGAACGGGGAGGCCGTGGACGCGCTGAGCGCGAAGCTCGTCGAGCTCGCCCGGGCCAAGGCGCCCGACCTCGAGCTGCACTACCTGCGCTAGACAGAACCCTACTGGCCGGCCTTGTACGCCTTGATCCGGTCCTGAGCCCGCTCGCCCAGGGGGTGGTCCTTGAAGTCGCGGCCGACCTTGCGCAAGAGGGTCAGGGCCTGGGTCAGCTCGCCCAGGTCGTAGTGGCGCTGGGCCTCGGCGAAGGTCGCCTCGGCGGCGTCGACCAGGGTCTGCGCCAGGGCGTCGGCGCGGCGCTTGTGGTCGCTGTCGTAGTCGACCTCCGCGATCCTCGTGAGGTACTTGAGCGCGGCGCGGACCTTGCCCCGATCGGCCGCGCGTTGGGCCTTCTCGAGGAGCGCGTCCAGGGCGGCCTGCGTGCGGGGGTCGCCGAAGCTCCCGGGGTGCGTCACCCCCGCGTGCGGGCGACCGTCCTTGTCCTCGAACCGGTTGCCCAAGAACGCCTGGAACCGATCGCCGAAGCTGAACCCCGCGATCACCTCCGAGGGCAGGCTGACCTCGAGCGGACCCGCCAGGATCTGCTGCAGGGTCCCCGGGCGCGTCTTCAGGTGCCCGTAGATCTTCTTGAGGTAGTCCTCGTCCTTGGCTCCGTAATAGAAGGCGATCGCGTAGTACCAGTTCTCGAGGACCTTGCGGGCCTCGGGGTCGGCGGGCGTGTTCTGTTGCCGGACCGCGCGCCGCCACTTCTGGGCCAGGACCTGGACCCCAGCGTCGAGGTTGTAGCGCCAGTCGCGCTTGAGCTGCTCGAGGTCGAACTGCTTGGCGGTGTCCCCGGTGAGCTGCATCATGCCCAGCCCGCAGTCCGTGGTGTTGTAGACGAAGGTCCCGTCGGGCCTCCACTGCTGCAGCCCGCTCTCCTGCCACCCCACCGCCTTGATCACCTCGGTCGGGACGTCGTGGCGGGCCGAGCAGATCGCGATCTCCGCGCTCAACTCCTGCGGGCTGGGGTTCTGCCCGGTGGGGAAGTCGCCGCAGTCCTTGGCCTCGAGGGCCGAGGCCCCCAGGCACAGGATCCACACCGTCAGCGCCAGGCTTCGCATACCTCGACACTACCGGAGGGAGGGCAGGACCATCCAGCCTCCCGCGACACCCGGGCGCAGCCCCGGAGTAGGTGTGACGTGGACGAGACGCTACGCAAGCTGGAGCGCGCCGCCGCGGCCCAGGAGCCCGACGCCGCGCTGGCCCTCTACGCCGCCCGGCTGCTGCTCGGGGCGCCGGAGCCGGAGCCGGAGCCGGAGCCCCGGCCCGCAGCGGACCCGCGCGCCGAGGACCGGGCCCTGAGCACCGTGCGCGTGTGCTACGACCGCCCCGCGCGCACGCGGAACCAGGCGGCGGCCCGGGCCTTCGTCAAGCGCCGCCGCCGGCGCGCGCTGCGGCGCGCCGGCCGGGCCGCCTGCTGGGACTAGCGCAGGAAGGCCTCGATCAGGTCGGCGCCCTGCTCGGCGGTGTCGACCGTCGAGCGCACGCCGTCGACCCCGGCGCGCACCGTGTCGACCGCGGCCCCCGCCTGACCGGCCAACGAGGTCGCCTGCCCGACCACGTCCCCCACCCGGCCGTAGCTCGTGAGCGTGGTCTGGATCGTGGTGCTGAGCGCGGTCTTGGCCGCGGGGAACACCGCGTCCATGGCGAAGGTCGGCGCGGTGCCGAGGGTGCTCGCCAGGGTCGCGCTGTAAGGGGTCATGATCAGCGCCAGCATGCCGCCCACGATCGCCTTGTCCGGCGCCGGGGCGCGCACGAGGGTCTCGGTCAGGTAGCTCGCCATGTAGAACCCGCCCGCCGCCCCAGGGGGCGCCTGGTTCAGGTGCTCGAGCACGTCCTCCGCGATCTTGACCCGGCTGATCCCGCGCACGTTCCCGCCGAGGCTGGCGTAGTTGCGGAAGGGCAGGGTCTGGCTCGTGCTCAGGCGCTGCTCGCTCGCGGGCCGGTCCTGGGGCAGGTCCTCTGCGCTGGGCGGCACGCCGTCGGGCAGGCGCACCCGCTGACCGGGCAGGATCAGGTCCGCGTCCCCGATCCCGTTCAAGCGCACGACCTCGGCCAACGAGACCCCGTGCGCCTGGCAGATCTCGATCAGCGTGTCCCCACGCTTCACCACGTAGACCGTCTCCCCGCGGGCGAGGCCCACCCCCAGCGCAAGCAACAGCCCCAGCCACAGCGGCGTGGAGCCCAAACGTCGATTCACCATGAAGTCCTCCTGTCTGCCCTCGACGGAACACATGGCGTTCCAACGCCCGCGCGGCGCAAGTCGTGCGTTTGCGTGGAGCCCCCCGTGCGCGCGCCGAACGCACGAGCGCAGCGCCCTTCGTGGTTCGTTCAGATCGGTGTCGCGGCCGTGCGCCGTGGGACACACGAGCACGTAGCGTTCGCGGCTCGCACGGCTTACGCCTGTCACAGAAGCGTCGAGGGGCGTGCGTCCGCCGCGCACGCGAGCGCGAGGGCTCGCCCGCGGTTCACGCGCGAGACGACCGTGAGCAGACCTCCCCCTCGTGTCCCTCGCGGGCGCTGGCATACTCCAGCCCCAGGGGCACCGCGGTGAGCGATCTCAAGCTGCAGCGCCTGGAGCGCCGCTGGCGCGCCAGCCAGAGCCTCGCCGACGAGGTCGAGTACCTGCGTGAGCGCGTGCGGGTCGGCGAACTGCCCCTGCCCCGGCTGCAGCTCGCGGCCTACCTCGAGCACCCGGCGGCCCGCGCCGTGCTCCCGGACTTCGCCCTCCCGCCCGGCTACCGCACCTGGCTCACCGGCCTCGGCGCCTGGAGCGATCGCCTGGCGCTGCGCGCCTACGCCCTGATCCTGGCCGAGCTGGCCGGGGACGAGCGCGCGGCCCACCGCGACTACTTCCAGGCGGCCGCGCAGGAGCTCGCCCGCGGCGAGCGCCCGTCCAACGAGGCGGCCTCCGCCTTCTTCCGCGAGCACGGCGCCGAGGGCGAGCGCGGGGGCTGGCAGCTCGCCCTCGGCAGCTTCTCGCGCCCGCGCTGCTACCTGCCCCCCGAGCACCCCGAGCGCCTGGCCGCGCGGGGCAAGCTCCACCTCGAGGGCCCCCGCCCGGGTCCCTTGGGCAGCGCACTCCCGCCCTTGGACCCCGCCGACGCCAGCTATCGACGGAGCGAGGGGCGCCACGAGGGATGGTTCCACGAGTTCGTCGAGCTGCGTGAGGGGCGCCCGGCCCGGCTGCTGCGCCCGGTGGCCGCCAGCCCCGGCTGGTCGCCGCCGCCCGGGTTCGAGGGCGCGCCGCCGGGGCTCGGGCTGCTCGACACCTTGCGCTGGGACCTGCCCGATACCCCTGCGCTGCGGGAGGTCGTGCGCCGGGGGTTGGCGCCGGACGCCTTGGGCTACCCGGGGTGAGGTGGCGGGGACCACTCGAAATCGAATCGAGCGACCTGGTTGTTCGCCAGGCCCAGCGGTTTTGAAGACCGTGACGGACACCAGCCCGCATTGGCCCCCAGGCAGCCGCGAGCTTAGCAGAGGGCGCGAAGCGCGGCGAGCGACGACGGCGTTGACAGGGCTGATACGCATTCCGTCAGCAACCGGGGTCCCGACGCGCTAACTCCAGCGCCTGGCTCCGGCCCCCGAGTTGCGCAATCCTGCGCTCCAAGGAGCAGCCCATGTCCGAGCACGACCCGTATCGCACCCCCGAGCACGCTGCGCCGCCGCCCCCCCAGGGTGAGGGCGACGCCACCGGCGGCGTGATCCCCTACAAGAACCCGGCGGCGCTGATCGCCTACTACCTGGGGCTGTTCTCGCTGATCCCCTGCCTGGGGCTCCTGCTCGCGATCCCGGCGCTGATCCTGGGGATCGTGGGCCTGCGCGCGCGCGCGAAGAACCCGGCGATCAAGGGCAGCGTCCACGCCTGGATCGGGATCGTGCTCGGCGGGCTCATGACCCTGCTCTGGGGTGGCCTGGTCCTGACCTCGTTCGTGGGGTCCATGGCGCGCTAGCCCGCCGCCTTCTGCGGCAGCGGACTTGACGCGCGCCCCCCGATACCCGACACCAGGGGCCGGGAGGGCGCGGTGCTCGAGAGCTTCACCTGGGAGATCGCCTACGTCGGTGGGGTCGGCGCGTTGGGGCTCTTGAGCCTCCTGCTGCTGCGCCGCCGGCTCCGCCGGCAAGAGGCCGTGGCCAAGAGCCGGCTGGAGCAGGTGCGCCGCTTCGACGCCGTGCGCACCGAGACCCCGCTGGAGCACCCCGCCCAGGAGGCCCGGGCGCGGGGCCTGGCGAACCTCGAGTCGCGCTCGGCGCTGATCCGCCGGGTGCTGATCCCGGCGGGGTTCCTGCTCTGGGCCTTGCTCCTGGCGCTGCCCTTCGTCGGACGGGTCCCCGCGACCCTCATGACGCTCTTCGCCGGGGTGATCAGCGTCATGGTCGGGATCGCGGCGCGGCCCTTCGTCGAGAACCTGATCGCCGGGATCGTGATCTCCCTCACCCAGCCCCTGCGGATCGGGGACACGGTCAAGATCGACGGCGAGTTCGGCACCGTCGAGGACGTGACCAGCACCCACACCCGGATCAAGGCCTGGGACTGGCGGCGCTACCTGATCCCCAACGTGCGCCTGCTGGAGAAGGAGTTCGTCAACTACTCGATCGTCGACCGCTACCAGTGGGCCTACGTCGAGTTCTGGGTCGAGCCCGAGGCCGACCTCGAGCGGGTGCAGGCCCTGGCGATCGCCGCGGTCAAGACCAGCGCCAGCTTCGTGGCCTACGAGGAGCCGCGGTTCTGGGTCATGGAGGCGGGGAAGGAGGGCCTGCGCTGCTGGATCGCGGGCTGGGCCGACACGCCCTCGAGCGCCTGGGCGCTGTGCCACGACACGCGCATGGCGCTCATGAAGGCGCTGCGCGAGGCCGAGATCAAGAGCCACAGCCACGCGGTCTCGCTGCAGGGCGCGCCGGCCTAGCCGCGGGCCCGCCCGCGCTGCGCGGGCGGGATCCAGGGGAGGCCCAGGGCCTGGACCACCTCCTCCTCGGTCGCGCCCGCGATCAGGCGGCCGGTCGCGCGCTCGACCAGGCCGTGCTGACTGAGGTGCCAGCCGCGCTTGTTGGCGCGGATCCTGAGCCCAATGTTGTAGTCCCGGGGCCCCGTGAAGTGCAGGAGCGCCGCGCCCCACACCGCGGGGTCCTCCACGCACCAGAGCTGGGCCCCGATCCCCTGGGGGAGCACGATCGCGCCGAAGCTCTCGCCGTAGTGCAGGGGCTGGCCGAAGGTGCGGAACAGGGTCACGACCTGTTCGGGCGCCCAGCCCCCGGGGACGAAGATCAGGTCCACGTCCTTGACCTCGGCCACGTTGCGCCGCAGTGAGCCCACGATCTCGACCGCGGTGACGTAGGGCCGGAGCGCGACCGCGATACAGCTCGCCAGCGCCAGCACCTGCTCCCGGGGGTGCCGCGGGGGAGCGTAGCGCGCGCAGAGCTCGCGGACCTCGGGGTCGAGCACGTGCCGGCACTCGTGGCGGTAGCGGAAGCCCTTGCAGGGGCAGCGCGCCTTGCCGCTGGCGAGGACCTCGACCGTGTAGCGATTGCCGCGGGTGCCGAGGACCTGCACCTCGTGCTGGACGGCTTGCTTGCGGCGCGCGGGGCTCATGGGCCCATGCTAGGGTCTGTCACGCGTTGCACGTCGCGCAATCGCGAGACAGGCTCGAAGTCCAGACGCCCATGCCCCAGCGACCCCCTGCCACTCTGCGCGCCTTCGGCCCGCTCGCGCTCCTCCTGGTGGGCGCCCTGAGCGGCATGGCGCAGGACGCGGGGGAGGTCGACCGGCGGGTCACCGACCCCGACGAGCGCCGGCTGGGGAGCACCGCCCCGGTGGACAGCGCGACGCCGGAGGGCGAGCTCCGCAGCCGCGAGGACGAGCTGTTCGTGCCGGAGGAGGTCGAGCTCCCCGGGCTCCCGATCTACCGTCCGCCGCAGCGCGCGAACCAGACCGAGGAGCCCAGCTTCTTCGAGCAGATCGAGCTGCGCTTCGAGGCCCGGGCGCGCACGGGCTTCGGCAGCGACAGCAACGTGTTCCGCGCCGAGCGCGGGACGCGGGCGGACGGGTTCGTGCACGCCCGCGGCGAGGTCGAGCTCCTGGCCGAGTTCCCCAGCGGGAGCGAGCTGTTCGCCGAGGTCACCGCCGAGACGCGCAACTACTTCCACAACGGCGACGCCGACGAGCAGTTCGGTTCGCTCTACCTGGAGTCGTTCCAGCCGGTCACCGACTGGCTCGACGCCGGCGGGCAGGTGACCCTCGAATACTCGCGGCTGAACCTGCTCAACGACAACGGCGACCTCTTGCCCCGCGGGCGCTTCGGCTCCTTCGACGCCGAGCCCCGGGCCTACTTGATCCTGCGGCCGATGGCCGACGTGGCCCTCGAGAGCGGGGCCAGCTACCGCTTCAAGGACTACGACGAGAACCGCGGCGTCGCCTCGCTGGACTACACCGAGATCCGCTTCGACACCTCGCTCAGCGTGAAGCTCAGCCGCGACCCGCGGGCGCGGGTCAAGCTCAAGTACCGCTTCCGCCGCCGCGACTACCGCGAGCTGCGCGCGCGCGGGCGCTCGGGCCTGATCGAGCCCGACAGCCCGCGGCTCGACCTGTTCCGCCACCAGTTGAGCCTGACCTTCTATCAGGAGTTCGAGGTCGGCGAGCAGCGGGTGCGCTTGATAGCGACCGTGGGCGGCGCCTACAACGACGACCTGTTCCAGAACGACCGCAGCTACCGCGAGGGCTCCCTCGCGCTGCGCGCCGAGTGGTGGGTGATCCCGGACCGGACCCGGGTCGACTTCGGGCTGCGCGGCGTGGCCCGCAACTTCCTCGTGCGCCAGTCCACCGAGAGCGGCGGCCACCTGCGCCATCGGCTCCTGAGCGTGTCCCTCGGGGTGTGGCAGCAGCTGGGGGAACTCCCGCTCGCGGTCTACGCCAGCGGGCGGGCGACGGTGTGGCGCTCCGGGGACGTGGGGGAGGACTACGACCGCTACGTGGGCGAAGGGGGCGTCGAGGTCTTCTTCTGAGCCGCGGCGAGCTGACCCAGCCGCCACAGCTCCCACTGCTCGAGCACCCCGGCGTAGTCGGGGAGGTCGCCGAACAGGTGCACGAAGGTCTGCGCCCAGCGCCGGGCGCAGCGCACGGCTTCGCCGTGGCCGATCAGGGCGCAGGTGTAGTAGGTCTCGGTGCGGCGATCCTTGCCGCTGCCGGTGGTGCGGGTGTGGCGTCGACACACCGCGCGGATCGCGTCCAGGGTCGAGAGCAGGCCGCCCAGGGCGTAGTAGAGCTGCCCCGGCGGGTAGGCGGCCAGCGCCGTGTCCAGCTCGCGGTCGAGGTCCAACGCCAGCGCGGCGCGCTCGCCCTCGAGCTGGCTCAGCTCCTGCTTCAGCTCGCGGTTGCGCTGCTCCTCGGGGGTGGTCGAGAACACGTTGATCCGGTCCCAGAGCGAGATCTCCTCCGCGACCTCCTGGCGCTCGCCGTCGAGGCGCCGGAGCTGGCGGGCCTGCTCGCGGACCTGGTCGTAGCGCTGGGCGAAGTCGGGTCCCACGCCGCCGGCGATCAGCTCGACGACCGCCTGCTGGCCCAGGGGGCGGAAGGGGCCGCCCGGGCGCTGGCGCGCGGGGGGCTCGCAGGCGGCGACGGCTCGATACAGCTCCTGGCGGCTGCCGCGCAGCCCGTAGTGCTGCTCGAACACGCGCCGCGCCTGGCGGATCGCGTCCCGGGCCTCGCCCCGTCCGTAGACCGAGCAGCTCCGCGGCGACGAGCTCGAGCCGCCGTCGGTGTGGATCTCCTTGATCGCAGCCAGGAACGCGAGGGTCGCGTCGCGCAGCGCGAAGGGCGGCAGGTCGCGCACGCCCTCGCGGCAGAGCCCGAGCAGGTCCCGGTAGGTCGCGTCCACGCTCTGGGCGTGGAACCCGCGCCGGCCGCGGAGCACCCGCAGCCGAGCCTCGTCCTCGGTGTCCGACCAGAACACCAGCCAGTCGAGGGTCGAGATCCGGGCCAGGGTCTGGCGCTCGGACTGGATCACGCCGCCGAGGAGCTCGGCGTGCTCCAGCGCGCGCCGGCGCAGGGCGTGGGCGCCCGGGGTCTCCAAGCGCGCGAAGGCCGCGGCCAGGAGCTCCGCCTGCGGGCTGTCCGCGCCCTCCTCGCCGTCGTGGATCGCGGTGTGCGCCGCCTGCAGGCGCAGGGGCACCCCGGGGAAGGCCCGGGCGAACGCGGTGTGCAGCCGACACAGCGCGGCGTAGACCAGCGGGCGGCGCTGAACGCGGGAGACCGAGCCCACGTGCCCGTCGGCCAGCAGGCGCTCCGTGGTCTCGGGCTCGAGCACCGAGCTCACCCCCAGGACCTCCAGCGCGCGCTGGTAGACCTCGAGCGGGGGGAACGCGCTCAGCGCGCGCAGCACGTGCTGCTGCACCTGCTCGTAGCGCGTGCGCAGCTGGGCCTCGGCCTCGTGCAGCTCGGCCTGGAGCCGATTGCGTTCGCGCTCTTCGGGGCTGTCGGTGAGCACGTTCACCCGGTCCAGGAGCCCGATCGCGCTCTCGGCCGCGGCCAGCTCGCGGGTCAGGCGCTCGCGGGTCTCGCCCAGCTCGATCAGCGCCTGGCGGTCGGCGTCGAGCCCGCTGTCCACGACCTCTCGCGCCACGAGGGGCAGCAGCGCGCGCTGGCTGAGGGGGCGATAGCCGGCGCGCGGGTCGAGCTGGACCTCGCTCGCTCGGGCGGCGTGGGCTGCGCGGCGCTCGGGGTCGCCGACCTCACGCAGCAGCTCGCGCAGGTCGAGGTCCGGGGCGTAGGCCGCGCGCAGCTCGCGGGCGAAGGCCTCGAGGGTCTCCTCCAGCGACTCGCGCGAGACCGCGCGGAACAGGACCCCGGCCACCTCGAGCTCCTTGCGCGCCGTGCGCAGGGCGCGCTCGAGCTCGAGGCCCAGAGCGAAGGGCGGGCACTGCGCCCGAGCTGCTCGAGGCTTTCTGCCTCGGCCTCCGCCGCCTCGAGCTCCTGGCGCAGCTCGGCGAGGGTCCGGCGGAGCTGGGTCGAGCGCGCCCTCGTCGGGGGTCGTGGAGAACACGAGCAGCCGGTCCCAGAACGGGATCCGCTGCTCGACCTCCTCCAACTCGCGGCTGAGCTCGGCGATCCGGCGCCGGAGCGCGGGCGGGCGCGCGTCGGGCCCCAGGTCGAGCTCGCGCATGCGGCGGCGGATCCCCTGGGCCAGCGGGTGCTCTGCGTCCTGGTCCACCGGGGTCGACTAGGCGAAGGCCAGGAGCCCCGGGCGACGGCTGACCGCGACCTCCGCCGAGGCCTTGGCCACGGCGGCGACCAGCTCGCCGGGCAACCCGTCGAGCCAGGTCTTGGGGTCCTCCACGGCCTTGGCGCGCTCGAGCTGGGTCGACACCCCCTCGTCGCCGAGGCTGCGGTAGAGGTAGGCCGCCAGCGGCGAGGTCTTGAGGTCGAACCCGCTGCGCAGGGTGCGCCCGGTCTCGAGCAGGCTCAGGACGGTGGCCTCCGCGCTGGGGCAGGCGGGGCCCCCGCCGCTGGGGAGGAAGTCCTCGAGGCGTCCGGTCGCCGGGCGACCAGGCTCGGGGAGGTCGCCCATGAACAGCGCGATCGGGGCGTTGCCGCCGGTGGCCAGGGCCAGGGCCTCGATCACCCGCGCGGCCAGGAGCTTGGCGCGGAGGTAGCGCACGCCGAGGGTAATGTTCTCCTTGGCCTGGGCGGTCATGGCCTCGAGGTCCGCCGGCTGGGGGTGTCCGCCATAGCCGAGGAACACGACCCCCGGGTCGAGGAACCCGAGGAACCCGGCCATTTTCTCCAGCGCCACGCGGTAGTCGGTGACGGTGTAGAGCCGCTGGCCGCGGAGCGCGTTGTTCGTCTCGGGGAGCAGCTTCCAGGTGTTGTCGAGGAACACGCTGGGGTCCTTGGACGCGAAGTTGCCCACGTCGCGGTTGGCCACGTCCGCCGCCTCGACCACCGTGCGCTGCATGGCGGCCTCGTCGAGGCCGAGCCCGAAGGTCGTGTTGGCGCCGGCCAGCCGGCAGTGCAGGCGCTGGAGCGGGCCCACACCGTCCTCCCCCACCGGGCGGAAGGGGATCGTGGCCTCGATACAGGCCGCGACCTGAGCCACGGTGGCGCGGGGCAGGTGGTCGCCGATCTCGCGCGCGGCGAGCAGCGCAGAGAGGAACTCGTTGAGCCCGCCGTAGGGCGAGAGGGTGCTCCCCGAGTCGAAGCCGAACAGCGCCGCGACCAGGCTGCGCACGGGGTCCTGTTCGGGGTTCAGCGGAGCGAGCTTCACCGCCCCGTCCTGCTCCACCACCGCGTCGCCCACCCGGCTCTCGAGCTGGGGCAGGAGCCCGCCGTCGGCCTGGTAGTAGACGGTGTCGTGGAACAGGATCGCGAGGGTCGCCAGGGGCGAGGCGCCCTGCGAAATGTCGAACACGTGGTCGACGGTGTGGTACTGCCGCCCGCGGCCGGACATGGCCTCGTGCACGAGCACCGCCCACTGCTCGGCCATGAGGGGCGGAGCGGCGTCGCCCAGGCCGGCGAACGACTCGGTGAAGCGACCGATCAACCGCTGCAACGTCGGGCGGTCTGCGTCCATGCGGGCCCTCCTCCTCGCTGGGGCCATGGTAAGGCCCTCCGAGCGCGAAGCCACGGGCTGTGGGCGGCAAATCGGGGGGCTCAGTCTCCGGCGAGGAGGGCCTCGGCCAGGGCCCGATCGCGGCCCCAGGGGCAGCCGGCGAGGTAGCGCTCGGCCGCCTCGCGCTGGCCGCTGCGGTCGCCCAGCGCGGCCCGCGCTCGCGCGACGCCCAGCCACGCGTGGGGCTCCTCGGGGGCCAGGGCCAGGGCGGCGTCGAAGTCCTCGAGGGCGGCCTGCGGCTGGCCCAGCTCGAGCCGTGCCAGGCCGCGCTCGAGCCGGGGGAGCGCGTCGTCGGTGAGCTCGATCGCCCGTCCCAGGGTGCGCTCCGCGGCGGCGGCCTCGCCCCTGAGCCGGGACTCGCGCCCGCTGATCCAGCACAGGATCCCAGCCGGTCGCGGGTCGCGGAGGTCGCGCAGGAGCGCCACGGCCTCGGCCCTCCGGCCGGCGAGGGCCAGCGCGCGGGCGAGGAGCGCGCGGTTCTCGGGGGCCTCTGGCTCGAGGGCGCAGGCCTGGGCGAAGGCGTCCGCCGCGTCCGCCTCGCGCTCGAGGGTGAGCAAGGTCCGTCCCCGTCTGCGCAGGAGGCTGGCGTCGACCCCCAGCGCGAGGGCCGCGTCGACCTGGCGCAGGGACGCTTCGTGGTCCCCGAGCCGGCGGTAGGCTAAGTGCCGCGCCGCGTGCAGGTAGCGCGCGGGGACGGGGGCCCCCGCCGCCGCCTCGCGCTCCAGGCGCTCGATCGCGACCAGCGCTGCGCGGGGGTAGGGCTCGAGGCAGAGCTCGACGACCTGGCGCACCAGGGCCACACTCGTGGCCTCGCGGGCGACGGCCTCGAAGGCCGCCTGCGACGCGTCGTGGCGGCCCGCGCGGCGCAGGAGGCGACCGAGGGTCAGGCCAGCGTGCACGACCCCGCGCGCGCGAGCCCGCTCGGCGTCCTCCAGGGCGGCGGCGTCCTCGCCGAGCTGGCTCAGGACCTGCGCCCGGACCAGGAGCGCCTCCCCCGAGCGGTCGAGCGCGAGGGAGCGGTCGAGGGCCTCGCGCGCCTCGTCCCAGCGCGCGAGCCCGCTCAGGGCCCGGCCCCGCAGGCAGAGGGTGCGCGCGTCCTGCGCGCGCTCCGGGGGATAGAGCGCCAGCGCGTCCGCGGGGCGGCGGGCGTCGAGGTAGGCCGAGGCCAGCTCGCCCCTGACACGGGGGTCGTCGGGAGCTGCGGCGAACGCCGCCTCCAGCATCTCGAGCCCCTGCTGCAGCTGACCCCAGTGCTCGACCCTGAGGTGCCCCCACAGGGCGAGGGCGCCCGGGTGCTGATCGTCCAGGGCCAGCGCTGCGCGAGCGTCCTCCCCGGCGCGCGCCTCGTCGTGCAGGCGGTCGCGGAGCCAGCCGCGCTCGACGAACAGGTCGGCGCTCGGCGCCTCCTCGAGGGCGCGGTCGTAGTCGCCCAGGGCGCCCGCGGCGTCGCCTGCCTCCGCGCGCTCGCGGGCGAGCGCGACCCAGCGGGTGAGCGCAGGAGCGGGCTCGTTCGCCGCCTCGCTCGGCGCGGGGGCGGGGGCTGGCGGCGCGGGGGGCGGGAGCGCGACGGTCGCCCCCCAGCCCAGCAGCCCGAGGATCACGAGCAGGGAGAAGCTCGCGGCGAGCAGCGGCGCCCAGGCGACCGGGCGGGGCGGGGCGTCGTGGGCGCCGCGGGCCAGCTGCCCCCGGGCCTGGTCCAGGCTCGGGCGCTCCCCGGGTTCGAAGGCCAGGCATGCGCTCAGGAGCGCGTCCAGCCAGGGAGGGACCTCGGCGCGGGCGTGGCGCAGCGAGGGCGGCGGGCCGTCGAACGTCGCAGCCAGGGCGTGCAGCGAGGTGGCGTGGCGCGGCGCCTGGCCGCTGAGCAGGGCGTAGACCGTGGCCGCCCAGCCGTAGACGTCGGTGGGCGGGCCGACGTCGTGCTTGCGCCCGCGGAACTGCTCCGGCGCCCAGTAGCCCGGGGTGCCCAGCGCGGCGCCGGTCCTCGTCAGGCTCGCGCCGCCGTCCGGGTCCAGGAGCCGCGCCAGGCCGAAGTCGGCGAGCACGACCCGTCCGGCCGGGGTCAGGAGCACGTTGTCGGGCTTGAGGTCGCGGTGGATCAGGCCCTGGGCGTGCACGTAGGTGAGGATCCCCGCCAGCTCGTCGGCGATCGAGAGCGCGCGGTCCAGCGGGAGCGGGCCCCGGGTCTTGAGGGTCTCCCCCAGCGAGCGTCCCTCGACGTAGCCCAGGGCGAGGAACAGGCCGCCGGGGAGCTCGCCGACCTCGTAGCAGGGGATCAGGCCCGGGTGCCGCAGCCGCGAGAGCAGCTCGCCTTCGCGCAGCATGCGCGGGAGCGCCGTCCGGGAGGCGCGGTCGGTGCGCAGCACCTTGAGCGCCACCCGCCGCTCGTGCGCGGGGTCCCAGGCGTCGTAGATCGCGCCTTGCCCGCCGCGCGCGATCTCTCCCCGGATCCGATAGCGTCCGATCTGCTGCACGCAGGGAGGGTAGCCGCCGCGGTCCGCGCGCACCTGCTTCGGGGCTAGCACGTGGGTCAGGACGAGGCGCGGACCTCGCGCGCCCAGGCGATCGTGCGGCGCAGGCCCTCCTCGAGCGAGATCTGGGGGGTCCACCCGAGCAGGCGCTGGGCCTTGGCGATCGAGGCCACCGAGTGCTCGACGTCGCCGGCGCGGGTCGGCGCGTAGGCCGGGCTCACGTCCGCGCGGCCAGTGAGGTCCAGGATCGCGCGACAGAGGGCGTTGACCGAGATCTGCTCGCCGCGGGCGACGTTGAACACCTCGCCGCTGGCCGCGGGGGTCGTGGCGGCCTGCACGCAGGCGGAGACCACGTCCTCGACGTAGGTGAAGTCGCGGGTCTGCTCGCCGTCGCCGTAGATCGTGGGCGCGCGGCCTTCGAGGGCTGCGTCCACGAAGGCTGCCACCGCGGCGGCGTAGGCGCTGCCGGGGTCCTGGCGCGGGCCGAACACGTTGAAGAAGCGCAGGGCCACGACCTCGAGCCCCAGGCTGCGCGCGTAGGCCATGCCCAGCTGCTCGCCGGCCAGCTTCTGAGCGGCGTAGGGCGAGAGCGGACGCGGGGCCTGCTCCTCGTGCTTGGGGAGGTCCGGACGGTCGCCGTAGACCGACGACGAGCTGGCGAAGACCACCCGCCGCACCCCCGCCTCGCGGCACGCGGCCAGGAGGGTGTGCGTGCCGACCACGTTGACCTCGAAGGTCTGCACCGGCTCCCGGATCGAGACCGGGACCGACGGGCGCGCCGCGAGGTGGAACACCGCGTCGACCCCCGCCAGGGCGGGGTGGTCGGGGCGCAGGTCCTGGACGCGCAGGCGGTGAATGCGCGCCTGGGGGAAGTCCGCGGGGAGGTTCTTCGCGTGGCCGCTGCTGAGGTCGTCGAGGACGTGGACCTCGGCCCCCAGCTCGCTGGCGCGACGCAGGAGGTGCGAGCCAATGAAGCCGCAGCCGCCGGTGATCAGGACCCGTTGCATGCGCGGAGTATACGGCCTGCGAGGGTCAACCGCGCCGCGGGCGTCGGTTGGCGCGGCGCGGGGCGCGGAGGCACACTCGCCAGGAGGAGGGGCCATGCGCGGAGCGCTGATCGCGGCGGGGCTCGTCTGCCTCCTGGGGCAGGCGCGGGCGGAGGACGACGCCGGCCCCCTGGCCCGGCTGCTGGCGGAGGCGCGGACGACCCGCGCCCTCGATCGGGTGGTCCTGCGTCCGCGCACCTTCGCCCTGCGCGCCGGGCCCGCGCTCGAGCAAGTGCAGGCGCTGATCGCGTGCGAGGGGCGGCAGGTCCAGGGCGGGCTGCGCGTCTCGATCGTGTTCGAGCAGCTCGAGGGCGAGACCACCCGCTTCGACTACGGCTTCGAGGGCGGGGCCTGGGTCGAGGTGCGGGCCGCGGTGACCCCCAGCGGGGCGGCGATCCCGAGCCGCGAGGCGCGGGTCGACCTGCGCGCCCGCCCGCCGAGCGTGACCCAGCGCGACGCCCAGGGCGAGCGAGACCCCGTCGCCTTGCCCTGGACCGGCGACGAGCTGGGCGAGCTGTTCGCTCTGTTCGTGCTCGCGCCGCTGGGCGACTGCGGGCTGGCCGGGTGGGGGCCCGTGAGCCTGGTCCAGGAGCTGGCGCTGCTCGGGCCCGCCGCGCAGGCCACGCCGCTGGAGCTGCGGCTGGAGGTGCGCGAGGAGGGCGCGCTGCCCGAGGTCCTGCTGCGCGCGGGCGACGAGGTCAGCGCGCGGGCGCGGCTCAGCGCCGGGTTCCAGGCGCTCACGCGCCTCGAGTTCGCGGGCGGGCTCTACGCCGAGCCGCTGTCCGAGGCGGACTACGAAGGCCTGCACCACGCCGCCGCGTTGAAGTTGGCGCCGGCCCCGACCTACGCCGCCACCGACGCCCTGCGGGTGCTCGCCGCCGCGGAGCGCGTCTACCGCAGCGCGCACCCCGGCGCAGGGAGCCTGGCGCAGCTCGGAGCGGCGGGGCTGATCGACGGCGAGCTCGCTCAGGGGCGCGCGCGGGGGTGGCGGGTCGAGCTCGCGGTCTCCGAGGACGGCGCGCGCTGGATCGCGCGGGCCACGCCGGCCTACCGCGACGAGGCGGCCTGCTTCGTGGTGACCCAGGCGGGGGAGCTGGTGGTCGTCCCGGAGCTCGTGCCCTTGGATCCTGCGCGCGAGCTGCCCGTCAGCGCGCGGCGGATCCCGCTGCGCTCCCGCTGGTAGCCGGCTACAGCTCGCGGATCGGCGAGACGAGGATCTTGCCGTCGCCGATCCGTCCGGTGCGCGCCGCGTCGGCGATCGCGCCCAGGATCGGCTCCAGCTCGAACGCCGAGCACACGAACTCGATCCGCACCTTGGGCAGGAACGCGATCTCGTACTCCGAGCCCTCGTAGAGCTCGAGGTGGCCCTTCTGACGCCCGTAGCCGCGGCACTCGGCCACGATCAGGCCTTCGAGCTGGAAGGGCTGCAGGGCGGCGATCACGTCGTCGAGCTTGAAGGGCTTGACGAAGGCGCGCACGAGCTTGCGGAGGGCGGGCATGGCGAGAGCTTACCCCGGGCCTGGGCTTGCGGGGAGGCGAGGTCGCGGTAGCCTCCTCGCACTGGAGGCACCATGCGCGCGTCGTTCGCTTGCGCCCTCGTTTGCGGGGTCGGTCTGGCGTTGGCCCAGACCCCCGAGCTCCCCGAGACCCGCCGCGAGGAGGTCGAGGAGACCTACCACGGGGTCAAGGTCCAGGACCCCTACCGCTGGCTGGAGGGGGACGCCGAGGGGGCGGTGACCCCCGAGGTCGCCGCCTGGACCAGCGCCCAGAACGCCTACACCCGGGCCGTGCTGGATCGGCTCCCTGGACGGGCGCAGCTCGAGGCGCGGGTCGCGGAGCTCATGCAGGTCGACCGGGTCGGCGCGCCCGAGGTGGCCCGCGATCGCTACGTGTACCGCGTGCGGCGGGGCGACGAGGACCAGTCCAAGCTCTACCTGCGCGAGGGGATCGAGGGCGAGCCGCAGCTCCTGCTCGACCCCAACGCCCTCGACGCCGCGGGGCTGATCTCGCTGGACTGGACCTCGCTCAACCACCAGGGCACGCTGCTGGCCTTCGGGCTCAGCCGCGCCGGGGACGAGAACTCGACCTTGCACGTGCTCGACCTGGCGCGCCGCGAGTGGCTTGCCGACGAGATCCCCAACAAGGCAGGGCTCGAGGGCTGGTTGCCCGACGGGCGGAGCTTCCTCTACAGCCAGCTCCGCGACCCCCAGGACCCCTACTCGCGGCAGTTCAAGCTGCACGTCGTCGGGCGACACCCACGCCACGACCCGCTGCTGCTCGAGCAGACCACCACCACCTGGGGCCCGTTCATGTATCCCAGCCGCGACGGGCGCTGGCTGATCGTGGGCGAGTTCACCGGCACCTCGTCCAACGACCTGTGGGTGGCCGACCTCGAGGCCTACCTGCGCACGGGGGAGCTGGTGAAGACCCCGATCGCGGTGGGGGAGCAGGCGCGCTTCGGCGGGCCCGTCCACGGCGACACGCTCTACCTGCGCACCGGGCTCGGGGCGCCGACCGGCCGGGTCTACGCGGTGGACCTCAACGACCCCTCCCGCGAGCGCTGGCGCGAGCTGATCCCGGCCCGCAGCGACGCGACCCTGACCGACCTCTCCCTGGCGCGGGGCATGCTCGTCGCCACCTACCTCGAGAACGCCCACACCGTGATCGAGCGCTACGACTTGCGGGGCAAGGCCCTGGGGGAGCTCGAGCTGCCCGGGCTGGGGAGCGCGGACCTCGCGGTGTTCCAGGACCGTCACGAGGCGTTCCTCAGCTACCAGAGCTACGACCAGCCGCCCACGATCTATCGCGTGAGCCTCAAGACCGGCGCCCGAGAGGTGTGGGAGCGCGCCGAGGTCCCCGTCGACCCCGAGCTGGCCGAGGTCAAGCAGGTGTGGGTCGAGAGCAAGGACGGCACCAAGGTCAGCGTGTTCCTCGTGCACAAGAAGGGGCTGGCGCTCGACGGCAAGAACCCGACGCTGCTCTACGGCTACGGCGGGTTCAACATCAGCCTGACCCCGCGCTTCAGCGCGACGCTCTTCCCTTGGCTGGAGGCCGGCGGGGTCTACGCCGTGGCCAACCTGCGCGGCGGCGGTGAATACGGCGCGGCGTGGCACGAGGCTGGCCAGCTCGCCCGCAAGCAGAACGTGTTCGACGACTTCTACGCGGCCGCAGAGTGGTTGATCGCCAAGGGCTATACCAACCCCGAGCGCCTCGCGATCCAGGGCGGCAGCAACGGGGGGCTGCTCACCGGCGCCGCGGTCGTACAGCGGCCCGAGCTGTTCCGCGCCGCGATCTCCGCCGTCCCGCTCCTGGACATGCTGCGCTACCAACGCTTCCTCATGGCGCGCTTCTGGGTGCCGGAATACGGGAGCGCCGAGGATCCCGCGCAGTTCCCCTACCTGCGCGCCTACAGCCCCTACCACAACGTGAAGCCGGGCACGCGCTACCCGGCGGTGTTGCTCACCGCGGGCGAGAACGACACCCGCGTCCACGCCCTGCACGCGCGCAAAATGGCCGCCGCGCTCCAGCACGCGACCGCCAGCGAGCGCCCAATCCTGCTGTGGGTCGACCGCGACGCCGGGCACGGCCGCGGCAAGCCGCTCTCGCTCCGGATCCGCGACGTGGTCGACCAGGGCATGTTCCTGCGCTGGCAACTGGGCATGCTGGACGAGTAGCGCCCGCGCGCGCTCCGGGTCCGCGTTCAGTCCAAGAGCCCGAGGAAGTCCGCGAAGTCGAGCCCCGCGAGCTCCCGGCGCGGGGTGAGCTCGGGCAGCCCTCGGTGCCCTCGCGTCGCCTGCGCGACGCCGCGTTCGGCGCGCGCGTGAGCGCAGAGCGCGGCCAGGTAGGTGTGCAGGAACCCGTGCACGAAGCGCCGGTCGCCCGCGCTCCGCGCGCCGGTTGGCGCGCCCTCGGCCGTGTCGCGCAGCCACGACGCTTCGCGCTGGAGCCCCGGGAGCTCGCCCTGCTCCGAGGCCAGCACCCAGGGATTCCGCTCCAGGGTCTGGAGCACTCGGTCCCACGCGGCGGGTCGGGGTCTCGCGGCGCAGGGGCACGACGCCTCTACCTCCGCCAGGGCCGCAGCCAGGTCGTCCAGGTCGGGGTCCGAGCTCGGGGCCACGCCCCAGCCGATCCCCAGGGTCGACGCCAGCAGGCACACCGCCAGCAGCCGGAGCACGGTTCGGGACATAGCGGTCACCTCCGCGCTCCCCGGTGCGAAGCGCAGGCCGCGCGCAACCCCAGCCACCGCCGCGCGCCCTCGACTCCCGCGCCCGGCCCTCTGCCCAGCTCCGGACAGCGGCCCGCCGACGCGAGGCTTATGCGTCCCAGCGCCGTGCGCCTGCCGCGCGCTGTGCGTGTTGTCGTCCACGCCCGCTGCGCCTATTCTCGGCGACCTGGGGAGGGGCGGTGCCCGCCGGTCGACTCGAGACACGTTGCAACCGCTGCGGCTACTCGCGCTCGTTCTCGCTGGATCTCGGCGGGCGCTACTACCGTTGCCCCAAGTGCGAGCAGGGTGTCCTGGCCGTGCCGCGGCCGTCCGCCGAGGACGCCACCACCTGGCGTGACGCCCAGCAGTCCTGGATCCGCGAGAGCGCCCAGCGCCTGGGGGTCGAGGTCGACGCCCAGCCCGCCGAGGACGAGGTCAGCGACCCTGACGCCGTAGAGCCGCTCGATCCGGCCGAGGCCCCCAACAACCGCGGGCAAGCCGCCAGCGTGCGCAAGCTCCTGGTGGAGTGCGCGCTCTGCGACTTCCTCGTCGTGATCCCCACCGAGTTCTTCGGCAAGACCGTGCAGTGCCGCAACTGCGCAGGGAACATCGTGTTCACCGAGTCCACCCTCGAGCCGATCAAGGACGAGCTGCTCGACCGGCTCCTGCTCGAGAGCCGCGAGCGAGACCTGCTCGAGCGCCCGAGCGACGCCGAGCCCCCCCCCGCCTGGCGCTCCCTGGCGCTGGGCCTGGCCCTCGGGGCGGGGATCGTGCTCCTCCTGGGCCTGATCGTGGCCTTCGTGCGGGGGTGAGCGCGAGCCCGCCGGACGGCCCCGCGTCCATGGACGGAGGTCACAGTCCGCGGCGGGATCCTCGTCCACAGGGCGAGGAGGACCCCATGCGCACGCGCTGGACCCTGACCCCCGCCGAAGCCCGCGGTCGACAGCTCATGCTCCGCGACCGCGTGATCGTCCAGGACCAGCACGGTCCCCTGCGCACCGTGGCCGGCGTCGACGTGGCCTTCGGCCCCGACGACGAGGCCCTCGCCGCGATCAGCGTGGCCAGCTACCCCGACCTCGAGCTGCTCGAGGAGCGCACCGCGCTCAGCCAGACCCCCTTCCCCTACGTGCCCGGCCTGTTCTCGTTCCGCGAGCTGCCGCCGCTGCTCGAGGCCTGGTCCCAGCTCGAGGCGACCCCCGACGTGGTGATCTGCGACGGCCACGGCCTGGCGCACCCGCGGCGCTTCGGGCTCGCCTCGCACCTCGGCGTGCACCTCGACGTGCCCACGATCGGCTGCGCCAAGACCGTGCTCTGCGGCGAGTTCCAGGACCTGGGCCCGGAGCGCGGAGCCCGCGCGCCGCTCGTGTTCCAGGGCGCCGTGGTGGGCATGGCGCTGCGCACGCGAGAGGGGGTCAAGCCCGTGTTCGTGAGCGTCGGGCACCGGGTGTCCCTGGAGACGGCGTGCGAGGTGGTGCTCGCCTGCGCGCGCCGACGGATCACGGACCCGATCCGCTGGGCCGATCAGCTGAGCAAGCGCACGCGGGGCCCCGGCGATCCCCCGGTCTGAGCCGCGCGATCCTGGCTCAGGTGGCGCTGAGACACCCCCCAGGGTACAAGCATGGCTGTATGGCGTTGGACGCAGCGAGCCTAGGGCAGATCGCGGTGTTCCTCCAGGTCGTGAACCGGGAGGAGCACCGGGAGATCAGCCGCCAACTCCAAAACGGGGCCCGCGACGGCAAGCCCAACTCCTACGCGCGCCTGCTCCTGCAGGGGGGCGTCCCGACCAAGACCGTCGAGGAGATCCTCCGTCGCGGTCACCGTTTGCAGGCCGTGCGCTGCGACGCCTGCGGCACGACCATCCCTCAGGAGCGGCTGAGTAAGCGCAAGGAGTATCCCTGCGCCGAGTGCGGCTCCCTGGTGCTTGGGTTCCGCGCCTTCTCGAAGCCCCGAGCCGACGCCCTGGACGGTGAGTCCGACGAATACCCGCAGCGGCTCTCCCCGACGGGAGAGCGCGTGCTCGCGGATCCCTTGCCCCCGGTCGCCGACGCCAAGACCCAGACCATGGCCTTCGGCACCGTGCTCGCGCTTCCCCAGCGCGACCCTGAGGAGAAGGTGACCCCGGCCGAAGCGCTGCTCATGTTCGGCGACCTGGCGGAGAGCTACGAAGGGGTGCCCCCCGCCTCCGGCGAGGACTCCCCGCAAGCTCGGCGCGAGCGGCGCCAGCGGGCCGAGGAGGAGCGCCGGCGAGTCGGTGAGTATCGCGTCAAGCGCAAGATCGGCCGCGGGAGCACGGGCAACGTATACCTCGCGCAGCACGCCGAGACCGGCGAGCGCGTCGCGCTCAAGATCCTGCGCAAGCAGCTCGCGCGAGATCCCGAATACCTCGAGCGCTTCCACCGCGAGGTCGAAGAGGCGCCCAAGGAACGGCATCCCAACGTGGTGGGCGTCGTCGGCGGCGGCTACGACCAGGGAAAGAACCTGCACCACCTCGCGCTGGAGTATGTGTCCGGCGGAACCCTGGCTGACTTCCTCGAGACGCAGGGCGGCACCCTCGCCGAACCCCAGGTGCTCCCGATCGTGCTGGGGATCGCGCGCGGGCTCTCGTTCATCGCCAAGCACGGACTCGTGCACCGCGATATCAAGCCCGCCAACGTCATGCTCACCAACGAGGGCGAGCCCAAGCTCACGGACCTGGGGATCGCGCGACACTTGGCGCGCACGACCCGCGTGACGCAGACCGGCGTCGTGCTCGGCACCCCCGCCTACCTCGCCCCCGAGCAAGCCCTGGGCGTCGAGGACATCGACATTCGTGCCGACCTGTTCGCCCTCGGCGTGTGCATGTGGGAAATGCTCACCGGGCGGCTGCCCCTCGACGAAGGCGTGACCACGGCCGAGTTGATCGTGCGCCACGTCGACGAGGACATTCCCGACGTGCGGATCTACGCGCCCACGGTGAGCCCTGAGGCCGCCCAGATCGTCAACGGCCTCTGCGCCCGCTTGCGCGAAGACCGCTACAGCCACCCCGACACCGTCGTGGCCGACCTCGAGCGCCTCCTGCGCGGCGAGTCGCCGCTTGGCGCGCGTGGCTCCGACGCAGACGCACCGCCCCTCGCGCCGCGCGAGCCCAAGCCCAAGCGCAGGCTCGAGGGTCGCCGCGAGTCCAACCCCCCGCCCCTGGAGGTCCCGCACTCCGGTGGCTCGAACACCGCGCTCGTGATCGCGTCGGTCGTGTTGATCCTGGTCACGCTGGCCACCGTCAGCGCTGCGATCTACCTCAAGTTCTTTCGCGGCTAGGTTCGGCACGGAGCTATCCGCCTCGACGGGCTCGAGCGAGGCTGGGAACCGACCACGCTTGGGCGACTCCCGGGAGCAGCTCGCTCGCCTGGCGCAGCGCTGCGCCCACGAGCTCTGACGCGTTCCGTGCACCGTCCTGCAACGCGACGCGGATTCGGCGGGTCGCCTCCCGCTTCCCCAGGCCCAGCTTGATCAGCCCCTGCGTCGCGAGCGCAACCTCCTCTGGGGCCTTACCCTGCTCACCCTCGTCGCCCTGTCCGTTCCCGCGCGGGAACGCCGAACCGTTCCCGTGCGGGGACGTCGAACCGTTCCCGTGCGGGGACGTCGAACCGTTCCCGTGCGGGAACGCCGAACCGTGCTCGTGCGGGAACGCCGAACCGTTCTCGTGCGGGAACGCGCCGACCGCAGGGTTCCGCTCCACCAACTCGGTGCCGTCGGCCAGGAAGAAGCGGAAGCGGCCCTTGCCGGTGGCGACGATCCGCAGCTTGCCCTCGTGCCGGCCCACGTGGTGGTTCCAGCACAGCGTCACGATTCGCTTGGGGTCATGGCCCTTCTTCCAGCCGTCTTCGTGGTGCAGCTCCAGCCCGCTCATGGAGCGGCAGGCGGGCACGCGGCAGCGGCGGCGGTCACGGTCGAGCACGCGCCGGCGGACCTTGGCCGGGATCGCGCGGGTGACGTGGTTGTCCTCGTCCCGCAGGTCGTGAACCTCGCCGTTACAGAACACCGTGTCGACGGAGCTGGCGGGCACCGGGACCGGGCCGTCGCGGGACTCGGTCGAGGCCTGGTCGCAGTCGGGGCACACGGAGATCACGAGCCGGGTCAGCGGTCGTTCGCCTGGGGCGGCGCTCGAGCCGCGGCGCATGAGCTCGAGGACGGCGTCGCCGTCGGTCAGGGGCTCGGGCGACTCCTGGCGCAGGGCGGCGACGAGCTGATCGAACTCGGCGCTGGCCTGGGCGGTGAGGGATAAGGTGCGGCGACGGGCCGGGGGCTTGCCCGCGGCGATCGCGGCGAGCTCGGAGCTCGTGAAGTCGTCCTTCGCCGCGAGCCACTCCGCCTCGGTCTCGGGGCGCGCGAGCTTGACCAGCTCGCGGGCCTTGCCAGCAGACCTCGCCCGCGAGGTAGGCGGCGCGGAGCAGGGCAGCTCCTCGGAGCCCTCAATGATCTGCACGAGCTGGCACACCTTGCTCCGGCTCTTGAACAGGCCCTCGCCGCGGGCGTAGGCCGCGAGGCTCGCGTAGCCGAGGTCCTCGTAGAGCCGCTCGCGCTTGACCACGGCCAGGCGCTCGGCGATCTGGGCCTCGTGCTGCCTCCAGCGCTGGGCCAGGGTCTTGAGCTCAGCGGTGAGCTCGCGGGCGCGCTCGAGGCGCGCGGGGGTGTCGTTCGGGGGGACCTCCATGGACCTCGCCTCTCTCTTTCTCATGGTCCGAACCTACACCGAACCTGCGACAGGTAGGGAAAGCCGGAAGGCTAGGTGGCATGAGGGCCGGAGCGTGCCCCGGGCGCACCCGGGACCCGCGCCCCGGGAGCCAAGGCCCAGGGCTGCAGGAGCTAGGGCGTCGGTCTGGAGCGTGCTTGCGCGCGGTGGTTAGCGGCTGGGGCCCGGGCGCGGGGGGCGGCGTTGAGGGCCCCGGGGCGCGGGGCCTCGGCTGCGCTGAGGGCGCTGAACGCGCGCGGTAGGGCGCGCACGGCCGGGGGCAGGACGCGCGGGGGCGGGGCGACCGGGCGCTGGGCGCGCAGGAGCGGGTCGACCGGGGCGGGCAGGGGCCGGGCGGCCGCGGGCGGCCGGCGGGCGGCGCGGAGGGCCGGGGCGACGGGGAGGGCCCGGACGGCGCGGCGGCTGGGCGGGGGCGTCCTCCTCGCTGACCATGTCGATCAAGCGCATGCTCTTGCCCACGCGCTCCCCCGCGCCGAAGCGCTCGCGGTCGAGGGCGTCGAGGTCGAGGCTGTCGAGGCTGATCGCGCGCTTCTCCTTGGTCTCGCGGAGCTCCTTCTTCTGCTGCGGCGAGGCGCCGAAGAACAGTCCGTCCTCTTCCGGGGGACGACCCTTGGCTGCGGTGTCGCGCCGGCGCGCCTGGCGATAGTCCGCTCCGTCGTTGCTCGACATGCCTACCTCCCTGCTGGGCCCATGCTACTCGCTCGGGGCTTCGGCGCCCCGGGTTCTAACCAAACGCAGCGGGGAGCTTCGTGGTGAAGCTCCCCGCTGGGGCCTAAACGATGGAGTGGAGAGAGAGAAAGAGAGAAGAGACCAAGTCCTCCCGGGGCGGTCGGCCAGCTCGCCGCGGACGGAGTTGTGAGGGGTGGGTCATTTCGCCGGGTTGAGGAACAAGAACGGCCTCTCGCCGCGGCGGGCGTAGACCACGTCGGCGGTGCGGTTGCCGTCGAAGTCGTCGACGACGAGGCCCAGGGAGTCCGAGGGGGTCTGGTTCACCGCGGGGTAGTTCGTCGCGGTCATGTCGGTGAAGCTGCCGTTCTGGTTGAGGTAGAGCTGCTGCTCGCTGCGCAGGTTGGAGAGCAGGAGGTCCGGGAAGCCGTTGCCGTCGACGTCGAAGGTGCGCACGTGGAAGGTCGCCTTCACGTCGGCGGGGAGGCGCGCGCTGCCGTCGAGGAAGCGGCCCTGGCCGTCGTTGATCAGGAGCGTGTTGGCCTCGCCGGGGGGCGGGCTGCCGTTGGCGCCGGGGAGCCCCTCGTTGGCGACGAACAGGTCCACGAAGCCGTCCTTGTTGAAGTCTGCGGCTACCACCGCGGTGCCGGCGGCCACGAGGCCCGTGGGGAGCCGGGTCGCGCTCTCGTCGGTGAACACCCCGGCTCCGTCGTTGATCAGGATCCGGTGGGGGACGCCGAAGTTGGCCACGAACAGGTCCTGCTTGGCGTCGCCGTTGAGGTCCACGAACAGGGCCCCGATCGTGTCGTCGAACTGGGCGGGCAAGGAGCCCGCGGGGGCGCGGTCCAGGGTCCCGGTCCCGTCGTTGAGATACAGCAGGTTCTCGCCGCGGGCCGCCGTGTTCTGACCGGCGTTGGCCAGGAACACGTCGGGCTTGCCGTCGCCGTTGGGGTCGCCGATCGCGACCTTGTAGGTGAACGACACGTTGGCGTCGGGATACATGCCGGCCAGCGAGAAGCGGCCGGTGCCGTCGTTCATGAACACCCGCACGGGTTGGAAGTTGCTGGCGACCACCGCGTCCAGAACCTTGTCGCCGTTCATGTCGACCAACTGAATGTCGGTGGACTTCATGTCCATGTCGGGGAAGCCCCCGTCGCGGACGGTGAACACCTGGTTCAGCTGGTTCAGGTAGACCCGCGTCGGGCCGTCGTACTCGCCGAACACGAGGTCCACGGTGCCGTCGCCGTTCACGTCCCCCGAGGCGACGGTGAAGTCGTTGAGGCTGGTGTCCGGGAGCCGCGCCGAGCCGTCGAGGAACACCCCGGTCCCGCCCAGGAGTCCAGTGGGCTGCGGGGTGGGGGTCTGGGTCTGGGTCGGGGCGGTGGCCGCGCTGGTGACGCCGCCCGTGCTCTGGCTCGACGCGCTGGCGCCGCTGCCGCTGGTCGTGGTGGCGTTGCTCCCGCTGGTGACGCTGGCGCTGGTGGTGGAGGTGGTGCTGCGGCGCTTCTTGCTGCAGCCGTTGGCCGCGAGGCCGAGGGCGACGACCGCGCACAGCGCGACCGCGGAGGGGAGGGGCTTCATGGTGGGTCTACCTGGTCGGAGGTGTTTCTCTCCCCAGGTGCAAGCCCGGTGCCCGTGCGTAAGCCCCACACGAGCCGCCACCCGAGGCTCGTTCTCTTTCACCTGCTTTTCGGTCGTTCCACTTGAGTGCGGCGTGGCGCGAATCAGGCCGGGCGGCGGATCGAGCGCGAAACGGAGGGAGCGACGGCCAGCCCGATCGCGAGCAGGCACCCGACCGCCCAGGCGATCACGCCGCGGCGCAGCGCCCGGGGGCGATACCGCAGCACGAGCTCCCGGTCCTCGGCGCTGACCTCGACGCCGCGGAACGCGACGTTCGCGCGCAGGAGCGGGCGCGGGCGGCCGTCGACCTCCGCGGTCCAGCCGGGGAACCAGGTGTCGAGCACGACCACGACCCCGGCGCGTCCGGGGGCGCGCACACGCACCTCCCGGGCGTCGTGCACCACGATCTCCAGCGCCTCCGGCACCGACGACGCCCGAGGGCCGGGGATCGCGCGCAGGTCGAGCTTCAGGTCGACCTGCGCGCCCTCCTGGGTGGGGCTCGCCTCGGCTTTGGCGTCGGGCAGGAGCGCGACCTGGCTCAGGTCGACCTCTCCCGTGAGCAGGGCCCAGGCGGCCGCGTCCTGAGACGCTACCCGCCGCGCCTCCGGGACCCAGTAGGCGCGAGGAAACGCGCCCTGGATCCGCGCCCGGTAGAGGTCGCCGCCGACGGGCTCCGGTGTCCCCAGACCCGGTGGAGGCGGGAGGTTGCTCTCCAGGAGCTCGACCCCGCAGGCGGCGAGCAGCCGCACGCGGGCCGCGGGGGGCGCTTGCTCGCACGCGCGGAACAGGCGCTCGTGCCAGGGGGCGAAGGTCTTGTCGCAGCCGCGGAAGTGCTCGACGCCTCGCCAGCGCCCGGTGTTGGCGACCAGGGCTTCGCGTGACGCCCAGCTCACGTAGGCGGGCAAGCTGGGGAAGGCCTCGATCTCGCCGTAGCGCGCGCTGAACGGGGTGAGGTGCAGGCGCGGCGGCACCAGGGGCGCCGGCTCGAGCTGGGCCACGCTCGCGTTGGGCGCGGTGGCCACCGCGGGGCTCGCCGCCCAGGCCAGCTCGAGGAGCGCGAGCGCGCCCACCAGGCTCCAGCCCGCGCGCCGCGGGACGCGACCCGAGCAGACCCCGGCCAGGAGCGCCGCGCCGGCGCAGAGCGCGAAGCCGGCGCGCCCGAGGCGCGCGGCGAGGAGCGCGCCGAGGGCCGGGGGATACCCGCTCGCGAGGCGCTGCCCCGCCGCCTCGAGCAGCCCTTGCCCGGGGCCGATCAGGAGCAGGAGCAGGGCGGCGGCGCCGCCGTAGGCCCAGGCCGCGCGCCGCGCGGGGCGCGCCGAGAGCGCGTCGCAGCCGAGGGCGGCCAGACCGGCCAGGCCCAGGGCGGCCCCCGGCCAGGCCTTGTAGGGGAAGCGAAAGCGGTCGTAGAGCGGCAACGCCTCGTACAGCGCGCGGTGCGCGCCGAAGCCCGGGCCGAGGGCCACGAGCCCGAAGCCCGCCGCGCACAGCGCGCAGAACGCGGCCAGGCGGCGCTGCGGGCTCCAGGGCGCGGCGCAGATCAGGAGCAGCGGCAGCGCCCCCAGGTAGACGGTGTAGAGGTAGGGGTAGGCGTCGGCGGTGAGCACGCTCGTGGGGTTGGGGAAGTCGTGCAGGCTGGAGCCGAACAAGAACGGCGCGCCGAGGGTCAGGAGCTGGCGCGGGAGGAGCGGCCACGAGGCGGTGTAGGCGTAGCCCAGCGCGGCCTGACGCTCGCCGTGGCGCATGACCTCGAGGGCGGGGCCCAGGAGCGGCGCGGCCAGGAGTCCGGCGACCGCGCCGGCCAGCGCCAGCCAGCCCAGCCCCCGCCAGCGCGGGACCGCGCTCGGGCGCAGCGCGACCCAGCCCAGGAGCAGGAGCGCCAGGTGCAGCGCGTACTGGGGCTCGCCGGCGAGGCCGACCGCGCCGCCAGCCAGGGCCAGCGCGGCCGCGCGTCGTGGCCCCGGGCGCTGGAGCAGGCGCTCGACGAGCAGGAGCAGCCACCCCGACCAGGCGACGACGTAGAGCGCGGCGGGGCAGATCGAGGTCAGGCACAGCGCGAACCCCGAGAAGCCGAACGCGCCGCCGCCGAGGAGCGCGGCCCGGGCGCCCACCCCCTGCCCGCGGAGGAACAGCGCGAAGCCCAGGGCGGCGAAGGGCACGTGGGCGCTCACGCAGAGCGCGAAGCCCCAGGCCGGGGGCAGCCAGGCGCAGAGGATCACCGGAGGGTAGAGCGCGGAGCAGGCCATGCCGCCCAAGAGCGGCGCGCCGCAGGACCAGCTCGGGGTCCAGGCCGGGATCGTGCCTTGCCGGAGCTGGCTCGTGACCTCGACCCAGGCAGGGAGGAAATACTTGTAGACGTCGCCGGCGTAGTAGGTGCCCCCGGCGAGCACGGCGCGGAACACCGCCAGGGCGAGGGCGCCGTAGATCGCGAGCGCCGCGAGCACGAAGCGCCGGGGGGCCACCTCAGGCCTCGGCGTCAGGGCGCGCTCCCCACAGGGGCGCGGCCAGCGGGCGCGCCAGGACGTAGGTCGGGCGGCCCTTGGTCTCGCGGTAGGCGCGGGCCACGTACTCGCCCACCAGCCCCATGAACATGATCTGCGCGCCGCCGAGGATCAGGACCACCGAGATCAGGGACGCCCAGCCCTGGACCAGGTCGCCGGCGAAGGCGTAGCGGTAGAGCACGTAGGCCAGGTAGCACGCGCCCAGCAGCACGATCCCGAGCCCCGCGCGGGTCGCCAGGCGGATCGGCGCGGTCGAGAACGAGAGCACCGCGTCGAGGGCCAGGCCGATCATGCGCGCGGGGGTGTACTTGCTCCGCCCGGCCGCGCGCTCGGGGGCCTCGAACTCCACCTGCGCCCGACGGAAGCCGACCCAGGCCACGAGCCCGCGCATGAAGCGCCCGCGCTCCGGGAGTCCGGCCAGGACCTCGCGCACGCGCTCGGCGAGCAGGTAGAAGTCGGCTGCGCCCTCCTGGATCTGGGTCTCGGAGAGCCGGTTGAACACCTTGTAGAACGCGGCGGACGAGAGCCGCTTGCCCAGGCCTGCCCCGGCCGTGCGCTTGCGCACGGCGAGCACGACCTGCGCGCCCTCGCGCCAGCGCTCGAGGAGCTGGGGGATCACCTCGGGCGGGTGCTGCAGGTCCGAGTCGAGCACGACCACCGCGTCCGCGCCGGCGGCCAGGGTCAGCCCCGCGCTGAGGGCGGCCTGGTGCCCGAAGTTGCGCGAGAGCGGGGCCACCGCGACCCGCGGGTCGGCGGCCGCGAGGCCCTCGAGCAGCGCCAGGGTGCCGTCGGCGCTGCCGTCGTCGACGTAGAGCACACGAGCCTCCACCCGCGGCGCGAGGGCGTCCAGCACACGGATCAGCGCGGTGTGGAAGGCCTGGATCGAGGGCGCCTCGTCGTAGCACGGGCACACCACCGCCAGCCGCTCGGGGGGCGGCGCGGAGGCATTGGGCTCGGGCGCGGCGGGCTGCATGGGGAGCTGAGCGTAAAGCAAAGCGCGCTCGAGGGCACGGCCCCCGGCGGCTACCGGCGCAGGTAGACCACGACCGGGTGCACCCCGGGGAGCACGATCCGCGACACCCGGGTGTCGCGCGCTAGCGCGTCGCGCAGCGCGGGGGGGCTCAGCTCGGGGAAGGGGTCCACGAACGCCGCGGGGCCCCGGGCCGTGAGGAACGCGTCGCCTCCCTCCTCGACGCGCGGCAGGTAGTGACGCACCGTCTCGGTCGCGAACCCGGCGGTGTAAGGGGTCGCGCCCTCCGCCCGCACGAGGGCTGCGGCGCCGCGCAGGTCCTGGAGCTCGCGCTGGGCCTGGGCGCCGAGGGGGGCGACCGCCAGGAGCACCAGCAGCCCGGCCCCGAGCCGAGGCCAGGGGAGCGTGGCCAGCCCGCGCCCCACCAGGGCGCAGGCGCAGGGCAGGGCGAAGGCCGCGAAGCGCGGGTAGCCCGGCGCCCCGAGGGCCAGGAGCAGGAGCACGCCCAGGAGCGGGCCCGCGAGCCAGCGCTCCCGCCGCCGCAGGCGGGTCAGACCCCAGGCGAGGGCGGCCAGGAACGCGACGCCGAAGACCCAGCTCCCCCCGGAGAGCCAGACGCCGAGGTCCCTGGACCCCAGGCGGTGGCCCGCGCCGGGGTCCCCCGCGCGCAGCGCGCGGCGGGCGTAGGGCCAGGCCCGCAGCCACGCCGTCCCCCACACCGCCGCGCCGAGCCCGAGGCCCAGCGCCCAGGCCCGCGCGGCGCGCGGCCGGAGCCCGGCCCAGCCGGCGGCGGCCAGCGCGAAGCTCAGGTGGAACCCCAGCCCCAGCGCCGCCACGAGGCCGCCGCGCCAAGGGGCCCCGCGCGCCAGCCCCGGGAGCAGCGCCGCGCACAGGAGCAGGCCCGCGTAGCCCCGCACCTGCTGGCTGAGGAGCACGGCCGGCGGCGAGACCGCGAGGGCGACCCCGGCCAGGAAGCCGGCGCGACCCCAGCCCCAGCGCCAGAGGGACCAGGCCAGCGCCGGCGGGGCCAGGGCTCCCAGGAGCGCGAAGGGCAGGCGCAGGGCCAGCTCGGAGCTGCCTGGCGTGAACCAGGCCAGGAGCGACGCGGCGGGGTGGTTGTTGGCGCCGACCTGCTGGGTCAGCGCGGCCCAGCCCGAGGTGGCGAAGCTCTGCAGCGTGACCAGCTCGTCGTACCACAGGCTGCGCCCGAGGCCGTGCAGCCGCAGCGCCAGGGCGCAGGCCAGGAGCCCCGCCCACGCCGCCCAGGGCGGGTGCCGCTCAGGCACCCAACCCACCTGCAGGCGCGAACCAAAGGGAACAGCCCCGGCGTGACCGCCGGGGCTGTGGGTAGAACGTCGCGCGCGCGCAACGGGGGAGAGCGTTTGGAAGGAAGGAAGGAAGGAAGGTTGCTCTTGGGCCCCCCGCAGTGCGGTGTGCTGTTCTCTGGACCTTCCCAGCCACGCGTTGGAAGGAAGGAAGGAAGGAAGGTGCGTGGCTGAAGTCAGTCCTCGTGCAGCACGCTAAAGCGAGGTGCATTCCAAACCATCCCCAGACCTAACTCGTGATTCCTTGGAAGGCCCCCGGCGACTCGTGCCAGCTCGGTCTTCCCAATTCCCGAGGATCGAACCGACGCGAGGCGAAGGGGTCGCCAGGCGCACGCCCTGGCTAACGCCGGGCGGGCTTCTTCTTGGTCTTGCCCTTGGAGGCCTTCTTCTTGGCGGCCGGCTTCTTCTTGGCCTGGCCCTTGGAGGCCTTCTTCTTGGCGGCCGGCTGCTTCTTGGCCTGGCCTTTGGAGGCCTTCGTCTTGGCGGCCGGCTTCTTCTTGGCAGCCGGCTGCTTCTTCCCCTTGCCCTTGCCCTTCTTGTCCTTGATCGGCTTGGGGCGGGCAGCCTTGGCCACGGTGGTCTCCCCCGAGGCGTCGACCAGGGGCGCCAGGCGGACCCTCGAGGCCACGGTGTCGATCCCCTGGCGCACGGCGTCGAACTGATCCATGACGTGCTCGAGCAGGACCGGGCGCTCGCCCTCGGTCATGGGCAGCAGGCTCAGGGCGTCGTTGACCAGCTCCACGATCCGCTCGAGCCAGGCGTCGATATCGCGCACCCGGCGCGCGGCGACGAAGTCGGCGAGCACGCCGACCGCGCGGGCCATGTGGTAGTTGGCGTACTTGTTCCGGGCGCGACGCACCCGCTCGCGGTTGCGCTCGGAGTCGACCTGGGCGCGCTCCTCGGGGCGCAGGAACAGCACCCGCTCCTCCGACTTGGTCAGCCCGGTGTCCGAGCTGAGGATCATGTCCGCCAGGTAGCCGTCGGGGTCGACCACGACGACGACTCGGCCGCGGGCGCCGAGCTCCTCGAGGGTGTTGAGGAACACCTGCTCCGGGCCGACCTTGTAGCGCTGGGCGAGGTTGCGCACGAAGGGCAGGGCTATGAACTCCTGCTCGGCGGGGGCGATCACCCAGGCGGTCTGCACCTCGACGAAGAGCTCCTCCACGTGCTGCAGGATCTCGCGCACCACCCCGTCGATCACGTCCAGGTGGTGCTGCAGGACCTTGGAGGAGACCTCCTTGAACAGCGCGCCGTGGTCGTCGCGCAAGGAGCCGAAGCGCTCCTCGAACTCGCGGATCAGGAACGAGCTGAGCTCCATCCACAGCCGCCAGCGCGGCGCGCCCGGGTCGGCCTTGGTCTGGTAGAGCTCGTATTCCTCGCGCAGCTGCGGGTAGCGCTTGAAGACCTTGGCCCGCAGCTTGTCGTTCTCGTCCTTCTCGGTGAGCCCGGTCAGCTCCTCCGACATGCGCTCCTGGAAGGCCAGCGCGTCCTGCAGGCTCGGGCGCGCCCGCTCCGCGCGGTGGAACCCGTCGCGGTCGCGGTGCGGGAAGTGGTAGTGGAACTGGGTGCCCTGACGGATCACCTCCACCAGCCCGCGGCGCTCCAGGCGCTTGATCGCCTCGCGCACGCCCTTCCCGGGGAGGATCCGCGAGAGGCTCTCCTCGTCGTGGTAGGTCCGCGTGTTGTACCAGTGCGCCAGCCCGAGGTAGGCGCGCAGCTCCGCCTGATCGAGCTGGAGCATCCAGCGATCGAGCCAGTCGCTCGCGAGCTGTACCGGCTGACCCTGCTCCGCGACCTTCTGCTTCATGGACACCCCTTCCCTGGAAATCTTCCCAGGGGAGCTCTGTGCTTTCCACCGTGCCCGCGCGTCGACCCGCGGCCCCTATACTCGGACCGTGCGCGAAGACGACGTGATCGCCGAGCTGCTCGCCGCGGCCTCCGCCGAGGCCGGGCCCCACCTCGTGCGGGGGCCCGGCGACGACGCCGCGCTCCTGCGCCCGCCGCCGGGCCACGAGCTGGTGTGGTCGGTGGACGACCACGTAGAGGGCGTCCACTTCCGCCCGGCCTGGGGCTGGGAGGCCGCCGGTCGCAAGGCCGCGGGCGCCGCGCTCTCGGACCTCGCCGCCAGCGGGGCGGCCCCGCTCGGGGCGCTGCTCTCCCTCGGGCTGCCGCGGGACGTGGACCCCGCCGACCTGCGCGCGCTGGCCCGCGGTTTCGGCGCCAAGCTGCGCCAGGCGGTGTGCCCCCTCGCCGGAGGGAACGTGACCCGCAGCGCCGGGGTGCGGCTCTCGACCTCGGTCCTGGGCGCGGTCCCCAGGGGCGGCGGGCTGTGGCGCGACGGCGCGCGCCCGGGGGCCGAGCTGTTCGTGAGCGGACCCCTGGGGCTGGCCCGCGCCGGGCTCGTGTGGCTCGAGGGCGGCGGCGCCCTGGACGAGGCGGCCCTCGCCCCGGCGCTGGACGCGCTGCTCGACCCCAGCCCGCGCCTGGCCCTCGGGCTGCGGCTCGGCGCCTCCGAGGGGGTCGCGGCCCTGGACCTCTCCGACGGCCTGGCTCGCGACCTGCCGCGGCTGGCCGCGGCCTGCGGCTGCGCGGCGCAGGTGGACCTGGGGCGCGTGCCCGGCCCGCCCGCCGACGTCGCCGCGCGGGTCGCCGTCGACCCGATCGAGCTGGCGTGGGAGGGGGGCGAGGACTACGAGCTGCTGGTCGCGGGGCCGGCGGAGCTCGAGGCCCTGGGCCTGGTGCGGATCGGCCGACTGATCGAGGGAACCCCCGGCGCGGTCGAGGGCGGCGGCGCCCCGGGGGGCTACGACCCCTTCGCCTGACGCGCCGGCCAAGCTGCAGCCCGATTGGTAGCATTCGAGCCATGGCCGAAGCCGACGTGCTCGATACCTACCGGCGTGTGGAGACCCCCGAAGGGGTCGAGCTCGGGATCCGCGTCGCGGGCCCGATCCCGCGGGCCATGGCCTGGCTCGTGGACCTCCTGATCCGGATCGTGATCTACGTCGTGGCCTCGATCGCGCTGGCCTTCCTCGGCGCCGCGGGCGGGGGCATGTTCCTGCTGCTGTTGTTCCTCGGCGAGTGGTTCTACCCCGTGCTGTTCGAGGTCCTGCGCCGGGGCGCGACCCCCGGCAAGGAGGCCTTCGGCCTGGTCGTGCTCCACGACGACGGGACCCCGGTCGGCTGGTCGGCCTCGATCGTGCGCAACCTGCTCCTGTTCGCCGACTTCATGCCCTTCATGTACGGCTTCGGGCTCCTGAGCATGCTGTTCAGCGGGAGCTTCAAGCGCTTCGGGGACATCGCCGGCGGGACCGTGGTCGCCTACCGCGAGCGCGAGACCCGCAAGCGCAAGCTGCCCGAGGTCCCGCCCCTCGCCCCCAACATGCCGCTCAGCACCGAGGAGCAGATGGCGCTGATCGCCTACGCCGAGCGCTTCGACTCCTGGACGCCGGCCCGCGCGGCGGAGCTCTCGGACCTGCTGCGCGGGCTGACCGGCGCCAGCGGCGAGGAGGGCTCGAAGCGCGCGCTGGGCATGGCGGCCTGGCTGTTGGGGAACCGATGAGCCGCGGGCACTTCGAGAAGCAGAACACCCGCAGCTGGAACGCGTTCAAGCGCGCGCTGTTCGACGTCGACCGGCGCAAGCGCGTGGGCGACGCCGCCGAGTTCTTGAGCCTCTACCGCCGGGTGTGCCAGAACCTGGCCCTGGCGCGGACCCGGCACTACGGGGCCGACCTCGAGGCGCAGCTCAACCGCCTGGCCTTGCGCGGGCACCAGCACCTCTACGCCCGGCGCATGGGGGTGTGGTCGCGGATCGTGCACTTCGTAGGCGCGGGGTTCCCCCAGGACGTGCGGCGCAACCACGCCTACCTCTGGGCGTCGTTGATCCTGTTCGGCCTGCCCTTCGTGGGGTTCATCGTCGCGATCCAGCTCCAGCCCGACCTGGCCTACAGCGTGCTCCCCCCCGAGGCGCTGCGGGGCATGGAGCAGATGTACGACCCGGCCCAGGCGGGGAAGACCATGGGGGCCAGCGTCGACGAGCGGGCCTACATGTTCGGGTTCTACGTCTACAACAACGTCTCGATCGCGTTCCGGACCTTCGCCGCGGGGATCGCGTGCGGGGTGGGCTCGCTCTACTTCGCCGCCTACAACGGCGTGGTCCTGGGCGCGGTCTCCGGGCACCTGACCCAGATCGGCTACGGCGAGACGTTCTGGCCGTTCGTGATCGGGCACGGCTCCTTCGAGCTGACCGCCCTCGTGCTCGCGACCCAGGCCGGGCTCAAGATCGGCTGGTCCCTCGTCGCCCCTGGGCAGCGCACCCGCGGGCGGGCGCTGCTCGAGGAGACCAAGGACAGCATGGGGATCGTCTACGGGTTCACCGCGTTCCTCGTGATCGCGGCGTTCCTCGAGGCGTTCTGGTCGCCGTGGCCGTTCATTCCCCCTGCGGTGAAGTACGCCGTGGGCAGCGCGCTGTGGGCAGGGGTGATCAGCTACCTGGCCTTCGCGGGGCGCGGCCAATGAACCTCGAGCAGGTCGCGGCGGTGATCCGCCCGCGGCGGGCCAACGAGGCGGTGGACCTCGGGTTCGCCCTCGCGCGCCGCTTCTGGAAGCCCACCTGGGGCGCGTTCCTCCTCGTGTTCGGCCCGCTCTATTGGGGGCTGTGGCTGCTCCTGGGCGAATACCCGGCGCTGGTGTTCCTGATCGCGTGGTGGCTCAAGCCCGTGCTGGACAAGGCCCCGCTCTACGTGCTGAGCCGCGCGCTGTTCGGGGCCACCCCCTCCTTCGCCCAGACCGTGCGCGCCCTGCCCAAGCTGCTGTGGCACAACCTCGGCTGGGGACTCACCACCCAGCGCCTCGACCCCCGGCGCTCGCTGCGGCTCCCGGTGTTCGAGTTGGAAGGGCTCCGCGGCCGCGCCCGCGGACGACGCCTGGCCCTGATCGATCGCCGGGTGCAGGGGACGGCGGTGCTCCTGACCTTCGCCTGCCACCTCCTGGAATACGCCCTGGTGCTCGCCGCCTGGGGGCTCCTGGTCATGGTCCTCAACGAGGAGTATTACTCGGGGCCGCAGGGCTTCTTCATGGTGTTCGCCAAGGTGGGCGAGCTGCTCATGCGCACCGACCACGACCCGGGTCTGCGCATGCTGCTCGTGGGCATGCCCTGGTTCTTGGCGGTCTTGATCCTGGAGCCGCTCTACGTGGCCGGCGGGTTCGCGCTCTATATCAACCGCCGCACCCACCTCGAGGGCTGGGACATAGAGCTCGCCTTCCGCCGCCTGGCCCGCCGCCTGGACCAGGACAAGCTGCAGCGCGCGTCCTCGCAGCGCTTGACCCGGGTCGCGGCGCTCCTCTGCGCGCTGGGCCTGGGCCTCGCCGCCCCGGCGGCGGCCCAGGACGACCCCCTCGAGGAGCAGCCCGTCGAGGCGCCCGAGGAGACCCCGGCGCAGACGATCCAGCGCGTGCTCGAGGAGGACGCCTTCGGCCGGGAGGCGACCCGCACCACGAAGCAGCTCCCCGAGGGCAGCTTCGGCGACGGGTCCAACGGCTGCGGCACCTGCAAGCCCAACTCGAACAACGGCTGCGGGACCTGCGGCCCCAGCTCGGGCGGCGGCGGCGTCGGCGGCGCCGGGGTGGGGTCCGGGGTCGGCGGGCTGTTCCAGGGCATGGTGTGGACCGTGGTCGTGCTCGCGATCGTGGGCTTCCTCGTGTTCCTCCTGCGCAACTGGGCCAAGAACGCGAGCGGCAAGATCGGCGACCGCGCGCCGCCGCCGGAGGTGATCGCCGGCCTCGACGTGCGGCCCGAGTCGCTCCCCCCGGACGTGCCTGACGAGGCCGCGCAGCTCTGGCGCGCGGGCGACCCGGTGGCCTGCCTGAGCCTGCTCTACCGCGGCGCCCTGGCCAAGCTCGTGCACGCCCACGACCTGGGCCTGGACGAGAGCGCGACCGAGGGCGACTGCCTGGAGGCGGTGCGCGCCACGCCGGGGACGCCCGTCGACTACTTCGCGCGCCTGACCTTCGCCTGGCAGTGCGTGGCCTACGCCCAGCGCCCGCCCAGCGACGACGAGGCCCACCAGCTCTGGCAGGGCTGGGGCCGGGCCTTCGGCGGGCGCGGGGGAGGGCGCTCGTGAGCGGCGGCGGGCAACGCCTGGTCCTGGTGCTCCTGGCCGTGATCGTGGGCAGCTGCCTCGCCTGCGGCTTCGGCAGCTTCGCCTACGTGCAGGTCTACGGGGAGCCGGTGACCGAGACCTACCGCGAGCCGCCCAGCGCGATCGTGCGCCAGAACCACTTCTACGCCGCGGAGCGCTTCCTGACCTTGCGCGGGGTGGAGACCGAGAGCGCGCCGACCCTGGTCACCGTCGACCTCGAGAGCCACGCCTTCGACGTGCTCTTGCTCCTCGACGACCGCCGCCCGCTGCCCAAGAGCCGCGCCGGGGCGCTGGCCGACTGGATCGAGTCGGGAGGGCACCTGATCTGCGTGGCCCCCGCCCCCGACGAGGACGAGGAGCCGCAGCAGGACCCGCTGCTCGAGCGCTACGAGATCGAGACGACCTACACCTGGGCCTCCTACAGCGACGGCGAGTCGGGGGAGGGCGAGGTCGGACCCCTGGGCGGGGCGACCGAGGTCGAGTTCGTGCCCGAGCGCGGGCTGGTCATGCCCTTCAGCCTGGGCGACGCCGACTGGGTGTGGACCGCCGAGGACGGCACGACCCACGGGCTGAGCCTGGCGGTGGGCGAGGGGCGGCTGACCGTGGTCAGCGACGCGCAGATCTGGCGCACCCCCGTCCAATACACCGGCGGCGGCGGGTTGTTTGGTTGGGACTCGACTCCGCCGATCGACGCCAAGGACCACGCCGAGCTGTTGTGGGAGCTGGTCAGCGCCTGGGGCGAGCCGAGCCGCGCGATCCTGGTCTACGACGACGCCTACCCCTCGCTGTGGACGCTGCTGGTCAAGCACGCCTGGCCGCTCCTGATCTCGCTGGGAGTGCTGGTGGCGGTGTGGCTGCTGGGGGCCTCGCGGCGCTTCGGGCCCCTGCTGCTCCCCTTGCCCCTGGGCCGCCGGAGCCTGCTCGAGCACCTCGAGGCCGCCGGCTACTTCATGTGGCGCCAGGACGCGCAGCGCCCGCTGATCGAGGCCAGCCGCGACGCGCTGCGCGCGGTGATCCGCCGTCGGCGCGCGCACCTGGCGCACCTGCCCGACGACCAGCTCGTGCCCGCCCTGGCGGCGGACCTGGGCCTGGCCCACCAGACCGTTCACCACGCGCTGTGCGCGCCGATCCCCCACCGCGCCGAGGGCTTCACGCTCCTCGTGGCCGACGTGGAGCGTTTGAGGAGAGCTCTGTGACCGACGTCCCCCCGCCGCCCTCCGGCACCCCCCGCAGGACCCCGCCGCCCCCCGCCAGCCGCCCCCCCACCGGGCGCCCGCTGCAGGCGCCGTCGAGTCAGGTGGGGCAGGTCTCGCGCCCGCCGACCATGAGCCTCAAGGCGCCGCACGCCCACAGCACGCCGTCCTCCATGGTCGACCTGCAGGACGTGCACCGCGCCGCGCGCCAAATGCGCGAAGAGATCCAGAAGGTCGTGATCGGCCAGGGCCAGGTCGTGGACCACGTGCTCGCCGCGTTCCTCGCTGGCGGCAACGTGCTGATCGAAGGCGTGCCCGGGCTGGGCAAGACCCTGCTCGTGCTGGCCATGGCCCGCACCTTCGGCGGGACCTTCGCCCGGGTGCAGTTCACCCCGGACCTCATGCCCGCCGACGTCACGGGGCACACGATCTACGACGCCAACAGCGGCGACTTCAGGATCCGCAAGGGCCCGGCGTTCACCCACCTGCTGCTGGCCGACGAGATCAACCGCGCCCCGGCGAAGACCCAGGCCGCGCTGCTCGAGGTCATGCAGGAGCACCAGATCACGATCGAGGGCCAGGCCTTCCCCACGCCCCGGCCGTTCATGGCGCTCGCCACCCAGAACCCGATCGAGCAGGAGGGGACCTACCCCCTGCCCGAGGCCCAGCTCGACCGCTTCCTGCTCAAGGTCCACGTGGAATACCCCGAGTCCCACGAGGAGCTGCAGATCGTGCGCAGCGTGACCCACGCCCACGTGGGCAACGGGCTCAACGTCGACGCCGTGCAGCAGGTCGTGACGCCGGAGCAGGCCCTGGGGCTGCAGCAGCGCTGCGCCCAGATCCGCGTCGACGAGCGCGTGCTGAACTACGCGGTGGAGATCGTGCGCACGACCCGCACCTGGACCGGCGTGAGCGTCGGCGCCGGGCCTCGCGGCGCGATCGCGCTGATCCGCGTGGCGCGGGTCATGGCGCTCCTCGGCGGGCGCGACTTCGTGGTCCCCGACGACGTGAAGGCGCTGGCGATCCCCGCCCTGCGGCACCGGATCGTGATCGCCCCGGAGCTCGAGATCGAAGGGCTCAGCGCCGACGACGTGCTGACCTCGATCCTGGGCCACGTCGAGGCGCCGCGGACGTGACCCCCGAGGCGGCCCCGCTCCCCCGGCCCACCGGCCGGCTCTACCTCGCGCTGGGCGGCTGGTGCGTGGCCGGGGGCGCGGCCTCGATCTGGCCGCTCGCGCTCCCGGTGTGGGCCGGGCTGGGCGCGCTCCTCCTGGGGCTCACCGCCTACGACGCCCTCGCGCTGCGCCGCCAGGCGCTGCCGCTGGTCGAGCGCACTCCGCCGAGCTCGCTGGCGGTGGGCGTCCCCAACGACGTGCACCTCCAGCTCAAGAACGGCGCCGGGCGTGCGCTGCGGGTGGACGTGTTCGACCACCACCCCAGCACCTGCCCGCCCACGAACCTCCCTCAGCGGGTCACCGTGCCTCAAGGGGGCTGGGCGCGGCTGACCTACCAGGTCACCCCGCACCGGCGGGGAGAGGCGCTGTTCGCGCGCACCGCGCTCATGGTCCGCGGGCGGCTGGGGCTCGTGAGCCGGCACGCGCTCGTCGGCAGCGAGCAGACCGTGCGGGTCTACCCCAACTTCAAGGAGGTCGTGCGCTTCGCGCTCCTGGCCCTCGCCGACCGGGTGGGGCAAATGGGGATCCGCACGCGACGCCGGCGGGGCGAGGGCCTGGAGTTCGAGCAGCTGCGCGAGTACCGCGAAGGCGACCTCATGCGCCAGGTCGACTGGAAGGCGACCGCGCGTCGGCGCAAGCTGATCTCGCGCGAGTATCAGGACGAGAAGAACCAGCAGATCGTGTTCCTCCTCGACTGCGGCCGGCGCATGCGGGCCAAGGACGGGGACATGACCCACTTCGACCACGTGCTGAACGCCGTGCTCTTGCTCGGCTACGTCGCGCTGCGCCAGGGCGACGCGGTGGGGTTCATGACCTTCAGCGGCTCGCGGCGCTGGCTGCCCCCGACCAAGGGCGGCGCCGGCATGAGCGCGATCCTGAATCAGCTCTACGACCTCGAGACCAGCGTGCAGCCGTCCGACTACCTCGAGGCCGCGCGCCGGCTCATGGCCCGCCAGAAGCGCCGGGCGCTGGTGATCCTGGTCACGAACCTCCGCGACGAGGACGACACCGAGCTCATGCCCGCGCTCATGACCCTGCGTCGGCGGAACCTGGTGCTCCTCGCCAGCCTGCGCGAGGAGGCGATCCGCATGGCGACGGACCGCCCGATCCAGGACCTGCGGGACGCGCTGTTCGTGGCCGAGGGCCACCGCTTCAGCCGCGAGCGACACACCCTGCACGAGAAGGCGCGCCAGGGCGGGACCCAGGTGCTCGACGTCGAGCCGCAGCAGCTCCCGGTCTCGCTCGTGAACCGCTACCTGGATATCAAGCGCACGGGCCGCCTGTAGGCGCCGACCTCTGCCCGAGCGACGTTCCGCAGCCCGTTAGCGGGCGCGGTAGAAGCGCTCGAGGACCTTGGCCGCGGGCTTGCCGCGGGGGGTGTAGCCGCGGTCCTCGGCGCCCCCCTCGCCCCACCACTCGTAGAAGAAGCAGCCGGCGAGCGCGGGCTGGCCGCCCCAGCAGCGCGCGAAGGCCTCGTAGCCCAGCGCTTGCTCGTCGAGGTCCAGCGGCGCGCGGCGGGTGTAGTCCCAGGGGGCGCTGAGGGTCCCGTCGACGCTGGTGTAGCCGACCTCGAGGAACACCAGGGGCTGGCGCAGCCCGCGCTGGGCGCGCCAGGTCAGGAGCTGTCCCCGCACGCGCTTCCAGGCGCCCAGGACCTGCTCCAGGGTCGGGTCCGGGCCGTCGGCCAGCTCGTAGTAGGCGGAGAGGCCCACGTAGTCGAGGTCCTCCCAGAACGGGACGTGTTGGTAGTGGTCCCAGTTGGCGGCGTAGGTCAGGCGTCCGCTGAAGACCCGCCGGGTGCGCTCGATCGTCCCCCGCCAGAGGTCGGCCTGGGCTTCCGCGGAGCTGAGCTCGCTCCCGACCACGAGCACCGCGGCCTGGGCCTGCTCGGCCAGCCGCGCGAAGTGCAGGAGCTCGCGGCGGTAGCCCGCGAACCATACGCCCCAGTCGGGGGGCGCCAGGTTCCCGCGCCACTCGTCGGCGCTCGGGTGCACCAGGAACAGCGCCGGGAGGAGCACGACCTCGAGCCCCAGGCGCCGGGCCTGCGCCAGGGTCCGCAGCACCACGAGGTCGTTGGGGGTCCCGCGCAGGCGCCGCCCGGGGGTCGCGCTCTTGCCGTTGGTCTGGAAGATCTTGACCACCACGCACACGTGGGTGACCCCCAGGGCGGGGAGCTCGCGCAGGAGCGCGCCGTAGTCGTGGGCGGGGTCGAGGCTGTGCAGCGGCAGCGTGACCCCGCGCATGGGCGGGGCGCTGGCCGAGCTCACCGGCGCCGCGTCCTGCGCGAGCAGGGGGCCGCCCAGGACCACGGCGAGCAGCGCGCACACCGCCGCCCGGCTCACGCCGACTCGCACATGGCCGGCGGCCGCGGGTGGGGAGAGGTCAGCGCGGTGAGCACGTGGTCGCGCCAGGCGCCGTCAATGTAGAGGTAGTCGCGGGCGTAGCCCTCGACGGTGAACCCCAGCCGGCGCAGGACGCGGCCGCTGCGCTCGTTGGTCGGGAGGTAGTTGGCCATGACCCGGTGCAGGCCGAGGGTCGTGAACGCGTAGTCCAGCGCCGCGCTCAGCGCCTCCTGCATGTACCCGTGGCCGACGGCGTCCTGGTCGAGGGAGTAGCCGAGGAGCGCCGCCTCCATGGGGCCCCGGTGGATCTGGGTCAGGTTCACGACCCCGAGGACCGGCCCTGCGACCTCGCCGCGCCGGAAGAGCACGAAGCGCACGGCCTTGTCGTCGCGCCAGTCCTGGCGGTTCTGGGCCAGCCGCGCGCGCCAGTGGTCGAGGGTGTAGTAGCCGGGCGGGGGCGGCGGGTTGAACGGGGCGTGGTGCGCGCGGTTGTCCTCCAGGTAGCGCAGCAGGCGCGGGGCGGCCTGGGGCAGGGGCAGGAGCAGCTCCAGGCGCTCGCTGCGCAGGTGGGGGGGCGGGGCGAGGGTCGGGTCCATGGGGGGATCCTATCGCAGAGTCGGGGGGCGGCGTCGGGGTCCAGGGTCCGCGAGGACCGCGCGCGCGCCGGCGACTGTCGTCCGCTGCGGCCCTCGGAGACGGTACGGAACCGTGACGCGCTTCCCCGGGATCGGGTAGGCTCTCGGCCATGTACACCCGAGCGATCGCGTTCCTGATCGCGGCCTGTCTCCTTGGCTGCGAGGTCGAGCAGCCGCCCCAACGCGAGCGGCCCCAGGCCCGGCCGGTCCCGGTCCAGGTCGCGCCGCTGGCGCTGCGGACCCTGGCCGCGATCTACCCGACCAGCGCCACCCTGCGCGCGGCGCAGCGCGCGACCGTGACCTCCCGCTCCCAGGGCGTGCTCGAGCGGATCCTGGTCGAGGAAGGGGACCCGGTCGAGGCCGGGCAGATCCTGGCCCAGCTCGACGACGAGGAGCAGCGCCTGCGCCTGGCCCAGGCCGAGGCGACCGCCGCGCACCGGCGCGCCGAGCTCGCGAGCGGCGAGCAGCTCCACCTCCAGGGCGCGCTCAGCAACTCCGAGCTCGAGACCCGGCGCACGACCGCCGCGGAGGCCGAGAAGGGCATGGAGCTCGCCGCCCTCGACCTCGAGCGCACCAAGATCCTGGCCCCGTTCGCGGGGACCGTGCTCAAGCGCCACCTGGACGCGGGGGGCGCGGTCTCGGTGGGGACGGCGCTGTTCGACCTGGCCGACGTGAGCCCGCTGCGGGCCGAGGTCAGCGTCCCCGAGCGCTACGTCCCGAGCCTCGCCCCGGGCCAGCCGGCCCAGGTCTCGGTCCCCGCGAGCGCGGTGCGCGTGACCGCGCAGATCGAGCGGATCGCCCCGGAGACCGACGTGGAGTCGGGGACGGTGAAGGTGACCCTGATCCTGCCCGACGACGAGAGCCTGCTGCGCCCGGGGAGCTTCGTCACCTGCGGGCTGACCACCGACCAGCGGCCCGACGCGCTGACCACGGTCCGCGCGGCATTGGTCTCGGTCGGGCGGCAATGGTTCGTCTACCGGGTGCGCGAGGGCAAGGCCGAGCAGGTCGAGGTGACCCTCGGCTTCGAGCAGGACGACTACGTGGAGCTGGAGAAGAGCCACCCCGCGCTCGAGCCCGGCGACCTGCTGGTGATCACCGGCGCCGCGGCCCTGGCCGACGGGACCGCGGTCGAGGTGCTCGAGACCGGCGACGCCGTGGAGCACGAGTGAGCGCAGGGGCGCCTGGTTCCAGGTGAGCCTCCCTCGCTGGGCGGTCGAGCGTCCCGTGAGCACCCTCATGGCCACCACGGCCGTGGCGGTGTTCGGCTACCTTGCGCTGCGCGAGCTGCCGGTGGCGCTGCTCCCGGACCTCAGCTACCCCACGCTCACGGTGCAGACCACCTACCCCGACGCCTCACCCCTCAGCGTGGAGCGCCTGGTGACGCGCCCGATCGAGGAGGCGGTGGGGGTGATCCCCGGGGTGCGCGACATGCACTCCGTGAGCCGCGCCGGGACCTCGGAGGTCGTGCTCGAGTTCGAGTGGGACGAGTCCATGGACCTCAGCACGCTGGCGGTCCGCGAGAAGCTGGGGCTGGTCGAGCTCCCCCGGGAGGCGGAGCGCCCGCGAGTGCTGCGCTACGACCCGGCCCAGGACCCGGTCATGCGCCTGAGCCTGGCGGGGAGCGACGACCTGGAGCTCCTGCGCGAGCACGCCGAGCGCTGGCTCAAGCGCGAGCTCGAGGGGGTCGACGGGGTCGCCGCCGCCAAGGTCCAGGGCGGGATCGAGGCCGAGGTCGAGGTCGCCGTCGACCCGCTGCGCCTGGCCCAGCTCGGGTTGACCTTCGCCGACGTGTCCAGCGCCCTGCAGCGTCAGGACGTGAACCTGCCGGGAGGCAGCGTCGTCGACCGCGGGGCGATCTTCCTCGTGCGCACGCTGCACGAGTTCACCGACCTCACCGCGATCCGCCGCACCGTCCTGCGCCAGGCCGAGGCCGGCGGGGTGGTGCGGGTCGAGGACGTGGCCCGGGTGGCCCGGGTCCCCACCGAGCGCAAGGAGATCACCCGCGTCGACGGGGGCGAGGCGGTGGAGATCGGCGTCTACCGCGAGGGCGAGACCAACGCCGTGCGCGTGGCCGCCGCGATCCGCGAGGCGCTGGCCGAGCTCGAGCCCGACCTCCCGCCCGGGCTCTCGTTGACCGTGCTCAGCGACGGCTCGCGCTACGTCTCCGCGGCGATCGACGCGGTGTGGTCGGCGGCCCTCGGCGGCGGGCTGCTGGCGATCCTGGTCCTGTTCTTCTTCCTGCGCGACCTGCCCTCCACGGCGATCGTGGCCGCCACGATCCCGGCCTCGGTGATCGCGACCTTCCTCCCCCTGCAGCTCGCGGGCGTGTCCCTGAACGTCATGTCCCTGGGCGGGCTGGCGCTGGGGGTGGGCATGCTCGTCGACAACTCGATCGTGGTGCTGGAGGCGATCGCGCGCCGGCGCGAGGGGGGCGCGGCCCGCGCCGACGCCGCGGCCCGGGGCGCCGAGGACGTGGCCGGGGCGGTGGCCGCGGCGACCTTCACCACGGTCTCGGTGTTCGTGCCGATCGTGTTCGTGAAGGGCGTGGCCGGGCAGCTGTTCTACGACCTCGCGGTCACGGTGTGCCTCTCGCTGCTGGCCTCGCTGCTCGTGGCCCTGACCTTGATCCCGACCCTCGCCGCCCGCGAGGGCGGGCTGCCCCTCGCCGGCGGGACGCTGTTCCCCTGGGACCGGGTCGCCGCCGACGAGGCGCGCCAGCCCTGGACCTTCCGCTGGGGGCGCTGGGAGCTGCCCCCGGTCGGCGACGGGCGGCACTGGTTCAGCCGCACGCTGACCGCGCTGCTCTTCCTCCCGCGGATCCTGGCCGGGCTCGTGGGGGGCGTCGTGTATGGGGTGTGGCTGGCGGTCAAGCTCGTGTTCCTCACGCTGACCTGGCCGGTGAAGCTCCTGCTCTCCGGGGTGGAGGCCACCTACCCCAAGGTCCTGGGCGTGGCCCTCGAGCACCGCGCGCTGGTGCTGGTCGCCGCCAGCGGGCTCCTGGTCGTGGCCTGGTTCCTCGGGCGCCAGCTCGGCCACGACCTGGTCCCGAGCCTGGCCCAGGGGAACTTCGCCTTCCGCCTGACCCTGCCCGAAGGGACCCCGCTCGAGACCACGTCCTCGGTGGTGGCCCGGGTCGAGCGGGAGCTGGGGCGCGACCCGCGCTTCGCGCGGGTGTTCAGCTCGATCGGGACCCTGCCCAGCGCCGGCTCGGGGCGCCAGAGCGTGGGCGAGAACCTGGCCCAGATCGACCTGGCGCTGACGCCGCCGGTCGACGGCGAGCGCGAGGCCGAGGCCGTGAGCGCGGTGCGTGAGGTGCTCGCGGGCTTCCCCCGGGCGCGGGCCGAGCTCGTGGTGCCCCAGGCGCTGAACCTGCGGCCGCCGGTGCAGGTCGACGTGTTCGCCGCGGACCTCGAGACGCTGTGGCCGGCGGCGCTCCAGGTCGAGCTGGCGCTGCGCGGCGTCCCGGCGCTGCGCGACGTGCGCTCGACCCGCGAGCCCGGCGCGCCGGAGGTGCGGATCGCCCTGCGCCGCGAGCGCGCGGCGCAGCAGGGGCTCACGGTCCAGGAGATCGCGGAGGAGCTGCGGCGCATGCTGCGCGGCGACGCCCCGGCCAAGTTTCGCGAGGGCGAGCGCCGGATCGACGTGCGGGTGATCACGCCGCGGGCGACGCGCTCGCGGGCCAGCGCCGTGCGCGACCTCCCGGTGCGGCTGCCCAGCGGACAGAACGTGCCGGTGTTCACCGTGGCCGAGGTCACCGAGGACAGCGGGCCCGCGGCGATCCACCGCGCCCGCGGCTCGCGGGTGGTGCGGATCCAGGCCGAGATCCAGGGGGCCGACCTCGCCGCGGCCCTGGACCAGGTGCGCGCGGCGCTCGCGCCGGTGAGCCTGGGCACCGCGACCTACGAGCTCGCGGGTCAGGATCAGGAGCTCGAGCTCAGCTACCGCAGCCTGCAGCTCGCCCTGACCCTGGCGGTGTTCCTCGTGTTCGCGGTCATGGCCACCCAGTTCGAGTCGCTGCGCACGCCGTTCGTGGTGCTCTGCACCGTGCCCCTGGGCGGGGTGGGCGTGGTGCTCGGGCTGTGGGTCACCGGGACCCCGGTCAGCGTGCTGGTCCTGATCGGCGCGGTCATGCTCGCGGGGATCGTGGTCAACAACGCGATCGTGCTCGTGGACGCCGTGTTGCGCGTGCAGCGCGGCGGCGCCAGCCTCTACGCGGCGATCCTGGAAGGCGCGCGCCTGCGCCTGCGCCCGATCATCATGACCACCACCACCACCGTGCTCGGCCTCGCTCCCCTGGCCCTCGGCTTCGGCGAGGGCGGCGAGCTGCGACGACCGCTGGCGATCGCCGTGGTCGCCGGGCTCTCGGTTGCGACGCTGCTGACGGTGATCGTGGTCCCCTGCCTGACCTCGCTGCTCGCGGCCGACACGCCGGAGCCCGAGGCGACCCCCCTGCCCCCGACGCCCTCGCCCGCGGCGGACGAAACGGAGACGACCCCATGAGCGGACAGTACCGCGCCGAGGTGATGCGGCGGGTCTCGAGCGCCGAGGCCGAGCTGGCCTCGACCAAGGACGGCGACGCGCGCTTGCAGGCGACCCTGACCCTGGGCCGCTTGACCGCAGCCCTGGGCGAGGCCCGCGCCGTGAGCCTGCTCCTGGGCGCGGTCGATCTCGCCGAGGGCCTCGGGCGCCCGGTCCTCGGGCGGGCGGCGCTGATCGAGCTCGGGCGCTGCCTCGTGGCCCAGGGCGACGTGGCCCTCGGGCGCGGGAACCTCGAGCGCGGGCTGGGCGAGGCCCAGCGCGGCAAGGACCCCGCCGCCGCGGGCCACGCCGCCGACGCGGCGCTGGGGTTGGTGGAGGCCTGGCTGGCCGACGGCGACCTGCAGCGCGCCCAGGCTGCGCTGAGCACGGTCCCCGCCGGGCTGCCCCAGCGGCACCTCGGGCGCGCCCTGGTGGCCCGGGAGCAGCAGGACGCGGAGGCGACCAGCGCCGCGCTGAGCCAGGCCCTGGGCGCGGCGAACCAGGCTGGCGACCCCCTGGCGGTGCTCCTGTTCGGCGCGCGCTGCGAGGGGCTGTCGGCGGCGCTCGAGTCGCCGAGCCTCGAGGCGCGGGTGGAGCGGCTGTCGAGCGACGCCCTCAAGCACACCCTGCGCGCGATCCTCGCGGTGAGCGAGGCCCCCCAGGCCGACCCCTGGTCGGCCACCGCCGACGCGCTGCGGCGGCTGCTCGCGGCGCGCGCGGTCGAGCTCCAGGCCGGCGGGATCCGGGTGTGGAGCCCGACCGGCGCCGAGCAGCGGATCGAGCGCACCCTCGAGGTCGAGGGCCTGCGGGCGGGGATCGTGGGCGGGCAGCCCCACCCCGAGCGCGACCTCGCGGCGGAGCTCCTGCTGCGGGTCAGCCGGCGCTTCGGCGGATCGACCGGGGCCGGCGAGCGCGTGCTGCACATGCTCGACCGCCTGGTGGAGAGCGACCTCGAGGGGCCCCAGCTGTTCGAGCTCGCGGTGCAGCTCGCGGTCGAGGCCACCGGCGCCGCCCGCGGGCGGCTGCTGCGGGTGAGCGGGGTCTCCTCCCTCGAGGTCGGCGAGGACGCGTCCTTCGTCAGCCGCAGCCTGCTGCGGCACGTGGTGTTGACCGGGCGCCCGCTGGTGCTGGAGGACGCGAGCGAGTCGCCGCCGGTCTCGGCCGGGGAGAGCGTGGGGGCGAAGGGCCTGCGCTCGGTGCTCGCCGCGCCGCTCCTCGGCAAGCGCGGGCGCGTGCTGGGCGTGCTCTACCTGGACGACCCCGGCACCGCGGGCCGCTTCGGCCCGGGGGAGGCCGCGGTGGCCGTGGGCTTCGCGGCGCGCCTGGGTCCGCAGCTCGAGGACGACCTGCGCGCGCAGCTGCGCGCGTCCGGACGCCCGCTGGAGGGCGCGGGCCCCTGGATCCCGCCGGCGCTCCTGGAGTCGGTGCGCAGCTCCGACGTGCCGGTGCTCGTCTCCGGCGAGAGCGGCGTGGGCAAGGAGCACTTCGCCCGCGCGGCCGCCGCAGGGTCGAAGCGCGCCCAGGGACCGTTCGTCGTGGTCTCCTGCGGCACGATCCCCGACGAGCTGCTCGAGAGCGAGCTGTTCGGCCACGAGCAGGGCGCGTTCACCGGCGCCCACGTGCGGCGCGAGGGCATGTTCCAGCGGGCCAACGGCGGCGTGCTGTTCTTCGACGGGCTGCAGGACGCGAGCCCGCGCCTGCAGGCGGAGGTCCTGCGCGCGGTGGAGCGGGGCGAGGTGCGGCCCCTGGGCGGGCAGGTCGAGCAGGTCGACGTGCGCGTGATCGGGAGCTACGCCGGAGACCCGGCGCGCGGCGTGAGCGAGGGCCGGCTGCGCCAGGACCTCTACTACCGCTTCAGCGTGCTGCACGTGACCCTGCCCCCGCTGCGCGAGCGCAAGGGCGAGATCCCGGCCCTGGCCCGCGCGCTGCTCACCCGCCTCGGCGCGCCCGACCGCGAGCTGAGCGCCAAGGCCCTGGCCCGGCTCGAGAGCCACACCTGGCCCGGGAACCTGCGCGAGCTGCAGGCGACCCTCGAGCGCGCGCTGGTCGAGGCCGGCCCCGAGCCGCTCAAGGCCGCGCACCTGCGCTTCAAGGCGCCGCTGCGCCCGGGGGGCGAGGAGCCCATGCGGCTCAACTCGCGGCAGCTGCACCTGGTCGAGACCCTGACCCCGGGGCAGGTGGTCAAGAACGCCGACCACGCCGTGGCCTGGGGGATCTCGCCGGCCACGGCCTGGCGGGACCTGGTCGGGTTGGCCAAGGCGGGGCTGCTCGTGGCCGAGGGCAAGGGCCGCGGCGCGATCTATCGCGCGCCCGCCCGCACCGAGCGCGGGTGAGCCCGGGGCGGCGGCTCAGTCGCCGCGCGGGAGCTCCAGCTCACGGACCTCGACCCGCAGCCCGGTGAGGGTCTTGATCCCGGTGGTCAGGAGCCCGCTGGGGCCGAGGTTCAGCGTGTACAAGCCGGCGTCCCGGACGTCGGCGGCGAACACCTCGTGCCCGTCGGTGAGGTCGAAGCCCCGGTACTGGGAGTAGATCTCGGCGTCGGTCCAGCGACAGCCGGCGATCAGGAGCATGTCCCCGCAGCGGGCTGCGGTCCGGGCCGAGAGCGCGTCCGGCGACCACTGGCCGAAGATCGAGGCGGGGGTCGCGTCTATGTCCCGTTCACCCACGAAGGTCCGGCTGCCGCGGGCGCCGACGCCGTAGACGATGTTCGTCTCGTTGAGGCAGAGCACGACCTCGTCCGGCTCGCGCATGCCCAGCGCCCACTTGACCTCGCCCACGGGGGGGACCGTAGGCGGCCAGGGGCGCTCGGACCCGTCCCCCACGCCGAGCCAGCGCATGGTGGCGCGCCCGTCGTGGGCGACGGAGACCACGGCGTCGTCGCCCCAGCCGACGATCCCGGTCACCGCGCCCTGGTGCACCTGGCGCTCCCACACCACGGCGCCGGTGGCCCGGTCCAGCGCGGCCACGCGGCCGTCCTTGGAGCCGGCGACGAGGGTCGCGCCCTGGACGCAGAGCGCGGTGGTCCGGCCCCAGGGCAGCTCGGCGACCCGCTCCAGCGCGCGGTCGCGCAGGCGAAACACGCCGCTGGAGTTGCCCAGGCCGAGCTCGGCCACGTAGCTCCAGCTCGCGTCGACGGCGGTCGCCTGGCGCTCGCCCCAGCCCAGGTCTCGCGCCCCGTCGTCGACGAGGAGCGCGACCTCGGGCGGGCCGCGATGGTCGAGGTCGCAGTAGTAGGGGCAGAGCTCGATCCACACCAGCTCCCGCGCCGAGCGAGCCAGCCCCTGGGGCACGTGGGCGGGGTTGGCGGCGGGGAGGGTCACCGCGCGCAGGGGCGGCGCGCGCAGGGCGCCGATCCGCGCCGCGCGCTCGAGCGCGCGCGCGCTGGCGGCGTCGGCGGGGTGCGCCGCGATCCAGGCCGCGGCGGGGCTCCGGGCGGAGGGGTCGCCGTCGGCCAGGCGCGCGGCCAGGGTGTCCGGGTCGTTGCCGCCGAGGTCCAGGGGCGTGTCGGGGGGGGGCGGGAGCTCGGCCTGGGCGCCGGCGGCGGGGGGCGCGCCGGCCTGCCAGGACCACACCGCCACCAGGCACGCCGCGGCGAAGGCCGCGGCCAGGGCGGCGCCCAACGCGATCGCGGCCTCGGGGGGGCGGGGGGTGTTCGCGCTGCGGCGCGCGGCCTCCAGCGCCCGCGCGAAGGCGCCGGCGTCGCGGTAGCGGCGCGCGGGGTCGCCGGCCATGGCGGTGCGCACCACGCTCGCCAGCTCGGGGGCGAGCTCGGGGACCTTGCGCCGCGGGTCGGGGTCGGGCTCCGCCATGCGCGCGCCGAACAGCGCGAGCACGCTCCCGCCGGAGTGGGGCTGCGCCCCGGTCAGGACCTCGTAGAGGATCGCGCCCAGCGAGTAGACGTCGCTCGTGGCGTCGCGGGCGCCGCCGCCCTTGCACTGCTCCGGGGCCAGGTAGGCCGGGGTCCCGGTGAGGTCCTGGCTCCGGGTGAGGGTGTTCAGCTCCAGCCCCGCGACCAGCCCCAGGTCCGCGACCTTGACCCGGCCCTCGTCGTCGAGGAGCAGGTTCGAGGGCTTGAGGTCGCGGTGCACGAGGCCGGCGGCGTGGAGCGCCTCGACGCCACGGGCGGCCTGGCGCACGAGGTCGAGCCCGGCCTCGCGCTCGAGCCCGTCCTTGAGCTTGTCCTCGAGGGTTCCCCCGGTGAGCAGCTCGGTGACCACGAACAGTCGCCCCTCGGCGCTCCCGGCTTCGTGCACCCGCAGCACGTGCGGGTGGGAGACCTTGGCCAGGACCTCGCGCTCGCGGCGGAAGCGGTCGGTCTGGGTCAGGGACGGGGTGCGCTCGCGCAGGATCTTGATCGCCACCGGCCGGCCCAACGAGACGTGGGTCGCGGCGTAGACGTCGGCGAACGCTCCGGAACCTATCGGGCGCAGGTCGCGAAACCCGGGGATCTTCAAGCCGCCGCTCACCCCCGTGAGTCTAATCTCCGCGGACGGGCGCGGTCACTTCTGGGTGGGGGCCGGCCCGAGGCCGTCGACGATCCCCGGGTTGGCCTCGTGGTCGGCGGCGGCGAGCACCGTCAGGTCTGCCGGCAGGGGGGCCGGGGTCTCGCCGCCGACCACCACGTGGCGCCAGAAGGGGACGACCCCCCACAGGAGTCCGCTGAGGCGCACCCGGTAGCCCCCGCGCTCGGTGGGGCTGAAGGTCAGGCTCGTGACCTTGCAGCGCAGGAGCCCGCGCCCCGCCCACAGCCCGGAGACCTTGAGCACGAGCTTGCGGGCGCCGGGGTCGATCTGGCCGAAGCGGAAGCGCACGGTCTTGCCCACGTGGAGGGTGAACCCGGCGTCGAGGGGCGCGCTCTGCGCCCGGGCGAAGGAGACCACCACCTCGCCCTCGCGGCGGGGGGCCACGAAGGGGCCGCGCCCGGCCCGGCGTTCGTAGACGTCGACCACGCGCAGGCGGGTCATGAGCTCGGGGTCGAACCAGGGCATCTCGGGCAGGCCGATGAGCGAGAGCGTGTCCTGGAGCGTCGTTCCCCGCTGATCGAAGCGGCCCGCGAGGGCGCGCAAGAACAAGCCCGGGCTCGACCCGCGGCTGCGCACGTAGCGCAGGCCTTCGGGGTGGAGGAGGGTCGGGGCCTCCTCGAGGCCGGTCTGGATCGTGGTGTCGCCGGCGCCCGAGAGCACGGGGCGGCTGCCGCTCAAGAACTCGGGCTCCCCGCCCTCGTGGCCGTAGACCCGGCGCAGCGCCTTGCCCACGCCGGGGAGCGAGAGCACGAAGCGGCTGCACTCGGACTCCTCGCGGTAGCCCGCGGCGAGGGTCCGCCCGACGGGGGCGCCGCGGGTCCACTCCCCGAGGAAGTAGGGCAGGGCCACGATCGGGTTGTTGATCCCCACGTGGGTGACCACCGTCCGCGCGCCGACGCCCTCCCAGGCGGGGCGCTCCGCGTCGGCGCCGTAGCAGGCGGTGCTGTAGACCAGGCGCAGCTTGCGCGCGGCTGGGGGGAGGAGCTTGGCCAGGAGCGCCGGGTCCCGGCGCGTGGTGTGGGCGGAGATCACGACGTCGATCTGCTCGACTCGCGGGGCGAGCTCCCGGATCGCCGCGGCGAGGGTCACGCTGCGCTTGCCCTCGTCTCCCTGCAGCACCCGCACCTCGGCGTAGGCGCCGCTCTCGGTGAGGAAGGCCTCGTAGGCCTTGGCGAACAGGCGCTCCGTGACGGGGTTGTCCTCGACCACGAGCACGGCCCCAGCGCCGGCCGCGGCGAGCGGCGTGGCGCACAGGAGGCAGGTCGCCAGGGCGGCGAACGCTGGAGCCGCGCGCACGTTAGTTCGACCCCAGGACGGCGCGGGCGCGGAGGTAGTAGGCCAGGCGCCCGGAGAGGTCGGTCGTCTCGTTCCAGCGCGCCAGGCGCGCGGCCTCCATGAAGTTCCCGCTGGAGGCGGGCGCGTCGGCGCCGACCTCCGTCCAGTGGGCGGCGCTGAGCTTGAACCCGATCGAAGGGCTGTTGGCGACGACCGGCGAGCGCACGATGTCGACCCCCAGGACCTCCTTGGCCAGGCGGGCGTAGTCGAGTTGGTTCATGGAGGCGCGCAGGGGCGCTCCGGCGCTGCACTGACCCTTGGCCGCGTCCTCGAACACGAGGAGCTCGCAGCTCTCGTAGGCCACGTGGGCGATGAACGCCGCCTGCTGCGCGCCGGAGATCCCGGACTCGGCCATGACTCGCTCCAGGTGCGGCGCGTAGAGCTCGGCCTTGGCCTGGCTCAGGCGCGGCATGATCGCCCGCAGCTTCTGGGCGAAGCTGCTGAACTGGGTGACGGTCCTCGGTCGACGCGTGGCGAGCGCGCGCTGCGTGGCCTCGTCCAGGCGCCCGGTGACCGGGAGGCCCTGGGACTGCTGGAACGCCTTGAGCGCGGTCTCGGTGTTGCCGCCGAAGATCCCGTCGGGGGTGAGCTGTGCGCCTCGCTCGTTGAGCTGGCGTTGCAGGGCCTGGACCTGGGGACCCCGGCTGCCGTTGGACACAGGGCCGCTCGGCTCGGTCGCGGCGGCGACGGTCCCGCCCTGGCCGTAGGTGCGCTCGAACTGGCCGCGCACGTCCAGTCGGCGGCTGAAGCGGTCGGCGTTGAACACGTGCCCGCGGAAGGTCTGGCGGTTGTAGTTCTGGCTCGAGTCGTTGTACGCGCCGCGGGCGCGGAACCCGGTCGAGTCGATCAGCCGCGCGCGCGCGCTGGCGCCGACTCCGCGCCGGGCCAGCTCACGGTCGAGGGCCTGGGTGTCGCGGGCCAGGGCGATCGCGCTGCGGGCGCGAGCCAGCTCCGCGCTGGAGCGTCGGCGGTTGATCGAGCCGCTGCTCACGGGCTCGTACTGCATGCGCGCGTTGACCACGGAGCTCAAGGTGCGCCCGTTGGCGTTGTAGGTCTGGGGGTCGAGCTGGCGGGTGCGCAGCAGCGCGGTGCGGTTCAACACCGAGCGGGCCACGAGGGCCATGCCCAGGTGGCCTTCTCCGCCGGCCTCCGCGATCACCAGGCGCTCGAGGAGGGCCTGGTCCGAGGCGCCGAGGTCGTCCCCCGCGCTGAGCGGCGTCATGCAGAGGGCGGCCAGCACCAGCAGCCCTGCGAGTCGAATCCCAATCATTCGCTAACCTCCACGCCGCACAGGGCAAGCGGAGGGCCAAAGCGCGCGGCAGCAGGTGCGTTCCAAATCGCTCAGCGAACGTTTCGTCCCCTGGCGTGCGTTGCGATCGCTTCAGCTCGGGAGGCGCACCGGGCGCCTCGCGGGACGATTCGACCGGCGGTCCGTCGCCCCAGGAGGGCTTGGTCGGGGCCGGGGCGGGCGTTAGCCGGCGGTCCACCGCCGCTTCTCGAATCGGGCCACGTGACGTAGGGTAAGCTCGCAAGGGAGCGACCATGTTCGTAGTGACGGGGGGGGCAGGCTTCGTCGGCAGCCACCTCGTGCGTCGGCTCAACGCCGACGGGGTCGACGAGGTCCTCGTCGTCGACGACCTGAGCCGCGGCCCGAAGGTCGAGAACCTCGCCGATTGCCGGATCGCCGACTACATGGACAAGGACGAGTTCCTGCTCGCCATGGAGTCCGGACGCCTGCCTCAGATCCGCGCGATCCTGCACCAGG